>NZ_ATXI01000005.1 GCF_000421605.1 Thermodesulfobacterium thermophilum DSM 1276
ATCTGAATTCAGACCTGCTATTCTTCCTCCTGAATGGCAAAAAGCTGATGAATCCTTCCAGGACTTTATCCTTAACCTCGTTCTCCAAAGCTACTCCCCCAATAAAATCAAAGCCCTCTTGCAATCTATGAAACTCCCCTACTCCCCAGAACAAATAGAAGAAATTAAAGAAGAATTGTATAACCAAGCCAAAGAATTAAAAACCAAAGAATTGCCAGAAAATTTGTTTGCTATGTTTATAGACGCTTATCATACTCAGATAAAAGATACCGAAGCCAACAGAATCAGAAAAGCAGTTATTTATAATATCATCGGAATAGATATGGAGGGAAGAAAAAATTTACTTTCTTATTACATTTATTTTGGTTCAGAGACGAAGGAGGACTGGCTCCAGATACTTAATGATTTGATAAAGAGGGGAGTTAAAAGAGGGTTATGGTAATGGTGAGTGATGATTTCCCTGGCCTTACTCAAGCCATAAAAGCCCTTTTTTTCCTGAGACAGATGAGACACTTTGGTTTTAACGAAGAACATCCAAAAGAGGTCGAAGAACTAATCAAGAGATTAAATATAGATAAAAGCGTAGAAGAAGTAAGCAAACATTTTCGTGGGGGAGAGGAGGAAGCTTTTAATAGATTAGAAACTTTTATAAGAGAAAGGCTTCACAGGTATAAGGCCCTTCGATCAAACCCTGGTTATAACTATCAATCAGACTTAAGCCCATACTTGCATTTTGGACAAATATCTCCAGTTAGGGTTGTTTTAGAAGTTCTTAAGTTTTATGACAAAAGGGATGAAAATGTAGAGGCTTTTTTTTAACGAACTGATAGTGTGGAGAGAACTTGCACGCAACTTTTGCTATTACAACCCCTTGTACAACGAGTTTGAAGGAATCCCCAATTGGGCCAGACAGACTTTAGAAGAACACTTAAACGACAGGCGAGAATATTTATATAGCCTAAAGGATTTAGAAGAAGCCAACACCCATGATAGTTATTGGAATGCTGCACAAAAGGAACTTCTGAAGACTGGGAAAATGCATAACTACATGAGAATGTATTGGTGTAAAAAGTTGATCGAGTGGGCAGCTCACCCTAAAGAAGCCTTTAACATAGCCTGTTATTTAAGTACTCCTTAGATGGAAAGGACCCAAATGGATATTTGGGAATATCTTGGTGTTTTGGAACTTGCGACCATCCTTGGCCAGAAAGAAAAATTTTTGGAAAAATCAGATACAGACTTAGGAGAAAGTTTGATATGGACAAGTATTTACAAAGAATAAGCCAACTTTAGATAAAGTTAGATAAAGTCAACTCAAGGAACTAAACAATTGTCAATTCTTTAAAGTTTTTTATTAGTAGTTAAAAAGATATAGAAGAAAATGGCGGGGCTGACGGGACTTGAACCCGCGGCCTCCTGCGTGACAGGCAGGCGCTCTAACCGTGCTGAGCTACAGCCCCACGTTATAAACATAAAGATAACATATATTTCTAAAAATGCAACCCTCAACGTGTAGAGGTCTAAAAAATTTTATTCTCTTTTTTGATTTTCTGACATAAAAAATTTTGTATATAGCAGAAGTTACCATAGATCAAAGAGCTGTAAGGTAAAACTAAGGGCTAAGAAATAGTCAGTCCTTTTGTATTAGAACGATAAAGTATTTTTGGATGCCCTCTGATTGGCTTGACAAATCGTTCTTTTTTCTTAAAATACTTGGATAAATCAACCCAAAAGGAGTTTTAAATGTCTCAACCTCCCAAGATTGTTAAAACTTATCGAGATTTTGGACACATCAAACGTCCGAGAACCCTGTCTAACGAACAAAAGCAAGAACTTTTACAAAGGTTGTTTCAAAAAGATGCCTCTCTTTTTAGTTCTGACCCAGCAATTCAAGAAAAGATAAAAAAACGTTTAGATTGGATAGACGGAGTTACTCCTATTTTACCCAAAATAAAAGATTATCAGGCTTTTGCTGAAGAGGTAAAAAGTGAGTTTTCTCACATAGTTTGGTGTGGGATGGGTGGTTCTGCTCTTTTTCCGTTGGTGTTAGCTCAGATGTTTGGTCCTCAGCCAGGCTATCCTCAATTTTTGGTGGTTGATACCAACGACCCAGAGATTATTAAGCAAGTAGAAAACTTACCGTTAGAAAGAACCTTATTTTTTATCGTTTCTAAATCGGGGACTACGTTAGAGACCCTTTCTCATTTAAAGTATTTTTGGCAGAAATTAGAAGAAAAGGGCTTAAACCCTGGTAATCATTTTGTAGCTCTAACCGATCAGGGCTCTCCTCTTGAAGAACTGGCTAAAGAGCTTGGTTTTAGAAAGGTTTTCCCCCATCCTCTTTGTATAGGTGGAAGATATGCCGCTCTTTCTGAAATTGGTTTTTTACCTGCTGCTTTGATGGGTCTTGATCTGAATAAAGCCTTAAGCTATGCCCAAAAGATGTATGAGGCTTGTCATGCAGACATTCCTTGGGGATATAACTTGGCTGCCTCTTTGGCTGAGTTTTTGGTAGAGGCTTATGTGCAGGGGCAGGATAAAATTTCTTTTATTACTGATCCATTGCTTAAGCCCTTTGCCTTATGGTTAGAACAACTCTTAGCGGAAAGTTTAGGGAAGAACTTAACAGGATTAGTTCCCATAGTAGGAGAATCTCCAGGGTCTCCTACTGTTTATGGAAATGATAGAACTTTTATCTATCTTACCCTTAAAGGTAGAGAAAAGATTTATCAGAGGTTGATTTCAGACCTTACAGAAGAAGGTTTCAGGGTAAAAACCTATGTTTTGGATGAAAGATACGAAATTTTTGCTGAAGTTTTTCGCTGGATGTTAGCCACCGCCCTTTGTGGTTATTTTCTTACTTTAAATCCCTTTGATGAACCAGATGTGGTGCTTACCAAAGAAAAAACCAGAGAATTTTTAGAAAAGTTCAAACAAGAGAGGGATTTCGGCATAGAACTTTATTTAGACGAATCTACGGGTATTAGTTTCTATTATGAAGACACCATATCGATCGAATTTCCTAAATTTTCAGCCTTACTTAAAAAGTTCTTTAAGGATTTTTCTCCTTGGACTTATGTGGGATTTTTGGCTTATCTTCCCCCAACTTCTGAGATCGAAGACATTTTTAGGGATTTTAGGACCCTTGTTCGTGAAAGAAAGAATTGTAGCACCGTTTTTGGTTTTGGACCAAGGTATTTGCATTCTACAGGACAGATGCATAAAGGGGGTCCTATTCTTTCAAGGTTTATGATTTTTACCAGAAAAGGTAGAAACCCTGAGCAGATAATCTCAGGGGAAGGATATACCTTTTGGGACCAACAGTTTGCTCAGGCCTGTGCAGATTTTAAGGCCCTGGTAGAAAGGAAAAAGCCTGTTATCCTTATCCATCTTACAGAAAATTATAAGGAAGATTTGAAGACTTTTTATCATCTATTAGAAAAAGCCTTGACTTTTGAATAGGAGGAAAGATGTTTTTCCCAGAGTATAGACCAAGAAGACTAAGAAAAAACGAAAGCATCCGTTCCTTGGTAAGAGAAACCATTCTTACGGTAGATGATTTGATCTATCCTCTTTTTGTGTGTGAAGGTAAAGGGGTAAAACAGGAAATAAAATCTATGCCAGAGGTTTATCGGTTTTCTTTAGACCAGCTTATAGATGAAGTAAAGCAGGTAGTGGAATTAGGGATTAAAGCGGTTCTTCTTTTTGGCATACCTGATAGAAAAGATGAAGTAGGTAGTTCAGCCTATGCTAAAGAGGGTATAGTCCAAAAAGCTGTTAGAACTTTAAAAGAAAAATTTCCTGACCTTGTGGTTATTACAGACGTCTGTCTTTGTGAATACACTTCTCATGGACATTGTGGAATAATCAAAAATCATACGGTGGATAATGATGCCACCTTAGAGCAACTTGCTAAGATTGCTGTTTCTCATGCCAAGGCAGGTGCTGACATAGTTGCTCCTTCGGACATGATGGACGGAAGGGTAGGGCGGATTAGAGAAGCTCTTGATGAAGCAGGCTTCACTGACGTAGCTATCATGAGCTATGCAGTTAAATATTGTTCGGCTTTTTATGGGCCTTTTAGGGAGGCTGCTGAGTCAGCCCCTAAGTTTGGTGACCGCAGGTCATATCAGATGGATCCTGCTAACATAAGAGAGGCTTTAAGAGAGGCTTATTTAGACGTTCAAGAAGGTGCAGACATTTTGATGGTTAAGCCTGCTATGCCCTATTTAGATGTAATAAAAACAATAAGACAAGAATTTAACCATCCGTTAGCTGCTTATCAGGTTAGCGGAGAGTATGCTATGATAAAAGCTGCTTCTAAGTTAGGATGGCTTGATGAAGAAAAGATCATGTTTGAAAGTTTGATAGCCATTAAAAGAGCAGGAGCAGACCTTATCATCACCTATTTTGCCAAAAAGTTTGCTCAGACCTTAGCTAAGAGATAGTTTATGGTAAGAAGATTAGCCTGGGTGCTGGGTTTTTGTTTGTTTCTTACCGGATGTGCTAAACCTCCTAAACCAGTAGTTTTAAATGACGAATACAGTCGCTCAGTCCCCTCTTCAACCCTACCAGGCTGGTTAAAACCTTATACCATTAATGGGAAAACTTACTATCCTTTGCCTTCAGCCAAAGAATATGAAGAGGTTTGTGTGGCTTCCTGGTATGGGCCTGGTTTTCACGGTGAGTTTGCCGCAAGTGGAGAAATATACAACATGTATGATTATACCGCAGCCCATAAGATACTTCCTATGGGGACCTATCTTCTGGTTACCAACCTTGAAAACGGAAAGCAGGTAGTGGTAAGGGTTAATGATAGAGGTCCTTTTGTAGGAGAAAGATGTCTTGACCTTAGCTATGCTGCAGCTAAAGAGTTGGGACTTATCGGTAAAGGAACAGCTAAGGTTAAAATCATAGCTCTGGGAGAAGGAGAAATCAAGGACAATCAAATGGTATATACCTCTATTCCTGATTTTAATAAAGGAGAGTTTTATCTTCAGGTAGGATCTTTTAAACAAAGAGAAAATGCCTTACAATTTAAGAGACAATTGGAAAAAGAGTCCTTTAAGGTAGAGATAGAACCTTTTATCAAAGGAGACTGTATCTTTTATAGAGTACAAGTTTATCTTAGCAATGATTTACAACAGGCCTTAGCTCTTTCACAGACTCTTAAAAAACAAAGGTTTAAGCATGCCTTTCTGGTTGCTCGCTAACGGTGTTAATCTATGGAAAAAGATCTGGAAGAACTGGAAAAAATCATAGAATTTCGATTTCATAATAAAGACCTGTTGAAGAGTGCTTTAACTCATAAGTCTTATAAAATAAGTCATAAAGAACTATCTTTAGAAGATAATGAAAGACTTGAGTTTTTGGGAGATGCTGTGTTAAATCTTTGCATTTCTCAGTGGATTTTTCATAAATACCAAAAAGATCAGGAAGGTGTACTTACTAAAAAAAGGGCATACCTTGTGTGTAAAGCAACCTTGATAAAGGTAGCCAAAAAATTAAATCTTTTAGACTATCTTTATTTAGGTAAAAGAGAGCAATACCTCGATTTGAAGAGTAAAGAAAATATAGCTGCCAGAGCTTTAGAGGCCCTTATAGGGGCTATATTTTTAGAAGGTGGACTTGAAGTTGCCTGTGAAAAGGTGAAAACATGGTTTAAACCTTACTTAGTAAATTTTCCGAAAGTTATAGGATATGATTACAAAACAGAATTGCAGGAGTTTTTACAAAGTAGATATCATGAAAGACCTGAGTATGAGGTGGTTTCTGTTTCTGGACCTCCTCATAACCCTAAGTTTGAGGTGGTGGTAAAAATGAACGGAAAAATCTTAGGTAAAGCCAAAGGTCCTTCTAAAAAAGAGGCAGAAAACCTTGCAGCCAAAAAAGCCTTAAAACAGCTGAAGACTGAGGAAAAAGGGGAGTAAAAGGTGGAGGGTCTTAGAGGGCATCATCTAATTTGTTTACAATTCTATAAAGGTTTGGGGTATAATAAAGCTTTTGTAGAAAACCTAAACAAGGTGGTTGAGGCTTGGGAAAAATCTCCTGTGGTTATCGTTGAAGGCCCTGACATGGTTTGTAAAGCCTGCCCTTATCTTGAAGGCCAAGTTTGCAAACTAACCGATAAGATACCTCAAAAAGATCGTTTAGCCTTAGAGCTTCTTAAGTTAAAACCAGGTTTTTTGGTAGAAAAAGCAGAGGTAAAGGATAAGCTTCCTAAGGTATGGGATAGATGGAAAAATGAGGCTTGTATAGACTGTTTGTGGAAAGAGGTTTGTTTTAAATAGAAAAATTTTAAATACCGAGGTGTTTACAGATGAGTATAGAAACTAAAAGTTTTGAGGAAAAAAAAGAGTCTAAAACCAGATCTGGGTTTGTGGCTATCGTAGGATTTCCTAATGTAGGTAAATCAACGTTATTAAACCGGATAATAGGCACTAAGGTTTCTATCGTAAGTCCAAAACCGCAAACTACCAGGTTTAACATAAAAGGTGTTCTTACCCAAGACAACTATCAGATAGTTTTCATAGATACCCCAGGGATCCATGACGCAAAATCTCTCTTTAATAAAATGATGATAGAAGAAGCTTTAGAGGCTTTAGAAGAAGTAGATATCATTTTATGGGTAGTAGATGTGACCCATAGGTTACCTGAAGAAGAACGACTTTTAGACATCATCAAAAAAGCCAACAAGCCTACCATCTTGGTTTTAAATAAAATAGACCTTATCAAGAAAAGCGAACTTCTTCCTATGATAGACTATTTTTCTAAACTACATGACTTTAAGGCCATCATCCCAGTTTCTGCTTTGAAAAACGACGGAATCGAAAGAATAATCGATGAATTGGTGAAGCTTTTACCAGAAGGTCCTTTTTATTATGAACCAGAAAGGGTTACCGATTTACCTTTAAGTCTTTTGGTGTCAGAGATCGTCAGAGAAAAAATTTTTCAACTAACCTATCAGGAAATACCCTATAGTACCGCGGTTAAAGTGGAACAGATAAAAGAAGACGAAGAAAAGAACTTGCTTTATATCCAGGCAACGATATTTATCGAAAGAGATTCTCAAAAGGGTATCATCATAGGGAAACAAGGGCAGATGTTGAAAAAGATAGGCACCCTTGCAAGAGAAGAGTTAGAGTTCCTTTTAGGAAAGAGGATATACTTAGACCTTTGGGTAAAAACAATAAAAGACTGGAGAGAGAAAGAAACTCATATCAGAAACTTAGCCATCCCTTTTAGGGAGTAATCTTAGGTTTTTTTAAGCTCTGATATATAAATTTCTTCCATTTTGTTTAATAAGTCTCGCAATTTTTGGCTATCTTGTTCAAGCTCTTTTTCTAAGGCCTGAAGTTTTTCCGTTTGTCCGGAGTCATAGGCTAAAACAAGTTCTTTAGCTAAGAGATGACAACGTTTATGAACCTCTTCAAACTCCTTAAATACAGGTATATTTCTGAATTTAGCCCCTTCCTCCCCATAATACCATTTACCTATGCCACAGCCTTCGTAGTTTCCTATGAGTTCAGGGTTGAGTTTATCCCAACCTTTTAGATGAGCCTTAACTCTTAAAAACATCCTTTCATGATCTCCTTTAAAGATATCAAAAAGACTTTCTTTTAGTTTTTGAGTAACCACAGAGGTTGCTGTATGCCTTAAATCAGATGAAATCAAAATTAGGTGATAGATAGATTGTCCTAACTTTTCTATAAAACCATCTATTTCAGACGAAAGTTTGGCTACTTTTTCGATGTTTTTACTGATTTCTTCGCTGGCAACAGACTGTTGTTCTGTGGCAGCAGCGATTTGAGAGATAGCATCTTTAACGTTTTGAGAAGAGGTTACGATTTGGTTTAAAACCTGTTTTACTTTTTCTAAAGAGGCTAAGGCATTATCCACCTCTTTAGCGGTAGTTTCCATTTTGTTAAAGGCTTGGTGAGTATCCTGCTGGATGTTACCTATTTTTTCTGCGATTTCTTGGGTAGCCTTTAATGTTCTGTCGGCTAATTTTCTTATCTCATCAGCTACCACCGCAAAACCTTTTCCATGCTCCCCAGCACGGGCAGCCTCAATCGTTGCGTTAAGTGCAAGGAGATTGGTTTGGTCAGCTATATCTTTTATTAGCTGAACGATGTAATCGATTTCTTCAGCCCTTTGATTTAAGCTATCCATCACCTGCTTTAGGGCCATAGTTTCCTGATTAGCTTTTAAAACAATCCTACCTGATTCTTCTGAAAGGGTTTTACCTTCAATCGCAATCTCTATGTTTTGAGAGGCTAAGTCTGACACAGAGGTTGCGTTTTTAGCAATGTCTCCGATGGTAGCTGTCATTTCCTCGATTGCTGCCGCTATTTGGGAGGCTTGAGTTGCTAACTGTTTTGCATTCTCAGAGGTTTTATCTACATATTTAAAGTTTTCGTCTGTTGCCTCAGCTAAGCGATGAGAATAGGAAAGAGTTTTTTCGTTAAGTTCGATAAAAGCGGTAAGTAGCTTGTGAATGCTTCTTGCTACCCTTCCTGTGATGTCTTTATAGTCTATATAAGGCACTTTTACCGTTAAATCCCCATCAGCCATTTTTTGTAACACCAAGGCTAAACGGTCTAAAGGTTTATGGGAGACGATGTAAGCTATATAAACCGCCAAGAAAGCTCCTATGATTCCTAAAAATCCAAGCACTCCGTATGTGATTTGAGTTTTAGTGATGATAGAAAATATATCATTATACGGGAGGGTTAACACCAGAGCCCCTAAAACCTCCCCTTCGTTTACCTTGTGGCAACTCAAGCATCTGTTTTCAGCTTTAAGAGGATAAATCCCTTTTAAGGTATCTTTTTCTTTGACGAAAAATTCTTTACCAGCCAATACCGCTTCTTTCTCTTTTGATGGTAAATCAAAAGAACCTTCTTTATTTCCGCCAAATTGAGCCTCAATTTTGGGGCTTTTTAAAACTTTAACGTTACCCAGAGAATAGAGATAGTAATTTCTTAGTTCTTTATAATTAGGACTTGCCATATCTTTGATTAAGGCTTCTTTTACAGCCTTAGCATAATGGGGTAATGTTTTGGTTTTAGCTTGATAAAGATTTATATAGTATAGACTATAACTGGTTACAAAAACAGTAATTGCAATTCCTATAAAAAGAACCAAAACCAAAGGTATGGTAAGCTTCCACCTTAATCTGAGGTTCTTGTTTAAACTATCAAACATCCTATTACCTCCTAACTTTTAAAAGTTAATAAAAAATTTTTATATTTAAAAAATGATAAAAGTCAAGGATAATTTGTTTGAAAAAAGAAAAAATTTTTGAGAACTTCATAAAAACAAAAAAGAGGTATTTAAGAAAGATTGTTCTTACGATCTTTTGCAGTCCTTGCAAACACCGTAGGCTTGAATTTCTAAGGTTTCAACCTTAAAGTCAAAGTCTTTTTCTATCTTTTCGGTTAAATCCTTTAAAACCTGATATTCCTCAGAAGGCGTGTAGTTAATAATTTTACCACAAACTTTGCATATAAGATGATGATGGTCTCTTTCTTCCTGTTTTATGAATTCAAAACGGGCTTTACCTTCTTGAAAGTCTAATTTTTTGATTATGCCAAGCTGGGTGAGAAGTTCTAAAGTTCGGTATACAGTAGCCAGACCTATACCAGGTAATACTTCTTTTAGCTTCCAGAAAATTTCTTCGGCTGTAAGATGGCCTTCTGTTTGACTGAGAAGTTTAATTAAGGCTTCTCTTGCCTGGGTTTTTCTTAAACCACATTCTTTAAACCCATGTTTTTTCCAACACCATCCACCATGTCTCATAATCATTTAATTAAACAAAACTTTCTTAAAAATGCAACTCTATTTTCTGATATTCTTGATTAAGTAAATCTATGTATAAAAGTTTCTTGGAAAGAGGCTCTCCTTTGTTTAAGATTACCTTTAATACCTCACACACCTGAATACCAGCTACCACAGCAGGAGAAAAAGAAGGAGTCCCTAATTCTTTTTCTATCCCTTCTTTATGATTTTTGTAGACCATAGATAAAGTCCTATCTCCTGGCAAAACGGTTGTAACCTGACCATACCATCCTGCTACCGCACCATGGATCAGAGGTATTTTTAGTTCTTCACACACTTTTTCAAGAAGAATTCTATGGGGGATGCTATCAAGGGCATCTACCACCACCTCATGACCAGCAACAACCTCTTTTGCGTTTTTTTCCTCTATTCTGGTTAAAATAGGGTTTACTACTACATCAGGATTAACCTCTAAAATTCGTTCTTTAGCTACCAAAGCCTTTTTTTTCCCAAGAGTATTAACTGTACTAAAAAGCTGTCTATTTAGGTTGGTTTCTTCAAAGACCTCATCATCAACCACAGTTATCCATCCTATACCAAGTCTTGCAAGCATTTCAACCACATATCCACCAAGGCCTCCACATCCAGCAACCAACACCTTAGTTTTTTTTAATCTTTCTTGATCCTCTAAAGAAAGCATCTTAAAGTTTCTTAAATATCTTTTTGCTATCAAGGGCTAACCTCCTCCAACCGGTGGAAAAATGGCAATAACATCACCGTCTGAGAGAGGTTCGTCTAAGGAGTAATCTCTTCCGTTGACCAAAAATATGGCTACCTGTTTCTCTGGTATGGCAAGCTTTTCAAGAATAAACCTTCCATTTATCCCTGGGAAAAACTCAAAATCAATTTCATTTTCTCTACCTTCTCTTAAGGTGGCAAAAAGTTTGACCTTTATCATGTCTTAACCTCCTGCAGTTTTAAGGACATAGAGCAAAACCTCTGCTCCACAAACAGTCTCCACAGGAAGGCATTAAAGCATAACAGTCACACTCAGAAGTTTTTACCAGTTCACAGCCATCTACCAGGTCACAATCGATACAAGAAGGATATCTGTTTGCATAGATCCGGTAGTAAAAATCTCTATATTGAGGACTTCCAAAAATTTCTGTTAAACTTTTTTCCCTTAAGTCTCCAAAGGGATGTTTGTATATACGTTTTTTTCTACCAAAAACATATTCTATCATATTATGAGAAAACCGGTAGCAAGGATAAACCTTGCCGTCTGACCCTACTACCAAAGCTTTTTCCTCGATAAAAGGACAATATCTTTCAGTCTTAAGCTCAACCTTAGGTAAAACCAGTTTTAACCCACTTCTTAAAGCATAAAGCTTAACCTTTTCAAACAGATCCTTGAGTTCTTGGTTAAGGTACTTTTTATAGAGTATATTATCTTTATTGCTTTCTACCTGAGGCACAAGCTGAGAAATGATAAGTTGATAGGCTTTTATTTCATTGCAAAGGTCTATCATCTTAAGAAGTTCTTCTTGGTTTTCTTTGGATAGCACAAATTCTACCAATAAAAGAGGATGTTCAGACTTAAGTTTTTGTTTAATTTCACTCAAGGTTTTAAGATTTTCTATCAGATTGGTTAAGGGATATCCTCGTATCTTTTCGTAAACTTCAAAACTACCATCAATAGAGACCACCAATTTTTTTATTTTAGTAGCAACTATTTCTAACAGGTCATCTTTTAACAGACTTCCGTTGGTAGTTAGGGTAAGATTAAACTTAGAAAACAGTTTTATCGTTTCCTTTATGTACGGATAAAAAAGAGGCTCTCCTATACCCCCTAAAACTATTTCTTTTAAATCTAAGTGTTTTATTTCCCGATAAATTTTTTCTAAAAGAGAAAACTCTATATCTTGTAAGGTCTCTTCCCAGCCGTGACGATAACAGATTTTGCAGTTAAAGTTACATTTGTTGGTAAGTTCTAAGTATAATTTTTCAAAAATCAAGAAATACCTCCTATATAAGAAATGTTGAAAAGGATCGATCGTTAAAAAAGGGCTTCGGTAAAATTTACCGAAGCCCTTTTTTTATTCTACAGCTAACTCTTTTAATTCTTAGATTTCTAATCTTTTTAGGGTTTCTTCCTTAGGATAACCTTTTTCGTCCCAACCTCTTACCTCGTAGTATTTAGGCAAAAGGTCTGAAAGTTTATGTACTACACCTTTGGAAGGGCCTTCAGGGATTGGTTCTTCAAGCAACCTCTTGGGAAGGGTATCTTGAGATGGGTCTATACCGGCTTTTAAGTTAAACAGTCTTTCTAAATTATAGATTCTTTCTCCTGCGGCAAGAAGGGTTTCTTCTGTGTAGTCGGTACCACAAACGGCATTCATCAGGTCTACATAGTCTTTAAGCCCTAAAGCAAAGGAGGTGAAAAGGCACATTCCAAGAGAATCTATAACCGCGGTTAGGTCTTGGAAAATTTTTGCCCATTCAGCCTTGCCTTCTGTAGAGAACCTGTCAAGCTTTTGAGGAATACCCGAGATTTCAGCAGAGATAAGATATCCTCTCACATGGCATCCACCCCTGTTGGCTGTGGCATAAACTAAACCATGTCCTTGGACCCCTCTTGGGTCATAAGCAGGTAATTCTTGTTTTTTGACACTCATAGAAAGGTCGGGAGCACCGTAGGCCTCGCATAACCTGTAAGAACCTTCTGCCATCTTATCTCCTAAGCCTTCTCTTTTTCCTATTTTTATCGTCCAGCCTACTATTGCCTCAGGGTCTCCAAACTTAAGAGATAATCCATCTTTAGCTATCTCATCGTCTTTGATGTATCCTTTTTGATAAAGTTCCATAGCAGCTGCTATGGTAGCACCTGTAGAGATGGTGTCTAATCCATACTGATTACACCAGTAGTTAGCTTCAGAAATGGCATTTAAGTCATAAACCTCACAGTTGGCTCCATAAGACCATACAGTTTCATACTCAGGTCCACCAACCTCTTTTCCATCTTTTAACCTTACCACCCTTCCACAGGCTATAGGACATCTAAAGCAGGCATGTTTTTTGGTTAAAATAGTTTTAGCCATGGTTTCTCCACTTATCTTATCAGCCTCAGGGGTATAGGCTTTTTGAAAGTTAGCCACAGGGAAGATACCATGCTCGTTTATTATGTTTACCAAAATGGCTGTTCCGTATGCAGGAAGTCCTTCCCCAGTTACAGGGTTTTCACGAATGATTTTTATCTTGCTTGCTACTACATCTTTTACTTTTTGTTCGTCAGCCACAGAAACACCCTTACTACCTTTGGCTACTATAGCTTTTACGTTTTTAGACCCCATAACAGCACCCACTCCAGACCTTCCTGCTGCTCTATCATAATCGTTCATCACCGCAGCGATCCTTACTAATTTTTCCCCTGCTGGTCCTATCGCAAGGACTTTGGCTTTATCTCCGTATTCTTGTTTTAAAAGGTCGGTGGTTTCATAAACTAACTTTCCCCAGAGATGGGTAGCATCCTTTATTTCAACCTTATCGTCTTCTATGGCGATATAGACTGGTTTGGGAGCTTTACCTTCAAGGATTATCATGTCATAACCAGCAGCTTTAAGTTCAGCACCAAAAAAACCTCCGGAGTTAGAACAAGCTATGGCCCCTGTCAGAGGAGATTTAGTAACTACCATATATCTTCCACCTGTAGGGACAGAGGTACCGGTAAGAGGACCTGTGGTAATTATCAACTTATTTTCGGGGCTAAAGGGTTCTACTTTTGGGTTTATTTCCTCATATAAATACTTACTCGCAAGCCCTCTTCCTCCAATATACTTCTTAGCCCATTCAGCATTTAAATCTTCAACCTTAATGGTTTGATTGGTGAGGTTAATTCTTAAAATTTTTCCTGCATACCCGTACATAGTACACCTCCTATTTTTGATATGTTTGTACTTACTTACTTCTTTTTCTTTATATAAAAATTTTTTAAAAAGTCAAGTTTAATCCTGGGTTGTATATAAGATAGGACTTAACTCTTGGAATAACGGTAATACCTTATTAGGTTAGGAAGAGGGAGGCAATTTAAAACTGCCTCCCTCTCATGAAAACTAATTTTCTTTAGAGGTAACTTTAAAACTAAAGGTTTTATAAGCCCAAAAAGTATAAGCCAGAACTATAGGGACAAAAATCAGGGCTACCGCTGTCATGATTTGAAGGGTGAGAAGGCTTGAAGAGCTGTTATAGATGGTTAGGTTCCAGGCAGGATTAAGAGAAGAGGGGAGCATGTTGGGGAAAAGGCCTACAAAACCCCAGGCAGAAAAACCTAATATTCCTACAGCTGAGGCTAAAAAAGCCCCTAAAAAGTTTTTCCTGATTAAAAAGGGAAATACCATCAAGAAACCTATTACCGAGATTAAAGGTATAATCAAAAGTAAAGGACACTTAAAATAGTTTTCCCAAAGATTGGTAGAAAGATAAGCACCAAAGAAGAAAAGCCCAGCTAACACAAGTGTGATGGCCGTAAATTTTTTAGAAAGAGTAGCTGCTCTTTCTGATAGCTCTCCGTTTGTTTTAAAAGCTATCCAATTACAACCATGAGCAGCAAAACAAAACACAAAAAGAATTCCTCCTAAAATTCCAAAAGGATTAAGTAAGGTAAAGAGAGAGCCGTGATATATACCCTTTTCATCTATAGGTATACCCTGAAAAATGTTGGCAAAGGCTACCCCAAGAAGAAAAGGTGGCAATATACTTCCCAAGAAAAACCCTAAATCCCATAAGGTTTTCCAGAGAGGTTTGTCGTATTTATTGCGGTATTCTATAGAAACACCTCTAAGGATAAGAGAAAATAGCAATAAAAGTAGGGCTGAATAAAGGGAGCTAAACATAACGGCATAGGTTTTAGGAAAGGCTGCAAAGGTAGCCCCTCCTGCGGTGATTAACCAGACTTCATTCCCGTCCCAAAAAGGACCAAGGGCCTGGTAAATAGCCTTTTTTTCTTCTTCTTTCTTACCGAGAAGATAGAAGGCTGAGCCTGCTCCAAGGTCAAATCCGTCTAAAACAAAATATCCTGTCCAAAGTACAGCCCAGAGAACAAACCATATTATTTGGTAAATGTTGCCTTCCATTTTTTCACCCCCTTATTTTAAATTTTTATTTTAATATCCCAAGGTTTTTACCGCTTCTTTTTCAGGTCCTTTAATCGCAGTTTTAATGATTAACCAAAAACACACAAAGCCTAAAATTCCATACACTATGATAAAGGCCGGAAAAGAAATAGCTACCTGACTGACAGAAAGAGGGGATACTGCATCTTTAGTTTTCATAAGCCCATAAACTATCCAGGGTTGTCTTCCTACCTCAGCTACAATCCATCCAAGCTGACAAGCGATATAAGGTAAGGGTATGTTTACTATAAGTAGTCTTAAAAGGAGAGGGCAGTTTTCTGGACTGTTTCTTCTTATACAAGCCCATAGACCAAGAAAGAGAAAGAGAAAACCAAGGCCAACCATAAGCCTAAAACTCCAGAAGTTTAGGGCTACAGGAGGTCTTTCTTCTTTAGGCCATTCCTTAAGGCCTTTTACCTCTGCGTTAAAGTTGTGATAAGCAAGTAAACTTACCATCCCTGGAATTTTAAAAGTTTCTACCACGTTTCGTTCATTTTTTTCATCAGGTATAAGTAAAAGCGCAAAATCAGCACCTTTTTTGGTTTCCCAAAGAGCTTCCATCGCCGCTAATTTGGTAGGCTGAGTTTTAGCTACTATAGCCCCATGATGATGCCCAAGCACCACCACTATAATAGCCCAAACTAAAGTCCAAATAGCTGCTATTCTAAAAGATTTTTTAAAGAAGGTTACCTCTCTTTTCTTAAGAAGGTGATAACCACACACACCTAAAACAAAAAAGCCGCCAAGGGTAAAACTTGCTGGGACTACATGGAAAAACTGAGACCAGCCAAAGGGATTAGTTAAAAGGGCCCAAAAGTCAGTAAGTTCTGCCCTTCCATTTCTTATCTCAAAACCTACAGGGTTTTGCATCCAGCCGTTGGCAAGTAAAATCCAAAGCGCGGAAATGGTTGAGGCGATAGCTGTTAACCAAATGGCAGTGGTGGTAACCTTAGGACTAAGCCTATCCCAGCCAAACCACCACACCGCGATAAAAGTAGACTCAAGGAAAAAAGCTAAGGTAGCCTCTATAGCCAAAAGAGGTCCAAAAACATCCCCTACGTATTCAGAATAATAACGCCAGTTGGTTCCAAACTGAAACTCAAGGGTTATTCCTGTAACTACACCTAACCCAAAGTTGATTAGAAAGATTTTACCCCAGAACCTGGCAGCCCGCTTAAAATCTTCATCTCCAGTCTTAAGCCATAGGGTTTGATAGATAGCAGTCAAAAAAGAAAGACCTAACGTAAGGGGTACAAACAAAAAATGAAAAATGGCTGCTGCTGCAAACTGAAGCCTTGACAACCATAATACATCCATAAAGCCCCCCCTTTAGTTTTTATGTTTACTCTTTTTTAAGGGCTAATATTTCTGCCTCTGCAAGTTTATCAAAGGTGTAAGAAGAAAGTTTTTCTCTAAAACACTCGTTTATATCATGCAGTACCTTGTTTACCGGACAAAATTCGATTCTTTTACACTGTTCCTTTTTGATAAAACATCGGGTAAAGGTAATAGGGCCTTCAAACGCTTCGACTACCTCTAACAAAGAAATCTGTGAAGGTTTTTTTAACAACTGATACCCACCGGTTTTACCTCTTTTTATGGTTAAAATTCCTGCCTTTTCTAAAAACTGAGCAATCTTAGCTAAAAAGGCTTTGGGTATGTCCATCGCTTGACAAATTTCTTCTCGAGAAGCGATTTTTTTCCCTTGATATAAATAGATACAGGACAGATAAAGAACCATCCTTATCGCATAGTCCTGTGCGGCTGTAAACTCCACAATTCCCCTCTTAAGTAGATGTTTTTGGTCTACTTAAATTTTATTTTAAAAAAAATTTTTTTGACGTCAATACTAATTTTAAAAATTTTATCAAAAACTTGGTTAGGTTGTTTACATGGGAAAATTATGTTAAAATACTTTTAAAAAATTTTTTTAGGTGTTATGGAAAATTTCTTAACTTTTGCGGTTTGTAATTGCCAAAAGGATAGGTCTTTAGTTTGGGAAGAATTTGTTGATGGAATTGTAAAGAAAACAGGGTTAAAGATTGAGCTAAAAATCTCCAGAGATCTGGAAGAGGAGCTTAGGTATTTAGATTCTTTTCTTCCAGATATCTATTTTTCCTCTTTTGTTAACTGTTGTGCTCTTGTTAAAAAGGGCTTTATCCCTGTAGCTAAGGTGAAAGGTTTAGGTCATTCCAACTTTTGTTTGATAAGCAGAAAGGATTTTTTAGAGTTTAATCACAAAGAAAAAGAATTTTTAAAATTAGGACTTTTAAAAAATCCTTGTCTGATAAACTTGCTCTTAGTATTATATCAAGATTTCCCTATTTCTTTAAATAGAGTTTTGCCTATCTTGTTTTCCTCTCAAAAGGAGATTAAAGATTCTTTTTTAAAAAAACACATAGACCTTGCTTTACTATCAGCTGATTTTTTAAAAAATAATCAAGAAATATTTAGATCTAACTTCTGGTTACCCATATCTTACCATGATATACATTTTTTCATGCTCAACCCAGGTTCTCCTTATTTTTTATGGTTAAGAGACTTTTTTCTAAACCCCTTTACTTTAAAGGGATTAGAGGTTGATCTTGTCTCCCAAGAAGAACAGTTTATAAAAACCTTTGCTATACTGCCAGAACTTTTGTCAACCCTATGGGAAAAGGCCTTGATTTATGAACTTTTTTATAAATCTTCATATTTAGGTATGTTAATCTACCGAGATGACCAGGTTTTATTGGCTAATGAATATGTCCTAAAACGACTAAACTATGAACCTCAAGATTTTAAAGACTATAAAATGGAAGATCTCTTTTTTGAGGAAAAGATTAAAGAGGTGGTAAAAGAAAACATAAAAAGAAGATGCACAGGAGAGTTTTTTCCCACTGTTTACTATGAAATACCTGTAAAAACTAAACAAGGCAGAAAAAGGTGGTTTAACGTTTATGAAGATACCATAGTTTTTCAAGGAGATTTTGGGGGCTTATCTTTAGTAATAGACATAACCTCAGAGGTAAGGTATAAAAAGCTCATCGAAGTGTTAAAAGAGATTAATCATTTAATGATAGAAAGTTATTCTGAAGAGGAGTTGTTTGATAAAGTTGTGAAAACCTTGGTCAAGGTCCTGGAATTAAAAGGAACTTGGATAGGAGAGATAGATGAACTAACCAGAAGAGTTAAGTCTATTCTGTATTATCCAGAAACCCTAAGCTTTATAAATAGGCTTGATCCTTATCTTTTTTCTTTAGAAAATCAAACCCTCAGTTTTTATAAAGCTTTTCACGAAAAAAAAATAAACATAATACCTGATGTGGAAAAGTATCATTACCTTAAAGATGTTTCTGAGATCTTAAAGGCTTTAAACGTAAGATCGGTTTGCAGTGTTCCTATAATGAAAGGAAAACGGGTTTCTCATGTGTTGGTGCTTTGGGCGGATGAGCCCAACTTTTTTACAGAAGACTACTTAGAGCTTTTAGAAGAGCTCAAAAACAACCTTTCTTTTGCTCTAAAAAAATTAGACTTTTTTTAAGGATACAAGTTTTTAACGACTTTATCAAACAAAGTGAAGACATGTTAATCATTGCTGATGTAGACGGAAAGTTAGAATACTTAAATCCGGTTGCCTTCCATGAACTTGAGTTTGAGGAAGACCCTTTTGAAGTTAACATATTTAAGTTATTAGGTATTACCTCTGAAGAAATAAATCAGGTTTTAAAGGGTTTAAATACTATAAAAAAGATTATTTCTCTTTCTTCAACCAAAAAACGAAGTTTTTTAGAAATAAAATTAACTTTAGTTAAGTTTGCCGATTATAAGAAAGTTATCATCTTAGGTAAAAACCTCACCAAAGAAATAATTTTTGAAATAGAAAAGCAAAAGATGTTAACTCAGGACCTGCTTACAGGTTTGTTAAACTACCAGGGATTTGCTCAAAAAACAACCGACCTGTTGCAGGTGGTGAAAGAAGGTATCCTTGTGTTGTTAGATATATACAACTTTTCTTACATAAACCATTTTTACGGACTTGAGGCAGGAGATAAAGTTTTGACAACCGTTGCTCAGAGGTTGAAAGAGTCTTTTCCTAATGCGTTAATCTCTCGTCCGGTAGGAGATAGTTTTTCTTTATTTTTGATAGATTATGAAAAAAAAGATACTTATAGTTTGATAAAAAAAATTCACGAAATTTTTACCCTACCTATTGAAGTAAAAGAAGGAGAAAGGGTATTTTTAGAGTTTCAAGGAGGTATTGTTTTTTATCCAGAAGATGGGAATACTTTTATTGAACTTTGGAGAAAGGCTAATGTTTTATTAAGTGAGGTGAAAAAAAAGGGACCTAATCTGATAGAAGTTTTTAATCCTTATGTAGAAAAACACGTAGAAAACATATTTTTTGTAGAAAATCTGGTTAAAAAGGCTATTCAGGAACATCTCTTTGTTTTTTACTATCAACCTTATTTTTCGTCTGACCTTGAGGTTGCAGGGCTTGAGGCCCTGGTTAGGATAAAAGCGGATGGAAAAGTTTTTAACCCAGGAGATTTTATAGATTACTTAGAAAACAGCCCTTACTTGAAGGATTTTGAAGAAATAAGCATAGATAAAAATTTAGAAACCTTGGTAAACATTCAAAAACCTGTTTCAATCAACATTTCTTCTAAAAGCTTAGAATCTATGCACATTTTTGAAATACTCTCTAAAAAAACAGACCTGTTAAAAAACATACCTTGTTGCTTGGGGATTGAAATAACAGAACATGCTTTAGCTACTAATTTAGAAAAAGTAAACAAACTCTTGAAAATGCTCAAGTTTTATCGAATCAACATCTTGATAGATGATTTTGGGACAGGTTATTCCTCTTTACATTATCTAAAAGATTTACCGATAGACTTTATAAAAATAGACCAAAGTTTTGTCAGAGATTTCTTAAGAGACAAGAAAACTTTTTTTATCTTAGAAACCATAATAAAACTGGCTAAAAAACTTAACATTAAAACCATAGCTGAAGGAGTGGAAAACAAAGAACAATTTAAGGTTTTAAAGGAGTTAGGTTGTAACTATTTTCAAGGATTTTGGTTTGCCAAACCTATGCCAAAAGAAGAATGTTTCGCATACTTAAAAAAGCTTAGCAAAACCTAACTTATGAAAAAAATAAAGATAGTAGCCACTATAGGTCCCAAGACTCAAGATCTTTCTTTGATAAAAAAGTTGATAAAGGCTGGGGTCGATGTTTTTAGGTTAAACTTTTCTCATGGAGACCATGAATACCATAAGCAAAGTATAAAACTTATAAGAAGGGCTTCGGCAGAGTTAAAACTTCCGGTAGGTATTTTACAAGACCTTTCAGGCCCTAAAATACGGATAGGAGAAGTTAAAAAACCCTTTTTAGTCCATGCAGGAGAGATTCTGGAACTACATAAAACCAAGATTTTGGGAGAAAAGACAGGAGATTGTTCTAAGGTTTCTGTAGAGTATCCCGAAATCCTTGAAGACCTAAAAGAGAAAGACCTTATCTATGTAGCAGACGGTTTAATTAAGTTAAGAGTGGTTAAAGTTTTAGAGGATAAAGTTATTACTGAGGTATTGCAGGGAGGGGTTATTTCCTCTAAAAAAGGTCTTAATTTCCCTGGTATTTCTCTTTCCATACCAGCTTTTACTACTAAAGATAAAGAAGACCTATTGTTTGGACTCCAGAATGAAATAGATTTTGTGGCCCTTTCTTTTGTAAATAGAAAAGAAGACGTTTTAGCTTGTAAAGAGGTGATAGAGAAATTTGGTAAAGGTCAACCTGTGTTTGCCAAGGTAGAAACACAAACTGCTCTTGAAAACATAGAAGAAATTTTAGAGGTAGCTGACGGACTTATGGTGGCAAGGGGAGACCTTGGGGTAGAGGTTCCTATTGAAAAAGTTCCTGTGGTGCAAAAAATTTTAGTTGAAAAAGCCAATAAAAAGGGTAAACCTGTCATCATCGCCACCCAGATGTTAACCTCTATGATCAATTCTACCATGCCTACTCGAGCTGATGTTTCAGACATAGCCAATGCGGTTTTAGACGGGGCTGATGCTTTGATGCTTTCAGACGAGACAGCCATAGGCAACTTCCCTGTAGAGTGTGTAAAAATGATGGTTAAAATCATCAAAGAAACTGAAAAGCTATATCCTTACTTAGAAGAAACTTATCAGGAAGTGTCTTCAGATTTTGCCATTGCCTACAGTAGTTGTGTGTTAGCTTCTGAGGTTAAAGCCAAAGCTATCGTAGTTTTTACTAAATCTGGCAGTTCTGCCATGCGGATAGCTAAGTTTAGACCTAAGGAGTTGATTTTAGCCAACGTCCATGACGAAGAAATCTTAAGACGTCTTACGATAGTTTGGGGGGTTTATCCTTGTTTTGTGCTTTCTGAGGTAAAAACGGTAGACGGGATGGTAAAAGAATTTTTGGTAAGGGCCTATCAAAAAGGGCTTATTAAGAAAAAAGATACGTTAGTTTTAACCATGGGGTATCCTGTAGGAAAGGTTGGGTCTACCAACCTGATAAGGTTGGTTAAACCAGAACAAATCCAAGCTCTCTTAAAAAGCTAAATTTGTTATGCCAGTTTTAACCTTTTCAAAGGTTTTAGAACTTGCCAAACAAAAACGGATTGCTCCGGTTTATATTTTTATAGGAGAGCCACAACTTTGTAAAGAAAAAGCAAAAGAAATCTATAATATTTTACAGGACAAAGGTTCTACCATAGAAGTTTATAACCTAAACGATAAAGAAGATAAAAAGACTTTTTCTAAGATAAAAGGATATCAGGAAGGACTTTTTGGTTTGAGAAAAGTTTATTTAATCTTAGGAGGAGAAAACATAGAACTTTCTAAAGAGGAAGAGATAATAAAAAGCTTAGAAAAAGAAACCTCTGTTTTTACCTGGTTTATCATAGCAGAAAAATTTGAGGAAAATAGACCTTTATATCAATTTGCCTTGCAAAAAGGGGCGATAGTCTTTTTTAACTTTAAAAAAGAGGAGGATTTCTTAGAAACAGAGCTTATCCTCAAACTTAAAGAAACTGGAAAAACTATGGACAGAAAAACCACCGAACTTTTTTTGTCCTTGGTAGGAAAAGATTATCATCATTTTTTAAATGAGCTTGATAAACTTTTGCTATATACTGAAGAAAGAGCTGTGATTACAGAAGAAGATGTATGGAGCGTAACCATCCCTCTCGAAGAGGAAGTGCTTTTTATGGTGGAAGAAAGTCTTTTTCAGTCTGGCCCAGAGAAAGCCTACAGGATAGTTGCACAACTTTTGGACCATAAAGAAGAACCTCATAGAATTTTAAGTTATCTGTATAAATCTTTTAAGATTTTTCAGATATTAGCAGAATTTTTGGAAAAACACCCTGAATTGAAAAAAGAAGAAAGGTTTAGTCAATTTTCCAAAAAATGGGAGGAGATCAAAACCGACCCTATAGTAGAAATTCCTAAAGTGTTAACTGAACGGCATCCCTACCGAATCTTTAACCTTAAAAAGCATTTAGAAAAAATAAAAAATCTTCCTCAAGTGTTTGAGGAACTATATAAGGCAGACCTTTCTTTAAAAAGAGATTTTAAAAACCCTTATCAGGTTTTTAAAGAACTTTTCATCAACCTCTGGCAAAAGACCTTACAACCCTAAAGTTTTTAGATTGTTTCTAAAATTTTCTTGATAACTTCTTCATTTTGAGTTAAAAACTCAATTTTTTGAGAGAATTCTTGACTATCTTTAACCTTAAAAATAAGTTCTATTTCTTTTTTTTCTAAGTAAGGAGATAGTTTTACGTTTATCTGTTTTTTTTGTAATTTCTCAATATAGGGTTTTAAAGTCATCATTTTTGCGGATAAGTTAGGGTAATAAAGCTCTTTTAGTCTTTCAAAAAAAGTTTTTCTTCTCTGGTTAAACTCCTCATAGTTTAAGGCATCTTTTAGCTCCTCAGGTAATAAGGAAGTTAACCTTAAACGGCGCTTTAGGTCTAAAAGTTTTTCCAACACCTCTCGTTGTTCGCTAAAACTTAGATTGAGCCGAGTTATCACCAACAAAAACTCTTTTTTTTCTGTTTCATTTAAAAATTTAAAAAATTGCAAAATATGAAGGTTTAGTTTATCATTAATGATTAAATTTTTAAATTCAATGTCTAATTTATTTATTTCAAGTAAAATTTTAAGCCATATATTATTAGGAGGAAGATTAATTTTTTTCATCAGAATAAGGATTTCGTCTAAGGTGAAAAGAGGTATGGCTTTGTTTAGAAATTCAGCTTTTTCTACTAAATTCAGATTTCGGAAAAGATTGCTTTCTAAAGAAATAAGTAAGAGCTCTTTGGGAGAGAGGTTTTTTAAAACCAGAGCTTTAATCTCTTTAAATCCAATGGTTTTACAGGCTAAAACTCTACCTTCTCCGCAAATTATCTGAAAGGCTCCTTCTTTTGGAAGATAAAGGATAGGGGGTTGTAATAACCCCCAATTTTTGATACTTTCAATCAAAAAAATGTCTCTTTTAGGAAAAGAAAAAAGATAGGACCTATCTTCTGTCGACACAGAAGATAGGTCTATGGTTTTACATGTTATTGGGCCTAACACTACAAGGTCTTTCCTGTAAGCCTGTAGAGGGCTTCTAAATATTTTTCTCTGGTTTTTAACACGATGTCCTCAGGAATGGTAGGGGGATTTTGGGGGTCCCAAGAAATAGATTTTAACCAATCTCTTATAAACTGTTTATCAAAACTTTTCTGAGTTTTCCCAGGTTGATACTCATCTTTGGGCCAAAAACGTGATGAATCTGGGGTTAAAACTTCATCTACCAAGATAATCTTATCTTCGTAAATACCAAACTCAAACTTGGTATCTGCTATGATAATCCCTCTGCTTTCTGCATACTCAGAAGCTTTTTTATAAATCTTTAAAGAGGTTTCTTTTAAAAATTGAGCGACCTCACTGCCTACTAATTTTTCCATTTCTTGATAAGTGATGTTGACATCATGCTCTCCTATTTCTGCTTTGGTTGAGGGGGTAAAAATAGGTTCAGGTAGCTTATCAGCTTCTTTTAAGCCAGGTGGTAAAGGTATTCCACAAACTTGCCCTGTTTTTTGATATTCTTTCATGGCAGACCCGGTGATGTATCCCCGGACGATACATTCTACAGGTAAAACCTTAGCTTTTTTAACCAACATACTGCGTTGAGCTAATGTTTCTTTATATTCTTTTAAAACCTCAGGATACTCCTCGAGGTTTGCGGTAATAAGATGGTTGTCTACGATGTCTTTTAAAAAGTCAAACCAGAAAAGGCTCATCTGGGTTAAAATTTTACCTTTATATGGAATAGGAGTGGGAAGAACTACGTCAAAGGCTGAAATCCTGTCGGTAGCTACGATAAGAAGTTTATCCCCCAAGTCATAAATGTCTCTAACCTTTCCTCTTTTCAGAAGAGGTACTTTTTCTAGATTTGTTTCCCAAACAGGAAGACTCATTTTTTCCTCCGATTAAGCCATAGTTTTAGCAAGTTTCCTTGTTCTTTTCTTAAATTTAGCCGCCAATTTTCTGTATCTTTCATATTTTGTCCAGTCTTTATTTTTTTTAGCTTCTTCAGCTAAGGCCTTAAACTTTTTAACCTTAGCCTTGATTTCCCTCATAGAGGCACCAACTTTTTTAGGTTCTTCTTTTATACCATAAACTTTTTTAAGAGCAGAAATAAGTTCTTCTTTGTTCATTCCGTGAACACCTGAAATTTCTGGTATTTGTAAGGCAATTTCCCTTAATTCTTTGATGGTCATCTTCTCAAGTTTTTTCTCCAACTTAGGAAGTTCTTTGGTTTCTTCCTGTTTTACCTCATCCATAGTCTTTAACCTCCTTGTTGAGAGATAGTTTTAAACCCTAAAATCTCTTTTAAGTTATCATAAAATTAAAAGAAATCAATAAACTAACCCAAGAGTGTAATTATCTTAAACTTCTTTTTCAAAATTTTCTAATACTTTGAAAACTTCGGCCACAAAATAAATAGACCCAGTAACCAGAATTTTGGAGATAGGTTCGTTCAAAGCTGCTCTTAGAGCTTCTTGTGGTGAGGGAAAAAAGACAACTTCTTCTTGGGTATAATTTTTAATAGCTTTCTTCCATTCAGAAAGGGTTACTATTTTTCTGTGGGAGGAAAATTCACATAAAAAGGTTTTACGACTAATTTGGCTTAGCTTAAGAAACATATCTAAGAAAGGTTTTTGTCCGTCTTCATTGGTCACCCCAAAAATAACTAAAAATGCTTTATCACACCCTTTAGCCAAAAGGTCCTTTACCAAGGCTTCTACCCCGTCAGGGTTATGGGCTACATCAATTAAAATTTCCTTTTCTCTTATTTTTATTTTTTCGTATCGCCCTTTCCATCTTACCTCATTTAAAGCTTTTTTTACTGTCTCAGGGTCTATAGATAAGAGATTAAGGTTTTCAAGTATTTCGAGAGTTTTTAGTGCACAACCTAAGTTTTCTCCTTGATATTTTCCTGAAAGACTTAGAGAAAGATCTTTAAAGGTTTTTTCTCCGTAATAATTCCAGAGACCATGATCCTCGACTACAAAAAAATCTTTGTTTAAGAAATAACCTTTTGTTTTTAGCTGTGATAGTTTATGATAAAAAACTGGTAAAGCCTGAGGCTTAATGTTTCCAAATATGCATGGCACCTTTCTCTTTATGATACCTGCTTTTTCATAGGCTATTTTTTCTAAAGTATTTCCTAAGTATTTGGTATGATCAAAACCTACGTTAGTAATGATGGTTACTTTAGGAAAGACTACGTTTGTAGCATCAAGTCTTCCTCCCATACCACACTCAATTACCGCAAAGTCTACTTCTGTTTGACTAAAATAAAGAAAAGCAACGGCAGTGGTAACCTCAAAAAAGGTTAGATTGAAAGCTTGAGCCAGAGGTTTTACCTCAGAAATTAGAGCTTCAAGGGTTTCATCTGGTATGTCTTGTCCGTTTATCTTAAACCTTTCGTTGAGTTTAAAAAGATGAGGGGAGGTATAAAGCCCTACTTTAAACTCATGTTGTTTTAAAAGTTCAGCTAAGATAGCAGCGGTTGAGCCCTTACCGTTGGTACCGGCGATATGTATAATTTTAAGTTTTCTTTGAGGATTCCCCAGTCTGGTTAAAACTTGAGTAATTCTTGCTAAACCAGGTTTTATCCGGTGAAACCCTAATTGGTATAACCACTCTAAAGAAGAAGACATAAACTTTAATTATTGAAACTCTGGACTACTAAATAACCATACACTAAATAACAGATCCCTGAAATTATAAAAAGATAAACAGGAATTTTTTTAAAAAGGTTTAAAAAGAGGACATAGAGAATCCCTAAGGATATGGCAATTATCGCTGAAGTCAAAGCTAATCCTTCTACTATCCAATCGGTGAAAAGAAGACCTACGCTTACAGGAAAGGTTGACTGAAAAACCATAGCTCCGGTCATGTTTCCCAGAGCTAAAACGTCTCTCCCTCTTAAAGTCCAAATCAGGCTGTTAAATTTTTCAGGAAGTTCAGTAGCGATAGGAGCTACTAAAAGGGCAAAAAGAAGAGGGTCTAATCCCCAAGAATGAGATAAAACCTCTAATTTTTCTACGAAAAGATGTGCACCCTTTACCATCAGGATAAGGGCTAAAACTACCTGAACTGACGAAAAAAACACCACATTACCCTTGGTAGGGTTTTTAATCTTTAGTATTTTTTCTAAATACAGTTTTTCTTCTGATTCAACTTCCAAACTTTCTGCCCGAAAGGTAAAGAAAAGATAGATAAAATAGTTAATCAACAGTAATAAACCGATGATGTAATGCATAAAACGGGTGTTTTCAAAGAAAAAGGGAAAAAAGATAGCCAAGGAATAACTAATTAGAAAGAAAGTAAAATCTCTTTTAAAAGTTTTAGGTTCAAGATACACCTGTAAAACCTTTCTTCTTTTTAAAAGATAGCTCAAAAAAACCCCTATACCTACGAGAAACAATCCAGCAGTAACTAACATAAAAGGAGCTCCTAAAATCGCTCCTATGCCTATAGAAGAACCTCCTTCTCCTTTGTACATAAGGATGGCTACTAAGGGAATAATGGTTTCTGGAAGAGCTGTCCCTACGGCTGCAAGTACACTGCCTACCACTGCTTGGGATAAAGAAAGGGCTTTGCCTAAATTTTCAACCCCGTTAGTAAAGATCTCTGCACAAAACAATATGATTAAAAGTGATAACACTAACAAAATTATGTCCATATTCCAAGACCCTTTCTATAAAACTTGATCCACTATTAAAATAGGTACTTCAACCTTTCTTACCACCTCTCGGGCAATAGAACCTAAACCTTTTTTAACCATTTTACCTTTTTTTCCCATGATTAACAGGTCGATTGGTTGTTTTTTGACAAACTCTTCTATTTTTTCAAGCCTGTTACCTACCATTATTTCAAACTTTATTTTTTGGACAAAATCTTTTTCATCACTAAAGTTTGCTATGAGTGTTTTCCATAAAGCATATTTTTGTTCTCTTTCTTCTTTAATAAAATCTGAGGTTAATACAGGTTTTTTTAGAAAATCAGGAGGTTGTATTACATTTAGGCATGATATTTCTAACACGTCTTTTTTGCTTAAAAGAGAAGCCATTTTTAGACAAGATTCACTTGTTTCAGAAAAATCTATAAGACAACCTAATCTTTGGATCTTGGTAAGAGGATTTTCTTTAACCACTAAGAAATTACAGTTAAGCCTTTCGATCATTTTCTCCGCGGTAGGAACTTTTAGAAAATGAGGTACATACCCTAAAACTACTACAAAGGGTTTGACCTGCTCGATAAAATTGGTAAGGGAATACCAAAAGTTACCTAAAATGACTTTAGTCTGAAAAGTAAATCGTTTTTTGAATTTTTCGTCTAAATAGGAACTAACAAGTTCCTTTAAATCTTGGTCTAACTTTTGTTTTTCCTTTTCTAAATAAGGTTGAAGGTAGGCAGGAGGAGTTAGAAAGTATTCGATGGCATGAAAAAGTATGATGTTAGAAACCTCTGGCAAATGGTCAGCCAAGAAAAGGCCAGAGGTTATCACATTTGGGGTTAACTTTTTAAAGTCTATGGCTAAAGCTATGGTTAAACTCATGACTTTTTGTCCTAAAATTTATTTGTCTCTGTGCCAGTAAACTCTTACCAATTTATCACCTTTGGACCATTTAAATTCTAAATTTCCTTTATAGGCTCTGTAAAGAGCCCTTCCAAGTCTTTGAGCTAAATGGTCGGTGGTGGTCTCTATGACAGTTGTTCCGTCTTCTTCGTTTATGTTGATAATTTGATGGAGGGGATTAATGTTGCGAGCTCTTTCATACTCATTGTTTAACAATTTCATGATATCCCCTCTATGAGATTCCCAAAAACCACCTGAAATATAAAGGTATCCCATAGCATACTGTTCTATAGCCTTTTTACAACCTGGGCATATAAGCTGCGGAACTGTATCAATTTCTTTTAATTCTTCGTATAAATCTTCATCTATAACCCACCTTTTATCTTTAAACACCGCTTTACATCTGGGACAGATGGCCTCCCCTGCAGGAGCCTCTTTCATTGCGTAAGGGTCTTCAGTGGTCTCAAAAACATGCGTATGTTTTATCCATTTATCCCCTTTTTTACTCATATACCCTCCCTTTTTTTGAAATTTCTTCCCTTTTAAAATTATAAGTTCTTATAAAGACATTGTCAACAAAATATTTTTCAGCAAACAACATGGTTTAAAAACTATGGATAGTGGTAGTGTTTCATTAGTTGTGTTTAAATTTTAGGGGTAAGGGCTTCCTTTCCTGGTAAAAAGGATAAAGGTAAAAATGATAAATCTAAATTCAAATCAATTTAGAGAGGCTAATGAAGGATATCTCGATGAGAGCTAAGGTAATAGAGGTATTTTCAGGGGTGGATTCAGTTTATAAGGTGGTATATTGGGTATGGTTGGATGTTGGAGGATATATAACTTACCAATTTAAAAAACTATGATTGACTTTTAAACTTTATCTATTAAATTTACTGTTATGGCTTATCGATGGCTCCCACCATCGAAAAATCATAAGCCGTTATGGGAGGGAAAAATGGTTGATAGGATAGAGCTTGAAAATGGGTTAACTTTAGAAATATGGGATTATTCAAGACGACTGGCTGGGGATAGATGGTTGGTAGGGCTTTTAATCCAGGTAGGGGTTTCTCCTGAAAAGGAAGACTTTGCTAACGAAACTTATTATAAACTTTTTATGGAAAAAACCGACGGAAAGGTATACTACCGCTACAGAAAAGAAAGACATTTCGTACCTGAGGACCAAATTAATCAACTTTTTTCAACGATGAAAGAAGGATTTTTAAACGTAGCCCTTCCTTACCTTTCTCATCCAGAATTCAAAGAAAGATTGATAAAACATGAGGTAGACCTTTTTCAGAAAAAGATGGATTGGGAAAGGTCGATACAGGAAAAAGACGCAGAAACAGAACGTTTAGAAGAGATTTGGAAAGAAAAAGACATATACTAAGGATTTTCCGTCTTTTTTTCTTCTGTATTAGAATCTGGCTGAGGGATTTCTCTTAAAGGAGATTGTTCAGACCCAGGCGTTAAGGTAGGTCTATTAGGCGTGTCCTCAGGTTTTTCAGGTTGATTAGGTGTAGGCTCAGGTTCGGTAATGTCTTCTGTGTCTTTTTCTACGTCTTGATATTCCTCTTTGATGATACCTCTTTTTTTCATGATAAAGTAGATCAATCTACTTCTTTTTTCGACATATGGTTGATGCTTTAAAGGGTTATATTTTAAAGGATTAGGAAGCACAGCCACCAACCTGGCTGCTTCCCAAGGAGTAAGATATTTAGCACTTTTTCCGTAGTAATGTCTGGCTGCTGCTTCGGCTCCAAAGATACCCTCTCCCCATTCAGCTACATTTAGATAAAGTTCTAAAATGCGTTTTTTAGATAAAGTGTTTTCAAGCCTTATGGTAAGGATGGCTTCTTGAATTTTTCTTATAGGATTTTTAGAAGGACTTAGGTAAAGATTTTTAGCAAGCTGCTGAGAGATGGTACTTCCTCCATATTTAAGCTTTCCCTCTTTTAGGTTTTTCTCCAAGGCCTTTTTTATACCATCAAAATCAAAACCTTCATGTTTATAAAATTTGTCATCTTCTCCGATTAACACAGCTTTGACTAAGTAAGGAGAGATGTGGTTTAAAGGAACTCAAATCTGTTTTATTTGAACCTTTTTTCCTTCTTTTTCCCATTGTTTCATGCGGTATTTCATCATAGCGGTAAGCTTAGGATTTTGGGTTTTTAGAGAAGACACATCAACCAAAAGAGGATATCCTATCAGATAAAATAAAAAGGCTGCAACAAATACAAAAAAGATAAGTTTTAAGGTTTTCATGGTTTTATAATTATATGATAAAATGGTAAAAAAAACAAAAGGGAGGGCAAGATGGAGTTGGTTGAAAAACTAATCAAAAAGGGAGATGCTAAGATCGTAAAAGTGGTACTTGACGGAATAGGAGATTTGCCTGTGAAAGACGGAAAAACCCCTTTAGAGTTAGCTTATACCCCTAATCTTGACCAGTTGGCTAAAAAATCAGCCACAGGCCTTCATATTCCTGTAGATTATGGGATTACCCCAGGTAGTGGTCCAGGACATCTTGGGATTTTTGGTTATGACCCCTCTCAAGTTACTATAGGAAGAGGTGTATTAGAAGCTTTAGGTGTAGGAATAGAATTAAAAGATATAGATGTAGCTGTTAGAGGTAATTTCGCTACGGTGGAGTATCAAAACCAAAATCCTATCGTAATAGATAGAAGGGCAGGGAGGATTCCTACTGAGGAGAATCAAAGGTTAATTGCCAAACTTTCCGAAAAAATAAAAAACATAGATGGTGTTGAGGTAATTTTAAAATCAGGAATGGAACACCGATTTGTGGTGGTTTTTAGGTTTCAAGAAAAGCTTTCAGATTTGGTAAATAAACTAAACGATACAGACCCTCAAGTTTTAGGAAAACCTCCTATCCCGGTTTCTTCTCCTTATCCAGAGCTTAAAAAAGTAGTAGAGGTTGTCTCTAAGTTTATCGATCAAGCCTCTGAAATCTTAAAAGATGAACCTAAGGCCAATTACGTCTTGCTGAGAGGTTTTTCTGTAAAACCTGACCTTCCAACCTTACAACAAAGGTTTGGTATAAACCCATGTTGTATAGCAACCTATCCTATGTATAAAGGACTTGCAAGCCTTGTAGGTATGAAAGTAGTTCCTGTTAAAGGGACAGACCTGAAAGATGAAATCCAAGCTTTGAAAGAAGTTTGGGAAACTTACGACTACTTCTTTGTCCATATAAAAAAGACTGATTCTTACGGAGAAGATGGAAACGCTGAGGCAAAAATTAAAACTATAGAGTCTTTTGATCAATACCTTCCCGAAATTTTAGACTTAAATCCCCAAGTACTTTGTATCACAGGAGACCACTCTACTCCATGTATTATGAAAGCCCATTCTTGGCATTCTGTACCTACCCTTATTTGGTCTCCCTATGTCTTAGGGAATACCTCTGAAAGGTTTACAGAAAGAGAATGTCTGAAGGGAGAATTAGGTATATTTTATGCTTATAAACTGATGCCTCTGCTTTTGGCTCACGCTGGGCGGCTAAAAAAATTTGGGGCCTAATTATTAAAATGATATTGACAAATGTAGAATCAGGGTTATATCTATCCATTGTAGTTACTAATTTAAAAAAAGGAGGTTTAAAATGCTAAAATTTTTAAAAAATGTAATTTTAAGCACATCTATTGTAATGCTAAGTGCTACTTTTTCATCTGCTCATTTTGTGGTGTTAAAGCCCGATACAGACAACGTGGTTGATAAGAAGAAGCCAGTTAGAGTTGAAGCCTTGTTTACCCATCCTATGGAAGGTGGGCCTCACATGGATTTTAAGATTAAAAAAAGTGAACTTTTTGAAGAAGGCAAAAGATACCCTGTGGAATGGAAGGTAGAGTATATTCCTTCTTCTAAGGGAAGTAACAAAAAAGTACCTAAATATGTAACCAACTTAGGCCTTAACAAACCAGGTCTATATCAGTTATACGTAGATCCAGAGCCTTATTTTGAACCAGCAGAAGGTAAATATATTCAACAAATCACCAAAGTAGTTTTTTCCGCTTTTGGAAAAGAAAAAGGATGGGATGAACCTATTGGCCTAAAAACTGAGATCATCCCTCTGGTTAAACCTTTTGCCTTATGGGAGGGTAACTTGTTTAAAGGAAGGGTGTTGGTTGACGGAAAACCTGCAGCTAATGTAGAGGTTGAGGTGGAATATTTAAATACTCAAGGATTTAAAGCCCCTTATGACAGTTTGATTACCCAGGTAGTAAAAACCGACGAAAACGGTTATTTTGAGTATACACTGCCTTGGGAAGGATGGTGGGGTTTTTCCGCAATTACTGATGGAGGTACGATAAAAGGAGATGACGGAAAGGAATATCCTTTAGAATTGGATGCGGTTATTTGGGTAAAGGCCTATCCTAAGCCTAAGAAAGGTGGTAAATAAATGCATATTTCAGAGGGGGTTCTTTCCCCTCCTGTTTTGATAACAGGGTGGGGCTTAACGTTAATAGGTTTAACCATAGCCCTAAAAAAGCTTTCTCACAGAAAAATCTCAGAAGTAGCCGTGCTTTCAAGTGCCTTTTTTATCGCTTCTCTTATTCATGTGCCTATAGGGCCTTCAGCTGCACATTTAGTACTAAATGGGATGGTAGGGATACTCCTTGGCTGGAATTCTTTTGTGGCCATTTTTTTAGGTTTACTTCTTCAAGCCCTTTTTTTTCAATTCGGAGGTTTCACCACCTTAGGTATAAACACCTTTAATATGGCTTTCCCTGGTGTGATCTCTTACTACCTTTTAAAAAGATTTATCAGAGGAGAAAACCAAAAACTATCTTTTATCTCTGGGTTCTTAGCTGGCTTTCTAAGTATGTTAGGAGCAGGATTTTTTACAGCGCTCTCTCTTTATCTCACAGAAAAAAAGTTTTTGATACTCTGTGAAACCCTTATCATAGCCCATATACCTATTGCCGTGGTAGAAGGTTTGGTAACAGGTTTTATCGTGGTTTATCTGTTAAAAATAAAACCAGAGGTGTTTAAAGATGAGGTTTAGACTTATCTTGGGATTACTTTCTTTTTGGGTGTTATTTTTGTATAGCTATGGTTTCGCCCACAAGGTGAACCTATTTGTCTTTAGAGAAGGGGAAAAGGTTTCTGGAGAAGGATATTTTGCAAACGGTGCTCCCTGTATGAAATGTGCCATAGAAGTTTATACCCTGAAAGGTAAAAAATTAACTCAGACCACAACCGATGAAAAGGGTAGGTTTGAAGTTAAGATAAAAGAAAAAGAACCTTTGTTGGTAAGGTTGATAGCAGGAGAAGGACATTTAGCAGAGGAAAAATTAGAAGGTTCTATAGAGGTAGCTTCAAATGATAAAACAAAAGAAAATTTAACAAAAAAAGAGAGGGTTGATCTACAAAACAAAAAAGATGTAGAGAACATAAAAATAAATAATTCAAAAAATGTAGAAATCGATAGAGAAATGTTAAAAGTGGTGGTTAAAGAGGTTCTATCTGAGGAGTTAAGTTCTTTTAAAGGAAATTTTTTGGAGTTGAAAAAGGACTTAAACAGAGTTAGGTTTCAGGACATCATCGGAGGTATAGGTTATATAATAGGGGTTTTAGGTTTGTTAGCTATGTTAAAAGCCAGAAAAGAGAAGGCTTAGATTAAAAATGCATTTAGAGGTTTTTGCAGAGGGAAGGTCTCTTTTACATATCCTTGACCCAAGGGTTAAAATCGTAAGTTTCACAGTTTTTGTAATCTTTTGTGTAGGTGCTAAGGGTTTTCTACCCCCCTTCGTTTATTTTCTTATTGGTTTTGGGCTTGTGTTTTTGGCAAAGCTTGAATTTAAAAAGGTATTAGCCCGTTTACTTCCGGCCAATGTTTTTTTGGTGTTCTTTTGGGTTTTACTTCCTTTTATGTATAAGTCAAACCCTTACCTTATAGAGACTCCTTATCTGAAGATTAGTGCTGAAGGGGTATATCAGGCTTTACTTATTACTTTAAAGTGTAATGCTATCTTGATGGCTACGATTGCGTTACTTGGCACTTCAAATGTTTTTATGTTGGCTCACGCCATGCTTCATTTCAAGGTTCCTGCAAAACTTGTGACTGTATTTTTTGTTTTTTACCGATATATCACCGTGCTGCACGAGGAGTATCTTAAAATCAAGAGGGCAGCATTAGCCAGAGGTTTTGTACCTAAAAACAGTCTTCAAACTTACAAAACCTATGGTTATCTGGTAGCTTTTCTTTTGATCAAAAGTTTTGAGAGGTCCGAAGAGGTTTACCGAGCGATGCTAGCTCGCGGATTTAAAGGTTTTTTCCCTGTTTTAAACCATTTTTATCTAAAACCTTTAGACCTGTTTTTTGGGTTCTTTTTTTTAACAGTTATCTTTTTAATTTTCTTTTTTTAAGTATAATACCTTCTCTATGGAAAAAATTATAGACATAAAAGGTCTGGTTTTTAAGTATAACGACCGTGTGGTTCTTGATGATTTAGAGTTAGAGGTTAGGGTAGGGGATAGAATAGGTCTTATAGGTCCTAACGGAGCAGGTAAAACCACCCTTCTTTACATTATCATGGGGTTCCTTAAACCTTTAAAAGGAAAGATAATTATTTTAGAAAAAGAAAGAAAAGAAGAGAAAGACTTTATAGAGGTTAGACAAAAAATAGGGCTTTTATTCCAAGATTCAGACTCTCAACTTTTTTGTCCCACGGTTAAAGAAGACATAGCCTTTGGTCCTCTTAACTTGGGAAAAAGTCATGAAGAAGTTAAAGAGATAATAGATAAAGTAGCCCACTTTTTTGGAATAACCCATCTCTTGGAACGTCCAGTTTATAAACTTTCAGGTGGGGAAAAGAGGTTGGTGGCTTTAGCAGGGATTTTTGCGATGAACCCAATATGTTACCTTCTGGACGAACCTTCTGCAGGACTTGATGAACAAAGCAAAACCAAACTCATAGAATTTTTAAAAACACAATCTACCTATCTTATCGTTTCTCATGAGAAAGATTTTCTTAAAGAGGTTAGCAATAAAATCTTTAAGTTAGAAAAGGGTAAACTCTTTCAGTTACTTTGAGAGTAGTTTTTTAATATCTTCTACAGACAATAACTCCCCCTGAGAAACTAACTGTCCGTCTATCCACAAGCCAGGTGTTTTTAACACACCAAAAAGTGCCATTTGTTTGATGTCTTGAACCTTTTCTATAAAAACCTCTATTCCTAATTCTTGAGCAGCTTTTTTAACGTTTTTATAAAGGGTTTCACATTTTAAACAACCTGGTCCAAAAACTTTTACAAACCTCTGCATAACCAACCCCCCTAACTATTTTTAAAGTTTTTTAAGAGTTTATCATCCCAAAAATATATCCAGAAATAGTCCCTAAAAAGATTACTATAGCTGCATAAGTTAAAGTTTTTTTAACACCCCAGATACTTTTTAAGACTAAAAGGCTTGGTAAACTTACACTTGGACCGGCAAGCAAAAGAGCAAGGGCAGGGCCATATCCCATACCAGACCCTAAAAGCCCCTGGATGATCGGAACTTCGGTTAAAGTAGCAAAATACATCAAAACTCCCACTATACTGGCAAAAAAGTTGGCTAAAAGGGAGTTACCTCCTACTAAATAGTTGACATAGAAAGAAGGTATAAAGGCTTCATGTCCTGGTCTTCCTAAAAAGAATCCTGCTACAAAAACTCCAGCCAAAAGCAACGGTAAAATTTGTTTACCTAAAAGATAGGTACTTTGAAACCATTTTTCCATGTCTCCTTTTGTCTTATAAAGAGCGTAGCTAAAACCTACTAAACCTACAAGAAAGGATATCTCCTTTTCATGCAGCAACACTTGCGTTAAAACTACAAAAAACCCAGTAAATATTAAATAAATAGCTGAAACTTTAAACCAAAAAACCACTTGTATTCCAATTAATATGGCTAAAAAACAGACAAGATACCATTTTATAGAAAAGATAAATCCTGCGAAACCTTCTTTAGCACCCCAGGTAGCAAAAATAAGAATACCAACCAAAGCTGAGAGCAATCCAACTTTTTGGTAAAAAGGTATGGTTTCTGAGGTTTTAGGAATTTCTATTTCACCTAACCTTTTAGTTTCATCTTTTCTAAAAAGATAGGCCATAAGTAATCCTACTATGATACTTCCTGCTATAGCCCCTACGGCTCTTGCCACTCCTATGTGGATACCTAAAATTTTCCCTGTAAGCACTATGGCTAATACGTTGATAGCAGGACCAGAATAAAGAAAGGTAGTAGCAGGACCAATGCCTGCTCCTCTAAAATAAATCCCCGCAAAAATAGGAAGGACGGTGCAAGAACAAACAGCAAGAATGGTTCCTGAAACACTGGCTACGCTATAGGAAACAACTTTTGGAGCCTGTGCTCCTAAATATTTCATCACAGAAGCCTCTGAGAGAAAAGTGGAAATAGCGCCTGCTATAAAAAGTGCTGGTAATAAACAAAAAATTACGTGTTCTCTTGCATATTCGTGAGTTAAATAGACAGCTTCTTTTAAACCCTCTATAACCCTTTGTTCAGCAGGTAAAAAATAAAAAAACAAAAAAACAAACGCCGCAATCAACAAAAACTTTAGTTCTTTCAACATTAAAAATAGTCCTCCTGTTATCAGGTTTTATCTGTTTGTTTTTACGAAATCAGACTCAAGAGTAGTTTTAGCGGATAAACTGGTGTATAAAGATTGCTTTTTCATTTCTTCAAGCAACTCCTTTATGACTTTGGCTACAAAATCATCTTTTGGTGAAAGTTTATATATAATAAAAGCCTTACTTTTTTGATAAGAGGTTATTCCTGCCTCGGTTAATACTTGTAGATGTCGTGAAACGGTGGGTTGAGAAGACCCTATAAGGTTTACTAACTCACATACACAATGAGGTCTTATCGATAAATAAACGATGATTTCAAGTCTGGTTGGGTCTGAAAGGGCTTTAAATAACTTGGAGAATTGATACATTTTATTCATGTTATAAAATCCCTTTAGGTATAAATTTAAAAATATAGCAAAATAGCTATATGTCAAGATGTATTTTTAAAATTTAAAAAGTGGAAGGATTATCGTTTTTTGGGATAAGAGATTAATTAGTTTTTTCTCTAAGTTTTACCAGAAGGGTAATAAACTTGTTAACCGGAGTTTCTAATCCTTTTTGCTCTGCAAGGTTTACGATGGCACCGTTTAAAGCGTCTATTTCTGTCTTTTTACCGTTTTTGAGGTCATAATACATAGAGGGATAATGGCCGGCTGTAGGAGGAATAAGTCTTTGATAGAAGTGCTCTTTATATTCCTCAGAGGACTTCCATCTTATCTCGATGTTGTATGCCTTTAAAACTTCAAATATTTCCTCTATAACCTTATCCATGAGAAATTTTGTTTCGTAGCTTTTGGCAAGCTCTCCGTAGGTTCTTTCTAAAAGGGCACCCAAAGGGTTTAAGGCTGAGTTGTAGATGATTTTCTCCCAGAGTATGGCATATACATCTTCCGAGACCCTGGTAGGTATACCTGCCTGGGTAAAGATTTGGGCTAATTCTTCTAAAGTTTCCGTAGGGATGGCTTTTTCTGGTTGGCCTATAACTACGTCATCTCCAAAAACGGTTACTTCTGCCATTCCTGGTGAGATTACCTTAGCTCCAAAGATAATCCTTGAAAGGATTACCTGATTTTTAGGAATAAGTTTTATAGCTTTTTCGTAGTTTCCATAGCCATTTTGAGCTATTAAAAGTAGTGTATTAGGTTTAATAAATTTTTTTATCTGAAAAAGAGCATTTTCGGTGTCAAAGGCTTTTACAGTAAGGATTATCAAATCAAGGTCTAACAAGGTTAAATTTTCTGGGTTGGTAAAATATTGGTCTATATAAGCTTGTTTATCACCAAAAAGTCCGGTTATTTGAAGAGGTTTATTTTTTAGCTGATCAAGATACTTTTCTTTGACAAAGGTATAGACAGTGTGCCCAGCATTCTTTAGAGAAACAGCAAAAACCGTTCCTAAAGCACCTAAGCCAAAGATTAATATTTTCATCTTTACACCTCTATACCTCTTTTTCTCAATTCCTCAAGTTTACGTTCTCTACAGGTGGGACATCTGAATTCAGGTTCAGGGTCGTTGAGACGATCATAGTTTTTGGCTTTTACTACTCTATAACCTTCACCAACAGTCCCGCAATCAGCGCACTTTACGTTTTTTTCTATCTGCCAGAGAGTAATATGTGGAATACTAAAATAACCTTTAAAGATGGCTTTATCTATAAACCAGAATACATTAGCTAAGATGAATTGGTTGAGTAAAAAAGCGGGTATGGTATGGATTTTTAACATATCACTCAATAGATACTGCATCAAGGCCCCAGCTATTCCAGAAAGTAATATCCATCTCCCAAATACATAAATAATCCAGGACTTCAAGTTAAACCTCCTTGATAAGTAGTCTTTGGTGGTAATTATAACATCTTCCTTTATTTTATAAAGCTGCATTTCTTGTATTTTAAAAGAGTAGACGAAGTTTTCTTGTCTTATCATATGTTTTTAATTAAAATAAAATTAAAAACAAAAACAGGAGGTAGACTTTATGAAGATAGGTTTTATAGGGCTTGGTACCTTAGGTATAGAGATAGCTAAAAGATTAATTTCGCAAGGTGTTGGGTTAATCGTTTGGAATAGGTCTAAAGAAAAAGCTAAACAGTTGGGACTTGACTTGGTAGAAACACCCAAAGATTTGATTTCTATGGTAGATAAAGTTTTTATTATAGTTTCTGACAGTGAGGCTTCCAAAAAGATTATTTTTGGAAAAGACGGTCTTGTCGAGGGTGATATTCAGGGGAAGACCATCATAGATTTAACTACCAACCATTATCGATATGTGGTTGAAGCCGAAAAAGAGTTAAAACAAAAAGGGGCGTATTATTTAGAAGCTCCTCTGCTTGGTTCTGTTATCCCGGCACAAAGGGGTGAGTTAACTGTTTTGGTTGGTGGTGATCGAAATAAGTTTGAGGAAACAAAAGGTATTTTTGAAAAATTTTGTCGTAATATGATTTACTTAGGTGAAATAGGAAAAGCTACTAAACTTAAACTTATAAATAACATAGTATTAGGTGGTTACATGGCAGTTCTTGCTGAAGCTATGGCCATAGGAGAAAAGGCTGGTTTAGAAAAGGAACTTCTTTTAGAGGTGCTTTCTAAGGGTGCAGGACGGTCTTATGTTCTTGAAGTAAAAAAACAAAAGCTTCTTGAAGGGAAATTTGAACCGCATTTTTCTGTTGAGTTGATGTATAAAGACCTTCACTATGCTCAGGACTTATTCAAAGATTTTAAAGCCTTTAGCATGGTTCTGCAGAACGTAAAAGAGGTTTACGGTTTTGCCAGAAGCAAAGATTTAGGTCATCTAGACTTTTCTGTGGTGTATAAGATTTTTAAGACTGAGTAGTCTTTAAGCTTGGTTACAAAATTATTTTATATCGTCATATTTTGTTATAAAAATTATTGCAGGAGGAAAAAAATGATAAGTAAAATTGCAGAAGCTTTAAAAATGCAATTTAATCCAGTTGCTGTAATATGGTCGGATGTAAAACCTGAAAATGCTTTACAATTTAAAGAAGGAAGATGGGGATGTGTAATGTGGCTTTTTGTAAATGTAGCAAAAGGAAAAACAGCTGTTTTTGACAGAAAAACTTATGGATGTTGGGGTGGAGGAGTGGGGTTAGGTTTTGGAAATAAATATCTTGATTTCCCAGGAGGGATTGAGTGTTTTTATTATTTTCTTTCTTCAGGAAATAAAAACTGGGAGAAGGGTAAAATTGTAGCAGAAAATCTAAAACCGTATGTAACTAAAGAATTTCTTGAAGAATTTTTAGAAGGAGAAAGGTATTTGAAAACTCCTGAACAGGTAAAAAAGTTTGTAGAAGAGTTACCTATGATAGAAGTTCCGACAAAATATGTAGTATTTAAACCTTTAAAAGATGTAGACATTCATGAAGAAAGACCTGTTGTAATTGTCTTTCCTGTTAACCCTCATCAACTTTCTGCTCTTGTTGTTCTTGCAAACTATGGGAGAAACAGTTTTTTGGATAGTGTAATCATTCCCTGGGGTGCAGGGTGTCAGGCAATTGGTATCTATGCGTATAAACAAAGAGAATCAGTTCCACAAAAAGCAGTAGTTGGATTGACAGACCTTTCAGCAAGAAAAAACGTTAGAAAACACCTTGGGGATAACCTTTTTACTTTTGCTGTTCCTTATGAAATGTTTTTAGAAATGGAAGAAAATGTAGAAGGTAGTTTTTTCGAAAGGAATGTTTGGAAAAGTCTTTCTAAATTTTTATAATCTGTCTGTATAATTTACATCTGTAGTTCCTTAAAAACAACTTCCGATAATGTATATTATGTAAAATAAAGTTTCTGATTTTAAGAACCCTATAGGAACCCTGTATAAAAATCTTGGAAAAAACTCTTTGTTCTGTCTTGCCTTTATCTAAATTTTTAGTTAAAGTTATAAAAACTTTCTTGAAGTTTTTGGTAATCTATCAAGATTAAGGAGGTTTTATCTTATGGAGGCTATCGTTCAAAACTTAAAAACCACTCATATAGGAAGTCTTCCTTTTTCTGACCCTGAAAAAGCGGTAAAAATGGTTTTTGAATACTTAGACATACCTGCTTGGCCTCAACTATCTAAACGTAAAAACGAAGGAATGCTCGTTCAGTTTAACGAAGGCCTTCCAGGGTTTAACTGGGAAAAAGAAGTCTTAGACATATCTTCTTCTGATTTTGAAGAACAGATGATAATCTTTTATGAAAGCTATCTAAAAATCATCGAAGAAAATCAGTTGTCTGAGTTGGCTAACTTTGAACTCACAGAATCTACCGCCCTTGGTTTTAAGTTTTTTTTAGAAATAGCCTCTCAAGTTAAACCTGAGGTTGTAAAAGGCCAAATCACAGGCCCTTTTACCTTAGCCTCAAGCTTGAAACTTTCTACCGGAGAAAGTCCTATTTTTAGGGAAGACCTTAAAGACCTTATCGTCAAGTTTGTACTGATTAAAGCCTTGGCCCAAGGATTAAAACTTAAAGAGATCTCCCCTAACGTAATTCTATTTTTCGATGAACCAGGTCTTGCAGGTTTTGGCTCATCATCTTTTATTACCGTTACCAAAGAAGAAGTTCTAAAAATGTTAAATGAGGTGATCTCAGGATTAAAGAACTTTAACTGTACGACGGGCATTCATATCTGTGCTAATACTTCCTGGGATCTTCCCTTAAGTTCTGAAATAGATATCTTAAGTTTTGACAGTTTTAATTTTTACGAAAAATTAAGTATTTATGCTGAAGAACTTAGAAATTTTCTTGAAAAAGAGAATAAGTATTTAGCCTGGGGAGTTGTGCCAACAGATAGCACGCAGTTAAAAGAGACAAGTTTTGAAGAGGTTTTGAAAAAGTTTGAGACTCAGTTGAAGGATCTTGCTGTAAAGCTCGGATTTTCTGAAGAAGAGCTGTTAAAAAAGAGTTTGTTTACTCCTGCCTGTGGTTTAGGAAGTCTTTCTGAAGACTTAGCTTTAAAAGCCTTGGAATGGCTTAAACGATTTAAACAAACCCTTAACTTATAATAAATGAAAAAAAATGAAAAAATCGCTTTTAAACGAAAAGGTTTTAGTTTTAAACAAGTATTACCAGGCAATACAGATAACTACGGCACAGAAGGCTATATGCCATTTGGTTAAAGGTACCGCAAAGGTAATAACCCCAGATTGGACTACCCACACGTTTGAGGAATGGATAAAGGTAAGCAAGTTTTATGAAAATGGAGCTCAACTGATTAATAGTCCTTCTATCTCTATCCTTATACCTGAGGCTATCTATTTACCTTTTTATGAAAGACTTCCTAAAACCGAAGTTATTTTTTCCAGACAGAATTTGTTTTTACGTGATCGTTTTACCTGTCAGTATTGTGGAAAATTTTTAAAAAATCCTAAGGATAGAACTATAGATCATATAATCCCTAAAAGCCAGGGAGGAAAAACTGTTTGGACTAATGTAGTCCTCTGTTGTAAAAAATGTAACCTTAAAAAAGGTAACAAAACCCCTGAAGAGGCAGGACTAAAACTTTTAAAAACCCCAAAACCACCTAAATGGCAATCTCTTATTCTGGAAGAGTTCCCAAAACATAAAAAGGAAGTATGGAAGGTGTTTTTAGACTTTGCTGGGATAATAGAAGATTAAACCTTCTCTTCTTCTATCAACTCTACTACTTTTTTGAGTAAGTCTTTTGCTTTTGTAGTAAGTTTTTTAGGTAGATGAATATGGTAATCAACGATTAAATCCCCTCTTTTTCCGTTGGAAAGAAAAGGACCTCTACCTTTAAGGATTACAGGGTGGCCTTCTGTAAAAAGGGAAGAAGAAACTACCTCCTCCCCTTCTAAGGTTTTGATGGTGATGAAATCGTTTAACAGAATCTCCCAAAAGGGAATTTGACAGCGATATTTTAGGTTTCCATCTACCAAAGAAAAATAAGGATGTGGTTTAATGATTACTTCTAAGTAAAGATCGTAATCAACTCCAAGGATTTCTTTTTCTACATAAAGATAATCTCCTTCTTTTAATCCTAAGGGTATTTCTAACCAAAACTCATTAAGTATTTTAACGTATCCTTTACCTTTGCATTCTTCACACTTTTCAGTTAGTATAAACCCTTGACCTCTACAATAAGGACAGGTAAGATAAGAAATCATCTCTTTCCTTTGGTCATAAGTTTCTACAAAACCACTCCCTTTACAGAAACCGCATTGAGAAAGTGGACCGTCTTTTTTCTTACCTAATCCTTCACATTTTGGACAGATCTTCTCTTCTCCAGGAATGGTAATTTTCTTTTTTCCTCCAAGGGCTACCTCTTCTACCGTTAACTCTAAAACAGAAAAAAAATAATTTCCTTTTAAAACAGGATTTTTTAAAACTTTAACTTTAGAAGCCGTCTGATAAGATTGAAAAAACTCCTCATAACTTTTTAAAAACTCTAAAAATGCTTCTTTATCTCCTCCTCTATCAGGATGAAGTTTCTTAACCGTTTCTCTAAAAAATCTTTTAGCTTCTTCAAAGGAGTTAAATTGTCTAAAGTCCATAGGCTAAGTTTTTTAAAGTTAATCTTTTTTATAATAACAGACGGTTTTTCCTAAGATTTTCTTTTCCATATCTGGGAAAGAAACTGGAGCTATCTCTGTAGCTCCTAAAATTAAATAACCACCAGGTTTTAAAGCATTCCACAAATCTCTAAAAACTTTTTGTTTTGTTTCTTGGGCAAAATATATCAGGACATAACGACAAAAAATAATATCAAATTTAGTCTTTACTTTTTGCGAGACTTCAAGAAGGTTTAAAATCTCAAAACGGACCATATTTTTTAGGTTATCGTTTATTTTCCAGTGAGCTCCTTCTTGTTTAAAATACTTGACCAAAAAAACCACAGGTAATCCTCTGTTGACCTCTATTTGGTTGTAAACTCCAGTTTTAGCCTTTTCGATGCTTTTTTTGGAGATATCTGTAGCATAGATATCTATTTGATAAGTCTTTAAATAAGGTTGGAAGTATTCGTGAAGGAGTAAAGCAATGCTATAAGGCTCTTGCCCAGTTGAACAAGCAGCAGACCAGATAGATAGTTTCTTTTCTTTTTCTCTTTTTTGAAATAATTCAGGAAAAATTTGATTTTTTAAAGTATCAAAGGGATGTTGATCCCTAAAAAAATAAGTCTCGTTGGTAGTAAGAGAATCTACAATCTCGTTTATTAATTTATAGTCAGGTCTTGATTTTACTAATTTATAAAGTTCTTCTACATTGCTATATCCCAACGTTAGAGCAAGCTCGTTTAACCTGCTCTCTATCAAGTATTCTTTACCTTCTTTATAGGAAATACCACTTATTTTTTCAACCAGAGTTGTAAAAAACTCAAATATCTCTCTTTGCATTTTCTTACACCTTAAAAATTTCTTTTAACCTTTGAGGGATCTGCTCTAAACTTAAAACCTCATCTGCTAATCCTGCTTCTATCACCACCCTTGGCATTCCAAAAACAACCGAAGTTTCAGCATCTTGCGCTAAAATTACCCCACCCTGTTCTTTTATCTTTTTAGCCCCCTCTTTACCATCGCTACCCATACCTGTCAAAATAAGTCCTACCGAACTTCCATCATAGGTCTCGGCTATAGATTCAAACAGTTCATCTACCGCAGGACGGCAGAAATTTCTGGGTGGTCCTTGATGAAGACGAATTTTATGTATTTCGTTCTCTTTTTTAACTACCATATGAAAATCTCCAGGGGCTATGTAAACCACCCCGGATTTAACAGGTTCTCCTTGCTCTCCTTCTTTTACTTTAAGTTGCGAAAGACTATCAAGTCGTTCTGCAAGTTGCTTAGTAAAAATAGGAGGCATGTGCTGAACAATAAGGATAGGAACAGGGAAATTTTTTGGTAGTTTGGGGATGATCTGCATCAAGGTTTGTGGTCCCCCTGTAGAAACACCTATACCTAAAACTTTAAAATCTTCTCTCTTGAACGCCTTTTTTACCGTAGAAGGACGATAGATAGGTTGTATTCTTTTTAAAGGAACAACGCTTTTTATTTTAGGGATGAGTTGATCTTTAATTTGTTTTACACTTTCTAAAAAAGATTTGGTAGAAGGTTTAGGGACAAAGTCATAGGCTCCTATGGAAAGGGCATCAATGGTTGCTTTGGCCCCTTCTTGGGTTAAAGAAGAGAACATAATAACCTTAGAAGATGGTACTTCCTTTTTGAGGACCTTTAATGCCTCAAGTCCATCCATCTCAGGCATTTCGATGTCTAACGTGATAACATCAGGTTTTAAAGCTTTAGCCTTTTCTATCGCTTCACGACCATTTTTGGCGGTATCAACCACCTCTATATCTTTTTCTTCTTTCAAGATATCTACTATCAATTTTCTCATGATAGCAGAATCATCAACCACAAGGACACGGATCATAAGTTTAGAACCCCTCTAAAAGAAATTTAATTTTCGTTTCAAGCATCTCTTTATCAAAGGGTTTCATCAAGTATTCATTAGCCCCTGCTAGAATAGCATCTATTACGCTTTTTTGCTGATTCTCTGTGGTAACCATCATTACCTTAATATTAGACCACTTAGGGTTGGAACGAAGTTTTACTAAAAATTCATAGCCATTCATTACTGGCATATGCCAGTCAAGTAAAATAAGTTGAACGTCCGGATGCTCGTTAAGAACCTTTAAGGCTTCTTCGCCGTTCTCCGCCTCTAATACTTCAAACCCCATCTCTTCTAAATACTTTCGCTCTATCTGCCTTATAGCATTAGAATCATCTACTACCATCGCTTTTTTCATTCTTATCATACCTCTTTTAAACTTTTAAACACGTTTTTCTAATATAGACCCCGGTAAACTTTCTTCATAATATGTTTTAATTATAACCTGATTTTGACTGAAAATAAAGAGGTTTTTTAGATTTTTATGTTCTATCTTAGCAAGTTCATAGGCCTCTTTGTTATAAAAATAGAGCTCTAACAAAATTTCTTTTTCGTCATAACTTATGAAACATTCAACCAGTCCTAAGTATTCTCCATAAAACTTAAGGTAAAAAAGCTTGATTTTTCCCTTTCTTTCTCGAGGAGGCCCTAATTCTATGTATCCCCAAGAACGTTCATCATTAAACAGAAAGGGGATAAAAAAACTATCTTCCTGGTAAAAAAGAGTTGCAGCTTTAACTTTGTCACCTAAAAGTTCTTTGATGCCTTCTTCTAAGGATTTACTTTTTTTGTCTTTTTTGATAAAAAGATCTGTCAATAAATTAGAAAGGAGTTTTAACTCTTCTTTTACGTAAGGAATGTTAACTTCTTCTTTTTTACCCGCTTGAGAAAGAAGATATAAAATCTTTAAATCATTACTGGTTTTTTCTCCAGAAACAACCTGAAGTACCACCGGGTTTCCTGTTTGCAAAACTTTTACCCTGATATTTTCTCCGACCTTAAAATCCTCTGGATTTACTGTCCCAGCTATCCTTGCTTGAAATTTTTCTCCTCCTAACTCGAGATTTAAGGTTTTACCCTCTATTCCTACAACCCTGATAACTAACTCTCTACCCGGTCGACTAAAAAGAAACCAAAGGTTTTCTGGAAGATAAAGTATCGGTGCAGGGGCTGTTATTTGCATGGGTTTATCTTATTTTTACCTTAATTTTTTAGAGGATAAAATAACCTCTACCTCTGCTTCACTTATTTTAAGCTGCTTAGCTATTTCTTTAGGGCTTAAACCTCTTTCTGAAAGATAAAAAACCTGGTCTTTAACCGACCTATCTTTACTCCTTCCTTCTGCTAAAGGTTTTGATGCCTTTTGAAGTTTTTCTAATTTTTTTACCAACTCTTGAGCCCTTTCTATACTTTCTTTGATTTCTTCCCATGGAAGGTCAAACACCTTTTTAAATTTTAGATAAAAAAACACAAACCCTGCTATCATCAGAAGATCTACCATCACGAGAATGATCAAAAAAGTAATAGTCAAATCACCCATCCTTAACCCCTAAACACCACTCCCTCTATTTCTATTTTCTGGGGCACAGGAGTTATTCCCTTTTTTTTGATTTCTTCTTTTAAATTTTCTTCTAATTCCTTTTTCTTGTTTACATCAAACCAAACAGATAAAGGTACTTTTTGTAACTTTTCATAGATAAATTCTCGATAAGCTGTTTCTGAATTGACGATTTCTTTCATCGTAGTGCTATTATCAAAATAAAATACCAAATCTACGTTTAAATAGTCTTTGTTTCCTACAGGGATTAAAAGTTCTTTCATTTCAAGCTTATAGGGATAGTATGTGTCTTTTTGCTCTATTTGAGATATGATGATTTTAGAGACCTTGGAAGTTTCAGTGGCGTTTACAGGTGTTTTTTTCTCAACTGAAGATTCGGTTATTTCAGAAGGAGGCTCAACCTTAGAAGTTTGTTGCGGTTCTTTAAAAAAAAAGATTTTAAATACTAAAAAGATACCTGCCAAAAGAAGTACTGTAGAACCTAATATACCCCATATCCATGGATTTTTAAATTTTTCTAAATAACTTATTTTAGAGGGTTTAGGTGTCTCTTCTGAAGGTATTTCTTTAGAAACAGACTCTTCAGGTTTTTCTATCAATTCTTCTACTAATGTAGAGGCTTTTTCAGGAGGAAGAACTTCTTCCTTGGTTTCCTGTTCGACTTTTACCTCCTCTTGCTTTTCAGATTGAGATGGTTCTTTTATTTCTTCTGAAGAAGTTTGTTCTAAATCTTTTTTGATCTCTTCTAAGTCCTTTTTTAGTTCTTCTTCCAAACTATCCTCCTAAAACTTTTTCTAATTTTTCCTTTAAAGTTTCAGGGGTAAAAGGTTTAACTATATATTGATTAACCCCGTGTTTTATAGCCTCTATAACGTTGTCTTTTTGTGCCTCAGCTGTTACCATTACAAAGAGAATATCTTTAAAATTGGGGTCGTTTCTTACTGCTTTTAAAAGATCAAGACCACTCATCTTAGGCATGTTCCAGTCAGAAATGATAAGGTCTATTTTTTCTTTTTTTAATAGTTCTAATGCAGAACTTCCGTCGTCTGCTTCAAAGATGTTTTTAAAACCCAACTGGGTTAAGATGTTTTTTATGATCTTTCTCATCGTAGCAAAGTCGTCTACTACCAGTATCTTTAAATCAGTATTTAGAGCCATACCCCCTATCCTCCTCTCTTAGACTGATTTAAAACACTTCTAAGTTTTATGATAGCTTGGTTATGAAGTTGAGAAACTCTACTTTCTGTACACTCCAAAACTTTTGCAATCTCTTTCATGGTAAGTCCTTCATAGTAATAAAGAGCCAGAACTAAACGCTCTTTTTCGGTAAGATGTTCTAAAGCCTTTTCAAGCTTCTCCTGTAGCTCCTTTAAAGAGTATTTTTCAAAGGGATCTTCTTTGGTATCTCCTATAAACTCAAAAATGTCTTCTTCTTCTAACTCTGGGATTCTTTGTTTAAAGCTTTGAATGTCTATAAAAGTAATCCCTTTAATGTTTTCTAAAAGCCTGTGATATTCGTCTAAACTTAAATTCATAGCCTTAGCAATCTCTGTTTCTTCTGGCATTCTTCCTAAATCTTTATATAAATCTTTTACTTTATTTTCTAATTCAGAAATTTTATCTCTTATACTTCTTGGTATTATATCTATTTTTCGAATTTCATCAAGCATCGCTCCTTTAATTCTAAACTCAGCAAAGGTTCTAAATTTGACTTTTTTGGTAGGATCATATCGATGATAAGCCTCTATTAAACCTATAACTCCTGCAGACACCAAATCTTCTTTACTAATTACAGGCTGCCCTTGAAAAGAATATCTATTAGCCCAGTAGTTGATAGTTGGTAAAAACTCTTCTATCACCTTTTCTAAAGGAGGCTTTTGAAAAAGTACTTTATTAATAATCTTAGTAACCATACACTATCCTTTTTCGAGAAAGTTTTATCATAAAGACACTACCCTCTCTAAAAAAGCCTCTAACCCTTGAGAAGCTTGAGGATTGTATTTCATAAGTTTGTAGGCTATTTCTTTAATTTTTAAACTGCAAGGTTTATCTGGACACAATAAAAGATAAGGAACTTGCGAACGGATGGCTTTTTTTATACATTCATCATATGGAATTCCTCCGAGATAGGAAAGCTTTATCTCAGGTAAAAATTTTTCTTGTACATAAAGTAGTTGCTGATAGATTTTTTTTCCATCTTCTTCTTGATTTATCATATTTACTACTAAATAAAAATCTTTAATACGATGTTTTTTATAGGCTACTTTTATCAAGGCATAAGCATCGGCTATAGAGGTAGGTTCAGGGGTACAGATTACTATCCTTTCCCCCCCTAATAAAAAGAAAAACAACACGTTTTCTGAAATACCGGCTGAAGCATCAAAGATTAAGTAATCATAATTTTTAAAAGCCTCTTCCATTTGCTCTTTTAGAAGAAGTTTTTGCATAGAAGTTAGATGGGTAAGCTCTACTACTCCAGATCCTGCAGGTATGATGTCGATATTATAATCTGTAGAATAGATAATATCCTTAAGGCTCATTTCACCGTTTAACACATATCTTATATCATATTTCGGAGAAATACCTAACATAACATCCACATTTGCCAATCCTAAGTCTGCGTCAAAAATCAGTACCTTTTGTTGTAGTTGAGTAAGGGCTAACGAAAGGTTTATCACAAAGCTTGTCTTACCTACCCCACCCTTTCCACTAGCCACAGCTATGCTTCTCATAAAACCTCCTGCTTTTTTATTTTCAAATTATTTATTCAAAACCCCTTAAAAAAAGTTTTATCAAGACATCTTCCTCAGCCTTTAACAAATCTTCAGGCACTCTCTCTCCGTTAGAGATAAAGGTGAGAGGAGGAAGATTACTTTCTAACAACCAAAGTATAGGTAAACTATTTTTTATCTTATCTGTAAAGGTCAAAAATACACCCTCTACCGGAAGTTTTTCTATCTTTTCCCACAACCGTAAACCAAACTCAAAATGTTCTGTAGCCTTAACTACCCACTGGAACCTTAAAAACGGTAGCCTTTGCGCAAGTTCCTCTAAATCGTGGGTGCTAAACTTTTTGTTGAGCCCTGGTGTGTCTACTAAAATATAATCATATTTATTTAAACTTTGGGCTATTTCTTTAAAATCTTCTATGTCTACTATGTCAAAATCTATCTCCAAAAGTTCTGCTAACCTTTTTGTCTGGAAAGCGCCTCCTATTTTATAAGTGTCTAAACTTAAAACCAACACCTTAGCTTCATATTTATATTTATACCAAACAGCTATTTTAAAAATATTTGTGGTCTTCCCTACTCCACCCTCTCCTATAAAAATTTGGTATTTAGAATGAGGAACCACTCCTTTTTCTTTTATTTTAACAGAAATATACTCGGGAAGGTCCAGTTTTTTTTCAACCATTTCTTTAGCTATAAAAGCTGGTACTCCTTTTTCTAAGTATTTTAAGTAAGTGATATCTCTTAACTGGGGATGTAAAACCTTTTTTAAAAGCTCTTTGATTTCTTCTAAATCTTTCTTTAACTCTTGGTCAAGGGTATAAGAAAAGTTTTTAGACTTTTTGTCTTCGAGAGTCGGAGAGACAACAGGGACCTCTGTTTCTTCGATGGCTGCGGTAATCTCAAAAAAATCTCCTTCTGCGGTTTTTACTTTTTCTGAGTTCAAAATAACTGCATCTTCCCCAAATTCCTTTTTAACCTGATTTAAAGCCTCTAAAATCGTTCTACCTCTAAACTTTTTGATCTTCATCTTTTATCCTACTCTCTCACTATCTTTACTACTTCTAATACCTCAATGTTAACCTCAAAGGGTATTTCTGCTTGCGAAACTACCGGAACATAATAAAGACTTCTTTCTATTAATTTTCTAAGATGTCTTCTTATAGTAGGACTACAGATAATAACAGGGACTATGTTTTTTTGCCCTGCCCTTTCTACTGCTTGGGTTAAGGCTGCTACTATTTTGCTTCCTATCTTAGGGTCTATCATCAGAAAAACTCCTTGCTCTGTTCTTTGAAGTGATTTTCTTAAGGTTTCTTCTATATCATCTCCTACTACTAATGCAGGAAGCTTTCCGTCGATTAAATATGGTTTTACTATATACCTGTTTAACTTTTGTCTTACATATTCAGTAAGTACGTCAGGATCTTTTATAGAGGGAGCATAGTCGCTTATGGTTTCAAAAATGGTGACATAATCTTTCAACGGAATACCCTCTTTTATTAAGTTTTGTAATACCTTTTGGATTAAAGTTAAATTAGCATTGTTTAAGCATTCTTCAACTATTTTAGGATAATATTTACTCACACTGTCTAAGATCCTTTGAACTTCTTGTTTAGTCAAGAATTCGTCTGCATGTTTTTTTACCACCTCAGAAAGATGAGTAGTTATAACGGTAGAAAGGGTAACTACGGTAAAACCTGTCATTTCTGCTTCTTCCTTTTGGTCTTCAGGAATAAAATAGGCTGTCATACCAAAGGTAGGCTCTTTAGTAGGAATGGCTCCAGAAGGAGGAGAGAGGTCAGGGGTTGAGGGAAGAGCCATAAGATAGTTTGGCATAAGCTCTCCCTTAGCTATTTCGACTCCTTTTATCAGTATCACATATTCTCCAGGTTTGAGACTTAAATTATCTCTTACATGAACAGAAGGGATCCTTATCCCTAACTCTTGGGCAAGATGTTTCCTTAAGTTTTTAATCCTTTCAAGTAAATCTCCTCCTCTGTTTTCGTCAGCAAGATAAATCAAAGCATATCCTAACTCTAAGGCCAGAAGTTCTACAGGTCTTATTTCTTCTAATTCAGGTGGAGCTTGTGGAGCCTCTTCTTTAGTTACCTCTTCAGCCTCTACCTTTTGCTGATTTTTATAGGCTACATATCCTAAAGAAAAAAGGATTACGCTAAAAATAAAGAGAGGTAAAAAGGGAATTCCTGGTATCAAAGCTATAGCTAAAACTATACCACTTGCCAACCAAAGTACCTCTGGTTTTTGGGCAAATTGCATTACCAAATCTTTACCAAGCCCTGCTTCTGCTGCAGCCCTACTAACCAAAATACCTGCTGAAGTAGAAACAATCAAAGCTGGAATCTGGGAGACTAATCCGTCTCCTATGGTAAGGATGGTATAAGTTTTGGCTGAGGTCGCAAGGTCTAAACCTTTTTGTAAAGTTCCGATAAGAATCCCTCCTATAATGTTAATAGAAGTGATAATAAGCCCTGCGATAGCTTCCCCTCTTATAAACTTAGAGGCACCATCCATCGCCCCGTAAAAATCAGCTTCCTTAGCGATTTCTTCGCGTCTTCTTTTGGCCTCTTTTTCATCTATTAGACCTGCGTTTAAGTCCGCATCGATAGCCATCTGTTTCCCTGGCATGGCATCGAGTGTAAACCTGGCTGCTACTTCAGCAATCCTGCCAGCTCCTTTGGTAATAACCACAAAATTTATCAACACCAGGATTAAAAACACGATAAAACCAACTATATAATTGCCCCCTACCACTACTTCTCCAAAACTTTTAATGATATAACCGGCTGCTACCGTCCCTTCATGACCTTTAAGAAGGATAACCCTGGTAGTAGCTATGTTCATCGCTAATCTAAAAAGTGTGGTTAAAAGTAAAAGAGCTGGGAAACCTGTAAAATCAAGGGGTTTGTTAACTTGCATGGTCATGATTAGAATTAACACAGAAACAGAAAGATTAAGGCTTAAGGTAAGATCGATAAGATAAGGAGGAAGAGGAAAAAGCATGATCGCAAAAAGAACTACTATACCTAAAACAGCAAATATACTATAACGATCTGGAATGTATTTAACTATTAAACTTTTTTCCATCTGTTTACATCACCTTTTTGTTTTTTAGTTTATATACATAAGCCAAAACCTTGGCTACTACCTGATAAAGGTCTTGAGGAATATATTCTCCTAAATCTACTTTTTCATAAAGAAGCCTGGCTAAAGGTGGGTCTTCATAGATAGGTACTTTATGTTCTTTAGCGATTTCCTTTATTTTTTGAGCAAGAAAATCTTTACCTTTAGCTACTACCTGTGGAGCCGGATCTTTACCTATTTCATATTTAAGAGCTACAGCATAGTGGGTGGGGTTGGTAATAACCACATCTGCCTTGGGTACCTCGGCAAGCATCCTTCTTCTTGCCATCTCTCTTTGCTTTTGTCTTATCTTAGCCTTAACTAACGGGTCTCCTTCAGTCTGTTTAATCTCTTCTTTTAACTCTTTCCTGGTAAGTCTTAATTTTTTATCTAAATCCCAACGAGCATAAAGCCAATCAAGAATTCCTAAAAAAACAAGAAGTACCAAAAGCTTAGAAATAAAATCTTTTAAAAATACCTTAAAACTAAACGCTAAATAATTAGGAGAAACTCCAAAGAGTTTTAAGATATAAGGAAGATATTTTGCTATTATAAAATAAGAAACACCTGTGATGATGGCGAGTTTAACGATAACCTTTAATAGTTCAAACACAGCGGTAAGAGAAAAAAATCTTTTAAACCCAGAAACTGGGTTAATTCTGTCAAAATTTAACCCGATGGCTTGAGAAGCCAAAACTCCACCTCCGGTTTGCAAAAGGTAAACCAAAATCACCACAAAACAAAGTATAAAAAAGAAAGGTAAAAGAACCTTTCCTAAGGTTTTAAGCAAAAAATGTGCCAAATATATTAAAAAGGAGAGATTTAAGTCTGTGTAGTAACTGTTTATGCAGTGATAAAAAATTAGGTAAAACTGCTGAAAAAACAAAAAACTTAACAACATAAAGCCAAAAAAGCCGGTACCTAATACTGCTACTGAGGAAAGTTCACGGCTCTTGACAATCTGTCCTCTTTTTCTGGCTTCCTCTCGCCGTCGAGGTGTAGGCTCTTCTGTCCTTTCCTCAAAAGGCTCTTCTGGCATATGTTTCTACCTCTTTACCTAAAATATACTAAAATGCCATGTAACAGGTTAAAATAATTTTTAAGGCTTGGTACCATTATTTTAGGCAATAAGACCAACATAAGTCCAAAAAAGATTAAACCTATACCTATGGTTAGAGGAAAACTTACAAACATGATATTTATCTGGGGTAGTAACCTACCCACTATAGCCAAGCTTATGTAAACTAACATCATAAGCACCATCAATGGAGCAAGAAACCTTATTCCTAGATCAAACATCAATCGGCTTTTTTTTACCACCAAAAGCCCAAGATTGTTGTCTAACCAAAAACTTCCAGGAGGAATTTTTTCAAAACTATAATAGATAAAACTTATCAGATAGTGGTGAAAGTCAAACGTAAAAAACACAAGAAGAAAGATGATGTAGACAAACTGAGAGATTACAGGTAAGCTAAAGCCTGAAAGAGGGTCTATGGTTTGGGTAATACCAAATCCCATCTGATATCCTACCAGTTCGCCTCCTACCTGAATCCCAGCTAAGATAATCCTAAAAAGCAAAGATACCATAAAGATAAACAGAAAATCCGACACAAGCCATAAAAAGAGTTGATAGACGTTAAAAGACGAAGGGATGTTTATCTTAAGCACCGGGGTTAAAACCAATCCCAAAACTAAAGAAAGGGCTATCCTATTTTTAGTAGGAAAATAAACTGCCCCAAACACAGGAAAAAGCACAAAAAGAAGGAGGATTCTATAAAAAACCAAAAAAAACAGAAAAACCTGATTGTTAATCAATTCTAAAAGCTCCATCCTATCTTCAACTAATAAAATTTGGAATGTTTAAAATTAGATTTTCAGTAAAGGAAGTCAGTTTCTTTAATAACCAAGGCAAGGTTAACACAAACACAACAATAAGCGCCAAAATTTTGGGAACAAAAGTAAGGGTCATTTCTTGGATTTGGGTTACTGCCTGTAAGATACTGATGACCAAACCAACGATCAAAGCAGTAAGCAAAAAGGGGCCAGAAACCAAAATACAAAGTTTAATAGATTCTTTAGCTAATGTCAAAATGGTGGCATCTGTCATTTTGTCAACATCCTCCTTTAATGAAAACTTTTTACTAAAGACATTACGAGCAAATTCCATCCATCAACCAGCACAAACAACAAAAGTTTTACTGGAAGAGAGATCATCATAGGTGGGAGCATCAAGACTCCCATGGAAATTAACACACTTGAAATCACCACATCTATTATCAAAAAGGGTATGTATAATAAAAATCCTATCTGAAAGGCGGTTTTTAACTCACTTATCATAAAGGCTGGTACCAAAGTAAAAAAAGATACGTCATCAGGTGTTCTTGGACGCTCCTCTTGTCTGAGTTTAATAAAAAGTGCTAAGTCTTTTTCTCTGGTATTTTTTAACATAAAGTCTTTAAAAGGTTTTTGAGCTCTTTCCAGAAACTCTTTATCTCCTATCTGTTTATTAAGGTAAGGTATAAAAGCCTGTTCATAGACAGCTTTAAAGGTAGGGGTCATGATAAAAAAGGTGAGAAAAAGGGCTAAAGAAATTAAAACCTGGTTAGGAGGAGTTTGTTGGGTACCTATGGCGTGTCTTAAGATCGAAAAAACCACCACCAATCGGGTAAAAGAGGTTAGCATCAAAAGAAGGGCTGGAGCTATAGATAAAACAGTAAGTAAAATAAGTACTTGTACGATAGTAGAAAACTGTTCTGGGGTTTTAGCAGTTTCAACCCCTATCTTAACTGTAGGTAAAGCAATGGCCAAAAAACTAACCATCATGCTTTATCTCCCCTAAAAGGTTAAACCCTTTATCTGAATATCCTACCAAAAATTTTTTACCTTCAACCTCTATTAGCAAAATTTGTGCCTTATAACTTATAGGTTTAACCGCTAAAACTTTGATCGGGCTTTCTGACATATTTTTGACAGTATATTTTTTGTAAAAATGGAGGGCTATAGGAAATAGGCTTAAAATAAGCAGTAAGATTCCTATACTTTGTAAATAATAAAACCATTCCATAGGCTAAGACCCCAGTTTTTTAATCCTATCTTGAGCGCTTATGATCTCAGTAATTCTTACCCCGAACCTATCGTTTACTACCACTACCTCTCCTTTTGCCATCAGTTTGCCGTTTACATAGACCTCTACAGGTTCTCCGGCAAACTTTTCTAACTCGATGATAGAACCTTGGTTGAGTTTTAGCAGATCTCTTATTAGCATTTTGTTTCTACCTATTTCTACCGAAATCTCTAAGGGTATGTCTAAAATAAACTCTAAGTCTGGATGTAAACCTCCTTTTTGGGTTGGGCTAAGTTCCTCAAAGCTGGCTGGCTGTGTAGGAGGTCTTTCTTTAACTGAGGGTTCTTTAGGTTGAAAAAGGTCGTGGGATGGATCTTTAGAAACGGTTTGAACGCTTTCTTCTTGAGTTTCTGGAGTTCCAGCTTGAGCCTCTTTTAAAGCCTCTTCCCACATGGCCATCAAATCTTCAGGACTAAGGGATGTTTTTTCTTGGGTTTGTCCGTTAATCTTTTCTTCTTCAGCCATTTATGTTCCCCCTGATTTCTTATTTTTCTATATCTTCTGGATTTTCTGAAGACAAAAATTTGTCTACCTGAATAGCAAGGTGGTTTTTAAAAACCCCTAATTTGCCTAAAATTTTAGGAACCCCTTCTATATAAACCTCTATAGGTTCTTCTACTTTTTTATCAAGGATTACCACATCTCCTACCTCAAGGTTGACTAAATCTTCTAAAGTAATGGTGCCTTTTCCTAAAAGGGCTTTTAACTGAACACTACTGTTAAGAATATAGGTTTCTAAGTTCTTTTTCCAGGTTAAGTCTACATATTCTTCTAACTGATAAGGGGAATAAAGCTTATCTTTTATTGGTTGTAAGGTGCTTAGAGAATAACAAAAGAGTATCTTTCCGCTGATAGATTCAAGCTCTAACGTGTAACCAGTAACTACCACAGTTTCTTCAGGCATAAGTACCCTTGCAAACTGTGGGTTTACTTCACCTCTAATATATTTAGGTTTTACAGGATAGAAGTTTTTCCAAGCCTTTTCTAACTCGTTAAAAATAAGATCCACCACTTTTTTCAAAAGTCTTTGTTCTATTGGTGTAAATTCTCTTCCCTCAACCTTGGTGTGTTTTCTTTCTCCCCCTAAAAACCTTTCTATAAACAGAAAGGCCAAAGTAGCATCGATAATAAGAAGGGATTGCCCTTTAAGAGGTTCTAATTTAAAGATATGGATGGAGGTAGGTACAGGAATTTTGTTTAAAAAATCTTTGAACCTTTCCATCTGAAGGGGTAAATTCGAGATGTCTAACATTTCCCTTAAAAAGGTAGAAAGCTGTATCCTTAAGCTTCGAGCAAGTTGTTCATTGATAACCTCAAGGCCTGGGATCTTAAGACGGGTAGATATGGTATAGTTTCTAAAGTCAAAAGACTTAGCCTTAACCTCTTCTTTAACCTCTGGGGTAGTATCTATCTTGCCTTCAGAAAGTCCAGAAAGTAACGCATCTATTTCATCTTGGCTGAGTATTTTTTCCATAACTACTCCACTATGTATTGGGTTATGTAAACGGCTTGTAAAATTTCATCTCCTAAAGCTTCGTTGATCTTCATCAAAAGATCTTTTTTTATCGTCTCTTTAGCCTCTGGCTGAATTACCTCTTCTGGAGTTTTACTACTAAGATAGGTGATGATTACGTCTCTTATCATCGGTTCTTTTGTTTTAATCTCTTCTTCTGCCTTTTTATCCGCTACCCCTAAGGCTAACCTTACTTGAAGATATCGTTTACCTGTAGGGTCCAAGAGATTTACCACCACTGGTTCCATAGGATAGATAACCTTAACTTCAACCTTTTCTTTTTTAGCTCCTTTTTTTCCTTCTCCCTTTTCTTCTCCTTTTTTCCCCATCAAAAATAAAATCACCCCAGAAGCCAGAGCTATTACCAAAACACCCAACAACAACAATAATAAAAATTTCTTTTTTCCTCCTTTTTTCTCAGATGCCTGCTTCTCCGCCCCTTCTTTGACCTCTTCTGCCATAACTCCCTCCTAACTTTTTAGAAGTTTTATCAAAAATTATGCCAAGTTTTTTAGGGGTTGAATTTTGCTAAAAACATTCGGGTTTTTCTTTTTTTCCTGTCAAAAAATTAACATAATTGTCAAAAAATTTATAAAACAAGAGTTTTTAAATAAAAAGATAGTGAGTTTATTAAATATGACAAGTGATTTTATGAGATAGTGGTGAAAAAAAAAGATGGCGGAGGGGGCGGGATTCGAACCCGCGGTACGGGTTTTAGCCCGTACATGCGATTTCCAGTCGCACCCCTTCGTCCACTCGGGCACCCCTCCAAAACTCGTTTACATTTTAAAGCCTAATCAAGGTTTTGACAAGAGGTTTTTAGAACTTTTTAAAAATAAACTTTAAGAGAGAAACTACTAAAAAGATTTTTAACAGGTCTCCGTAGATAAAGGGTAGACTTCCTATATTCAATAAAACCTTTAAGTCAGAAATTTTTAAAACCCAGCCTAACCAAACCAGTCCCAAAAGATGAATAATCCCAAAATTTACTAAGGTTAAAAGCAAAACAACTCCTGAAAAACTCTTAGCCCATTGAAATCTATGATATATCAAGCTAACTATCAAACTTGCAGGAAGAAAACTTAATAGATAACCTCCTGTAGGTCCCAAAAATGTTAAAAAACCACCAGTTAACCCTGCAAACCAGGGAAACCCTACCCCACCTAAAAACAAATAGAAAAAATTAGCTAAACCACATCTAAAGGGAGAAAATAAAAGAGCAGTCATAAAAACTCCAAAGGTCTGAAAGGTTACCGGTACAGGAGAAAAAGGAAGATAAAACTTAAGGTTAGAACAAATACCTATCAAAAGAGCTCCAATTAGTCCCCAAAAAATTTCTACCTTAATATTACTTTGTTTAAAAACTTCTGAACTTAAAACTGACATCTCTAAAGTCCTTTTCATAGTAGCCCTCCTGGTTGTAAGATAGGATTTTAGTTAACTTAATATTATATCCTGGTTAACCAAAAATTAAAGATATTTTTCCAATAAATTTAAAATTTTTTCTGTAGCTCCTGTTTTAGAAAGATATATTTGGTAGGCTTTTTCAGATAAGGTCTTAAGTTTTTCAGGATTTTTAAGAAGATGATGTAAGGTTTCAGATAAATTTTCTGGTTTAGTTTGAATACAGGCCTCTTTTTCCAAAAATTCTTGGATAAAAGGAAAGTTTCCCATAGAAGGCCCCATTACCACAGGTTTTTTCCAGTAAAATGCTTCTAAAGGGTTTTGCCCTCCATGGGGGATAAAACTTCCTCCTATGATGGCTAAGTCTCCTATTCTGTAAAGACTACCTAAGATACCTATCTGGTCTATAAGAAGGACACATCTTTTTGCTTCTTTCAAGTCTGAAAATTCCTTAGATAAAGCGCTTAGGCGATAAAGTTTTACATCTTCCAAATTATCTAACATCAGGTTTAATCGTGAAAACACCTCGTCAAACCGTTCGGGATGTCTTGGCACTATAAGCAAGGTACCTTGGTTTACTGCTGAAAGAAAAGCCTTGGTTATAAGTTCTTCTTCAGGATGGTGTGTACTTCCAGCAATAACAACCGGTTTTTTTACCCAACTTTCCCAAAAAAATTCCACGTAAGGAATTTCAAGGTCAAATTTGGTATTACCTGTTACTACAATTTTTTCTTCTTTTACCCCCAAGGCTCTAAACCTTTCCTGATAAATGTTGTCTTGCACCACAACCAGAGAAAGCCTATCAAGAACTTTTTTGATAAAAAACCTTACTTTTTGGTAGTTTTTAAAGGATTTTTCACTAAGACGTGCGTTTACTAAAAAAACTGGAATTTTTTTAGCTGAGGTATGAATAAGGTTAGGCCAGATTTCTGTTTCAGCAATGATTAAAGCCTTAGGATTAAAAGCCTTTAAAGTTCTTTTTATCGCGAAAGGACAGTCTAAAGGGAGATAGATAGTCTCTACCGGTAATCCTTTAAACCGGTCTTTAGCCACTTTTTGTCCGGTGTCGGTAATCGTGCTTAAAAGGATGTTATAGTTTTTAGAAAGTTTTTTAATAAGAGTAGAAAGGGCGATAACCTCCCCTACAGACACACAATGGACCCAGATAAAAGAACGAGAAGAATGGGTGACTTTTTGTTTAAAAATAGCAAATTTATCTCTTAACCATTTTAATCTTAGATTTCGTGGACGTTTTAAAAACTCTCTTGGTAAAATAAGGCCTGCTATCAGATAATAGATAAATGTATAAACCCAAAGCATAATTTAAGGTTTTCCTATAAAAGCTATTTGTACTCCTCGATCCTTTCCATGATAACGATGGGACCAATAAACCTTATGCAAACATCTTGTACAATCCTTTGACACCCAAACATTTTCCTCAGGAATACCCAAACATAAAGCTTGATAAAAATTGGCTTTTTCTAAATCCAAATAGACTTTACCTTGGTTATGTTGAATAACCTCGTCATAAAAAGGCAATTTTATCCTCAAAGCACTTAAAACTTCATCTTTGATTTCGTAGCAACAGACTTTGATATGTGGACCTATGGCCAAAAGAATTTCCTCAGGTTTATACCCTAAGCCAAGTACCTCTCTAAGGGCTTTTTCTAAGATTTTAGACACAGTGCCTTTCCATCCAGCATGAATAGCACCTACTATTCTACAGTCTTTGGTTGCTAAAAGCACCGGGACACAATCTGCTGTTTTAACCCCAACAAAAAGCCTTTCTTGGTCTGTAAGCACTCCGTCACCTTCTAAAGAAAAAATCTCTGGAACCGAAGACCCATTCCAAAGGGTTATGAAAATGTCGCTATGTACTTGTTTTGGTAAAAACCAACGATAATTACTGATTTTTTTTAAATAAGTAAAGTTAAATTCTTTAGAAAGTTTTTTAGAAAATGCAGCCAAGATGTTGATATTAAGAAAATTTTCTGGAAAAATAAGATCAGTTTTTAAATGATTGACAAGTTCTAAGATTATTTGTTTTGACATTGTTCAAGGTCTTTTAAGAATGATAAAAGTTGTTTTTTTAAGTTTTGGATAGCCTTACCTCTATGGCTTAAACGATTTTTTTCTTCTGAAGGAAGTTCTGCTGCAGTTTTTTGAAATTGGTATTCAGCTACTAAAAAAATAGGGTCGTATCCAAAACCATAAGAGCCTTTAGGTTTAAAACCTATTCTGCCTTCCCATACCCCTTCTGAAACCAGATATTTTCCGCAAGGATGATAAAGAACCAAGACACACTTAAACCTTGCGGTTCTTTTTTCTGGAGGCACATCAGCTAACTCTTGAAGAAGCTTTTGGTTGTTCTTTTCATCATTTGCGTCTTCTCCAGCATAGCGAGAAGAATACACCCCAGGTGCACCGTTTAAGGCATCTACTTCAAGTCCAGAATCGTCTGCAAGACACAAACATCCGGTTTTTTCAGCGTAATACTTAGCTTTAATCAAAGCGTTTTCTAAAAAAGTTTTTCCTGTTTCTTCAGGAGGGGTGATTTCAGAAAAATCTTTAAGACTTTTTACTTCTAAGTTAATTTCAGACTTTAGATCTTCAAGGGCTTTTTCTATTTCTCTAACCTTACCTAAATTAGAAGTAGCTATAACTAAGATTATTTTTTGGCTCATATTCCTAACACCTCTTTTTGTTTGTTAATCAGTTCTTGAATGCCTTTAAAGGCAAGGTTTTTCATCTGCTCTAAGTCTTCCCAGGTAAACAAACTTTTTTCAGCACTTGCCTGAATTTCTACTATTTTCCCAGACTCAGTCATAAAAAAATTAGCATCTACCTCAGCAATTATATCTTCTTGATAATCAAGGTCTAAAAGAAAGTTTTCTCCTATCTTACCTACACTAACCCCCGCTAAGAATTCTAAAACCGGAGAGGTGGAGAGAACTCCTTTTTCTATAAGCTTTTTAACCGCTAGGGTTAAGGCTAAGAAAGCGCCTGTAACTGAGGCAGTCCTTGTTCCTCCGTCTGCGTTTAAAACTTCGCAGTCTATCCAGAGGGTTCTTTCTCCTAATTTTGATAGGTCTACCACCCCTCTTAAAACCCTGCCTATAAGCCTCTGTATTTCCATAGACCTACCTTTTCGCCCCATCGTTTCTCTGGGGGTTCTTTCTAAAGTAGCCCCAGGAATAAAGGCATACTCTGCGGTAATCCAACCTGTTCCTGTACCCTTAAGAAAAGGGGGGACCTTTTCCTCTAAACTTACTGTACAAAGTACCTTAGTGTTGCCAAACTCAATCAATACAGAGCTTAAGGGATTTTTTAAAAAGTCTATAGTAAACTTTACCTCTCTAAGTTGGTCAAAAGCTCTTCCATCATATCGCATCAAAACCCTCCTGTGTTAAAAAGGTTACCTTTCCCTATGGAATGAGGAGATATACATTTTTCTAAACTACCTTCCAACTCTAAACTTTCATGATAGATGGTTATTTTCTTTTTTCTTAAGACACACATTTTACCATATAAATCCCTTCCTAAAAACAGTTTTTCAAAAGTTCTCTCTCCTAAACCACATAACCATAATCCTTCTTTTAACCTACCAGTAAGTTTATCTTTCATCAGAGGTTGGGCTAACTTTGGCGATTTGGTTAATAAATCGAAAAACTTTTCAACCTCAGAGGATTCCTGGACAGTCAAACCGTACCAATCATCTAAAGAGGGATTAAACTCAAGACTACAAGAAAGCTTACCATCAAGATTGACAAAGTTTGCATGACAGACTTCACATCGGTATTTTGAAAGGGTTTTCTGATTATGCGTTTTTTTACTGAGATTTTGATGACAATCTAAACATTTTATTTTATTACGACCAAACATTACTTCTTCTTTTTTATGACAGTCTGTACACACCAATCCTTTTTCGTAGTGTATACTTTTTAAAAGTTGATAGGCTTCAATTCCGTAAGGCCTTTCAGGTGGTTTTCCTTTAACAAAAGGTGAACGATAGTCCTCATACCAATTATGAGGGGAATATCCTAAGTAATCCCAACCTATGTAACTGCTATAATGACAGGATAGACAATGGTTTATGGTAGGTTTAACAATGGAGTGATTTAATAGGTCGAAATGACAGGCTAAACAACCTTTACCTCTTCGGGTGTTTTTATAGTCTTCTCCTTCATAATCAACGTGACAGAGCAAACATCTTCTACGTAAAAAATCTACAACCAACGAGGTTTTATCAAAAGGTTTTTCATAATTAAAGGTTTTAAGTTCTTGTAAATTAAGGTTTTTAGAGATCCCAAAGGCCTTTAGGGTATTTGAGATCATCTTTTTGTAGGTGTAATGTAAAGAATTTTTAAACCGGTCTACCTCAAGTTTATGACATTCGGAGCAAACCTTATAGACCATCCAAGAATCTGGGTGTTTTAAAAGATTTTGGTGAGCTTCCTCTTTAGAAAAAGGCTTGCTGTTACCTTGATGACATTTGGTACAATCTATTTGTTGATGAAGTTTATCAAAAGATATTTGGTTATGACAATCTGTACATCGTTTGATTTTAGGTTGGTTAATACAACCAAAAAGGAAAAAACTCAAAAATATGTATAAAAAAAACTGTTTTATGACAAACACAGTCTATAAGCCACTTGGTCAAGTAGCTGACAAACTTGGTTAGAACTTTTAAAAGATTTTCCTAAAACTTCTTCCCAAACCCTTTCGCCTTCCATGCAAAAATAAAAGGTTATTTTATCTTCTACTTCTTTTATGATTTTGGCCAAACTTTGATAAAGTTTCTTTCTGAGGTCTATAAAATATCTCTTTTTTAAATCAAGGCCTTCGATAAACTCATAGGCATAGATTGAGGTTTGAGGGAATCTTTCTTCTGCGATGTATTTTAGCTCTTTGGGGTATCTTAAGGCTCCTAAACTTATCCAGGCAATCTTTTCCCATGGTATTGCGTTTAAAACCTTTTCTAAAACTTGAGGATATTCAGACTCTGCGTTTTCATAAAAAATGATTGGGTCGAAGTGAAAGGCTACTGTAAACCCATGTTTTATCGCATATCTTGCGCTTTCAATTCTCTGTTCCAATGAAGAGGTTCCGTGTTCTTCGGTGTTTATAATAAATGGGGTATTTAAGGACCAAGCAAAAATAATTTTAGGGTCAGATTTAAATTTTTTAAAATAATCTTCTTTAATAAAAGCCTTAGTTTTTAATTCAAGTACAGCAAAAGGATTTAACGTTTCCCAAAAGTTGATTAATTTTTCAGAAACACCCCCAAAGGGTTCCAAAACCATACTATCTGCAAACTCTCCAGTCCCTATCCTTAAGATTTTTTTTTCTTTTTTAGCTTCGTTAAGAACTTTTTCTAATTCTGGAAACCCATCTTCCACGACATTAGCCCAGAGCTTTATCCCCGGGCGGTTTAAATAAAGCTGAAGGATACAATAACTACAGTCAAATAAACAACCCTCAGCAAAATGAAAAATTTTATAACCACAACAGAAATAGTTTTTAGTCCCAGGACAATCTTTGAAGAACCTACCTTTAAATTTCATCAAAAAAAGGAATTTTTTACCTAAGGAGACAAGCTCTGCCTGGGAGGCTTGTTCTTTCCATCGAACATCCTCATAAGCAGGAATAATCTCATAAGGATACTTTTCTATTATTTCTTGGGTTAAAGAAGAGGAAAGAGCTTCCTGTTCTACAAAAATTTTCATTACTTAAAGATAGTCTCTTATCAGTACCTCTGCAATCTGAACCGCGTTGGTGGCTGCACCTTTTCTTAAGTTATCTGCTACTATCCATAAGTTTAATCCATTCTCTATAGAAAAGTCTTCTCTGATCCTTCCTACAAAAACTTCGTCTCTTCCTGCAACCTCTATCTGAAGTGGATAAACCTTTTTTTCTGGATTATCAAAAATCACTACTCCCGGAGCTTTTTCTAAAAGTTCTATAGCCTTTTCTACGGTAAGTTTTTTTTCTGTTTCTATGTTAACAGCTTCAGCATGTCCGTAAAATACAGGCACTCTCACCGTGGTGGAGGTAACCCTTATGCTATCGTCTTCCATGATTTTTTTTGTCTCCTCTACCATCTTCATCTCTTCCTTAGTATAGCGGTTAGGAAGGAAAACATCTATTTGAGGTATACAGTTAAAAGCGATAAACTGGGGAAGATATTTGGGCTCTGGCATAGGCTCTCCCATACACCAAGCCCTAACCTGAGCCTCAAGTTCAGCTATAGCCTTTTGCCCTGCCCCTGAAACTGATTGATAGGTGCTTACTACTATTCTTTTAATTTTTGCATAATCGTGTAAGGGTTTTAAGGCTACCACCATTTGGATGGTAGAACAGTTGGGGTTAGCGATGATACCTTTGTTTTTATATTGGGCTACTGCATGAGGGTTTACCTCTGGAACTACTAAGGGAACCTCAGGGTCCATCCTCCAGGCACTTGAATTATCTATAACTACCGCACCATCTCTTGCAAAAAGGGGAGCATAATCTAAACTTCTTTGTCCGCCTGCTGAAAAAAGGGCAATGTCAATCCCTTTAAAGCTTTTGGTCTCTTCTAAAACTTCTACAGGTATCTCTTCCCCTTTAAAAGGAAGTTTTATACCTTTAGACTTAGGAGAAGCAAAAAATCTTATATTTTTTACAGGAAAATTTCTTTCTTCTAAAACAGTTATCATCATTCTTCCTACAGCCCCGGTGGCTCCAACTACTGCCACTGTATATTCTTTCATAAGTAACCCCCTGTCTTATAATCTTAGTTTTATGAGGATATCATAAAACCTAAAAACTTCAAGTTAATCATCTTTTATTACTTTCAATAAGAAGTTCTTTTGTCCTATAATTTTATTTGCAGTTTCTTAAGATTAAATTAAAATTAACGAAGATTATGAAAAAGTTAGAAGGTGAAGAAATCCTTAAAAAATGGCGACAAAATAGAGATACTCACGGAAGATTCCCTATTATAGCTGTGCTTGACAACATAAGAAGCGCCTATAATGTAGGGTCTATGTTTAGAACAGCAGAATGTGCTTATGTTTCTAAATTGGTCTTATGTGGTATCACCGCTTACCCCCCAAATCCAAAGATAGAAAAAACCGCCTTAGGAACTACCCAAACTGTTCCTTGGGAATACTTTAACGATACCTACCAAGCAGTAAAACATTTAAAAAATTTAGGTTATAAAGTAGCAGCTTTAGAAATTACAGAAAGTAGTATCCCCATTCAAAACGTTAAACCGTCTGATTTTCCGTTAGCGTTAGTTATCGGAAACGAAGTTACCGGAGTGGACGAAAGGGTTCTCGAAGCGGCTGACATGGTTTTAGAAATTCCACTTTACGGAGAAAAAGAGTCGTTAAACGTAGCTATAGCCTTTGGGGTGGCTATCTTTCTTCTTATAGAAAAACTAAAAAATAATACCCAAAATGAAATATCCTTTCCTTTTTCCTAAAATTTCTGCTATCTTTATCGAAAGGGTCAATCGGTTTGTGGTCAAGATAAAAATAAAAGATGGATTAAGTCGCAGTACCTATGAATTTGCCTATCTACCTAATCCAGGTAGACTTTGGGAGCTGCTTTTGGAAGGCACTGAGCTTTTGGTATTCCCTAATCCTAAAAATAGTAAACTCCCTTATACGGTTTTAGCCTGCAAAAAAAGAGAAAACTATGTCCTTCTTCATACTCACCTGACCAATCACATCGTTTCAACCCTTATTGAAAAAGAAATGATTCCTATTTATAAAGGTTTTCAGGTTGAGAAAAAAGAAACTATGTCTGCTAAAGGTCGTTTCGATTTGTTGCTAAAAAATCTGTATTCTCAGGAAAAAATTTTACTTGAAATTAAAACGTGTACTCTTTTTGGAGAGAAAATGGCCATGTTTCCTGATGCAGAAACTAAAAGAGGCCAAAGGCATCTTGTTGAACTACTTGAACTTTCTAAAAAAGGATATCAAGCAGAGATGCTTTTTGTCATTATGAACCCTGAAGTAAAATATTTTCTTCCTGCCTATCATATAGATTTTAATTTTTCTTTTTGGTTTTTAAGAGTAAAAGAAGAGATAAATTTAAGGGCTATAGCTTTAACCTGGGATCCCACTTTTACCGAAGTAACACGTATAAACTTAGTAGACATTCCTTTTGCCCTTTTAGAACAAGAGCTGAAAGACCAGGGAGCTTATCTTTTGGTTTTTAAAATAGCCCAGCCTGTAAATCTTTTAATAAGTCAAAAAACTTTTTCTATAAAACCAGGTTTTTACATCTATGTAGGGTCTGCGATGCAAGGTCTTGCGGCCAGGATAAAAAGACACTTAAGAAAAAACAAAAAGCTTCATTGGCACATAGACTATCTACTAACCTATGCTCACAGTATTGTGCCTATTCCTATAAGGTCCTCTGAAAAAATAGAGTGTGCTTTAGCTTCTGACGTTGGTAAACTGTCTGAAGGCTTTGTGCCTGGGTTTGGGGCAACTGATTGTAAGTGCTCTTCTCATCTTTTTTATTTCTCGTGCTCACCTTTTCAAAATCCTGATTTTCATGAATTAATAATTAAATATCGGATAGATAGGCTATGTTCTTACCTAAGATAAATCTAAAGACTGGGGATCGAGGGGTTATTTTTTTTACGCTGCCTGAATGGAAGCTCGCAAAAGAAAAAATCAGCCTAAAAAAACATTTTTCCTGGTTAAACCTTACCATAAAATATGACGCAAAGGGTTTTATTTGTGGTCCGATTTTAGGAGCTCCGATGATAGGACTACTTTTTGAGATTTTTCAAAACTGGGAGATAAAAGAACTGTTAACCGTAGGTTGGGCAGCTAAGTTAGGGGAAAAGCTTAAATTAGGAGAGGTTTTTCTCCCAAACAAGGCCTATTCTTTAGAAGGAACTTCAAGGCTTTACTGGGAAAAACGAAAAGTTTTTACCCCAGAATTTGAATTTTTTACCAAGATTAAAGAAAATCTTGTGCAAATAGGATTAATGCCCTCATCTGGTCCTATAATTTCTACAGACGCCCCTTTTATTTTTGAAAAAAATACACAATTTTTAAACAAATGGTCAACTAAGGCTTATGCTTTAGACATGGAAACTTCTGCGGTATTTGCTTTAGGAAAATATTTTAACGTTAAAACTCAACCTATACTTTTGATTACCGATGAAATTGGTAGAACGAGTTTTCAAAGACCTGAAAACTTATTGAAACCAAACAGAGAAAAAATTTTAGAGTTAATACAAAGATTTCTAAACCATGAGATATAAAAACTCAAAAACCAACCCCTTTGAGGTTTTTGGTTTAACCCCCAAATTAGTAAAAGAATTAGACGACCAAACCCTTTTTAAGCTTATCAAGGCTATCTATAGAGTTCTTCAACTTTGCTATCATCCGGACAAAGGAGGAGACCCTAAAAAGGCATTAGAACTAAACTTAGCTTATGAATCCTTAAATTTAGAGAAAAACGAAAAACTTTTTAAAGAGTATAAAAACAAGTATATCCAAAGGCTTTCTCGTAAGACCATGTTTTCAAGGCTTCAAGAACTGGAAACTCAAAACCGTAAACTCACTTTTTTAGCCGAACTTTTAAAGGAAAAATGTTGGCAGCTTTTGGCAGAAAGACCGATGATCATAGAGGAAATTAGCCGTAAAAAGGCTTTAAAACTAAAAATTTTTGACCTGGTATCCCATCTCAACTTTTCTTACTTAAAACCATCTCAAAAATCTCTGTTTTTTAAGGAGATATATCTCATAGGTTCTGAGGTGGTTAAAAAAGATAGGTTTAAACGTACCTGCTACAAAATAAAAAATTACCGATTTTTAGGCTCAATAAAAAGAAATTACATAGAACCATGGGCTTTGTTAGAAAAACATATAAAAGATAAAGAAGTGATCTATAATAACTTGATAAATCGAGAGATTTTTGTGCAAGAATTTATACTTTTTTTAAAGCCTGAATTGGAAACAAATGCTTATCTTTTTTTCTTTCAACCAGAAGAACCGCAACGTGTAGTGTTTGAGGGAATTCTTATAAAAAAAGAAGAGGTTGATTTAGAAGAAGTTAAGCCCTTGTTAACCAAAGTTCCTCTTCTTAAAGAGGACTTTGCAGAAAACATCACAGATAGAAGTTTAAAACAAGATTAACCCTTAGGTTTAGGGGTTTTCAAGAACCTAATTCCTGTCCAGATTACTATGATAGCAAAAAAGATTCTCAAATAAAATTCAGGTAAAAAGTTGGCTATATTACCTCCTATAAAAGTGCCTATGATGATTCCTATTACCAATCCGGGTAAAATTGGTTTTACAACATTACCCAGTTTCAGGTGGGTATAGGCTCCTACTAACCCAGCAGGAACCATGCATAAAAGTGATGTTCCTTGAGCAAGGTGTTGTCCATAGTTTAACCCTAAAACCAAAGCAGGAACCATTATCGTTCCTCCCCCTACTCCCATCATTCCTGCGATAAAACCAGCAAATACTCCGGTGAGCAACAAAGCTATGATTTTTGAAGTTCCTTCTAAAGAAAAATGGTAGAGGCTTCCTAAGTAAGGTTTGGCCAAAAGTAAAAGAGAGGCAAAGATTAAAAAAGCTCCAAAAGACCTTTTTAGTTTCCATTCAGGAAGGCTGTGGGCAAACTTAGCCCCTTTTCTTGCGGTAATCATCGCAGTAATAGCGATGATTGCTGAAGCTAAGACATCAACTGCTCCGTGCAATCCATAAGTAATAGCACCTACAAGTCCTGTAAACACCAAAGCCCAAAGGCTGGTTCCATGAGCCTGATGTTGAGAAAGCTTTAACACCCCTACCATAAGGGGAATCATCACCACCCCACCACCTAAACCAACCAGGCCTCCAAAACATCCAGCCAAAATTCCTATCCAAATCGCATGAAAAATCTCTTTTTTCATAATCCCCCTTTTTATTTTTCTATATAAAGTCCTACACCTTTTAAATAAAAGGTTTCTTCTACAAACGGATTGATTGGATGGTCTTTTGCCTGAATCCCTTTAAAAATAATTTTTCCGTCGGTTTGTAGCCTTTTTAGAGAGGTTTTAATAAAACCCAAAAGCCTTTCAAACTTTAAAAAATGAGAACAAGAAAATCCAAAGAAATATCCTTTTTCTATGGCTTTAAGGCCTAAAAAATAAAGGATTTCATATTTTTTTTCACCTTCTAAAACATGTTTATGAGACTTTATAAAGGCTGGAGGATCAAGGATTATCATGTCTACCTTAGGAGGATTCTTTAATATATGAAAAACGTCTCCTTGAAGAGTTATAACTTTCTCCTTCCAGTGGTTAATCTTAGCTATTTCTTCTGCTAACAAGAGAGCGTTGGCAGAACGGTCTATAAAAAAAACTCTGTCAGCACCACTCTTTAAACAGTAAAATCCAAAACCTCCGATATAAGAAAATCCATCTATAACCTGCAATCCTTTAGAAAACTTGGAAATAGCCCTACGATTTTCTCTTTGGTCTAAAAAAAATCCCGTTTTTTGTCCGCTGATAACTGGCACCAAGAACTTTATTCCGTCCATGGTGACTAAAATTGGATCTTCTACGTTCCCATAGACTACCTTTGTATAAAGAGGAAGTCCTTCTTCTTGTCTTTTTGTATGATCATTTTTTAAAACGATAGCTTGAGGAGCAAGTAAGATCCTTAAGGCTTCTATTATAAAATCTACAAGTCTTTCCATCCCAAGTGTATGAATTTGGACCACCACTACTTTTTCAAAAATATCTACCACCAACCCAGGTATAAAATCACCTTCAGAAAACACTAAACGAAAACACCCTTCACCTGGATAAAGAGATTTTCTAAGGTTTAGTGTTTTAGTAAAGGCCTCTAAAAAAAATCTTTCATCTATCTTTTGCTCTTCTCTTGAAAGTAGCTTTAAGCAGTAAAAAGATCGTGGATTAAAATATCCTATCCCTAAAAAGTGATTTTCTTCAGATAAGATGGTTACCAGGTCTCCAGGGGCGATTTTTTCAGATGTTTTCTTAAAATCTTTAATCTCCTTTTGGGTAAACCAGAGATGCCTTTTTAGATAAGTTTGTAGCCCTTGTTTATTTAAAACAACCGGTGGATAAAGCATTTTGACAGATTCCCTTTTCTAAATATATTGCTTTATACGGACAAATTTTTACACAATTTAAACAGCGAATACATTCAACAGAATTCATTTCTTCTAAAGGATTAAGCCCAACAGGGCAGATTTTTTCGCAAGCCTTACAATGGGTGCACCTGTTAAGGTTTACATTTAGTCTTAAAAAGCTAATTTTATTAAAAAGACCGTATATCAAACCAAGGGGGCATACATTCTTGCAAAAAAATCTATAATCTATTAAAACAAAAAAAACAAACAGCAACAAAAGAAAGGTTTTCAGATAAAAAAGTTTCCCTACATACTCCCGAAGTTCTGGACTAAGAATAAGGTTTAGATATCCTGCCTCTAAAGTTCCTGCCGGGCAGAGATACTTGCAAAATCCTAAAATTCCATAACCTATTTCATCTCCCAAAAACAGAGGTATAAAAAACACCAAGCCTATAAGCATCAAATGTTTGAGGTATCTTTGAGATTTTTTAGGAAGGGAGAGTCTTATTTTAAAGAAAGGAATTTTATAAATAAGGTCCTGGAACAAACCAAAAGGACAAACCCATCCGCAGATAAACCTTCCTAAGGTTAAACCAAAAATCAAGAAAAATCCTAATACATACAAAAAGGGACCTAACAAAACCTGCCAATTTAAGACCTTTGATGCACTCAACAGGTTTTGCAAAACCCCTAAAGGACAGGAAAAAAGGCTTGCAGGGCAAGAATAACAGTTTAATCCTGGGGCACACAGTCCCTTTAAAGGTCCTGTATATAGGTTTTTGGTGAAAGGAAAACCTAAGTATCCATTATGCAGAAAAAAAGAAATAGACTGTACCATCCTTCTTTTCATTCTTCTAATGCCATACAGGAAAGACAGACTACAGAACCTCTGGAATAAACAAAATCATAGCCGTTCAGTTTAAGACCTGAGAAAATTAACATCCCAAGGACTATTAGAAAAAACAAGATTTTCCAACAACTCATCTATCCTTGTCCCAACTTTTTCTGGAGAAAGGCTTTAAGATCTTCGCTAACTTCCTCCACCAACTCTGGATTTTCTCCTTCTACCATAATTCGGTACTTAGGCTCAGTACCAGAAGGTCTTATGATTACCCTTCCCTTTTTTCCTAATCTTTTTTCTGCCTGACTAATCTTTTCTTTTATACCTTCGATTTCATCCAAGGGTACTTTTTTGTTTACTTTTAGGTTTTTGATAACTTGTGGGAGTTTTTCAAAAAGTTTGGCCAATTCAGAAAGGGGTTTTTGTTTCTCCTTGATTAAAGAGATAAGCCTTAAACCTGTCAAAAGTCCGTCTCCTGTGGTAGCTTTATCTAAAAAGATGATATGACCTGAAGTTTCTCCCCCTAAAAGAGCGTTTATTTCTTTCATTTTCATCACTACATATCTATCTCCTACAGGAGTTCTTAAAAAAGTGATCCCCTGATCTTTTAAAAAAAGTTCTAATCCAAGGTTACTCATAATTGTGCCTACCACCGTTTGGTTGGTAAGTTGTCCTTTTTCTTTAAGGTCTTTGGCAAAAATGGCTAAAAGATCGTCTCCATCTAACAGATTCCCTTTTTCGTCTACTACCACAATCCGGTCTCCGTCTCCATCAAGTGCTATCCCTAAATGTGCCTGAGTTTCTAATACTTTTTTTCGAAGATTTTCAGGATAGAGGGCTCCACAATTTTCATTGATGTTTGTTCCGTTAGGACTGCAGCCTATTGGAATCACCTCTGCTCCAAGTTCCTCTAATACCTGAGGTCCTACTTGATAACAAGCTCCGTTGGCACAATCTATTACTATTCTTAGTCCTTCAAAATCAAGGTTTAGGGGTACCACAGACTTTAGGTGTACTACATACCTCCCTATGGCATCTTTTATCCTAAAAGCCCTTCCTAAGGCATCTTTGTGAACCCTTACCTCTTTAAACCCTTCATCAAAAATTAGTTCTTCTATTTTAGCCTCTGTCTCATCAGAAAGTTTAAAACCATCCTTACCAAAGATTTTAATCCCGTTATCGTAGTAAGGATTATGGGAAGCGGAAATCATGATACCTGCATCTGCCCTCAAATCCTTGGTTAAAAAGGCAATCCCTGGAGTAGGAATAGGGCCTACTAACAAACTATAGCCTCCCATAGAACAAAGACCAGCAACCAGGGCAGACTCAAAAACATATCCTGACAACCTGGTATCCTTACCTATAACTACCTTGGTAATATGATGATTTTGATTTTTAAACAAAAATCCTATGGCTCTGCCTACCTGCAAGGCTATTTCTGGAAGCATCGGGAAGAGATTGGCTTCTCCTCTTATTCCGTCTGTACCGAAAAGTTTTCTATCCCCCATGTTTTTTTACCTCTTTTTTTCTTCATAGTATACTTTCACTTTTTCTGTATCCATAGAAATAATACCTAAAGGCGGTATTAAATCAACCTCTAAGGATCCGTTTAACTTTAGTTTTAAAAGGTCTATAGGTTGTGTATTAATTTCTTGAATATTTAAAAGAACCTCTATCGGGGCTTTGATTAGTACATATTTAGGAAAGACCTTTATTTTACCTCGAGTATGATAAAAACTTTCTTCTTTTAAAACCGGCCTTACAGGGACTTTTTTAGTACCTATTTTTTTAATTATCAAAGTTAGAAATGTAGGGTTTATTTCTTTTACTTTTATCCCAGAAGGCAGATTTATCTTTTCTATCGGCACCCTTATCTGATGAACACCTGGAGTTAAGTTTTTCAAATCAATTTCTAAATTAAGATCTTTTTCGTTAACGTTTCTTAATACACTTCTTATAGCCTGAATTTTCAACACCACGGTAGAAGGGGTGATTTCTACTATATAGTTAGATTTAGGTAGTTTATAAAACACAGGAATTTCTACCGTCTTTTCTATAGACCTTCCCCACACTACAAAGTACCATAAAGTAACAGCCATCAAAAAAGAAAGAATTTTTAGTCTATGTTCCCTTTTGAATTTCATAGGTAATCCTTGTCCACCAAGGTGCTTTAGACTCAAAACCTAAAAGTTGGGAAAGCATTTTTCTTAAAGTAGCAGGGGTTACATCTCTGGTAATCTTTCCGCTAACTGCCAGAGAAATATAACCTTTTTCTTCAGAAACCACTATGGCTACAGCATCGGTGATTTCTGTAATTCCAATGGCTGCCCTGTGCCTGGTCCCAAGGTCTTTGGCTATATCAGGGTTGGTAGAAAGTGGTAACACCACCCCTGCAGCTACGATTTTTCCTTTACTGATAACCACTGCCCCATCATGGAGGGGGCTTTTAGGATTAAAGATACTTACCAGCAACTCCTCACTGATTTTTGAATCTAACATTACCGCCCCTTCCAGAAAGTCTTTTAAACTTATTTCTCTTTCAAACACTATCAAGGCCCCTATCTTTTTTTCAGCAAGTTGGGTAACAGCTTTAACTACCTCTTCTATACCATAAGAGTATTCTGTCTGGAACTTAGTAAAAGGATGTTTCCCTATCTGGGCCAAAGCTTTCCTTATATCCTCCTGAAAAACTATGATGATCAAAATCAAAATAGAAGACATAAAGGTGTTTAAAATCCAGTTCAGAGTTAATAATTGTAAGGCATCTGAAACGAAATATAATAGAACTACCACCGATAAACCTGCAGCCATTTGAAGGGCTCTACTACCCTGGATAAGCAAAAGAATTCTATAAATCAAAAAACTAACCACAAAGATGTCTACCACATCTTTCCAGGTTATAGAATTAAATATTTCAGTAATTCTTAAAACACCAAAATCCAAATCCTTTATCCTCCTATTTGTTGCACTAAAAACTTAAACATTATAACAGCATCTTTATTAAGGTCTACTCGATGAACTCTCAAAAAATGAACTCCCCTTAACGAAGCCCAAACAGAAAAACCTATCGTTCCCCCTTCTCTATCTAAAGGATTAAGCTTATTAAGGACCTTTCCTATAAAACTTTTTCTTGAGTGCCCTAAAAGAATAGGCCTTTCCAAACTATAAAATTCGTCTAATCTTTTTAAAATTTCTAAGTTATGTTCAAAGTTTTTGCCAAACCCTAACCCAGGGTCTATGATTATCTTTTCCACAGAAATTCCCTTTTTTACCAAAAATTCCATACGATTTTGCAAAAATTCTTTTACTTCTTTCACTACATCTTTGTACTGAGGGTTTTCTTGCATAGTTTTGGGAGTTCCTTTGATATGCATAATTACATATGGGCAATCAAAGTCTTTTACCACCTCAACCATTCTTTGATCAAAACAACCTGCACTTATGTCGTTTATCATCGAAGCTCCTACTTTTAAACATTCTTCAGCTACCCTACTTTTATAAGTATCTACTGAGATTACAACGTCTGGTAACTCTTCACGGATTGCCTTAACTACAGGCACAACCCTTTTTAGCTCTTCTTCTTCAGTTATAGGTTCAGAAAAAGGTCTGGTGGATTCTCCTCCTATGTCTATGATATCTGCCCCTTCTTCTATCAATTCTTTAGCCCTTAAAACCGCCTCCTTTAGACCAAAAAACCTTCCCTCGTCTGAAAAAGAGTCAGGAGTTATGTTTAAAACTCCCATAAAATAGGGACAAGCTTTCCAATCAAAAATTTTAGACCCTATCCTTAAAGGAGGTAACATAACCTACTGAGTTTGAGTTTCTAAAATAACTTTAAACCTTTCAGCATCGATAGTCTCTTCTTCTAATAAAACTGAGGCAACTTTATGAAGATTTTCTGTATAAGTAAGAATAATCTCCTTAGCCATTTGATAACAACGATTTACTATCTCTTTTATTTCTTCGTCAATAATCTTTGCTGTCTCCTCTGAATAATCCTTTATCTGTAAGAGTTCTTTTCCGAGGAAAATATGGTCTTCTCCTTTTCCCAAGGCTAAAGGGCCTAATTTTTTACTCATTCCCCATTCACAAACCATCTTTTTGGCGATTTGGGTAGCCCTTTTGATATCATCTTGAGCTCCGGTGCTTATGGAGTTAAAAACCACTTCTTCACTCACCCTTCCTCCCAACAGCACGGTTATTTTTTTAAGCAAATAGTCTTCTGGATAGATGTGTCGATCATCTAAGGGCAGTTGTTGGGTTACTCCTAAAGCTTGTCCTCTTGGAATAATGCTTATCTTATGCACAGGGTCAGGGTCAGGTAGGTAATAAGCCACCAACGCATGTCCTGCCTCATGGTAGGCTATAATCTTTTTTTCTTCTTCACTTAACACAAACCCTTTTCTTTCTTTACCCATTAGGATTTTATCTTTAGCCTCTTCTAAATCTTCCTGTTCGATAAGCTCTTTCCCTTTTTTAGCGGCGATAAGGGCTGCTTCGTTAAGCATGTTTTCTAAATTAGCTCCGGTGAACCCAGGGGTCGCTTTAGCAATAGACCTTAAATCTAAATTTGGAGATACTTTAAACTTCCGAGAATAAAGTTTTAAGATAGCTTCTCTTCCGTTTACGTCTGGCGGAGGTACAAAAATCTGTCTGTCAAATCTACCAGGTCTTAAAAGAGCTGGGTCTAAAATGTCAGGTCTGTTAGTAGCAGCAAGCACAACTATCCCTTCTGCTGTATCAAACCCATCCATCTCTACAAGCAGCTGGTTTAAAGTTTGTTCTCTTTCGTCATGTCCACCACCTAATCCTGCTCCCCTCTGTCTACCAACGGCATCTATTTCGTCTATAAAAATAATACAAGGTGCATGGGCTTTGGCTTGAGAAAATAAATCTCTTACCCTCGCAGCTCCTACACCTACAAACATTTCTACAAAATCTGATCCACTTATACTAAAAAAAGGAACTCCTGCCTCTCCAGCTATCGCTTTAGCAAGAAGAGTTTTACCTGTACCTGGAGGCCCTACCAACAAGATACCCTTGGGTATGCGTGCCCCTAATTTGGTAAACTTTTGAGGATTTTTAAGAAACTCTACTACCTCCTGTAATTCTTCTTTAGCCTCCTCTATCCCAGCCACATCTTTAAAAGTTACCTTGGTTTCTCCCTCTTTTATTAGACGGGCCCTGCTTTTTACAAAACTAAAGGGCTTATTTCCAGGCTGCATCTGTTTGATAAACAAAAACCAAAGTAAAATTAGCACAATGAAAGGAAGCCAAGACACCAGAAAAGTGGTAAACCAACTGTGTTGAGAATCTGGTTTAACCACAATTTTAACTCCCTTTTCTTTTAGCATGGGGATTAAATCTTTATCTTCTGGGATATAAGTAATTATTTCTTTAGAAGAAGAGACTTTGGCAGAAACTTTTTGCCCTTCTATTAATACCTCTTTTATTTCTCCTTTTTCTACTTTTTCGAGAAACTCGGTATAACTGATGTTGTTAGAGGTGTATAACGAGGTTTGATTGTAAAAAAAGTTGTAAGCTAACAAAACCAACAATCCAATAAAAAACCAAAGCAACAACGTTTTTCCTTTTTGCCACATCTATCTTTGCCTCCTTTTTTACCTATTTTTTAAATTTATTACAACTTTCTTGATTTTCAACGAAAAAATTTCATCTCTATATAACTTTCTATATAATTTAAGTTTCAGATAGATTTTAACGACCAATGTTTTAAGTAAAGACCTGAATAGACCCTTAGTTGATGAAACCTCCCTTGTCTAAAACTCAAACTTAGATTATAATCTTTAACATGGAAAAAGTAAACAGGATTTTACTCTCTTTATTAGGTATATGGTTGATATTTTTAGGTGTAAGTACTTTAGGATTGGCTTCTGAAGTAAACGTGACCTCCAATAAGATGGAGGTTATGGAAAGTGAAGGAATAGCGGTTTTTACAGGTAAGGTACAAGCTACCCGAGGAGATATGAAAGTTTTTTCTGATAAGTTATATGTTTATTATGCTAATCAAGAAGAGAAGAAAAATGTAACCAAGGTGGTTGCTTTAGGAAAAGTGGTTATTTATAAAGGAAAATGGAAAGCCTATGCGGAAAAGGCGGTATACTACAAGGATCAGGAAAAGTTAGTTTTAGAGGATAATCCTAAAGTATGGTATGATAAAAACCTGATAGAGGGAGACATTGTGGTGATTTACTTCAACGAAGACAGGAGTGAAGTGTTGTCTAAAAACGAAGGAAGAGTAAGAGCCAAGTTTTATCTTAACTAAAGTTTTTTATCTGGTTGCACTTATTATGCTCAAAGCCCGAAATTTAAAAAAAAGTTTTAAAAAAAGAGAGGTAGTACGTGGGATTACTGTAGAGATAAAAAAGGGAGAGATGGTAGGTTTGCTTGGTCCTAACGGTGCTGGTAAGACTACCTCGTTTTATATGATCGCTGGATTTCTTAAACCTGATTCAGGAGAGGTATGGCTTTTTGATAAAGAAATCACCGATTACGATGTTTCTGAAAGAGCCAATCAAGGTATCATCTATCTTCCTCAGGAAAGTTCTGTTTTTAGAAAACTTACCGTTTATGAAAATTTTAAGATGGTGATAGAACGTTTAGAACGAAAACAGAAAGAAATAGAAGAAAAGCTCGATTTTTATATAGATCTTTTTAATTTAAGAGAAGTCCTCTATCAAAAGGCCTATACCCTTTCTGGTGGACAAAAAAGAAAGTTAGAAATAGCCAGAGCTCTTTTGGTTGAACCTTCCTTTATACTTCTTGATGAGCCTTTTGCAGGGATTGACCCGATAGGAATTGACCAGTTAAAACAGATTTTTAACACGTTAAAAGAACGCAATATCGGCCTTTTGATTTCTGACCATAACGTTAGAGAGACGTTAAAAATATGTGATAGAGCTTACGTGATAGCAGATGGTCAAATTATCGGATCAGGGACCCCTCAACAAATCTTAGAAAACGAAACCGTTAGAGAAAAATATTTAGGCGAAAGGTTTAAACTTTAAAAAATGATAGAACTTAAAAACCAGTTAAAACTTAGTCAACAACTGATTTTAACCCCTCAACTAAAACTTTTGTTAAAAGTCCTTCAACTTAACACCTTAGAATTAGAGGAATATCTGGTTCAAGAGGCTCAGACAAACCCCTTTTTAGAGATAGAATACAGAGACTTGGCTCCGAAAGTTAATCAAGATAGAGATTATACACCTCAAGAAGTTAAACTAACAGAGGAAATAGATTTAGGAACTGAGGAATTTTTAGAAAAGAGTTTCTATCTTATAGAACCTCAGGAGGAACCAGAAGAACCTATCTGGGAAAAAACCCTTAAGGCTGAAGACAAACTCAGTGATTATTTACTCTGGCAGTTTCGGATGAAAGAATTTACCCCTGTCGAATACGAAATCGCCCAGTATATCGTAGGGAATCTTGATGAAAAAGGATATCTAACCGTTTCTTCTGAAGAACTATCTAAAGAGCTGAACATTGCTGTAGAGAAGGTAGAAAAAGTAAGAAATGTCATAAAGTTTTTAGACCCAGTAGGAGTAGCCTCTTACGATGTTAAAGAATGTTTACTTACTCAGCTTTTATTTATGGGTTACAAAGAAGAAAGTCTTCCTTATGTGCTGATAGAAAAATACTTCGAACAAATTCCTGAAGGAGTAGACGTACTTTCTCAAAAGTTAGGCATAGAACCTTCAAAGATAGAAGAGGCTTTAGAGGTTATCAAACATCTTGAGCCCTATCCTGCCAGAAATTTTTATGTAGAAACTTCCATTTATATAGAACCAGACCTTAGGTTTTATAAAGAAGAGGAAGAATGGAAAGTAGAGGTTTTGAAGGAAAAAAGTTTTAAAGTAAGATTAAATAATTTCTATATGGAATACTTAAAATTAAAGAAAAAGGACCCCCAGTTTTTAAAGTCAAAACAGTTTTTAAAAGAGAAATTTAAAGAAGCGGAAAACTTGCTTAAGGCATTAGACAGTAGATATTCGAGCCTTTATAAAGTTGGAGCAGCCATTTTGAAACATCAAAAGGAGTTTTTAGAAAAAGGAATTAAATATTTAAAACCTCTTACTTTAAGGATGTTGTCTGAAGAAACCCAGTTGCATGAATCTACTATCAGTAGGATTATTAACCGCAAATATGTACAAACGCCTGCAGGAGTTTTTCCTCTTAAGTTTTTCTTTTCTTCAGGTTATGAATCTTCCGACGGAACAAGCCTTTCTTCTAAAGCAGTAAAAGACCTTATTAAACAGATCATTTCTCAAGAAAACCCTGAAAAACCTTTAAGTGATAACGAGGTGGCTAAAGTTTTAAAATCTAAATATGGGGTTAATATAGCAAGAAGAACGGTTACTAAATACAGAGAAGAACTTCAAATTCCCTCAGTTCGCGAAAGGAAAAAACAAAATAAGAGGTAAGCCTTATGCCTTTTGTAGCCTTTGACTGCGAAGGACCTTTAACCTTAAACGACAACGCTTTTGAGTATTCTAAGTTTATGATGCCTGAAGGCCATAGATTTTTTAAACAAGTCTCTCGTTTTGACGATTACTTAGCAGACATTAAAAAACGTCCTGGATACAAACCAGGAGACACCCTTAAATTGATACTCCCTTTTTTAAAACTTTTTGGAGCAACCAACCAAAGCCTTAGAGAGTTTTCTCGGAAAACTTTGCTTTTTTTACCTAAGATACCTGAGGTTTTAAAGGAGATTAAAAATTTAGTCCCAACTTTTATCATCAGCACAAGTTATAAACCCTATTTAGAAGCCCTTGCTGAGGCTATAGAGTTTCCTATGGACCATATATTCTGTACGGAGGTAGACCTTGATAAAGTAACCCTTTCAAAAGAAGAAGTCAAAATTTTAGAAAAACTATACCAAGAAATACTTTCTTATCCAACTATAGAAATACCGTTAAGAGCTACCTCCCCTTCTGACTTACCTTTAGAACTCTTAAACGTACTTGAACGGATGGAAGAGATTTTTTTTGAAATTATTTGGAATCTTGATGTAGGGGTATTTTTAAGAGAGGTTAATCCTGTAGGGGGAGAAGAAAAGGCAAGAGCCTGCCAACAAATATCTGAAGGTTTAAATGTTCCTTTTGCAGAAGGATTTTATGCCGGAGATAGTATTACCGATATGAAGGCTTTAACCCTTTTGAGAGAAAACCAGGGAATCTCTTTGGCCTTTAATCCAAACAGATATGCCTTAAAAACTGCAGAATTTTATGCGTTAAGCAAAAATGGAGTGGTTTTTAAAGACTTGGTAAAACTGTTTATCGAACAAGGAAAAGAAGGACTCGATAGTTTTGTGTCTTTCAACGATTATGAGTTTGAAAAAGTTCCTTCAGAGCCTGAAGTGTTTGAAAATCTTGTAGATAAATGTGAAAATTTCAGAAAGATCATTAGGGGGGCGTTGATAGGTGATTTAGGATGATACCCTTACAAGATATCTTACCAAGACGTAACCCCCCAGTAATGACCTGGTTTCTCATTCTTTTGAATACCTTAGTGTTTTTCTATGAACTTTCTTTAACTCCTTTAGAAAGAGAAGTCTTTTTTAAAACCTGGGGATTTATACCTGCTATCTTTTTTGATCCTTACTTTAGTTTTCTTGTAGGTTTCCCTTGGTATCATAAGTTTTTAACCCTTTTTACCCATCTTTTTATCCACGGAGGTTGGCTTCATTTTATAGGTAACATGTGGACATTGTGGATTTTTGGGGATAATGTAGAAGACCGGTTAGGGCCTTTTAGGTTTTTATTTTTTTATTTAGTGTGTGGCATTTTAGCTACGATGCTTCATTCTTTTATCTATTCTAACTCTGTTATTCCTTTGGTAGGAGCCTCTGGTGCTATTTCTGGAGTTATGGGAGCTTACTTTTTATTGTATCCTTTAGCAAGAATTCTGGTAGTTTTTCCGGTGTTTTTTATACCTCTATTTTTTGAGGTCCCTGCCTTCATATTTTTGGGTTTATGGTTTTTGCTTCAGTTTTATAACGGACTTTTTTCGTTGGTTTTACCAGAAAGTTTTGGTGGGGTTGCCTGGTTTGCTCATATAGGTGGTTTCTTGGCAGGAGCCCTGCTGTATAAAGTTTTCTGTAAGAGAAAATGCAGGTTCTATCGAGATGAATATACCTTTTTTGGTTCCTTTTTTGATATAGACAAGCCTTAAGGGGGTTTTATGTTATGGCTGGGATAGGAGACCTTTTCTGGATTATCTTTTTGGCCATAGCTATGCAACCTTTTTTAAGACAAAAGTTCTTAGAAATAGCCAGACAAAAAGCCATAGAACAAATCGAAAAAAAGAGAGGTTCAAGGGTTATTTTGTTGGTTCATCGTCAAGAAAAGATGTCGTTTTTTGGTTTTCCTCTGATGAGATACATCGATATCAACGATTCTGAAGAGGTAATAAGGGCCATACATCTTACAGATAAAGACGTTCCTATAGACATCATCCTTCACACTCCAGGAGGATTGGTTTTAGCCTCTCTTCAGATTGCCCTTGCTATAAAAAAACATCCGGCTAAGGTTACAGCCTTTATTCCTCATTATGCCATGAGTGGAGGAACCCTTATTGCTCTTGCCTGTGATGAAATAGTGATGGACGAACATGCTGTGCTTGGACCGGTAGATCCTCAGTTAGGAGAATATCCAGCTGCCTCGATTCTAAGAGCAGTTAAAAGAAAACCTTTAGAACATATCGACGATAAAACCTTGATTTTAGCAGATGTAGCTGAGATGGCTTTAAAACAGATGAAAGAAAATCTAAAACTAATCCTAAACGATAGATATTCTGAAGAAAAAATAAACGACTTAGCAGAGGTACTGTCTCAAGGATACTTTACTCACGACTACCCTATTACTTATGAAAAAGCCTTAGAGTTAGGACTTCCGGTAAGCAAAGACATGCCGATAGAAATTTATCAACTTATGAAATTATTTCCTCAACCAACAACCACAACCTCTTCGGTAGAATACATACCTTTACCTAAAAAAGGAAAATCTTAAACCTCTAAAGATGTGATTAGCGATTTTAAAGTTTCTGCAAATACTTGATAATGTTCTTCTTTCCAAAGGACAAACACAACTTTTTTAGGTGCTTTATGTTTTTTCAGAAAGTCATATACTGTTTTTAAGGCGATCTCTGCAGCCTCTTTCATAGGATAACCATAGGCTCCTGTGCTAAGAGCAGGAAAAGCAACTGAGTTGAGATCATAATCTAAGGCTAATTTTAGAGAATTTTGGTAGGCCTTCTTAAGAAGTTCAGGTTCCTCGCTTTTTCCGTCCTTATATATAGGACCTACTGTATGAATAACATGTTTTGCCTTAAGGTTCCCCCCTTTCGTGATTACTGCCTCACCGGTAGGGCATCTTTTATATTTAGCCCTAAGTTCTTCAAGAATTACAGGCCCACCTTTTCTATGAATGGCTCCGTCAACCCCTCCCCCTGGAATAAGTTCCTCGTTAGCTGCGTTAACTATAGCCTCAGTTTCTTGTTCAGTAATATCTCCTTGGATTAACTCGATTTCACATCCTTCGATATAAACTTTCACGGTTTTACCTTCCCTTTTTAAGGTAAAACGGGTCTGGGGGGATTTGAACCCCCGACTCCTGGCTCCGGAGGCCAGTGCTCTTTCCAGCTGAGCTACAGACCCATCACCTTTATTTAAATTATAACACATTTTAAAAAATTAACACATTACACTCTAACTCCTTCTACTGCTTTATTGAGTTCTAAGATTACATTTTTTAAGGTTTCTATCTCTTCTACTACTTTTTCATTTAAGGCTTTTACTTCTAATGCAAGTTGACTTGATTGAATGGCTGCCTGAGCAACCTCATTGCTTGCAACGCTTTGTTCCTCTGTTGCCGCTGCTATCTGATTGATAGCATCTCTAACCTGAATGCTTGATTGAGCAATATTTTCAAGAACATCTTTAATTTTCGTTAAAGCATTTAATGCCTCTCCTACTTTTTCCACCGTGGTATTCATGTTGTCCATAGAGTTTTTAGATTCTTGTTGAACGGCTAAGATTCTATTTGCAATATCTTCGGTTGCCTTTATCGTTTTTTCAGCAAGCTTTCTAACCTCTCCTGCAACCACCGCAAAACCTTTTCCATGCTCCCCAGCTCGCGCTGCCTCTATCGTTGCGTTAAGTGCAAGAAGATTTGTCTGGTCTGCTATGTCTTTAATCATCACAACTATATCTCCTATTTCGTTTACTCTTATGTTTAAAGTATCCAAGGTTTTCTTAAGTTCATCTGTTGCTTGAGTGGTTTCATGAATTATTACCATAGACTCATCTGCTAACCTTGCTCCTTCTTCTGATACTTTTTGGGATTTATTGGCTAATTCTTGAGCATAATGAGCGTTTTTAGCAACATCTGCAATGGTTGCACTCATCTCCTCTACTGCTGCTGCAATCTGATTTGCCTGGTTGGTCTGAAGGTCTATTTTTTTCTTTACAGAATCAACGTTCCCCAGAAGATTCTCTACAACCTCATAAACGGTTGAGGCTGAACTTTTAATCTGTTTTACCAACCTTTGAGTGAACTCTTCAACCTTGATAACTGCCTGGGCGATAAGACCGATTTCATCTTTTCTATTTCTGTACCCCTTTCCAAAACCAATCCTACTAAAATCACCCTGAGCAACCTCTACAAGTTTTGCTGCCATGTCTGGAATTGGGGTCAAGCTTCTTTGTGTTACTACATAAATAAGTATTCCTATAGCAATGGCTGCTAAAATATTTAAAACAGACATGACATTTCTGAAAGTATAAGACACCCCATAAATTTGGCTCTTAGGAATATTGATAGAAATTAACCACTTAAAACCAGGATAAACTTGAGCTATAGAGACATGTTTTTCCCCGTTTATCTTTATTTCTACAGCTTCCCCTTCTTTGACTTTTGATAGTTTTTCTATACTTTCTTTTCCTAAATCTTTTCCAGCAATAAGTTTAGGTTCTCCTTTGGCAACATCATACACAGACACAAACCCTCTTTCTCCTATCTTAAGGCTACCTAAATAATTTTTAAACTCATTAATGACAAGAGTGATATCAAAACCTATGAAAAATACGCCTACTACAGCTCCGCTTGAGTCCTTTACAGGCACATATTTAGTCATATACTCTTTACCAAAAAGGGTAGCCTTTCCTACATAGGTTTCTCCCCTTAACAAACCTTGATATGCAGGATGATTCCTATCTAAAGTCGTCCCAACCGCACGGGTTCCGTCTTCTTTCTTAAGAGAGGTTGCAACTCTTAAAAAATCCTCCCCTTCTCTTTTAAAAATGGTTGCTACACTTCCACCTGTGATAGCAGTAAACCTATCACAGACATCGTTGGTAGGATTACTAATACTTGGTCCCAAAGACATAAAAATATTCATAAAACGGTCAGCTGAATACCTTGCAAACTGGTCAAAAGCTTGAAGTTCGTGGATGATTGTTTTACATTCAAGGGTTAGGGTTGCAAGTTCTTTCTTCTTTATGGAAGAACTTGTTTGAAAATAAAAAACAGCCGCAACTATAGAATATACTAATAAAATAGAGAGAAAAGCTAAAATAAAAATTTTTTGCTTAAGGATAAACCATCTAAAACATTTTTACCCCTTTCTCCCATTTCCTCCTCCTCCTCCTGAATTAAATAATAATGATAATAATAAATATACTCTTATTATAAAAATAAGGTCCTAAAAGTCAAGCAATGTTGACATAAAAAAGCTAAGAGCTAAAAGATAAAAAAGTAACATGCACTACTAAAGAATATTCAAAAAAGAAAGAATTCACAAAATTGTTTGTTAAAATTTTATATTAAAAGGTACAACTTAATACTTATAAGGTTAATCTATTTTAAAAAATATAATGGCAAAGCGGTAAAAATATTCAATTGTTCAAAAAATCACATATCCTAAAATTCCTTTTTAAATTTTTATAAAATTTAAGAATAGAAAAAGTATTCAAATATTGGTAGGAGGTGGGGAACATGAAAAAGTTTGAAAATTTGAGTATAAAAAATAAGCTTTTGCTTTTAGTCTTTTTTTCTTTATTTGGTTATATAATATTTTTCTTTTTACAATCTACTTACTTAAAAGAATCTATTCTAAGAGAAAAAAAGGTAGAACTAATTCAAAAGGGAGAGATGGCTTTATCTATAGTAAAACATTACTACAACCTTTATAGAGCTGGAAACCTTACCGAAGAAGAGGCTAAAGAAAAGGCAAAGCTTGCCATAAAAAACTTACGTTATGAAGAAGGAACTAACTATTTCTGGATAAATGATGGAACTCTACCCTACCCCATAATGATAATGCATCCGACAGTTCCTCAACTTGAAGGAAAACCTCTTTCTGACACCAAATTCAACGTAGCATACAAACGACAGACTGACGTTAATGCAAAAGAGGAAGAGGTAAATAACAAAAATCTTTTTACTCTTTTGGTAGAAACGGCAGGTAAAACCGGACAGGCTTTTGTCTGGTACAAATGGCCTAAACCGTTAAAAGAGGGAGGAGTAACTAAAGAGGCTTATCCTAAACTTTCCTATGTCGTAAAGTTTGAACCATGGAACTGGTATATAGGAACAGGGGTTTATATTGATGATGTCGATAAAGCTTTTATGCAAGCTATGAAGAGAAACAGTATAAAAACTGGCTTAGCTGTGTTAACAATTTTACTTATCACAGGATTTTTGGCTATGTTGTCTGTTCGTTCTATTTCTATACCAATCTCTGAATTAGAAGAAAAAATAAAGAAATTTGGGCAGGGATATTTAAACATAGAATTTAAAACCCAAAGAAAAGATGAAATAGGAAAAATTGCTAACAGCTTAGATGGAGCTATTAGTAACCTAAAGGCAATCCTTTTAAGTGTTAAAGAGGTTTCAGAAAGTCTTTCTGATTCAGCTAATGGTCTAACTGAAGTGTCTAATCAGTTCAAAATAAACCTTGACCTTCAAACCCAGCAAGCAACCCAGATTGCCTCTGCTGCAGAAGAAATGTCTATTACTGTGGTTGATATCGCTAAAAACACGACAAGCATTTTAGAGGAAAGTAAAAAAACAGCAGAAATCGCCAAAGAAGGTGAAACCTATACTTTAAAAACCGCAAATGAGGTTAAAATAATAGAAAAAACAGCAGAAAAACTAAAAGAAGTCATGTATAGTTTAGAAGAAAGGACCAGGGCAATAGAGAGTGTGGTAGAGTTTATCAAGGATGTGGCAGAGCAGACCAATTTACTTGCATTAAACGCAACGATTGAGGCAGCCCGAGCTGGAGAACATGGTAAGTCTTTTGCGGTGGTTGCAGGAGAAATAAGAAAGCTTGCTGAAAGGACCAATAAATCAACCGATGAGATAGCAGGAGTTATAAGGGAGATAAAGGGAGTGGTTGAAGAGGTAAGTAGGGAGGTAGAGGAGATAGGGGTTAAGGTTGAGAGTGGTGTAAGGCTTAGTGAAGAGGCAGCAGGAATTCTTAACAGAATCGCAGATGCCGCAGAAAGGTTACAGGAAATGATACAGAGCATAGCAAGTGCAACCGAAGAGATGAGTGTTACCTCTGAGTCAGTAGCTAAGGATGTAGGTAGTGTGGCGGAAGGAATACAGGAACTAAAAAGAAACATCTCTTACCTTCTTGAAACCACGGAAGATATAAAAAAAATGGAGGAAGAACTAAGGAAAAAAACTTCTATGTTTACACTTTAATTTTTTTTAATTTTGATTATAATGCTTAAATAATATTACTTTTAAAGGAGATCTTTATGGATAGAGAAACTATGATAAAAGGATTGGTACTTTATGAAGATAGCGACCACAAGTTTATTTGGTTAGGATGGGAAGAAGAAGAAGAAGGTTTGGTACAGACTAATCAATATCTCATCATAAATAAGGGAAAAGGTATCCTTCTTGATCCAGGTGGAGTTTATGTTTTTCCCAGGGTTTTAGCTGCTGTTGCCAACTACATAGACATTGACAACATAGAATATATCTTTTTTTCCCATCAAGACCCTGACGTAAGCTCAGGGCTTATTACCTGGTTGGAAAACACCAACGCCAAGGTTTATATCAGTAAACTTTGGACAAGGTTTATCCCTCATTTTGGTTACAATTCTTTAAGGCGGACTATACCTTTAGAAGATAAAGGAGGAGAATTAACTTTGGGTTCAGGTGATAAACTTTTGTTTATACCTGCCCATTTTCTTCATTCTAAGGGCAATTTTTCCGTATTTGATACGCGAAGCAAAATTTTGTTTTCTGGAGACATAGGTGCAGCTGTTTTTCCTAAAGGTCAGAGATATCTTTTTGTAGAAAACTTTGAAAACCATGTAAAACTTATGGAAGGTTTCCATAAAAGATATATGGGAAGCAATAAAGTATGCAAAAAATGGGTTAACTCAGTCAAACCTCTTAATCCAACCATGATAGCTCCTCAACATGGGGCAATTTTTAAAGGAGAGAATGTAAAGAAATTCCTTAACTGGTTTGAGAACTTAAGTTGTGGGCTTGATATCATAGACCAAATTTATTAACCTTTAGGGGGAAAACATGTTCAACTTTCTTAAAAAAGAAACTAAAACATTTAATCCTACTTCAACTTTTTCCCCCTACCCTATTAACCTAAGAAAAGTAGCGCAAAAACTTTGGAAATTTTCTTACATAAAAAGTCTTTCCCATTATGTTTCTGAAGCTCTTATAAAAGCCCTGCAACTTTCTCAAGAATCTGGCAAATACATTTCCTCTTTGGTAGAAAAATTTAACTTTGCGATAAACACCCTTTCTGAAAAAATATTACCCATAAAATCTGAAACAGATAACTTGGTAAAAAGATCTGAGGAGTCAAAAGAAAAGATAAACGTTATGATAGAAGAGGTAAAAGTTATAGAAAGCAGCCTTAAAAACTTTGTAGAGACCTCAAAAAAAATGCAAAACTCGTTCCAAGAAATCAAAAATTCTTTAACAGAAATTCATAACATCGCAGACCAAACGACTATTTTGTCTCTGAATGCATCCATTGAGGCTGCTCGAGTGGGATTAGCTGGAAAAGGTTTCACCGTGCTTGCTGAAGAAATTAGAAAATTAGCTAACAAAACCAATCAGTTTGCTAAACATATTAACGAAAGCATCCTTTCTGTAGAGAAAAATATCAACTTTTTTACTACCTCGATCTTTGCCCTTAAAGAAAGCTTAGATAAAAGCATCGAAACTTTAAAGGAACTATATTTTTTTATAGATTCTAACCATCAGATGGCTGAAAACGTAGAAAGACTTATAAATGATATGTTTTTAGCCATAGAAGAGCAAGTTAAAATTACAGAAGAGATTACTCAAAACATGGTTAACCTTTCAAAAAATTTAGAAATTACGGAAAAGCAACTTCAATCTATAGTGATACAGTTTAAAAAGATTTAAAAACACCTTTATTTAACTAAGCTTTCCAAAGCCCCCTTTATCTCAGGGTAAAGAAATTTAAAATCGTTTTGTATCAATCTTTGAGGATAAGCCTTTATACTTGCAGTAATACTTTCTGCCAACTCACCTAAAAACAACTTCAAGGCAAACATAGGTACCCTAAATAAAGCTGGTCTTTTTAAAATTTTTGCCAGGGCTTTAGTAAACTCCTTGTTGGTTACAGGTTGAGGGGAGGTAAAGTTAAAAACTCCCTCAAGGTCTCTTTCTATGGGAAAAATCAAGCCGTTTACTAAATCTTTTATATGTATCCAAGAAAACCATTGTCTCCCATCCCCCAAGGTTCCACCTAATCCCCACTTAAAAACAGGTAAAACCTTGGCAAGCATACCATCCTTACCAAGAACGATACCAAAACGGGTTATAGCTACTTTAACTCCATACTTCTTAGCATTTTGAGCCTGTTTTTCCCATTCTATGCATACTTTTGCCAGAAAATCATTTCCTGGTTGAGAGTCTTCGTCTACGGACTGATCTCCTTTATCTCCATAATATCCTATGGCTGAGGCATTTATCAAAAAAGCGTCTTTTTTTAAAGATTTTACGATGTTTTCTGTAGACTTAACTCTGCTTTCTAAGATTAGCCTTTTATAATCTTCAGTCCATTTTCCAAAGATGTTTTGTCCTACCAGATTGATTACCACGTCAAAATTGGAAACCTCAGCTTGCCAACTTCCTGATTTCATAGGGTCTCCCAAAATAAAATCACAACCTGAAAACCGAGACTTAGCCTTTTCTAAATCCCTCACCAATAAAGTCGTGCTGAAACCTCTTTTTATCAATTCAGGCACTAAAGCTCCACCAACAAAGCCTGTACCTCCAACTACCAGCACTTTTTTCATAGTAATAACCTCAATGTTTTTATAAAAATATTAAAAAGTAAAGAATACCTATAAAAATACGATAAACTCCAAATATAAAAAAACTATGCTTAGAGATAAAACTCAAAAAAGTTTTGATAGCTACCAGTGCCGTTAAAAAAGCAAAGATAAAGCCTACTAAAAGGACTTGCCAATCTTGGAAGGACATCTCTGAATATGATTTGATGAGGTCATAACTGGTAGCCATAAGCATCGTTGGTAAGGCCAGAAGAAAGGAAAACTCAGCCGCAGCCTTTCTGTTAAGACCAACCACCATCCCTCCTATGATGGTAGCAGCTGAACGAGAAACCCCAGGCATCATGGCTAAAGACTGAAAAACCCCTATTAAAGGTATCTTCTTTAAACTAAGCTCCTTTACATCAGACAACCTATTATCTTTTTGAAAAAATCTGTCTATAAATAAAAGCACTACCCCTCCGAAAACCAAGTTGATCACCACCAAAAGGTCGTTGCCTATAAAAAATCTTTTGATTATCTTATAAAATATAAACCCTAAGATCCCTGTAGGAATAAATGCCAAAATAATCCTTTTCCAAGTTTCCCGATCTTTTAAAAGTTTTTCGTAGTAGAGAAATAAAACCGCCAAAATAGACCCGAGTTGTATGGAGATTTCAAAAGTCTTGGTAAAGTTAGTGTGAGGAATGTTTAAGATATGAGCAGTCAAAATAAGATGGCCTGTAGAAGAGACAGGCAGAAACTCGGTTATTCCTTCTACTATGCCTAAGATAGCAGCTTGAATAAGTTCCATAAAACCTCCTTCTGGTGTTGGAATCTTTTAAGATATTTTATTTTAAGCAAATTTTGTTAAACTTGTGTAAAGATACCTGATTTCAAAGGTTATTCAACCTAAAAGAGGGATTAAGATGGAGAAATATCGTATAATTTTTTTTGGTAGTCCAGACTTTGCGATACCACCTATAGAGGGACTACATGAAAATGAAAACCTTATAGCAGTGGTTACTCAACCAGACAAACCCCAGGGAAGAGGTTTAAAAACCCTACCCTGTGCGGTGAAAAAATGGGCTTTAGAAAAGGGAATTTATGTATTAGACCCTCCGAAAATAAAAGGAAATGTTGAATTTTTTAAAATTCTAAAGGAACTTGCTCCTGACCTGATCGTGGTTTGTGCTTATGGTAAAATCCTACCTAAGGAAGTTTTAGAAATTCCGAGATTTGGATGCTGGAACATACATGCCTCTTTGCTTCCTAAATACAGAGGTGCCTCTCCTATCAACTGGGCTATCTTACAAGGAGAAAAAGAGACAGGTATAACCATCATGCTTATGGACGAAGGGTTAGATACTGGTCCCATACTTTTGCAAAAAAAGATTCCGATAGTCCCAGAAGATAATGCCCAAACCTTAGGTCAAAAGCTCAGCAAACTTGGTAAAGAGGCTATTTTAGAAGCTATAGCTCTACATAAAAAAGGATTACTCAAGCCTATCCCTCAACCTGAGGAGGGTGTCTCTTACGCACCTTTATTAAAAAAAGAGGATGGATTTTTTACTTTTAAAGAACCTGCTTGGTTTATCGAGAGAAAGGTAAGGGCCTTTGTTCCTTGGCCTACAGCCTATACCTACATTCAAGGAAAAATCCTTAAGGTATATAAGGCTAAAGCCTTAGAATCAGAAAATAATACCCCAGGAGAAATCCTAAGGATAAATCAAGAGGGGATATTGGTAGGCACCTCCCAAGGTGCCCTTCTTTTAATTGAGGTCCAGCCGGAGGGTAAAAAACGAATGTCAGCGTTTGAGTTTGCCTGTGGTAAAAGGTTAAAACCCGGCGACCTCCTTACTTAAACTGGGGAAGTTTACCTTTATGTAAAACCTGTAACAAAGGTGAAGCCAAAAATATAGAACTATAAGTCCCTACTATAAAACCTATCGTTAAAGCTAAGGCAAAGTCTCTTATCACTACTCCTCCAAACAAAAGAAGGCTCAAAGACCCAAAAAGGGTGGTCAAAACGGTGATTATCGTCCGAGAAAAAACGTCATTTATACTTTTGTTGATAAGCTCATCAAAGTTGGCGAAACTATGTTTTTGTAAATTCTCTCTGATACGGTCAAAGATTACCACCGTGTCTGTCAAAGAATAACCTGCTAAGGTAAGAAGAGCTGTGATAAAAAGAAGGTTTATCTCTTTTCCTAAAAGATAAAACAAACCAAAAGTTACTAAAACATCATGAAAGGTCGCCAATCCGGCAGCTATCCCAAAATAAACGTTAAACCTAAAGGCTAAATAGACGATAATTCCTACCAAAGCTCCCAGAATAGCTAAAGTTGCTTTGTTTTGAAGTTCTTGACTAATGGTAGAACCTATTTCCTCTTTAGAAACTACATTAAATTTATGGTCAGGAAGTTTCTGGTTTAAAAGAGAAAGAATATGATTTACCTCTTCTGTAAGACTTTCTTTGCTAAGTTTGACTTTAAGAAGGATCATGTTTTCTTTCTTTATGTCTTGTAACATAAAATCTTTTATTCCGCTTTCTTCTAAGGTTTTTCTAAGGAGGCCTAAGTCAGGGGTTTTTTCACTGCTAAGATAAATAATAGCCCCTCCTGTAAAGTCGATACCTAAGTTGGCTTTACCTAAAAAGGCCTGCAATATTCCAAAACAACCAGTTAAGGAAAGAATTAAAGACAATATGGCACAGATTTTTTTAAACTTCATGAAGTTAAAGTTTGCTTTTTTAATCAATTCAAAAAATTTTATCCTAAAATCGATACCCCTTTCGTACAGATATTCATAAAAGATTTTGGTTGCAAAGATTGCGGTAAAGAGGTTTACTAAGATAGAGATAGATAGGGTTACAGCAAACCCTCTGATAGGACCTGTACCAAAGATGAATAAAATTAAAGAGGTGATAAGAACGGTTACATGGGCGTCAAAGATGGTTATAAAAGTTCTTGAATATCCCTGGAAAATGGCAGAAAAAGTCGTCCTTCCAGCTTTTAACTCTTCTCTTATTCTCTCAAAGATGAGAACGTTAGAATCAACCCCCATTCCTATACTAAGGATAATTCCTGCAATTCCTGGAAGGGTAAGGGTGGCTTGAAAAGCAGAAAGTAAGGCCAAAAGAAAGTAAATATTTAGAACTAAAGCTATTACAGCAACCACACCTGACATTCTGTAATAAAAAATCGTAAACACGATAACCGCTGCTGCTCCTATGACCCCTGCTATCAATCCCTTTTTGATCGAGTCACTACCCAAAGAAGGCCCTATGGTTATGTTTTGCAGTATCTTTACCGGAGCAGGTAAGGCACCTGCCCTTAAAACCAGTGCCAGGTCAGAAGCTTCTTGCATAGAAAAACCACCTGTAATCTGGGCCTCCCCTCCAGAAATCTTTTCTTTTATCACCGGAGCTGATCTGACTACCTCATCAAGCACGATAGCTAAACGCTTGCCCACGTTTTCTGAGGTGATAAGTTCAAATATCTTGGCTCCTCTTGAGTCAAACTGAAGCCATACATAAGGTTCGTTGGTTTGAGGGTTAATTCTTACCTGTGCTGTTTTTAGATAAGTCCCTGTTAACAAAACCTCTTTTTTTAACACTATCGGTTTTTTGATAGCCTTTCCTGTTTCTTTATCTTTCTCAACCATAAAATAAAACTGGGAGTCTTGGGGCAGGTAAGGAGCAAGTAGTTTTCTCCACTCCTCTATTGAAGCATCTAAAGAAATTTTACCGGTTTGTACCAAAGAATTTACTAACTCTGACAGATCAAGCCTTTGCATTGTTTCTTCGTCTACCAACCTAAACTCAAGTTGTGCGGTTTGGCCTATGATGTTTATGGCTCTTTCTGGGTCTTTAAGACCAGGTAACTGAACTACTATCTTATCTTTCCCCTGTTTGGTAATAACAGCCTCGGCAACCCCAAACTGGTCTACCCTATTTCTTATTACCTCTAAAACTTGATTTAAAAGGTTTTCTTTTATATAACTGATACGTTCTTCGGATAAGGTTACCTCAACTATAGATAAATTTTCTTGTTGATACTCTTTGGAAATGGCTATCTCTTTTATTCCCTTTAAAACTTCATCTTTAAAAGCCTTCACATCTTTTGGGTCTTGAAATTTAAAAACAGCCTTTAGGTTATCGATCGATACCTCATAAGAAGAAGAAGAAACCAATTTGTTGAGTTGGGCTTTAATGTCTTGAACATAGTTTTCAAACTGGTTTTGCATAGCTTTATCGATGTCTGGTTGTAATACTAAATGAACCCCACCTTTTAAATCAAGCCCAAGCTTAAGCTCGCCTCGATAGACATATTTTTTAAACCAAGGAGGAAGGTTGGGTACAAAGGTAGGTAAAAGCAAAAGAGCCGCAAATCCAATTAAAAAAAGGAGAAAAAAGAGTTTTATTTTAAGTTTAAAAGACAACTTTTACCTCCTGTAAAAGCTATTTTCCACAACCTAAAGCATGCCTTAACCAGCTTAAATTATAATCCAAAAGTTCAGTAAAGCTACCTTGAAATCTGTAAGTTCCTCCAGACCAAAGTGTTACTACTTTTACTCCCTTACTTTTGAATAAAGATGCATAGTTTTCAAACTCCGGGTCAGTAATAAAAACTATCTTAGGATTTCTTTTTTGTATGTTTTGAAGCATTTCTGTAAGGGTTTTTGCGCTTGGCTCTCCTTCTTTATGATGTCCCTTAATCAACGTTTTCTCCTTTATTCCATAAGGTGTTAACAAATAATTAAACACAGGGTGACCTAATATGTATACCTCTTTATACTGACAGTTTTTTAAATCTTTAAATTTGGCTTCTAAGAGGTTTACGGTTTTTAGAAATTGTTGCAATCTTTCCCGATAAAAAATCTTATTACCAGGATCTCTTACCTCTAAAAATTGAACCAAATCAGAGGCTAAACGTTTTACCCTATTTAAATCAAACCACAGATGCGGGTCAACAAACCTTGTTTGACCTCTGGTAAGGCTCAGTAGAGGCTTGTTAGCCCTTATCTGGTAAACTTTGGTAGCCCAGTGTTCTGTGCCTACGATCACCACAAGGTCTGCATTTCTAATTAAGTTCCATTGAGAAAAGGTAGGCTCAAAACTATGAAAATCTCTTTTTTCAGACTGTAGCGTGATAACATGTTGTTTGGTAGAAGCTATTTCTTTAACTATTTTTTCTAACGCCGAGTTTGAAACCACGATATTTAAGCCATAGGCTTTTGTAATAAAAAAAATCATAAAAAGACATAAACTCGATAAAATTCTAAAGAACCTCATAAGGGCCTCCAAACGTAAAAAAAGACTTTTTAATTAAAAATTAACAGGTTAGTTTAGTCTGTCAATCACTGAAAAGTTTGAAATAAACTGATTAAAACTCGAAAACCCCCTAACTTGATTAAAAATATATTTGATTAAAAAGTTAGGGAGTTTTTATATTTAGTATCCTGTTTCTTCTCTTATTACCATATAAAATACGCTCCATTGAAGATTTTTTTTGATTAACAGGGTCTTTGTAGATGTCTACCCTTCTTATAGACAGATGGTTGTAGTTTCCAGCTGAAGAAAGCAAAGCTCTATCCATGGGAGGCGGGTTCCCGTTCCCTGTGGTAATCTGAAGCAGAGATTGATGGTCAAAATAAGAAAGATAGGGAGGATAAAGGTCATCACTTTTAGCAGCTATCTTTTGAAAGATTACGATTGTATCCCAAATAGCCCCTACATTTTTGATAGCTTCATCCCATTTTTTATCGTAGATAGCTTTAGCTAAAGAAAGAGCTCCTGTGGTGGCGTTAACGATTTCATCCCTGCTGGGAGAGCCTGAATCTTTTTCTAAAACCATATATAGAAAAATAAGTGGCGCGTCTACTTCTATAGCCTCTGTTTTGTTGGATCCACTTCCGTAGACGTTAACATCCTTAGAGAAAAGCCAAGTATCACCTTTCCTCCATCATCTTCTTTGCATTCCATAACCCAAGATACGCTGTTTCCCTTTATCTCCTTTTGCTTATAGGCACAGTTTGGATTGGAACCACCCAGACTTTGTTCTTGTATAGAGATAAAATTTTTCTTAGTAAGGCATTGGGTATAAACCTGCTTAGGCAAGTTTATAGGATAAGAGGAAGATTCCATATCTATAGATATTTCCCATTTTCCTTCTTTTAAATCAATCCCTGGACTTACCTCTGGCTCTTTATTTACTACAGGCTGTTCCTAAAATTCCTAAAAAGCACAACATAGAAAGACATAGCTTCTTCATGACATAACCTCGAAAATGTAATCAGTCTATACTTACAGTGTAAATACTTTTTAAAGATAAAGTCAAAACGGATTAAAGCAGATTAAAAAACTTTTTGAGGTTTTTTCTTTATTTTTAAATTTTTTAGAATTTTTTATAGTTTTATAAAATTATAAAAAATGCTTTTTTTGAAAAACAAAAGGTTTGAAATACCAAGGACACGATAAGAGTTGTAGAAAAATTTTTTGAGAACGCCCCCAACGGGATTCGAACCCGTGTCTCTGGCGTGAGAGGCCAGTATCCTAGTCCACTAGACGATGGGGGCTTTATGAAGTTTCTAATATTTTTAGAAATAGAAATATAAACGGTTTCCCTCTTTTGTCAAGTTAAAAATAAAAAATATGTAGGCTCAAATAGTATGTCATTTTGAGGTCAGGCTTATTGACTTTTAAGAGTTTTATATTAACTTGCTAAACATAAGGGGGATAAAATCTTTTAGAGGGGTGACGTAGATATGACAGTTCTGTTAGAAATAGAAGACCTATGGGTAGAGGTTGAAGGGCGAGAGGTTTTAAAGGGTATATCTCTAAAAATACCTGTAGGAGAAACCCATGTAATATTTGGTAGAAACGGTTCAGGGAAAACTTCGTTGTTGATGACGATTATGGGTTTCCCTACCTATAAGGTAAAACATGGAAAAATCTATTTTAAAGGTGAGGATATAACCGACCTTCCTCCTTATGAAAGAGCTAAAAGAGGTATAGGGATTATGTTTCAAAGACCTCCTACCATAAAAGGGGTCAAACTAAGGGATATTTTAAAACTCTGTGCCAAGGAAAACAACGTTAAGATCGAAGAGCTTGTAAGAAGTTTTAACTTTGAAACTTTCCTTGAAAGAGAGGTAAACAAAGGATTTTCAGGGGGAGAACTTAAAAAAAGCGAGCTTCTCCAGCTTCTTGTTCAAAATCCAGATTTAGTATTACTTGATGAGCCAGAATCTGGGGTTGACGTAGAAAACCTAAACCTTATCGGTCAGATGATAAAAAAACTGTTGCAAAAAGATACTCCTCACAAACCAAGGACAAAAAGTGGTTTGATCATTACCCATACAGGTTTTATTTTACAGCATGTAGCAGCGGACTTAGGATATGTTATCATGGACGGAGAAATCTACTGCACCGGAAATCCTATAGAAATATTTGAGGGTATTCAGAAGTTTGGGTACGAAGGTTGTAAAAACTGTTTAAAAAGACTGGCTTAATAGGAGGAAAAACAAGATGGCTGAAGATAAACTTCTTAAAGAGTTTAAATCTGCAAAAGAAGGTAACATACCTAAGGACCTTTCAGAACTTTCTGAAGAAGAAAAGGAAAGGTTAAGGTTTTTAGGGCTTGATTCTTCTTTAAAAAGAGAGGGAGAATACGTTCAGATAGACGCTAAACCTGTGGTTTGTAGAAAACAGGTTGAAGGACTGGAGATACTTCCCATAACAGAAGCGCTTAAAAAATATGATTGGTTATCAGACTATTACTGGAAGCTTTTATCTCCGGAAAAAGATGAATTTACCAAAGCTACAGCCGAAGACCTTGATGATGGTTATTTTATCAGGGCTCTTCCAGGTTATAAGATAGTCTATCCTGTGCAAACCTGTCTTTACATAAGAACTGAAAAGGTAGCTCAAAAGGTACACAACATCGTGATAGTAGAAGAAGGGGCAGAGTTAAACTTGATAACCTCTTGTTCGGTTCATCCTCATGTAGAATCTGCTTTTCATATAGGGGTTTCAGAGTTTTTTGTAAAAAAAAGAGCCAAACTTACCTTTAGCATGCTTCATGTCTGGGGAGAGCAAACTATCGTTAGGCCAAGAACTGGGGTTTTGGTAGAAGAAGAAGGATCCTATATTTCTACCTATGTAAGTCTTTATCCTGTAAAAGACATACAAACCTCTCCGGTTTGCAGGTTGGTTGGAGAAGGGGCTAAAGCCTCTTTCGCAAGTATCATCGCCAACCAGCCAGGTTCAAAAATAGACATAGGAGGAGAGGTCTGGTTGGAAGCACCTAACACCAGGACTGAAATCATCTCAAGAACTGTGGTGTATGGCGGAGAAAACATCGCAAGAGGTAAAATCGTAGCCAAAGCTCCAAAAGTCAAAGGACATTTAGAATGTCAAGGGCTTATGCTCTCTGACGAGGGTATTATGAGGGCTATTCCTCAGCTTGACAGTTATTTTTACGACGTAGAATTAACCCACGAAGCAGCGGTAGGTAAGATAGCTAAAGAAGAGGTAGAATATCTTATGGCAAGAGGATTAAGTGAAGATGAAGCCACCTCACTTATAGTAAAAGGATTCTTAACCGTTAAGGTTGAAGGTATCCCTCCTACTTTACAGAAACAAATCGATAAAGTTCTTGAGACCGCCAAACTGGGGTTTTAATTATGGATTTTAAGCCTTATCTGAAAAAGCTAACTCCCTACCCTCCTGGAAAGACGGTAGATGAAATAAAAAGAGAGCTTGGGATAGAAGGTCCGGTTTACAAATTTAACTCCAACGAAAATCCTCTTGGACCTTCTCGCAAGGTGGTAAAAGTCATAAAAGAATTGGCTAAAACTGTTAATCTATATCCAGAGGCAAGTTATATAGAACTAAAAAGAGCCCTTGCTAAAAAGTGGGGGCTATCACCAGAAAACTTTATCCTTGGAAATGGTTCTAATGAGGTGATCGAACTTGTTTTTAAGGCGTTAATAAATCCAGGCGATGAAGTCCTGGTAAGTCAACCCAGTTTTTTGATGTATGAAAAGTTCGCTCAAATTTATGGGGCTAAGGTCAAGGTTGTCCCTCTTGATAACAAACTTAAGCACGATATACCAGGTTTGTTAAGAAATTTGTCTAACAAAACCAAAGTGGTGTTTTTAGACCACCCAAACAACCCCACAGGTAGTGTCTTAGACAGAAAAGATTGGGGCATTTTTTTTAAAAACCTTCCTGAGAATATCCTGGTGGTAATAGATGAAGCCTACGGAGAGTTCATAGAAGACCCTGAAATTCCCTTAGGTATAGAGTTTTTGAAAAATGGTTTTAACGTTTTAGTGTTGAGAACCTTTTCTAAGGCTTACGGTCTTGCAGGATTAAGGTTAGGATATGGTATGGCTGAAAAAAGTTTAGCTCAGCTTTTAGACAGTTTGAGACAACCTTTTAACCTTAATCTTTTTGCCTATAAAGCTGGGCTGATTGCCTTAGAAGATCAGGCTTACCTCAAAAAAAGCCTAAAAATCGTAAAAGAAGGTAGAAGATATCTAACCCAGGAACTTTCTTCTCTTGGTTTTAAAGTATATCCTTCCCAAGCCAATTTTATCATGGTTGATTTTGGTAGTGTTTGTGAAAACCTATATCAAGGGCTGTTAAGAAGAGGGCTTCTTTTAAGACCTCTTAAACCTTATGGGTTTCCAAACTCATTAAGGATTACCATAGGACTTCCTGAACAAAATCAGCTTTTGGTTAAAAACATAAAAGAGCTACTTGGTTAAATAACTCTTTACAAAATCTTCTATGCTCATCGGTTTAGCCAGATAATATCCTTGTAAATAGTCTACCTTAGCTCTTACCAGCATGTCCATTATCTCTTTATTTTCTACAAATTCTGCTATGGTTTTAATTTTCAAATCCCTTGCCAGTTTTATTATACCCTTTAATACCTTTAAGTTATCTTCAGAATGAAAGGAGGCTTTAACAAAATCTCCGTCGATTTTTATAAAATCAGGCTTAAACTTTAAAAGATATCCAAAAGAGGCATGTCCAGCTCCAAAGTCATCTATGGCTAAAAGAATGTTGTTTTGTTTGGCCTTTTCTTTTATAAAAAACACAAGGTCTATGAAATCTATAAGTGAGGCTTCGGTCACCTCTAAAACCAGTTTAACCTTAAATTTTTGAACAAGACCTATCAATTGTTCCATTTCATAGATTAACCTTTCAAACTTCTCAAAAGAGGTGATAGAACGATTGATAAAAATCATATAATTTTTAAACTTATAGAGGTCTGGATGATCTTTAAGTTTTTTAAACATAACCTCTTCTAACCTGTCTAAATAGTTTGATTTTAAGGCAAACTTAATAAATTCTCCTGCAGAAATGAACCTTTTTTCTTCTTCACAGAAAACCCTAAGAAGGACTTCTCCTCCTATAACCTCTTGAGTTTTAGCGGAAAATATAGGTTGAATAAAGGGAAAAACAAGTTCTTTTTCTAAAGCTTCATCTAAAAGATTTTTGATCCTGTCAAGCTTTTTTATTTCCACGTAGTCTTCCTCAGAAAACATAACCCATCGATTTTTCCCCTCTTCTTTAGCTTTTTTAACAGCAATTTCTGCTTTGATTAAAAGATCTTTGGGATCATTACCATGTTTAGGATAAACGACCAGTCCTAAAGAGATGTTAAACCTTATTATCTCAACCTTTTGATTTTTTATAAGGGTAAACTGGTATTTTTCTGTGACTTGAAACACCTTTTTAATGGTGGAAAAAGTCTTTAAAAAATTTTTATCGTCTGTCAAAAGAATCCCAAACCTATCTCCTTCAAACTTAGCCAGCCAAACCTGATCTTCTTTTAAGTTTCTATAAAGGTGCTTAGCAAAATCTTCCAAAACCAAATCTCCCACATCAAAACCATATCTAAGGTTTATAAAATAAAAATCATCTATGTCAAAAAGCATAAAAGAAATAATCTTTGCTTCTCCTTGTTTTATAAATTGAGCCAATTTTTCTAAAGATTCATTTTTAGATAAAAATCCATATAGTTTATAAAGATTTACCTCTACCGGAATTTCAGTAGAGACCCCCTTTAAATAAACTTCTATCTCTTTGTCTAAGGTTATGATATGAGAAAAAAGCCAATTTTTTAGAAAATTAAATATAGATAAACCTAACTCTTTTAGATTCTCTTGGTTTTCTCCTTCCAATTTCTGATAAAGTTCATCAAGTTTTTCTACAAAGGTTTGATGTGATTTTTTATGTAGTTCAAGTTTAGGGTAAGCATGAGCCTTCATAAAAGCTTCTTCAGTTTCAAAATGATATCGAGCATAATCGTATAATTCTTGAAAAGTGTATAAAAGCTCATCTTTAGAAATTTCTGGTTTAAAAACTATGTTTTCGTACAATTTGTTTATGAGATTGACAAGCATCTTGTGTTGATTATCGATGCTTTCTATCCCTATCTCCCAGGTGTGATCCCAATCTATGTAAGGCATAGGATCTCCTTTTTAAAGCGTTATTTTTTATAATTTTAATATAAAAACTTAATCTTGTTAAGTCTAATTAAGTTTTGTAGGTTAATGTTTGTTGCAGGTGGTTTTATTAACAGACAGTCTTGAAAAATTTGTTAAAAGGTTTTTAATTAAATTAAATTTACTACCAAAATCTCGGGGCGTAGCTCAGCTTGGTAGAGCACCGGCTTCGGGAGCCGGGAGTCGCAGGTTCAAATCCTGTCGCCCCGATGTTTCTATTTGCTATTTCTGGTTTGAGAAAAAGTTATGATGGATAACCTTTTTTCTAAAGATTTCGAGGTTTATAAAGATATCAAAGAACAAAAGTTTTTGGTAAAGATTAAGGTATTTGTACCAGATAAGCCAGGTTCTCTTGCTACTCTTGCCGACCTTTTTGGACAAAACCAGGTTAACATCGTATATTTTTACTACAACCGGTCAGAACATCCTAACAGGGTCATCATAGAAGGAAAATTTCAGGATCTTTCTGGCTGGGAAAAGGTCAGACAAAGTTTATCAGAAAAAGGGTGGTTTGAAGAAACCTACCAAGAAAACTTTGACATAACCGAACCTGAGGGTGTGTTTAAATTAGCTGTTTTTGTAGAACACAAACCAGGTACCTTAGCCAAGATTGGTAAGCTTTTACAAGAATACCAGGCAAACGTTGTGTTTATGAGTTTTGATGAATACCTTTCTGAAAACAAGGCTGTTATCGCTTTTTACTTGCCAGAGAAACAAAAGGCAAACGAGCTTTTATACTCCCTGAATCAGGCAGGTTATCATTATAGTTTAGAATATTCAGGAAAAGAAGAGGAAACCACCAGGCTTTTGGGCCTAAACCTTCTGGAACGTTTTTATTTTAACCTGAAAAAACTCCTTCCAGAAGACGAAGTAGCAGAAATCAAAAAATTAGTAGAAACATCTAAATACCTTTCGGAAAATTTAGTTAATTTTAATAAAGAGGCAGGGAAAAACTTAGAAGCCGGAGAAGTTTTTAGCAACATCTTAAATTTTGCCATTTATTCAAGAACCAAAGTGGGACCAAACTTCTTTTTTAAAAAGTTACCAAGTATTCCTTTTGGAGAGGTTATTTTACACACTTTTAAACCTCCTACCGGGGGAAATCTTTATTTGTTTCAGCTAAACGGCGAATATTACCTGATAGATACGTGCTATGGGGTATATTATCAAGACATCAAAACCATGCTTCAAAGCCAAGGGATAAATCCTGAAAAGATCAAAAAAATCTATCTTTCACATGCGGATGCAGACCATGTAGGTCTTACTGGTTATTTTGAGGAAGAATTTCAAACTGAGGTTTGGTGTCACAAAGATGCAATAAACGTGATGAAAAATGAAAACCGGGTTTATGGTGTTGCTACCCCTCTTTCTGAACTTAATCATTATTTTACCATCTTAGTAAACTATTTTACCAAAACCAAGTTTCCCAGGTTCCCCAAGGTTTTTAACAGTAAAAAAACGGATGAAACACTCTATGGTTTTCCTGTAATTGACTGCTTTGAGATAGGAAATTTAAGGTTTAAAGTCTTAGAAAGCTTAGGAGGGCACATTCCTGGACAGGTATTTTTTCTTTGTGAAGAATTTGGCCTTCTTTTTACCGCAGACTATCTCCTTTATGTGCCAAGCCTTACAGAAGAAGAAAAAAAGGTGCTAAACATACCTAAGTTTTTGATGACAAGCACCAACGCTAACTCTGCCCTTTTTAGAAAGGAGATGGAACTTTTGCATAGACTTTCTAAGGACCTTGATGAGAAGCTTAAAAATCAAGGCAGAGGACTTATGATTTTCCCAGGACATGGAGACTACTATCCTGCTCGTCTTTTATTAAAATCATAGATGAAAGTTAAAGCCTTTATTCTTGCAGCTGGGTTAGGAACAAGACTTCGCCCTCTTACCGAAGAAATTCCCAAACCTCTTGTTCCTTTGTTAGGTAGCCCTATCATAGAGTATGTTCTTAAAAACCTGAGCCAAATAAACCCTGCAGCCATAGGGATAAACCTTCATCATAGACCAGAAAAAATTTTAGCCTGGGCTAAGAGCTGTGCTTATAAAGAAAAATTTTTCTTCTCCCTAGAAGAACAGATTTTAGGAACAGGAGGAGGGATAAAAAAGGCAGAACCTTTTTTAAGAGATTCATTTTTTGTGGTTTATAACGGGGATATTTTTGCAGAGATAGACTTGAGAGAGGTGCTAAAATTTCATTTAGAAAAAGGAGCTTTAGCCACGTTGGTGGTTAAACCTAACCCCTTTGCAAATAAAATTTTTGTGGATGAAGAAGGGAAATTTTTGGGGGTAGACCCACTTTATGTTCCAGAACGATGTTGTAAAAAAACCGGTTTTACTGGTATAGCTGTTTATAGTCCTGAGTTTTTAAACTTTCTCCCTGAAGGTCCTTCTACGGTTTTAGAGGGTTGGGTTGAGGCGTTAAAAAAAGGTTATCCTATCTATACCTATGAGCTAAAAGGAGCCTGGTTTGACATAGGAACCCCTGCCTCATACCTGAAGACCTTGATCTATCTTTTAAAAACCCAAGGAGAAAATCTATACGTGTGTCCAGAGGTTGCTACAGATGGGGTAGAATTTCAAGGCTATGTATCTGTTGAAATAGCCTCTCAACTTGAAAAAGGGACTTTTTTAGAAAACGTAGCGGTAATTTCGCCAGGGGGTATAGTTTCTGGCAGGTTTAAAGACGGAATTTTAGGTAAAGATTTCTTTATCCAAGTCCCACGAGAACAGTTTTTACCTCACTCAGAAGAAGGTTGTCTGATAGGTTATGGGGGCTCTGATCGGAAGTTTTACAGGATAAACGGTTTGGTTAAGATGAAGGTTGAAAGACTAAACGAAGATTTTTTTAGGACGGTAGAGTATCAAAAGTTTTTTGAGGAAAGAGGGATAAAGATTCCTAATATCTTACAAGTTTCCCAAGAAAAAGGAGAGGTCTTTTTTGAAGACCTGGGGGATCTTTCTTTGTATAACTGGTTAAAAGGAAAAAAAAACTTAACTCTGATAAAAGAGATGTATCAAAAAGTGGTTGACGAGGTGGTAAAATTACATATTATTCCTGTAGATCATGCTGTAATAAATAAATTTAGAAAATTTGATTATGAGCATTTTAGATGGGAAACGCACTATTTTAAAGAGAAGTTTTTGGATTCTTTTTTGAAGATTTCAGATGAGGAAATTTTAAAACAAGAGTTTGAACAATTGGCAAGGATATCTGATAGTTTCCCTAAAAACTTGATACATCGAGATTTACAATGTCAAAACATAATGATAAAAAACGGGACTCCTTACCTTATAGACTACCAGGGAGCAAGGATTGGACCTCCGGGATATGACATAGCTTCTTTGTTATGGGACCCCTATTATCAGCTTGAAAAACATCTTAGGGAGGAACTTTTAGGTTATTACATAGAGAAACGTAAAAAATTAGACCCCTATTTTGAACAACAACCGTTTTTAGATAGCTTAATCTATCTAAGGATACAAAGGCACCTGCAAGCCCTTGGGGCGTATGCCAACTTAAGTTTGTTTAAAGGGAAAAAGTATTTTCTAAAGTTTATTCCTCAGGCCCTTATCTACCTAAGAGAAGAAGTAAAAGAGTTAGGTTGGTCTGGTTTAGAAAAAATGGTTGATGAAATTTATAAAAAAGTAATGGTGGAGCCGGTGGGACTTGAACCCACGACCTCGTGAATGCCATTCACGCGCTCTCCCTCTGAGCTACGGCCCCACGTTCAAAGAACCAAATCGGATATAAAATAACCTGTTTATAGGTTTTGTCAATAGCTTTTACAAGGTTTTTCTTAATCTTTTTCCTGTGCTTTTTGTAGGGTCAAATAATCCTTTATTTCCTTTAATAACTGAGCTGGGGTTTTTATAGGATATTGAATATGAGTAATGATTTCCTCTAAAGAAATCCCTTTTATCGAAAGACCGGTGAATTTTTCTTTTAAAGCCTCTGAGGATTCTACAGGATATTTCAATCCTTTAGATTTTTTAAGGACTAAATAAGCCCAGGGAATTTCTAAGGTTTTGGCTATGTCTTCGGCTACCACAGAACAGTAGTGAAGCAAGGTCTGCGCGTCATGTCCTTGTTTGATTTCTTTGTAGGCTAACTTGGCGATACCTCCTGCGGTATGCACTTTTAACTCTTTCATTTCCTCGTTTACCAGTTCTTCAAGAGCTTTAATCTTTTGCAAGGCAAGCTCTGGGTCTGCCCTCAGGATGTTTCTAACGGTGTTTTTAGTTAAACCTACCTTTTCTGCTATCTCTTCATCGGTTTTTACATACTCTTCTTTTAAAACCACCACAAAAGCAGCCCTGGCTAAAGATGGCAACCAGGTAAGGGTTCTAAATTCAGCAAGCTTACTAAGCCCACCTAATAAATCAATAGCTTTAAAAAACACTCTACTAACCAAATGTTCTAACTCTGCCTCAGAAACTGTAGGGCTGGTTATTTGAATAACCATAGGTTTTCACCTCCTTTTTATTTTTGAGAAATAGGTTCTTTTATCACTACTAAGCCGGTTTCGGTAATTTCTAAAAAACGGGTTTTGGTGTCGTGTCCGCACATCCTGCATCCATCAATCCTAAAAAGCCTTACTATTTCTCCGATTTCTTTTTTATACATTTTTGCCTTAAAGCTTGAATCGATAAGTTCTTTGGCTAAAACCATCGTACCATCAACGATATGGCCAACGGCATAACCTCCAGCCGCCTCAGCGGTCAACTCCTCATGCCCGCTTCTTTTTTGAGACACAAAAAGGGCTGTTTGGTACCATTTTTTCATAAAATTATAAAGTCTTCTTACTATATTTCTTGCAAGCATTTCCTTGGTTTCAAAAAGACCAGTTACTGAGTCTATGATCGTAAAATTAGCTTTATAATGTTGAATAACATAAGCTAAGGTAGCCAAAAGGTCAGGCAAACTCTCTCTAAGCTTGGTTGAAGAAGCAGCGTCTATGATGATAAGGTTGTCTTCAAAATCTTTAAAGTTAAAACCCATGGCATTAGCTCGAAGCTCTAAAGAAGCCGCTAAAAAGTTGGCAGGAGTTTCTACTGTGATAAAGGCTACCCTTTCTCCTTTGGAGGCCTGTTTTATGGCAAATTGCTCAACCATCAAAGACTTTCCTGTGTCAGATACCCCGGTGATGTTAAAAACTGAATAAGCAGGTATACCACCTAACTGTTTTTTAACTAATCTTCCGTTTTCTGAAACCACCACATAAAAAAGTGGGTCAAGCCCTTCTATCCCTGTAGACACTCCATAAAGTTTAGGAGCTTTCTTAAGAGCTTCCCCTCCCTTATAAATAGACTTTAAATCTGGTTCCCCAATTCCATAAACATTTTCTTTTTTTTCTTGCATTTTCTCCATTTTAGACCTCTTTTTAAAATTCTGTTTTTTATATTAAAAATAAGTGTTTGACCATCTTTTTCAAGCCTTTTTAATTTAGAAAATAGGATGATTTGTTAAAAAATCTTTTTAAGGTTGATTTTTTAACAAAAAATGCTAATAAAACTTTACTTGTTATTTTGTTAACATAAAACAGTAGGAGGGTTAACTATGGAAGTTTTTTTGGCGGTTTTTCCTCTTCTGGTGGTCTTTTTGGGTATGGTTTTCTTTCACCGTTCTGGGACTTTTGTTTCTATCGTTGGGTGGGTGCTTGCAGTGTTGGTAGCGGTGACTTATTTTAAAACCCCTCTTTCAGTAGCTTTAGGGGCTACTTACATGGGAATAATTAAAGCGTTAGGTATAACCCTGGCAGTGCTTTTTACGATGTTTTTGATTTTTTTGATGAGAGAAACAGGAGACCTTAAAAACCTCATAGATTATATCAAGGGTATTGTAAAAACCAAAGAAGAACAGGTTCTTTTTTTAGGGATGGGATTTGGTTCGCTCAGTACTGCTCTTGGGATGGTTACTCCTGCGATGTTTCCTCCCATCTTTAGGATCTTGGGGTTTTCTCCGGTTGCTGCCATAGCCATCAGCATCCTTTGTTATGACCCCCTAACCTCTTTTGCCCTGTTTTCTATCCCTATTACCTTGCCTGCCAAGGTAGCCCTTTCTTTTGGGATTAATCCTCCTGGTATTAGTGGATTGGATGAATTTATCTGGGATTTTACCTTTAAAATTTCGTTATTTTTACCTATCATTTCTCCTTTCTTTGCCTTCCTTATGCTTTACACCGTAGGAGGCTATGAGGCTATAAGAAAAAACCTTTTACCTGGAGTTTTATCTGGACTTGTTCTTTCTCTCTCTGCCCTCTTTTGTGCCTATACAAGGATTTTCCCTGTAGAAATAATAGGGGTAATTTCAGGCTTAGCTACCATGGTCTTTGTTTATTTTTACTATAGGGTGAAAAACGTATATGGCTCAAACCAAGAAGAAAGGGTAAGGTTTAGCTCAAGTATCTTAAAATCCGCCTCTCCTTTTCTTCTTTTGATACTTTTTTCTTTTATAGTAAATCTTGCACCGGTTAAAACTAAGCTTTCCTCGTTATTAGGGAATCTCGAGGTGATACCTATTTTTGCAGACAAAAAGGAAGATTTAAACATACTTAGTAACGTTTGGTTTTGGATAATGGTAGTCTGTATTCTTTCCATCTGTATTCTTAAACCTTCATCAGAGCAACTAAAAAAAACCTTTTCTCTTTGGGTTCAACGGTCTTGGGGTCCTTTTTTAGCCTATTCATTGTTTTTTGCCGTAGCTTATATAATGGCCTGGTCTGCGATGGAGGTGGTAAATGGAAAACTCGTTCCTACACCCTATTTTAAAGACTATAACATGGACCGAATAATAGCTATTTTTCTAGCTAACACCTTAGGTAGTTTATATCCTATCTCTGCTCCTTTCTTAGGGGTTTTAGGAACTTTTGTAGGAGGAAGTGCCACTGCCTCTAACGTTCTTTTTGCTAAAATCCAATGGGAAGCTACCCTTTCTACCGTAGGAGCAGGGGCTTTTATGTGGGTTTATGCTGCTCATTCTGTAGGGGGTGGTATTGCTTCAGCCATAACCCCAGCAAAAATCACCAACGCTGCTGCTACCATAGGGGTTAAAGGAAAAGAAGAAGGACAGTTTATCAAAGCTGTAATACTTCCAGTGCTTGCAATAACTTTAATTTCTGGTATCTTAACGTTGATTTTTATAAACTTTTGGGGCTAATGATGAAAAAACCTCGTATTATAGTCACCGGTGGAGCAGGCTTTATAGGGGCTAACTTAGTAGAAGCCTTAAACCAGAGAGGCGAAGACCGAATTTTAATAGTAGATCATTTAAAAGAAGGCCCTAAATGGAAAAACCTTTTAGGGCTTAAATTTTTAGACTATCTTCAAAAAGACGATTTCTTAGATTGTATAGAGAAGAATCATTTCTCAGAGGTGGAGGCTATCATACATTTAGGTGCGTGTAGTGACACCACGGTAAAAGATTTAGACTATCTTTACAAAAATAACTATCTATATTCTAAAAAATTGGCTGTTTTTTGTTTAGAACATGGAATAACCTTTATTTATGCCTCTTCTGCAGCTACCTATGGGGATGGATCCTTAGGATTTTCTGATGATGAAACCCTTATTCCTCGGCTAAAACCTTTAAATCCTTACGGGTTTTCGAAACAACTGTTTGACCTGTGGGTTTATCACCATGGTCTTACGAAAAAGGTTGTTGGTCTAAAGTATTTTAACGTCTTTGGAGAAAAAGAATTTCACAAAGGAGAGATGAGAAGTGTGGTGTTAAAGGCTTATGAACAAATCAAAAGAGAAGGCAAGGTAAGACTTTTTAGGTCTTATCGGCCTGAATATCCAGACGGAGGTCAGCTACGTGATTTTATCTATGTAAAAGATGCGGTAGAGGCTACCCTTTTCTTTTTAGAGCATCCAGAAATAAAAGGGATATTTAACGTGGGTACCGGACAGGCTCGGTCTTTTAAGGATTTAGTGACAGCTGTTTTTTCTGCTCTTAACCTTCCTGTAAACATAGAATACATAGACATGCCAGAAAACCTGAGAAAACAATATCAGTATTTTACCCAGGCAGACATTACCAAATTGAAAAAAGTAGGTTATAATAAACCAATGTATACTCTTGAGGAGGCAGTAAAAAGTTACGTTTCTTGGCTGGAACAACAAAAACCTTTTTAGCCTATGGGTATAGACTATCTGTCAGAGTTTTTCAAAAAACTTTTTCGCATTTCCTCTAAACCTTCTGAGATATCTGAGATAGAAGAGGATATAAGAGAGGTTCTGGAAGACTACAAAGAAGAAAAAGTAGTTTCTGAGTTTGAAGAACGACTTATCTTAAACCTTATCAATTTAAAAGCCGTAGAGGTAAGAGAAATAACCATCAACAGACAAGATTTAGTAGGTTTTGACCTTAATTATTCCTGGGAGGAAGTCTTAAACATCATCTCTCGTCATCCCTTTTCTTTTTATCCGGTATATCAAAACCACTTAGACAATTTGGTAGGGTATGTAGCTATCAGAGATTTGTTAAGAGGGGTTACTCAAAAGGTGTTTATGTGGCAAGACTGGATAGTCAAAAAACCTCTTATCATTCCTGAAAACATTTCTCTTATGCAGGCTATGGAAAAGATGTTAGAAAAACAGACAGACGTAGCTTTTGTGGTAGATCAACTTTCAGAACTTACTGGAATGATCAGGTTAAAAGACATCTTATACGAGATTATTAAAAGCACCCCTTGCTGTCCGGCTCCAGACCCTCAAGGATGGTTGTTGGTGCCAGGCACGTTTAAGGTCAGAGAGATAGAAAATTGTTTAGGGATAACCTTACCTAAAGGAGATTTTGAAACCATCTCAGGACTTATCATATATCATCTTAAACGTATTCCAACCTCAGGGGAAAGGGTTTTCCTTCCTTTTTTAGAGGCTGAAATCATAAAATCTGACGGAAAGAAAATAGAACTTTTAAAGGTCCGAAAAAAGGATGAAAAACTTGTTCAACCTTAATCTTTTTTTACCTATCCTTTCTGGAATTCTTCTCACCTTAGCCTTTCCTAAATGGAACTTATGGGTATTTGGGTTTTTAGGTTTAATTCCACTTTTCTGGGCGTTAACCCAAGCTAAAAATTCAATTCAATCTTTATTATATGGTTTTCTGTTTGGGCTTTCTCATTTTGCTACTCTGGTTTACTGGATAGTATATACCCTAACCAGATACGGTGAGTTAAACTTGTTTTTTTCCATCTTTTTGCTTTTTCTTATGTGTTCTTACCTTGCACTCTATTATGCCTTAGGTTTAACCATAGCTTATCGATGTCATCTTTTTGACAGCCCTACTCTAACAAAGGGATGGTTATTAAGCCTTGCCTGGGTTGGTATAGAATGGCTTAGAGCTAATCTTTTTACAGGTTTTCCTTGGGGACAAATAGGTTATATAGCTACTAACATTTCTTTAGTTTTGCAGTTAGCTGAAATAGGAGGGGTTTGGTTTTTAAGCTTTTTTCTGGTTTTTACCAACTATTTTTTGTTTTTGTTGTTCAAAAAACTCTCAGAAAATCAAGGTTACTTGAAAACTTTCTTAGGTTTACACACGTGGATATTTTGTCTAACAACCATTTTAATCATGATTTCTGGTTTTTACTTAAAAACTTATTGGGAAAAAGTACTTAAAAAAGAAACAAAAGAAATTAGAGTAGCCTTACTTCAAGGGAACATTCCTCAAGAGATAAAAGAGGCAAAGCAATTGGAGACCTCCTTTCAGGTTTATAGAAAATTAGCTTTAAAGGTCGTTAAAGAAAGACCAGAACTGATATTGTTTCCAGAAACCGCTTTCAACTTTTACTTTCCCTATGAGACCAAACATACTGTTGAGCTTCTTCGGCTGTTAACAGACATCGGGGTTGAAGGAAAAATTTTTAACCTAACCCCTCGCATAGTTTTTGGTACCTTTAGGTTAAGCTATACCGAAGGAAAACCGATGGCTTACAACAGCCTTATGGTATGGGATGGAAAAGATTTTGTAGACTTTTATGATAAAGTAAAGCTGGTGCCTTTTGGAGAGTATGTCCCCTTGGTAGAGTATTTTCCCTTTTTAAAAAATTTTTCAGTGGTAACCGATGTAATTAGACCAGGATTTTCTAAAAACCTTTATGTACCTTTAGATACCGGGTTTATCAAGGTAACTCCTCTTATATGCTTTGAAAGTGCTTTTGGTGAGATTTTAAGACAAAGACTAAAGGAAAATACACAGTTGGTTTTTATTGCCACCAACGATGCCTGGTTTGGTCAAACGTCAGCCCCTTACCAACATTTTCAGATGGCAATACTACGTGCGGTAGAATCAAGAAGGTTTACCATTCAGGTAGCAAACTCTGGTATCACAGGGGTAATAGACCCAACAGGAAAAGTCCTGATTAAAACCCCTCTTGAAAAAGAGGTTGTCCTTACCAACAGTATAAAACCGTTATACCACCCTTCTCTTTTTGTAAAAACAGGTCATATACTTGGGCTAACAGGTTTTTTGGTCTTGGTCTTAATGGCTATTACCCTTATTCTTCGCAGATTTCTTCCCAGCTCTTAAAACCTTGGGGGTTAAAACCAAGAAACACGAGAAGCCTTTTTACAAAAAAGTCTACCAGATCCTCTAAAGTCTTAGGTCTTTGATAAAACGAGGGCATGGCTGGAAAAATAACAGCTCCTGCCTTAAGACAAGCTTCCATGTTTCTTATGTGAATAAAGTTTAGAGGGGTTTCTCTGACCACTAAAACTAAAGGCTTTCTCTCCTTTAACATCACGTCAGCTGCCCTTTGAAGTAGATTTCTTGAAACTCCATGAGCAATAGCCCCTAAAGTCCCCATACTGCAAGGTATGACCACCATCCCAGAATAAAAAGAGGAACCACTGGCAGGTGGAGCTGAGATATCTCTTTCATGATAAACTTTGTAAGTCAAACTTTTAAGTTCATCTAAAGAAGAACTTAACTCTGCTTCCCAAACCTTTTTGCCTGCCTCTGTAATAATTACCTCAGTTTT
>NZ_ATXI01000006.1 GCF_000421605.1 Thermodesulfobacterium thermophilum DSM 1276
TTTTTTAGGTTATTAAGCCGCTTTAACTCTGCTATAGAAAGGTTATATTTCTTGGCTATTTTTTCTAAGGTTTCGCCTTTTTTCACGATGTGGTAAACATACTCTTTAGAGGCCTTAGGAGTAGAAGAAGACCTGGTAGCCCCCTTTACTTGAGAAAATCCTCCTACCAAAAAAAGAAAAAAAGACCAGAAAAAAATTAACGTAATCCAGTTTTTTGGAGTTAACCTGAACTTTTTCATTTTAACTCTTTTTTAATCTCCCACAAAAAGTTTAAGGCTTCGATCGGGGTTATCTCTTCTATGTTTAAATTTCTTATCTTTTGAAGCACAGGATGTTCTCGGTCAAAAATAGACAACTGAGTAACCCTCTTTGAAGCTATCTTTGTTTCACTTGGTTCCTTAAGATTTTTTCTCTCTAATTTATAAAGTATTTCTTTAGCTCTGTCAACCACCTCTTGAGGAATTCCAGCCAACTTTGCCACCTCTATACCATGAGACTTGTTAGCTGCCCCTGGTAAAACCTTATACATAAAAATAATATCATCTTGCCATTCCTTAACAGCTACATGATAGTTTTTGATTCCTGTATAGATTTTACCAAGCTCGGTTAACTCAAAGTAATGGGTTGCAAGCAAGGTAAAAACCTTTTTTTCGTACAAATTTTCTGCTATAGCCCATGCAAGGGACATGCCATCATAGGTGCTGGTTCCTCTTCCCACTTCATCAAGAAGCACCAGGCTTTTGCTGGTTGCGTTTTTCAGGATATAGGCACATTCACTCATCTCTACCATAAAGGTACTTTTACCTCGAGCAAGTTCATCCCCAGCCCCTATCCTGGTAAAAACCTTATCAAAAACCCCAAGCCTTGCATACTTTGCAGGGACAAAGCTTCCCATCTGAGCCATGATGACGATAAGGGCTGTTTGCCTAAGATAAGTAGACTTTCCTCCCATGTTAGGACCGGTAATCACCAAAAGAACAGCCTCATCCTTTTTTAATTCTACAGAGTTAGGGATAAACCTTTCTTTCCCCTGGATCTTTTCTATAACCGGATGTCTTCCTTCTTCTATGTAAAGCCCTTCTTCTTCGGTAATCTCAGGGCAAACATAGTCATTTTCTACTGCCACTTTGGCTAAAGAAACAAGCACATCAAGGGTAGCAAGCCCCAGACTGGTTCTTTTTAAATCCTCTTTATACTGAGCTACCTCTTCCCTCAACCCTAAAAACAACTCATACTCTAAATTTTTAATTTTTTCCTCGGCGGTGATGATCTTTTGTTCCAGCTCTTTTAGCTCTGGGGTTACAAACCTTTCTACGTTGGTTAAAGTCTGTTTTCTCTCAAAATAAGGGGGAACAAGCCTAACATTCCCTTTAGATACCTCAAAATAATAACCAAAAACCCGGTTATACCCTATCCTTAAGTTAGGAATCCCTGTTTTTTCTCTCTCTTTTCTTTCTATGGCTGAAAGGTAGTCTACGGCATGATCTTTTAGGTCCCTCAGTTCATCTAAGGTGGGGTCTATCCCTCTTTTTATGATCCCACCGTCTTTTAAAGTATAAGGAGGGTTTTCTACCAAAACCTCACAAAGTCTTTGATATAACCCAGTAAACTCTCCTAACTGAGAGAGGATGTCTCTTAAAAGTCTTGGAAGTTGATCTATTTCAGAAAAGATCTCTTTTATCTCCGGAAGATACTTTAAACTATCCCTTAAAAGAGCCATCTCTTTAGGATTGATTAGCCTTAGACTACATTTGGTAGAAAGCCTTTCTAAATCAGGTAATTTTTTCAGAACCTCTCTAAGGGCATCTCTTAAGTCTGGTTTTTCTACCAAAAAACTTACAGCTTCTTGTCTAAGTTTGATCTGATTAATGTCTCTCAACGGATAAATTATCCATTCTTTGAGAAGTCTTGCCCCCATCGGGGTGACCGTAGCATCTAACACCCAAAAGAGAGAATATTTTTCAGACCCATCCCAGAGGTTTTTTACCAGTTCTAAGTTTCTTTTGGTGGCTTCATCCAAAAATAAAAACTCCTCTGGATAGTAAAAAACCGGGGCTTCTATCTTATCTAAAAGATGGGGCTGATAGTTCTGTAGATAAACTAAGATAGCGTTAGCTGCTTTTAGCCCTTCCTGGTAACGCTCGTAATAGGGAAGTTTAAGAAGGTCTTCTACCTGGGTTAAACCAAAAGCTCTTTTGTCTAAAAAACTTAGATGTACCTTAGGAAGACTACCTTTGATAAGAGAGATCCATTCAGACTCAGCAAACTCCTCTAAACAAAGGATTTCTCTTGGTTCACGTTTTAACAGTTCAGACAAAAAGGTTTCTCTGTTTACCTCGGTAAAGATAAACTCGCCGCAGGAAAGCTCTAAAAAGGCAAGTCCTGCTTTTTTATCTAAGTAGAGGCTTGCAAGATAGGTTTTACTTTTTTCTGGAAGTTCTAAGTCTACCATTAAACCAGGAGTATAGATCTTAACTACCTCTCTTTTGACAAGCCCTTTAGAGGTTGCAGGGTCTTCAACCTGTTCGCAGATAGCAACCTTAAAACCAAGGTCAACCAGCTTCTGGATGTAAAAAAGGGCTTTTTCTACAGGAACACCACACATCGGGGCAGTAAGCCCCTTTCCTGCCTCTCTTTTGGTTAAAACCAACCCTAAGAGAGGGGCCACTGTCTCTGCATCTTCAAAAAACATCTCATAAAAATCCCCAAGCCTGAAAAAAAGTACCGCATCAGGATACTGATGCTTTACCTCAAAATACTGTTTAAACATCGGGGTTATCTCAGCCTTAACAGAACCTCTCATCAAAAACCTCTTATCGATAAAGTTGATGCTCTAAAATATAGGTTAAAACCTCTTCAGGCACAAGGTACCTTACCGAACGACCATGTTTAACCAAAAAACGAACCATCGAACTTGAGATGTCTAACGGAGTAACCTCTAAAAGAAATACCCTTTCTTTAGAAAAGTCATCTTCCCAGAGTTGATTTAACTTTTGTAAAAAAGCCTCTTTTAAAGCCTCAGACCCTTTTAAACCCCTTGAAACCACCACCAGGTTAGTGTATTGCAAAAATTCCTGGTAATTCCACCAGGTTTCAAACTGATAAAAACTGTCCCAGCCTATTATCAGAAAAAATTCTACCTCAGGGTAAGAGGCATTTAATCTCTTTAGGGTTTTTAAGGTATAAGAAGGTTTAACGTGTTTTTCTATGTCTAAGGCCTTAAAAAAAGGATTGTCTTTTATCGCTAAGCTTACCATTTTAAACCTGTGGTCAAACGAAGAAAGGGTCTCTACTTTTTTATGAGGAGGATATCCTGCGGGGATAAACCATACTTCCTGTAAACCAAAGGCTTCTCTTACCTCTTCTGCAACCCTTAAATGGGCTAAATGAGGGGGGTCAAAGGTCCCCCCTAAAATACCGATTTTTTTAGGTTCTGATTTGACCATTACCAAAGGCTATAAACTTGGTGGTGGTTAGCTCTTCAAGCCCCATAGGACCATAGGCATGAATCTTGGTCGTAGAAATACCTATCTCTGCACCTAAACCAAGCTCTCCTCCGTCGTTAAACCTGGTAGAGGCATTCACCAAAACCAGGCTTGCATCCACCTCTTTGATAAACTTCATAGCCTTAGAATAGTTTTCTGTGACGATGGCTTCGGTATGATTACTTCCGTATTTAGAGATGTGTTCTATCGCCTCATCTATATCTTTTACCACTTTTATAGCCAAGATAAGGTCAAGGTACTCGGCATACCAATCTTCTTCAGTGGCTGGTTTAGCCCAGGGAATAAGTTTTAAGGTTTCAGGGCAACCTCTCAGCTCCACCCCGTATTTTTTGTATTCTTCTGCAAGGTCTGGTAAAAATTTAGAGGCTATCTTTTCGTGGACTAACAAAGTTTCCATCGCGTTACATACCCCTGGTCTCTGGCACTTAGCGTTGATGGCAATCGTTTTAGCCATTTCAAGGTTGGCCTCCTCGTCTACATACACATGACAAACCCCTTTATAGTGTTTGATAACAGGCATTCTGGCTTTTTCGGTGACAAACCGGATAAGCCCTTCTCCACCTCTGGGTATGACTAAATCTATATATTCCTCAAGCTCTAACATATACTCCATGGCAGTTCTGTCAGGGGTTGGAATAACCTGCACCGCATCCTCAGGAAGGTTAAACTCTTTTAAAGTTTGTCTAAAAAGGTCAGCCAGTGCCAAGTTAGAGTTTAGAGCCTCCTTTCCTCCCCTTAAGATTACGGCATTACCACTTTTGAAACAAAGCCCAGCTGCATCTATGGTAACGTTTGGTCTGCTTTCATAGATGATAGCTATCACCCCTAAAGGAATGCGCATCCTTCCTACCATAAGGCCATTAGGTCTTTTCCACATCTTTACCACTTCACCTACAGGGTCAGGAAGTTGGGCAACCTCTTCTAACCCCTTAGCCATGGCCTCTATTACCTTATCAGAAAGGGTTAACCTGTCTATAAAAGCCTTGGTATGCCCTTGCAAAAGGGCCTGGTTTACGTCTTTTTCGTTAACCTTTTTTAATTCTTCCCTGTTTTCTCTTATTTTCTGAGCTACTCGTTTTAGCACCTCGTTTTTCACCCCAGAAGAAAGAGAGGTAAGAGCTTTAGAGGCGGACTTCGCCTTCTTAGCTATTTCTAACACTACCTCTTTCAAATCTTTTTGTCCTTCCATCTTAAAACCTCCTTTATCCTCTTTTTTTTTGACGATCTTTTGGTAGTATACATTAGATATCATTTTATATTAAAAGCGCAAAAATGGGAGAGCTTGACAGACTATTAAAACTTACTAAAAAACCCTTTCCCCCTCTTCCCTCCATAGTCAAAGAAACCCTTGAAACCTTTTTATTAAAAGAAGAAAGGGAATTCTTAAATTTCCTCGAGGAAAGACAAGAACTTAAAAAGTTTATCATAGAGACCACCAACCTTCCTCAGTTTAGGAAAGACAACCCTCCTGTCTCAGATTTAAGGAAGGCAATCCTGATCTTAGGAGAGGACCTGGTTAAACTTTTGGTACTTTCTTTTTTATCTCACAAACTGAAAAAAACTACCTTTAACGAATTTAGTTTTGACCTTTTTTGGGCAAGGGCAATAGCTAACCTTGGCTTATCTAACCTTTTAACCTCTCATATAGAAAACTACCCAACCCATCTACACGTAGCCTCTTTTTTGATGGACTACGGAGTACTGGTTTTATATCAGGTCTATCCTGAAGGATACTTACAGGTCTTAAAACTTAAAAAATTAGGGAAAACTACCCTGGATGCCGAAAGAGAAGTTTTTGGGGTTGACCATGCAACCATAGGTGCAGAATACTTTGAAAACTATAATTTCCCAAGAAGGTTTGTGCTTGACCTCTATCATCATCACCGTATCACCGGCCTTCCCGAAGAAATTCCTCAGGATGTGCTTTATGACATAAAAATTTTAAACTTGATAGACTCAGGTATAGGGGCCTATTTTAGCACCAAAAAAGAACATAAATACCAAAAGTTTCAAGAGGTTTGCCAAGAAGTTTTAAACCTTTCTCAAACAGAGGCGACGGTTTTACTTGATTCCCTTCCTGGATTTATCAACCAGTTTTATGAAATCTTAGGGTATGAGACCTACAAACTTATCCCCTATACTGAATGGATTAAAAAAAAGGAAAAAAAAATCAAAGAACAACTTCAGAAGATCGAAGAACAAGAGAAGGAAGAAAAGAAACTGCTTGAGATTTATAAACAAGAATTAGCCAGAGTTTTACGAGAAAAGGAACTTTTACTCAAACAACTTGAAAAGACAGAAGAAGCCTTAAAAAAACAAACCTTTTTTGACCCTATAACCAAACTTTATAATGAAGAATACTTTCTTTTACGACTTAAAGAAGAGTTTTTAAGGGCCAAAAGATATCGACGAATTTTTAGCGTCCTTTTCTTTGAAATAGAAAAAGGCGAAGAAATTGCAGAGACTCAAAGTCTAAAAGAAGAAGAAAAGTTTATTAAATTAGTGGCTGAAAACTTAGCCAGCAGGTTAAGAAGGGTTGACGTGATAGCTAAACTTAAAAATCCATATCGTTTTGGGATTATCCTTCCTGAAACCCCACTCTCCGGTGCGATGGTGGTAGCAAGAAAACTCTTACAAACTCTGGAAAACCTCTCTTATAAAGCCTTTAACCTTAAAAAATCTGCTTTCATCGTAGCCATCACCTACGATCCTAAGCAAATAAACCCTAAAACCGATCCTAATGTAGAACTTATTCTTAGGGCTTTAGAAAAAGGGCTTGAGATACTCAAAGAAAAACAACAAAGAAGAATCCTTTCGATGGTGATCGATAAAGAAATTGAAACAGCATAAACTCAGAGCAGACAAACTCTTGGTAGAAAAAGGGCTTGCTGAGACCAGAGAAAAGGCTCAGGCCCTGATCATGGCAGGTAAAGTCTGGTGGTCAAAGGACGAAAAAAACTGGATCAGGGTAGAAAAACCAGGGCAAACCCTTTCATGTGAAGTATTTTTAAGAGTTGACGAACCTATACCTTATGTTTCTCGAGGAGGGCTAAAGCTTGAAGGAGCCCTTGAAGCCTTTCAGATAGATGTCACAGGGTTTGTATGCTTAGACATAGGTGCCTCAACTGGTGGGTTTACCCACTGCCTTTTACTAAAAGGAGCTAAAAAAGTATATACTGTAGACGTAGGTAAAGGCCAACTCCATCCTCTTTTAAGAAACGACCCAAGGGTTATACCTAAGGAAGAAATAAACGCCAGATATCTTACCCCGGAGATGTTTCCTGAAAAAATGGACCTGATTACCATAGACGTATCCTTTATTTCTCTAAAAAAAATCCTTCCGGTTACACCGCCCCTTCTTAAACCAGAAGGAAAGGTCTTAGCCCTGATTAAACCTCAATTTGAGGTAGGGCCTAAACTTCTTAAAAAAGGGGTGGTTAAAGACCCCTGGGTCCATAAAAAAGTGGTAGATGAAATCTGGGACTTTTCTATCTCTTTAGGATTTTTACCTTTAGGAGTAGCTCAAAGCCCTATCCTTGGACCTAAAGGAAACAAAGAGTTTTTTATTTTACTTGGTCTGCATACCTAAAACCTGTTTTTCTACTGTTGCACATCTTGGCTAAAAAGTATATAATGTTTGAGATATGAACCTCAGTTTTAAGACAAAGCTGCTATTTTTCGTTCTATTTTTAGGATTATTCGCAGGTGGGATTTTCTGGTACGTTAACAGGCAAAAGACCCCTCCAGGGGTTCTTATCTTACACGGAAGGGTTGAAGGAAAAGAGATCAACCTTGGCACAAAAATTCAAGGAAGGGTGATAAAGCTTTACAAAAGAGAAAGCGACCCGGTAAAAAAAGGAGAGCTTCTTGCAGAGCTTCGCCCTGATGAATACTTTGCCCAGCTTCAAGCAGCTCAAAACGAGGTTCGTTCAGCAGAAGAAACCATCCTTATGGCAGAAAACTATCTTGTTAAATCCCAATCCCGAGTTGAACAAGCCAAAAGAGACCTTGAACGATATAAAAAACTATACCAGGAAGGTTTGGTTTCTAAAAGAGACCTTGAGGTTGCAGAACTGGAGTACAAAACAGCCCTGTCAGAACTTAAGGTAAATCAACGTTACATCAACCAGGCCAAGGCTAAGTATCTGTCAGCCCTACAAAAAGTTAAGGAAATAGAAGTTGCTTACAAGGAAACCAAAATCTATGCCCCTTCAGACGGGGTTATCCTTTCAAGGGTAGCTGAAGAAGGAGAAGTCGTAAACCCAGGGCAAGTTATCTATACGATGGTAAACCTTCAAAACCTTTATATCAAGGTTTATATCCCTGAACCAGAGGTTGGGAAGGTAAAACTGGGCCAACCTGCAAGGGTGTATGTAGACGCCTATCCTAACCGCTATTTCAACGGAACTTTAACCAGGGTCTATGAAAAAGCCGAATTTACCCCTAAAAACGTAGAAACCAAGGAAGAAAGGGTAAAACTTGTTTTTGGAGCTGAGGTCTCGGTAGAAAACCCAGAAGGGCTTTTAAAACCTGGGATGCCGGCAGACGTGGTAATAAAAACAGACCCAAAGGCAGAATGGGTAAAACCTTAGACGAGCCTGTTCTTAAGGTTGAAAACCTCTCCAAGTTTTATAAGAAAGTTTTAGCCGTAGACAATGTTTCCTTTGAGGTAAAAAAAGGAGAAGTCTTTGGTCTGATAGGACCTGACGGAGCAGGAAAAACCACCATCGTCCAAATCCTTGCAGGAGTCTTAACTCCTTCCTCTGGTAAAGCCTACGTAAACGGTATAGACGTTACCAGAGACCCTGAAAAGGTAAAAAAATTTATCGGATATATGCCTCAGGGGCTTGGATTAAACCTTTATGACAACCTCACCATAGAAGAAAACATAAATTTTTTCCGCAACCTAAGGGAAATCCCAGAAGAGGTATTTCAAAAAAACAAAGAAATCCTTTTAGAGATTACCAGGCTTAAACCTTTTTTATCAAGACCGGCTAAAGCCCTTTCAGGGGGTATGCGACAAAAACTTGCGTTAGTCTGCACTTTACTACACCTGCCAGACATCATCTACCTTGACGAACCTACAACAGGAGTTGACCCACTTTCAAGACAGGACTTCTGGAAAATTCTGCAAACGTTGGTTCAGGAAAGAAACATTACCGTTCTTTTAACCACCTCTTACATGGATGAGGCAGAACGGTGCCAACGAATAGCCCTAATCCATCAGGGTAAAATCTTACTTCAAGGTAAACCCGAAGAGTTTTCAGATTTAGAGCAAACTTTCGTCTCTGTGATTTCAAAAGAACCTCCCAAGCCTTTACAAAAACCTTCTTTAAGCTTTACCTCAGAAGAGACCTTGCTTGTCTGTGATAAGGTGACCAAGGCTTTTGGAAAGTTTAAAGCGGTGGATAAGGTAAGCTTGGAGGTCAAAAAAGGTGAAATTTTAGGGCTTCTTGGTCCTAACGGTGCAGGGAAAACTACGTTAATCAAGATGATGTGCGGACTTTTAGAACCTACCGAAGGGGATATCTTTATCGCAGAGTATAATGTAAAAAGAGAAAGAGCTAAGGTGTGGCAGCTAATAGGATACATGTCTCAAAAATTCTCCCTTTACAGAGACCTGACGGTGATGGAAAATGTCAATCTTTATGCCGGGCTCTACGGAATAAAAGGACAAAATTTTACCGAGCTTTTAAATAAGCTTGGGCTTTCTTCCTGGGAAGAAAGACTTGTTAAAGATGTCCCTTTTGGGATAAGACAAAGGGTTGCCCTTATGTGTGCCATCTTGCATAACCCTGTGATCGTGTTTTTAGATGAACCAACCTCTGGAGTAGACCCTGTAGCAAGAAGATCCTTCTGGGAGATCATTTACTATCTTTCAAGAGAAAAAGGCATAACTGTTATCGTTTCTACCCATTATATGGATGAAGCAGAAAATTGCGACAGGATCGGGCTTATGAACCGAGGAAGGCTTATTGCAGTTGGCACTCCCGAAGAACTAAAAATCACCTCTGAAACCCTCGCAGGTAAACTCCTTAAAATAAAAACCCCAAGGTTTAAAGAAGCCTATACCCTGTTAAAAGACAAATTTCCTAATCTTTATTTTTACGGAAACAAACTTTTTTTAAGAACCTTTACCCCTGAAAAAGACCAACCAAGAATTTCCGAGGTTTTAAAAGCAGGAGGTATTGAGGAATATTCAGTTGAAATAAGTCTCCCTCCTTTACAAGAGGCTTTTGTAGACTTTATCTTAAAAGACCTGAAGGAAAACCCATAGAAGCGATGTTAAAAAGACTGATAGGAATAACCAAAAAGGAATTTACCGAGCTTATAAAAGACAAACTATACCTTACCTTTGTGTTTGTAGTCCCTGTGATAGTGATGTTTTTATTAGGATATGGGTTAAACCTGGATGTAAAAGGACTCCCTGTGGCCTTTCTTGATTATGATCGCAGTAAACTAAGCAGAGACTACATAGATAGTTTTGTGAACTCTGAGTACTTCAAGCTTTATACCCTGGCAGACAACTATCAAGAAGCTGAAGACCTGTTGAACTCTGCTAAGGTAAGAGCGGTAGTGATCATACCACCTGATTTCTCACAAAAACTTTATAAAAAAGAAAAAAACGAGGTACAGGTGCTTATCGACGGCACCTATCCAAGTAGAGCAGAGGTAGTAAAAGGTTATATGAGTACCATAAACACACTTTTTAACCAAAAACTCCTTGAAGACCGAAACTCCTTAAAATTTCCCATAGAGTTAGAAATAAGAGCCTGGTATAACCCTGCCCTTGAGAGCAAAAACTTTATCATGCCAGGGATGTTGGTAACCACCCTTTGTTTTTATCCGGTGCTCCTCAGTTGCTTGGTAGTAGTAAGAGAGAAAGAATTCGGAAGTATTTTTAACTATTACACCTCTCCTGCTAAAAGATGGGAAATCATATTTGGTAAAGCTATCCCCTATGTTTCCGTCTGTTTTCTTACCTACTTGATACTTTTTGCCATTACGGTTTTTATCTTCCAAACCAAATTTATCGGAAATTTTATCGTCCTTTCCTTAGCAAGTATCCTCTATCTTTTTTGCACCGTTGGTCTTGGACTTTTTATCTCTACCATTACCAAAACCCAAATTACCGCTATGCTTCTTGCCTTTATCACCACCGTAATTCCTACCTATCTTTATTCAGGATTTCTTTATCCTGTGAGTAGTATGGAGTTTAGCGGAAAACTTGTTAGCAGGGTGATTCCTGCAACCTATTTTTTAGACATCGTAAGAGGAATCTATCTAAAGGGACTGCCTTTTCATTATTTTATATCCAACATCCTGAGCCTTTTTTTGTATGCTTCTGTGGTCTATCTGGCTACCATCTTAAACTTTAAGAAAAAACTTTAGGATAACCTTTATGAGGCTTATAACGTTAATCAAAAAAGAATTTCTTCAGCTTTTCAGAGACAGGATTTTGTTAATCGTTTTAGTCTATGCCTTTACTGGGGTGGTTTATACAGGGGGTAAAGGGATAACGCTTGAGGTAAGAAACTTTGCAACCATCGTATTAGACCAAAGCAAAAGTCCTGAAAGTAGAGAATTCTTATCTAAGATAAGACCTCCCCATTTCAGGATAGTAGCGTATGTTAACTCTGACAAAGAGGTAGTAGAATGGCTGGATAAAGGTAAAGCCTCTATGGCTATAGTCATACCTCCTGAGTTTGAGACTGATGTCAAGCAAAAAAAGGGAAAAATCCAGGTTATCATTGATGGCACCATGTCGATGACCTCTACCATGGCTATTTCTTATGTATCAACCATAGCTCATGAATATTCTTTAGAGATCTTAGACTTTTCGGTTTATCAGAAAACCTTAAGGATACCTCAGGTAGAAGCAAAACTTCGCAGCTTTTTTAACCCTAACCATCTTAGTACCTGGTTTATGAGTCTCCTTGAACTTTTTAACATGACAACGATGGTTTCCCTTCTTATCAGTGCCTCAGCTTTGATAAGAGAAAAAGAATATGGTACCATCGAACAACTTTTGATAACCCCTGTAAAAACCTGGGAGGTTTTTTTAGCCAAGATTATTCCTACGGTAGCTGTAATCGGTGTTTTATCCTTGCTTAGTTTATTTATCATGGTAAAAGGCGTTTTTAAGGTCCCGATAAAAGGAAACATCGTTTTATTTTTTTCGGTCACCTGTCTTTATGTGTTTGCCATGTCTTCCCTTGGTATAGCCATTGCAACGCTGGTTAATAACCTCTCTCAAGCGATGATGGTAATTGTCGTGATTCTAGTTCCGATGCTGATGATTTCAGGAGCCTGGACTCCACCAGAGGCCATGCACCCTGCCATAAAAACTTTAAGTCTCCTTTCTCCGATGAGGTATTATTTAGAGTTTGGATACGGGGTTTTGCTTAAAGGGGTGGTGATAGAGTATCTCTGGAAAGACATCTTAGGGATCTCAGCCGTAGGAGGGGTAATCTTTCTTTTATCAGGCTTAAGATTTAGGAAAAGTTTTGCTAAATAAAGTTTTTAAATTTGATTAAAATAGTTTTTCGTGCTAAAATAATAAAAATCCTATCCTAAAGAGGAGGTAATTATGAAAATAGTGGTAGCTTACGACGGTTCAGCCGACGCTAAAGAAGGATTAAGGATGGCTCTTACTTTTCTAAAAGAGACCTTAGATGAAATTATTCTTTTAAACGTGGTAAGAAAAAGAGAAGAAATGTCTAAGGAAGAAGAGGCTAAAGCCGTAGAAAAGGCTAAAGCCTTGTTAGAAGAGGTAGCTAAAGAGGTAAAAAACGGCTATAAAGTGAGACAGGAAGTATTGGTTGATTTTTCCGTAGCTGAGGCTATCTTAAACTTTGTAGAACAAGAAGAACCTGACCTTTTGATAATGGGAGCAAGAGGGGTAAGACCTGACATCATCAGATATACCCTTGGTTCTACCGCTGCTAAGGTGGTTAACTTTGCTCCCTGTTCTATCTATATCGCTAAAAAAAAGTAATGCCGTTTAATGGGTGACCTACTTTTTGACCTGTATTTTTTGGTTTACTTTATTTCCTGGATAGGTTTTTATTTTTATTTTAAAACCCTTAAGAAAGAGGCGTTAAAATACGCCCAAATCGTCTTGGGGTTAGGGTTTTTTTTACACACCGTATTTTGGGGGATAAAGGCTTACGAGATAGCGGTTTTAAAGATCTTAACCTTCAAAGAAGTTTTAAACTTCTTAGCCTGGGGCCTTGTTTTAGTTTATTTTGGCTTTTCTTTTTTAAGCCAGGTAAAACTTTACACCGTAGGTTTTTTTATCCTCCCCTGGGTGATAGGATGTCTTCTTTTAAGCCTTTTTTTCTCTTCTGGCAAGGTTTCTCCCTTTTCCCCTTATTTTTATAACCTTTGGTTTCCTATACATGGATTCTCAGGACTAATCTCTCATGCCTTTTTACTTTTTGGTCTTACCACTTCGATCATGTATATTTTGCAAGAACGAGAGATCAAAAAAAAATCTTTAGGTCTTTTTTACAAAAAACTTCCTCCTTTAGAGTATTTAGACCGGGCGAGTGAAATCTCCCTTTATCTTGGGTTTCTTTTTCTTTCTATCTCGATAATCACCGGGGCTGTATGGAGCAACTTTGTTTTTGGGGACTACTGGAGATGGTCTTCAAAGGAGGTTTTTTCTCTGGTGTTGTGGTTGCTTTATGCGGTGCTTATCCATCAAAGGGTAGTCATAGGCTGGAGAGGAAAAAGGTCTGCTAAGATGTTTATTTTAGGGTTCGGGATTTGGTTTTTAAGCTTCTTTGTGATAAATTTGTTTACCAAGGGGTTTCACACCTATGGGTCTTGACCTTAAGATGACCATCCTTCTGGTAGGACTAAACCATAAAACCGCACCGGTAGAAATAAGGGAAAAACTTTCTTTTAAAGATAGCTCAGTCTTTCCCCTTGAAAAGCTAAAAAACGAGGGATTAAGCTTTAAAGAAGCCTATTTTCTTTCTACCTGTAACAGGGTTGAATTTTGTTTTGTGTTAGAAAACACACAAAAAGATCTGTTTTTATCTGAACTATTTTCTTTTTTTGAAAAAGAGGTAGGAGTCAAACAAGAGGAGATTAAAAAACACTTTTATCAGTTAGAAAACGACGAGGCAGTAAAGCATCTTTTTGAGGTAGCCTGTGGGCTTGATTCCCTTGTATTAGGAGAACCTCAAATTTTAGGACAGGTAAAAGAGGCGTATCAAAAAGCACTTTTCCATAAAACCTCAGGAATTGTGCTCAATCGTCTTTTGCACAGATGTTTTTTTGTTGCCAAAAGGGTTAGGACTGAAACTGGCATAGGAGGAGGAGCTGTCTCTATAAGCTATGCTGCCTGTGAGCTTGCTAAAAAAATCCTTGGGAGTCTCAAACAAAAGGTGGTTTTACTGGTAGGTGCAGGAGAGATGGCAGAACTTGCCTGTATGCATTTTATCTCAGCCGGGATAAAAAAGGTATTGATCGCCAACCGAACCATTTCTAAGGCTGTTGAGCTTGCTGACCGGTTTAAAGGAGAAGCTTATAGTTTGGAAGAACTGCCTTATGTACTTACCAAGGCAGACGTGGTTATTTCCTCTACAGGTGCCCCCTCTTTTGTAATTACCAAAAGGATGGTTGCTTCTATCTTAAAACCAAGAAAATTTCGACCCCTTTTTATCATAGATATAGCTGTTCCAAGAGATGTGGAACCTGAGGTTAATCAGTTGGAAAACGTCTATGTTTACAACATAGACGACCTAAAAGAGGTAGTAGAGGAAAACTTTCAAGAACGTAAAAAAGAAGCCTTAAGGGCAAAAGTTATCATCGAAGAAGAGGTTTTCAAGTTTAAAAAATGGCTCAAGCAAATGGAGTTGCATCCTACTATCAAAACCCTCAGTGAAAAGATGGAACAACTAAGACAAAACGAACTAGCAAAAACCCTAAAAAAACTTAAAAACCTCTCTGAGGAAGAAAAACAACATTTAGAAGTTTTAACCCAGTCTCTGGTCCAAAAAATCATTTACTACCCTATCAAGTATATCAAAAAAGACCATCACGAAAAAGGAAGCAAGGCTATAGGCATAATAAGACAGATGTTTGAACTCGACAACTTAGAGAATGAAATTGAAACTCAGTTTAAGCAACCAGAAAACTTAGAAATTTTAGACCAAACCAAAGAAGAATTATCCAAAAAGGAAGAAAAACAACAGATAGACCCTTCTCGTAAAAAAGTATTGTTTCAATAAATAAGACTAAAAGGGAATATCCTCTTCGTCGATCAAAGGTTCTTCTAAAGCATCGAGTTCTAAATCGGTAGCTTTTTTAGAGACTTTGGGAGAGGTTTCAACAGGATAGGATTTAGTAGCATCATCAGGGCTTTGGGACTTTTTATCTAAAATCTGCATGTTTTGAGCCACAATTTCTGTAACATATCTTTGCATACCCTGTTTATCTTCAAACTTGCGGGTTCTAAGTTTACCTTCTATGTAGACCTGAGACCCTTTGCTTAGATATTCTCCGCAGATCTCTGCCAGCCGACCAAAAGCAACCACTCTGTGCCATTCAGTAAGGACCTCTTTTTCTCCGTTCCTTACGATTACCTCGTTGGTAGCCAACCTAAAGCTGACCACAGGTTTACCATCAACCGTATACCTAATCTCAGGGTCAGCCCCTAACCTTCCTATTAAAATAACCTTATTTATACTCATAATTAAATATTAACCCCCTTTTCTCATTTTGCAACCTTATATATAATTTTTAATTATGAAAAATCAACAAAGCCAAGGAGCAAACCATGACAAAAGGTCCGTTTTATAAAATTCATCCTATCGTGGTTGGGACCAAGGTTTTCGATAAAGGAATGATGACCTATCAACATGATTATGGAAGGGAATATGTTATCCCGATCTATTGTTGGTTGATCGAAGGTTCAGACAAAGTTATCCTTATAGATACAGGTCTTCTTGAGGTAATACAATCTGATTTTAGAGAACAGGCTATCGGTGGAAAGATCTATAAATTTGAAGAAGGGCTTGCTAAATGGGGACTTTCTCCTAAAGATATAGACATGGTCATTCATACCCATCTTCATAACGATCATTGTGAAAACGATTTCAAATGTGTCAATGCAACCTTTTATGCCCATGAGTTAGAGTTTCAATCTGCCTACAATCCTCATCCTTTAGACTTTAGATACATGGCTGAGTTTATAGAAGAGATAGACCAGGCAGGCCAGATGGTCCATATAAAAGAAGAGGTGTTTGAGGTAGCCCCTGGAATTACCATGGTGCACACCCCTGCTCATACCAAAGGTGGTATGAGTGTTATCATCAACACAGAAAAAGGGCTTGTAGGAATAACCGGATTTTGTGTGATTCAGGAAAATTTTGAACCTCCAAGTAAAATAAAAGCCATGGGAATGGAGGTTATCCCTCCTGGCACCAACATAGACCCTTATTTAGCCTATGATCAGATGGTAAAATTTAAAAATACGGTAGATATTTTAATCCCGCTACATGAACCAAGGTTTTCCTCTTTAGAAACCATTCCTTAAAGGCTAAAGTAAAAATTTTAAATGTTTAAGCCTTAAATTTGGTACTGATCCCTTTATATCGCCTTTTTATAAGCTTTTCTATTTCTACAGCTATAAACACTATAGATGAGGCTCCAAAGGTAATGATTAACTCTCTTAAGGATAGGGGTTGGGTGTGGAAAAGTTTATTAAAAAGGGGACAGTAGATTATACCCAGTTGTAAAAAAACGCTAAAAACTATGGTATAAAAAAGCGGCTTATTAGAAAACAACCCTATCTTAAAAAGAGACTCCTTTTCAGACCTTATCGCAAGAGCATGTCCCAACTGGCTTAAGCACAAGACAGAAAACACCATGGTTTGCCAGTGTAAGTTGTATTTTATGGCTAACCCCTGAATAAAAAGACAAACTACTCCCATCAACCATCCCACCCAGACTATATGAATTCCAAGTCCATGGGCAAAAAGACTTTCTTTAGGATGTCTGGGAGGTCTTTGCATTACGTCTTTTTCCTCTCTTTCTCCTGATAAAGCAATCCCTGGAAGGCCATCTGTAATCAAATTTATCCAAAGTATATGAACCGGTAAAAGAGGTAAAGGAAGCCCTAAAAAGGGAGCTAATCCTACCGTCCAGATTTCTCCGGAGTTGCTGGTCATGGTGTATTTTACAAACTTTCTTATGTTATCATAGATTCTTCTTCCCTCTTTTACCGCTTGGGTAATGGTAGCAAAGTTATCATCAAGAAGTATCAAATCACTTGCCTCTTTAGCTACTTCTGTGCCACTTCCCATGGCAACCCCTATGTCTGCCTTTTTCAAAGCAGGAGCATCGTTTACTCCATCACCTGTCATGGCCACAAACTGCCCTTTGTCCTGCAATGCCTTTACAATCTTTAACTTTTGTTCAGGAGAAGTCCTTGCATAAACCTTTATCTTCTCTACCCTTTTTTCAAAATCTTCTAAAGACATCTCCTCTAATTCTTTCCCTGTAATCAGCGCACTATCTAAAGGATCATCTTTTTCAACGATGGTAAGTTCTTCAGCGATAGCCCAGGCAGTTACAGGATGGTCTCCTGTGATCATCACCACCTTTATTCCTGCAGACTTACAGAGAGCTATAGCCTCCTTTACCTCTTTTCTCGGTGGGTCGATCATTCCACAAAACCCAAGAAAAATAAGCTTGCTTTCCAGAGTTTCGGTTTCAAAAAGCTCAGGGATTTCCTTATATGAAAAGGCTAACACTCTCATACCTTTTTTAGCAAACTCTAAAGCCTTGCCAGAGATCTCTTTTTTTATTTCTTCTGTAAGAGGAACTACCTTGTCCTCAAACAGAATAAAAGCTGACTTTTCAAGGATAGTTTCTAAACTGCCTTTGGTGAAAACAAGATACCCGTTTTCTTTTTTATGAACCGTGGTCATAGCCTTTCTTTTTGGGTCAAAGGGAATTTCAAACACCCGAGGCAACTTTTTCTGAAGTTGGGCTTTTTCAAAATGATTCTCTTTCGCATATTCATAAAGGGCAATTTCTGTAGGGTCTCCGGTAGGCTTACCTTCCTCTGTAAGCCTGATATCGTTATTTAAAGCCATACATAAAAAAAGATAGTTGGTCTGTTTTTCAAACGAAAAAACCTCTCTTACTGTCATTTTATTTTGGGTTAAAGTGCCGGTTTTATCTGTACAGATAAAGGTTACCGAACCTAAGGTTTCTACTGCAGGCAAATTTCTTACAAGAGCATTTAGAGCAACCATTTTTTTGGCACCAAGGGCAAGGGTGATGGTAACTACCGCTGGCAAGGCCTCAGGAACAGCAGCCACAGCTAAAGCAACCGAGGTAAGAATCATCCTTAAGGGTTCTTCACCTCTTAAAACCCCAAGAATAAAAATAAGCAAACAAATAAAAAGGATGGCTACACCAAGTTTTTTTCCAAAATCAGCAAGCCTTTTCTGAAGCGGGGTCTTAGGGTCTTCCTGTTGAACCATCTTTGCAATTTTTCCAAGCTCAGTATTCATTCCCGTGGCAACCACCACTCCCTTTCCCCTTCCGCTGGTGACAAAAGTCCCTTTAAAAACCATGTTTTTCTGTTCAGATACAGGCAATTTTTCTCCTATAATTGGGTCAACCTGTTTTGAAACAGGGACAGATTCACCGGTAAGTAAAGATTCGTCAACCCTAAGTTGATAGACCTCTAAAAGCCTTAAGTCTGCTGGGATAACCTCTCCTGCCTCGATTAAAACTATATCCCCTGGGACAAGTTCCTCGGCAGGGATTTTTTTAATCTTTCCGTCTCTTATCACCACGGCATAAAGAGAAAGCATCTTTGAAAGGGCTTCCATTGCCTTTTCTGCTCTATAGGTCTGGATAAAGCCGATAAGACCGTTTATTAAAAGAATAACAATTATGGTAACCGTATCTATCAGCTCTCCTAAAAAACCAGAAATAAAGGCAGCTACCACAAGGATAAAAACAAGAAAATCTTTAAACTGACTCAAAAATAAATTTAAAGGAGATCTTTTCTTTTTCTTTTCCAAAACGTTTTTTCCATAAATCGCAAGCCTTTGGGTAGCTTCCCTTTCTGAAAGACCTGTTGGACCAGTGTTTAAAACTTCTAAAATCTCTTCTGCGGTTTTTTGATAAAACTCCATGAGAAAGATTGTAAAATTAAAGTTTAAAAATTTGAAGATTTTGAAGCTAAATTTTATACCTTTTTTAAAAAAAATTTTTATGGTATGATAAAAAAAAGCAAATAACTGGGGAGGGTATTTTATGGATGTTTCAGAAAAGAAAAAAGCGGTAGAGGCTGCTATTTCTCAAATAGAGAAGATGTTTGGTAAAGGTTCTATCATGAAACTCGGAGAAGGGACTCAAAAAATAGAAGTTTCTGCAATTCCTACCGGGTCCCTCAGTCTTGATATTGCTACAGGTATAGGAGGCATCCCCAGAGGAAGGATAACAGAAATCTACGGGGCTGAGGCTTCAGGTAAAACTACCTTAGCCCTTCACATGGTAGCTGAGGCTCAAAAACAGGGGGGAGTAGCTGCTTTTATCGACGCTGAGCATGCCTTAGACCTAAACTACGCCCAAAAGTTAGGGGTTAACATCGAAGACCTCCTTGTGTCTCAACCAGACACAGGAGAGCAAGCCTTAGAGATAGCAGAGGTATTAGCCAGAAGTGGGGCGGTAGATATCATAGTGATAGACTCAGTTGCAGCCCTTGTACCTAAGGCTGAGATAGAAGGCGAAATGGAGGACCAACAAGTGGGGCTGCAGGCTCGTCTTATGTCTAAAGCCATGCGAAAACTTACCTCTGCCATCTCTAAAAGTAATACCGCTGTAGTTTTTATTAACCAAACCAGAATGAAGATTGGGACTTTCAGCTACGGAGGTCCACCAGAAACCACCCCCGGGGGTATGGCCCTTAAGTTTTTTGCTTCGTTAAGACTTGAGATAAAGAAAATCGCCTCCATAAAAGAAGGACAAGAACCATTAGGACACAGGGTAAGAGTAAAAGTGGTAAAAAACAAATTGGCCCCTCCTTTTAAAGAGGTGGAATTTGACATCTATTTTGGAGAAGGAATCTCTAAGGAGGCTGAGCTGGTTGACCTTGGGGTCGCGATGGAAGTAATCGAAAAAAGCGGTTCCTGGTTCTCTTATCAGGGAGAAAGACTTGGGCAAGGCAAAGAAAACGTAAGAAAATTACTAAAAGAAAACAAACAACTTGCCTTAGAGATAGAAAATAGAATACGAGAAACAGCAGGATTGCCTTTGATTAAAACCCCCTCTGAAAAACCTGTCGAAAAGGCTCCAGAAAAATCTCAAAAGGGAAAATAAAGATAAAGTTTATTATTTAAACCATGAGAAAAGAAGAAACCTTTAACAGAAAGTTTATAAAAACCTTAGAAGAAAGGCTTGAGAAAGTTAAGGTTATCGTGGTAGGAGACTTGATTTTGGACTGTTACTTTTTAGGTGAAGTAAACCGTATTTCTCCAGAAGCTCCAGTGCCTGTTTTTGACCTGAGTTCTACTTATTATACCTTAGGAGGTGCAGCTAACGTTGCTGCTAACTTAAGAGGACTTAAAGTTCAGGTAGAGCTGATGGGGGTAGTAGGAAAGGACGATAAGGGAGAAACCTTAAGAAAGTTGGCCGTAAAACAAGGGATAGGAATTCAAGGGATAGTTGAAGACCCTAAAAGACCTACTACTGTTAAAACGAGAATTATAGCTCAATCCCAGCACCTTTTAAGGGTAGATTTTGAAAAAAGAGAACCCTTAGACCAGGAAACCATGAAAGTTTTAAAAGCCACCTATCAGAAGGTTTTACCAGAGGCAGATGCGGTGATCCTCTCTGATTATGCCAAAGGAGTTTTAAAGGTAGAAGATTTTTGTAAAGACCTGATAGAGGAAGCCAGAAAGGCAGGTAAAGCGGTCTTGGTTGACCCAAAGAGTATCAGCTGGGAGAAATACCAAAAGGCCACAGCCATCACCCCTAACCTTAAGGAATTTAAAGAAACAGCCCTTAAAGAAAATCTTTCTATAAAAGACTTGGAACAATCTGGGAGGGCCTTAATACAAAAGTTTGGGTTAGACTTTTTGGTGATCACCTTAGGTAAAGATGGGGTATTTCTGGTACAGCCAGAAAAGGGTGGGCTCCATCTTCCTGCCCAGGCTAAAGAAGTTTATGATGTGTCTGGGGCAGGAGATACGATGATTTCCTCTTTAACCGCTTTTTATGCCGCAGGAGTCCCGTTAGAAAAAGCCTTAGAACTGGCTAACATAACCGCAGGCATCGTAGTAGGTAAAGTAGGGACAAAACCTGTTTACTGGGAAGAAATTAAAGCTTTCTTGGACAAAAAACATTAGGAGGGCCTTCATGGGTAAAATAGCAACCATAAGAGCAAGAGAAATTCTTGATTCCAGAGGTAATCCTACCTTAGAGGTAGAAGTATGGTTAGACAGTGGTTTTTATGGAAGGGCTGCCGTTCCCTCTGGGGCTTCTACCGGAAAGTATGAAGCTCTTGAGCTTAGAGATGGAGAGAAAGAAAGATTTTTTGGGAAAGGTGTGCAAAAAGCGGTTTTCAACGTAAACGAAATCATCGCCCCTCAGTTAGAAGGATTAGACTCAGGAAGGCAAACAGAAATAGACAAACTGCTTTGTGAACTTGATGGAACAGAAAACAAATCTAACTTAGGGGCTAACGCTATCTTAGGGGTTTCTTTAGCCTGTGCCAGGGCTACTGCAGAGGAATTAGGAATGCCTCTTTTTACTTATATCGGAGGGATAAGAGCCCGCACCTTACCTGTACCTTTTATGAACGTCATAAACGGAGGGGTTCATGCAGACAACCCGTTAGATTTTCAAGAGTTCATGATAGCTCCTTGGGGGGCAAAATCCTTTGCCGAAGCTTTAAGGATGGGCGCTGAGGTTTACCATGCCTTAAAAAGTATCCTTAAACAGGAAGGTTTAAGCACCTCCATCGGAGATGAAGGAGGTTTTGCCCCTCAAATAAGACTTCCTGAAGAAGCTTTGGAGTATCTCATAAAAGCTATAGAAAAAGCCGGGTATACCCCAGGAGAAGATGTAGCCTTAGCGATGGATGTGGCTGCCTCTGAACTTTATCAGGACGGGGTTTACTTCCTAAAAGGTATCGACAAAAAACTATCTACAGAAGAAATGGTAGAATATTACGAAAGATTGGTAAAAAACTATCCTATCATATCGATAGAAGATCCTTTATCTGAAGAAGACCCTGAAGGATTTAAATTAATCACCCAAAAGATAGGGAATAAAGTTCAAATAGTGGGAGACGATATCTTTGTGACCAACCCTAAAAAGATAAAATTGGGTATAGAAAACAGGATGGCTAACGCGGTTCTTATAAAGCTTAATCAGATAGGAACCCTTACAGAAACCATAGAGGCAGTTGAACTTGCCTACAAACATAAATGGAATTGTATGATATCTCACAGGTCAGGAGAAACAGAAGATACCTTTATCGCAGACCTTGCGGTAGCTCTTAACACCGGTCTTATTAAGACTGGTGCTCCTGCCAGAGGAGAAAGAGTGGCAAAGTTTAACCAGCTTTTAAGGATCGAAGAATACTTAGGGGATGCTTCAATCTTTGCAGGAAAACAAATTTTATCTAATCTGTAAGAAGACCATGGATATAGAAGCCCTTATAAAATTTGTTGATAAGGATCCCGGTCTTGAATTCTGGATAGAAAAAGAAGAAGGTAGATCCTTAGAAAAAAAAGAGGGGAAAATTTTCTTAGCAGAGGAATACCACGACGAAAGCCTTACAGTTAGATATTTAAACCCAAACGGAAGAGCTGGGCTTTCTTATACCACCTCTTTAGATGAAACTAACGTTGAACTTGCGGTAAATAAAGCCAAAGTCCTTTCAGACAAAGGAATGCCTGCTTCTTTTCCAGAAGAGGTTCCTTCTAAGGTATCTTCCCCTAAAGTTTCGATCCCAGATGAGGACTTTAAAGCCTTTTTAGCTGAGCTTGAAGAAGCGGCCTTAAACTTTGACCACATCAAAAAAGTTGAAAAAATCAAACTTTCTTGGGGGAAGCATAAAATTGCCCTTTTAAGAAAGGGGGTTTTACTGGTCTGGGAAGAGCCTTTTTATACCTTTTTAATTTCAGTGATAGCAGGGGATAGAGAAAAAGAAGCCTCTTCTTATGAATGGTATGAAGGAAGAAGGTTAGACAAGGAAGAATTAAAACAAAGGGTAAAAGAGGCCTGTGTTCGAGGTTCACTCTTAAGTCAAAGTCAAAAGGGAGTTAATCTTAAAATTCCGGTGCTTTTTCCCTCTTTTATGGCTGTAGACCTGTTAGAGATTTTGGAGTTCTCATTTTTAGGAGAAGAAGTTATAAAAGGAAGATCCTTTCTAAAAGACAAGTTAGGAGAGAAGTTCTTTTCTGAAAACCTTACCCTGATAGATGACGGGTTAACCGAAGGGCTTATCGAAAGCCGACCTTTTGACGACGAAGGTGCCCCACAAACCACAAAAACCCTTTTAGAAAAGGGAGTAATAAAAGGTTATCTTTTTGATACCTACTGGAATAAACAGGCTGAAAATCTGGGATTGGGGCACTTTACCTCAGGAAATGCACGAAGGGATGATTTTAAAAGTAGTCCTAAAGTAAGTTCAACCAACCTTTACTTGAAAGAAGGACCTTATACTAAAGAAGAGCTACTTAGATTTTCTAATGAAGTTTTTGAGGTGTTAGAACTTTTAGGAAGTCACACGGCAGACCCTATCTCTGGTGAGTTTTCGGTAGGGGTTTCTGGGGTTTATTATAAAAACGGAGAGCCGGTAAAGGTTTTAAGTGAGATGGCTCTTTCAGGAAACATTTTTGAGATGTTTAAAAACATGGTGGCTGTGGGACAAGACCTTCGTTTTTATGGAAGTGTGGGTAGTCCAAGCCTTCTGATAGATAAGATGGATTTAGGAGGATAAAATGACCCTTAAAGAAGGGATTATAAAACTTAAACAAAATCAACATCTTACACAAGAAGAGGCATATCATATTTTTAAATCGTTAGCTACAGAAGACTTGTCTCCTGAAGAGGTAGAACTTTTTTTAGAACTCTTAAGACAAAAAGGAGAAACCTGGCAAGAGATTACCGGAGCGGCTTTAGCTTATAGAGAAGTGATGACTAAACTTCCGTTTAATACTCCTAAAGGAGCTATTTTGGTAGACACCTGTGGGACAGGAGGAGATGCTAAAAATAGTTTTAACTTTTCTACGGCTGTAGCCATCGCCCTTTCCTCAGTAGAGGGAGTGTATGTAGCCAAGCATGGGAACCGCTCTGTTTCCAGTCAATCAGGAAGTGCTGACCTTCTTGAGGCCTCAGGGATTCCCCTTGACCTATCCCCTGAAGCCTCAGCCCAGGCTTTAACAGACCTGAAATTTACTTTTCTGTTTGCTCCCTTATACCATCCAGCCTTTAAAAAAGTCATCCCCATCCGCCAAAAACTTGGTAGAACCATCTTTAACCTTTTAGGACCGCTTTTGAACCCTGCCTCTCCTACCCATCAGCTTATGGGGGTTTACAGCTATGTGATGACCGAAAAAATAGCTTATGTACTTGACGCTTTAAAGGTAAAACGAGCGCTTGTGGTCTTTGGAGAAGAAGGGTTTGACGAGGTTACCATCACTGGTTCAACTAAGATTTCAGAACTAAGAGACGAAAGGATTACCACCTACTTTTTAGACCCCGAAGACTTTGGTTTTGAAAGATGTGAAAACTTAGAAGAGCTACAGGTTAAAAGTCCACAACATAGCCTTGAAATATTAGAAAAACTTTTTAAAAATCAGCTTGAAGGTCCTGTAAAAGACATGTTTATTTTGAATTTAGGAGCAGCACTTTATCTTAGTGAAAAAGCAATAGACATAAGAGCCGGTGTAGAAAAAGCCAAAGAACTTGTAAGGTCTGGGCAAATCTGGGATAAGTGGCAGGAGATAAAAAACTATTATAGAAATCTGAAGAACTAAAAAGTTAAAAGCCGGCGGAGGGACTTGAACCCTCAACCCTGGGATTACAAATCCCATGCTCTGCCGATTGAGCTACGCCGGCAGAGAATTTATGTTGACTTATTTCCTCCTCAAAAACGGAGGAGGCGGGATTCGAACCCGCGGTACGGGTTTTAGCCCGTACACTCGCTTAGCAGGCGAGCGCCTTCGACCTCTCGGCCACTCCTCCAAAAAAATTTAAAAGTTCCGGGGCGTGGATTCGAACCACGATTCTGGGAGCCAAAGTCCCATGTCCTGCCAGTTAGACGACCCCGGAATTATTCCATATACCTTTTGTATAAAATATAACATATTTTCTGTTTTTGTAAAGTTAACCTGTTTTCTTGTTTACTTTAAAAGAAAAATATTTAATTTATAATTTACATTTATTCAAAAAAAGTCTTGCAAAATTATTTTTATAATTTATTCTAAGTAGTAAAATCAAACCTATACAGGAGAAAAAACTATGAACAACTTTGAAGGATGTTGGGTATGTTCTACTTCAAATTGTGGTTATATCTACAACCCCTCTAAAGGGGACCGAAAGGGTAAAATCCCTCCAGGTACACCTTTTGAGAAACTGCCTGAAGACTGGAAATGCCCAATCTGTGGAGCAAGCAAAAAAGCTTTTAGACCGATGGAACAATTAGAAGAAAAACCTTAAAAAAATTTGACAAGATTAAACTCTTATTTTATAATATTTATAATGTTAATCAACAATATACTTTAGCTTCTATGCTAAAGGAGGGGAGCCAACTATGAAAAACATCGTTTTAGTAAAATGTAAGATGATCTCTGAACAAAACTTGTGTCCAGGGGATGCCAAATGTTTTGTAGCTTTAAGTAGAAAAGAAGGAGAGTTCGCAAGATATCAAGAGGAGGGTGCTCAGATCGTAGGTATCGTAGACTGTGGAGGGTGTGAAGGAAACAAAAACAGGGTAATTTGCAGTTTACTTCTTTTAAAACTACAATTAAACGCCCTCAAGGAAAAGGTAGATGCTGTACATGTAGGCACCTGTATCATGAAGTTCTGCAAAAGAAAGGATGACCTAATTGCTGCCATCAAAGAAAAAGCCGGAGTAGAGGTGGTAGAAGGCACCCATCCTTATGCACCGCCAAGCATCTTTGGGGGTTAAACCTTTAACCAAACATCTTTAAAAATAGCCTGTAGAACACCAGTTCTGGGTTAAGGTAGCGGTCTAAGGCTTGTAAGGTTTCTTGGATTAAGAAAAAGGCTGGATAGGGCTCTTTGGGATAAATCTCTTCTGGGAAAGCTTCTGGATAGGGATAGTCGATCAATCTTTTTAGATAGGACCTCCATATCCAAATAAGGACTAAATAAAACGCCATCTCTAAATCTTGGTAGTTGAAGCTGGAAAACCTTTCTGCTACCCTAAACCTTAGGTATGGGCTGTTAGAAAACCCTGCCTTTACAAAGCTGTTAAGCTCTTCCAAAAAACCTTTTTCTGCGATGGTCAAGGCTCTTCCTAAGCTACCCTGAGAAATCTCTGCTAATGTTTGAGAAACCTGTCTTTCAAATCCATATTGTTCGGTTAAAACTCTATAAACTGTCGTTTTGGGTAAAGGATGAAACCTGACCACTTGTGACCTTGAAACCACCGTCGGTAAAAGCTGGGTAAAATTTTCTGTAAGAAGAATAAAGATCCCATAAGAAGGGGGTTCCTCTAAGGATTTTAAAAGAGCATTGGCTGCCTCAAGGTTCATCCTTTCGGCATTTTGAATTAAAACCACCTTATACTTTGCCTCGATAGGACGGTATCTTAAAAAATTAATAATCTCCCTTATCTGGTCTATCTTTATCTCTTTTTTTTCCGGACTAATTTTCAAGACATCAGGATGAGTTTCCTTGGATAACTTCTTACAGGCTATACAAACTCCGCAGGGAGAAAGGGGGTCTTTTTGACAAAAAAGATGAAAAACAAAGGCATAAGCTGTAGTTTCTTTTCCTACTCCCTTAGGACCTGTAAAAAGATAGGCATGTGACAAACGATCTGTAGATAGAGCCCTTTTCAGTAAGGTCACAGCAGGGTTTTGATTTAAAATTTGATCCAAAGTTATTACCTTCATAAGGTTTCAACTTCTATTTTTGCACCTAATCCTTTTAACTTTTCCACAAAATTTTCATACCCTCTCTCTATTAGCTCTATGTTATATACGGTGGTTGTGTTGTCGGCACAAAGGCCAGCTAAGACTAAAGCAGCCCCAGCTCTTAGGTCTGTAGCTTTTACCGGAGAGCCAAAAAGAGGGGTTATACCGTTAACGATCGCGGTCCTGTCCTCTAACTTGATGTTTGCTCCCATCCTGTTTAACTCGAAAACGTATAAAAACCGGTTTTCAAAAAGGTTTTCTACCACCAAAGACATGCCTTCAGCCTGGGTTAACAACACCGTAAAAACAGGCTGCAAGTCTGTCGGAAATCCAGGATAAGGGGCGGTAACTATTTTGGTAGCCTTTAAACTCTTCTCCCTTTTAACCAAGCAAGACCTTTTACCTATTTTTTCTACATAAACCCCTATTTCTCGAAGCTTAGAAACAGGAACCTCTAAGTAAGATAGATTTATGTTTTTTATCTCTAACTCGTTTTCTTCTAAAAGACCTCCTAAGACCAAAAATGTACCAGCCTCTATCCGGTCAGGGATAATTTCTATGTTTGCAGGTTTTAACTTTTTTTTACCCTTAACATAGATGGTATCCTCTCCTTCCCCTCTTATATGTGCTCCCATACTTTTTAAAACCTCAGCTAAAAATACTACCTCTGGCTCTTTTGCTGCGTTTTTGATAACCGTCTCTCCTTCTGCTACAGAAGCTGCCATAAGTAAATTTTCAGTAGCGGTTACTGATGGGAAATCAAGCACTATCTCGCATCCCGTTAGGTTTAAAGCCTTTACCCTCAGGTTTCCATGATACAAAGATATCTCTGCCCCTAATTTTTCCATCCCCTTCAAATGAAGGTCTATCGGCCTTTTACCGATAGCACACCCTCCTGGAAGAGGGACCTCAGCCTCTCCTTTAGCCCCCAAAAGGGCCCCCAAAAACAACACCGAAGCCCTTATTTGAGTAGCCAGTTCATAAGGAACTGAAGTTTTGTTTATACCTGAGGTATTTACTATAAGTGCGTCCTTTTCAAAAGACCAGGTAGCCCCTAAAAACTCTAAAATCTTTAGCATGCAAAAAACATCCCTTACCTTAGGAACCCTCTTTAACCGATACTCTCCTGGTGCAAGCAAAGTAGCAGCAATCGCAGGCAAGGCAGCATTTTTAGCTCCGCTAACCTCTACCCCCCCTTTCAAAGGGTATCCACCTTTTATCACATACCTTCTTTCGCTTACTCTTTCCATAACACCACTACCCTCTCATATCCTCTTAAGTCACGATAAAACTTAGCTTCCCAGTTATGTTTTTTAGCCAACTCTCTAACTTTTTCTCCCTGATTATATCCTATTTCTAAAATTAAAAAACCTCCCCTTTTTAGGTAATAAGGAGCCTCTTGCATCAACCTTTCGTGAAACTCTGTTCCTTTTGGACCTGCAACCAAAGCCTCCTTAGGTTCAAAAACACGGACTTCCTCTTCCAGGTTTTCCCATTCTTCTAAACTGAGATAGGGCGGGTTAGAAAAAATCACGTCAAAAAATTCAAACTTTTTAAAAGGAGTTAAGCCATCTCCTCTTAACAAAAACAACCTTTCTTCTACCTGGTAGAACCGAGCGTTTTTATCAGTTAAGGCAAGAGCCTTGGGATTTATATCTACCCCTACACCTTTTAGCCCTGACTTTTCTAAAAGTAAGGTAATCACTATCACCCCTGACCCTACCCCTAACTCTAAAACCCATCCTTGTTCTATATTTAAATCAAGAAAAGCCTCAACTAAAGTTTCAGTATCTTGCCGTGGAATCAGCACCCCCTCTTCTACCTTAAATTTTCTACCCCAAAAATAGGCCTCTTTAAGGATATAAGCTAAAGGCTTTCGTTTTAACCTCTCTTCGAGAATCTCCCAGAATTTTTCCTCTGAAATCTCCTCATCAAAATAAAGATACACTGAAAGAGGTTTTACCTTTAAAATATGAGAAAGGATTAACAGAACTTCCCAAGTAGCATACTCAGGGTCTTCAATCTGAGAAAGAAGTGTTCTTCCTTGACTAAAGGCCTGAGAAACCTTCATTAATTCTTTTTAAAAACAAGCTTATTTAGGATAACCTCCTGGGTACCTTCTTTTTCTTTTAGTTTTCTTATGCTGGTTAACACCTCAAAATGTTCTTGAGCTTTATACAGAAAAGGTACTAACAGTCTTTTTCTATCGCCGCTATGAGCAAGAATTACCTCCCCTTGGTCTACCAGTAGATTTTTAAAAAGTTCTAAAAGAGGGTCAAAAAGGCTTTTTCGAAAAACTATCTCAGCCCCTAATATCACATCAAATTTTTCTTTAAGGTTTACTGTTCTCCAGTCTAACACCTGAGTTCTTATAGAAAGGCCATTTTCTTTAGCAGAAAGTTCTAAAAATTTTAAAGGGAGTTCATCATAATCTGTGGCTAACACCTCATGCCCGACACCTGCAGCTACCAGGCTAACCACCCCAAGCCCAGCCCCAAGCTCTAAAATTTTTTTAGAGGGACTTACCCCTGACACATAATCTGCCAACACTAAGCTTGCTTCCCATACCTTAAACCAGAGAGGAAACTTTTCTACCTCTAAAAATGGGTCACCCTTAAAAATTTCTTCAAGTTTGGCTGGTCTTATTATTTTAAACGTCTTGTCTCTAACCGTGATTTTCTCAGTTTCTAAGGTAAGAGTATCAATTTGCATGGTTGATCTCCTTTATCCAAAATAATATTAGAGATAACGCTTTTTTCTAAAAAAAAGAAATAACAGAAACATGATAAAAAGAGTTATTAAATTCACAAACAGAAAGGCATAAGAGGTACCTTTAAAAGGTGGAAGCTCTTGGAAAGGAAGGGGTATATTCATTCCATACATGCTGTAGATGGTAGTAGGGATAGAAATGATGATAGCCATGCTGGCTAAAAACTTCATGATAAGGTTAAGGTTGTTGTTGATGATAGAAGTATAAGCATCCATCGTGCCTGAAACGATGTTTAAAAAGACTTTGGTCATCTCTATAGCTTGTCTGTTTTCTATTTGAAGGTCTTCTAAAACCTCTTGGTCTTCTTCAGTTAACCTTAGATACCTTCCGCTCTGTATCTTAGTAAGCACTGTGTCGTTTCCTTGTAAAGAGGTGTTAAAGTAAGTTAAGGTTTTTTCTATGCTAAGCATCTTGATGATTTCCTCGTTTTCTATAGCCTTAAAAATCTCCTCTTCATATTCTTCAAGGGTCCTGTCTATGATCCTCAAAAGTTTAATATAAAGAGAGGTAGCACTTAGCATAAAATTAAGCAAAAAATTAACAGGATTTCTAAGGTCAAACGTCTTACTTTTATTGGCAAAGGTGATAAAGTCTTCAAAAATAGGATGGTCTTTAAGACAAACCGTAATGATATAATCGTCTGTCAGTATTATCCCTATAGGGATGGTTTCATATCTTACGAAGATCCCTTTAGAAATAATGTCAGGTATCCGTAAAATGATAAGAACCTGTTGTTCCTCTTTTTCAATCCTTGGTCTTTCTTCTTCATCAAGAGGATATCTAAGAAACTCCGGGAAAATATGACATTTTTTCTCTAAGTAAGCTATCTCCTCCTCTAAGGGATTAAAAAGACAGATCCAGGTATGAGGGCTAATAGACTCAGCCGGTAATAAAATACCGTTTTCTGACTTATAAACTCTAAACATAGTTCTCCCTTGATAAAACTACTACCGCATTCCACCGATAACTTCACCAAGCTTAAAGATAGGTAGATAAAGAGCTACCAGAATACCACCTACTATCACACCTAAGATTACGATCAAAATAGGCTCTATCAAGGTAGAAAGGGTGTTTACCATCCTATCTACTTCTTCTTCAAAAAATCCTGCCACTTTATTAAGCATTTCTTCGAGTTTGCCGGACATTTCTCCTACCCTTACCATTTCTACCATGAAGAAAGGAAAAACCCCGGTTGCCATCATCGGGTCTGCGATAGACTGACCTGCAGAAACGTTAATCCTTACCTCTTCCATAGCCTTTTCTATAATTTTATTACCTGAAGTTTCACCAGCTATCGTAAGAGCAGGAAGCAGCTGAACCCCTCCCCCCACCAGGTTAGCTAAAGTTCTTGCAGTTCTCGCAACTGACGCTTTCAAAAACAACTCCCCTAATAACGGTAACTTTAACAAAAACTTATCGGTAACATATCTTCCTTGCTCGGATCTCCTGTAAACTTTTATACCTAAGCTTAAACCTACCCCTAAAAGGATTAAAAAAATCAGTATCTTCCCGAAGTTTTTGCTGATGTTAATAACTAGCTGAGTAGGCCATGGTAAAGCTTGGCCTGCACTTTCATATATCTCTGCAAACTTAGGGATGACAAAAAGCATGATAACAGAGATCACTATAATGGTCACTGCAACAACCACAGAGGGATAAATCATCGCATGTTTAACCTTGCTTTTTATCCCTACTATCTTCTCTATATAATCAGCCAGACGATTTAAAATCATGTCTAAGTTACCGCTTGATTCTCCAGACCTTATCATCTGAATGTAAAGATTGTCAAAAATCTTAGGGTAGTGAGCCATCGCCTCACTCAAAGCAGCTCCTGTTTCTACTTTATACTTGATATCTCTTATAACCTCTTTAAAATACTTATTTCTTTGTTGTTCAGCCAAGATTTCAAGACATTTTACTATAGGAAGTCCTGCCTCTAAGACAACTGCAAACTGTCTGGTAAAGCTTGCTAATTCCTTATCAGAAACTGATTTAAGTTTAAAAAATCTAAAGGAAGTTTGTCTTTTTTCGGTGATTTTTATCGGAGTAAGGTTGAGACGTCTTAGGTAAACCTCTACCAGTTGAGGATTGGCAGCTTCTAAAACCCCCTTTCTTATCTCTCCGGTAACCGACCTTCCCTCCCATTCATATAAAGGCATCGTTTGCCTCTCTTAATGCATTAAAAACCTATTTACCTATCCAGTAATTTGGAGCTTCTCTTAATATCGTTACATCGTGTACATGGCTTTCTCTATAACCTGCAGGGGTTATTTTGATAAATTTAGCCTTTTTTCTAAGTTCTTCGATGGTTCTACATCCACAGTATCCCATACCTGAACGAATACCACCTACCAACTGATAGATCATGTTAGACACAGGACCACGATAAGGCACCTTACCCTCTATTCCTTCAGGGACAAGCTTAGATAGGTCTTCTCCTTCCTGTCCATAACGTTCACTTCCACCTCTTTTAGCCATAGCAGAAAGAGAACCCATTCCCCTGTAGACCTTATAGGTTCTACCTTCATAAAGGATGGTTTCTCCTGGGGCTTCTTCTGTTCCGGCAAAAAGATTACCTATCATCACTGCATGAGCACCAGCAGCCAGTGCTTTAACGATATCTCCTGAAAACCGAATACCTCCGTCAGCTATCACAGGGATACCATATTTTTCTGCTACAACCGCACAGTTGTGAATAGCGGTAAGCTGAGGAACTCCAGCTCCGGCTACAATCCTGGTAGTACAGATAGACCCAGGTCCTATACCTACTTTTATCCCGTCTGCCCCAGCTTTTATCAAAGCCTCAGCCCCTTCAGCAGTAGCCACATTACCTGCTATCAACTGACAATCAGGGAAATGATACTTTATTTCCTTTATGGTCTCTATCACATTCTTAGAATGTCCATGAGCTGAATCTATAAACAAAACGTCTGCTCCAGCCTTAAGTAATCTTTCTGCTTGCTCTAACCTATTAGCCCCAACCCCTATAGCTGCTCCAACCCTCAACCTTCCAAGTTCATCTTTACAGGCATTAGGATATTTCTTAAGTTTTTCTATATCTTTTATGGTAATCAATCCCTTAAGACAAAAATCATCATCTACGATAAGAAGCTTTTCGATCCTATGCTCGTGTAAGATCTTAATCGCCTCTTCTAAGCTGATGCCTGGTTTAGCAGTAACTAAATTTTCCTTTGTCATCAACTCTCTAACCGGGCGCTCAAAGTTGGTTTCAAACCTTAAATCCCTGTTGGTGATAATCCCTACCAGTTTTTTTCTCGGGCCTTCAACCACAGGAATACCGGAAATCTTAAACTCTTCCATCAGTTTGAGAACTTCTTTTATCGGAGTATCCGGAGAAACAGTTACAGGATCATAAATCATCCCGCTCTCTGATTTTTTCACCTTTTCCACTTCTCTTACCTGTTCATCAAGGCTCATGTTACGATGAATAACCCCTAAGCCACCCTCTCGAGCCATACTTATTGCCATTCGACTTTCAGTAACCGTATCCATCGCCGCAGAAATAAGAGGAATATTTAGCTTTATCTTTGAAGTGATATAGGTAGAAACATCTACATCCTTAGGCAAAACCTCTGAATATGCAGGTACTAAAAGCAGGTCATCAAAGGTATAGGCTTCGTATAAGATATCTAACATACACCCGAACCCCTTTTAGGAGATAAAAATTTTTACTAATTATACCTCTCTATTAAAGAAAGTAAAGCGCCCTCTAAAATTCCATATACACTTAAGATAAGAAAATCCTTCTTAAAATATTCTAACACAGACCAGCAAATAAGAGCCCCTGGAAGGGCGATGTCTTCCCTTCCTTTTTCCATCCCTTTTATCTTGGAAATCCTCTCAAGGTCACAATTAGCTAATTTTTTAACTATTATTTCTATGCGATCTTTAGAAATTTTATGACCGTTTAACGGATAAGGAGAATAGGTCTTTAGCTTTAAATCCAGAGCTCCTAAAAGACTCGCAGTCCCTCCGGTAAAAATTACGTAATCTACCTCTTCCTTAGGTAAATCAACCAATTTATCCGAAAGATATTCCATGATAGACTTAAAAACCTTAGAATTTACCGGATACCTTAGTTGAAAAAGGTCCTTTAACCAAACCGCCCCTATGTCTAAACTTTTAATCCATTTAGGCGTTCCTTTTTCACTTAAAACAAACTCAGTAGAACCTCCCCCTATGTCTACCACCAAGAATTTCTTGTCAACCAACCCTTGAGATTGTAATCCATACAGCACCCCTTTTAAAGAAAGTAAAACCTCTTCCTCTGGAGATATCACCTCTATGTCTATACCTATTTTTTTAGCTTCTGCTAAAAACTCCTGAGCATTCTTAGCTTTTCTAAAAATTGCCGTACCTACAGCCCTATAATCTTTTACCTCATAGGTTTCCATCAACTCTTTAAAATTTCTCAGGGTCTCAATCCCCTTTTTGAAAGCTTCTTCTGTAATTTCCTGGTTAACCAAACCTTCTCCAAGCCTTACGTTTTCTCGGTTTCTTATCAAGAAATATGTCTGATCTTGTATTTTCTTTCCTAAACAAATCCTAAAGGTTTGAGTTCCCAGGTCTAAAGCCGCAAAAAACGGAAGGTTTAACCTTTCTTTAAACTCTTTTCCCAGTTTAAAAATTACCCTCAGTTTATTTTTAACATAATAGCTTTGTTGGTTTTTAGGATTTTTAAAAATAAGTCCCTTATTTTTTTTAAGTTCAAAAACTCCAAAATCCCTAAACTCTATCCGGTTACCCTTTTTTAGCTCTTCTTTTAAAGTTTCAAAAAAAAGCTCAACTATTACTTTTAAGTCTTCTTTTTCCAATTCTAAATCTGCAAGTTTTAAGTTTAAACTTTCTATCAGATCACTTCGGTTCATAGTCTCCACCCTTAATAAGGAAAAAACCAGGGTTTAAAATAAAAAGACTCTGCTAATCCAGAGGCTTTCTCCTCTAACAACTTCCAAAAACTAACCTTTTTCTCAGGAAGATAAATCAGTTTGGCTTCTTTTATTCGGGCAAGCCTTTTTACTTCTTCTACAGCATCCCAAAAACTACCAAGTTTATCTATCAAACCCAACTTTAAAGCCTCTTCTCCGGTAAAAATCCTTCCGTCAGCTAACTCTCTAACCTTGGCCTCAGAAAGTTTTCGTTCTTTGGCTATAGCTTTTATAAACTGCTCGTGAATAACCTTTATTTTTTCCTGGAGATAAACCTTTTCCTTAGGGCTTAATGGCCTGTAAAAAGACCCGGTATCTTTATATTCTCCACTTTTTATCACCTCTGCCTCAACCCCAAGCTTTTTTAACAGTTTTTCCAGGTTAGGCACCTGAAGCACCACCCCAATACTTCCTGTAAGGGTCCCAGGAAGGGCAAAAGTTTGGTTGCCTCCAAGAGACACATAAAAACCACCAGAAGCTGCGATGTTGCCCATAGAAACTACCACAGGCTTTATGGTCCTAAGTTTTTTCAGCTCTTCAAAGATCTCTTGAGAAGCTCCTACAGAACCACCTGGGGAGTCTATACGAACCACCACCCCTCTTATACTTTCCTTCTCTTTTAAAAACCTTATAGCCCTAAGAAGTTCCTCTGGATCTGCAATGACCCCTTTTATTTCTAAAACCCCTATCTGGGGTTTCCCAAAATCTATATCCTTAAGCTTTATCAAAAAAGAAAGAATAAAACTCAAAACAAACAAAAATACTACCAATCCACCCACAAAAGCCAGTCCATAAACCAACCAAGGACGTTTCATCAAAATCCCCTTAAGCTCTCTTTAATTTTTGAGCCAATAAATCCCCTAACCTTACCCCTATTCCTTCTCTTTGAAAGGATTCTTTGTAGGCCTCTAACTCTTGGTTTTCAAGCTCCTCTAAATACTTCAAACAAGAAAGATGAAGTTTTCTGTTTTCAGGGTCTAACACCACTATTTTACCTTTTAACCGGTCTCCTGGTTTATATTTTTCAGCTATCTTTTCTGACTTAGGAAGGTGCCTTCCTTTAAATTCTTCAGAAAGTTCTTTAAAAGGAATTAAACCTTCTATCCCCTGGAAAACTTCAACAATAACCCCTGTTGAAACCATCCGTTTTATCACCCCTTCTACCACATCTCCTATCTTATGAGAAGCCACAAAGTTTTCCCAAGGGTCTGGGGTTAGATGTTTAACACTTAAACTAAGCTTTCTTTTTTCAGGATTTATCTCAAGAACCTTGGCCATGACTTCTTGTCCAGGACTAAACTTCTCTTTTAAATTTTCTATCCTTTCCCAAGAAAGGTTGGACACATGGATAAAACCTTCAACCCCCTCTCTTACCTCAACTAGCAACCCATGATTCAATACCTGTTTTATTTTCCCTTTTACTACAGCACCTACCTCTACCTCTTTTACGAACTTTTCCCAAGGACTTGGTTCAAGACGCCTTAAACTAAGCACCATTTTCCTTTCAGAAGGTCTTATTTCAAGAATTACAGCCTCTACCAAATCCCCTAAACCCAAAAGCTCCTTAGGTTTTAAGTTTTTATTCCATCCTATCTCACTTCTTGGGACCAACCCTTCTACTCCAGGTTCTATCTCTAAAAAAGCCCCGAAATCAAAAATTCCTACTACCTTCCCCTTAACCTGCTGACCTTCTTGATAACGATTGGCTACCCCTTCCCAAGGGTCAGTCTCTAAGGCTTTTAAACTAACCTTAAGTCGTTCCTTAGAAGGATCAAAGGAAAGTACCTTAACCTTTATTTTATCTCCTATCTTTAAGAAAGTCTCTGGGTCTGTTATCCTAAACCAAGAAAGTTCTTTGTCAGGAAGAAAACCCTTTAACACCCCATCAAAATCTATCAAGAAACCTCCTTCCACCCTTTTAAAAACCTCTCCTTCTAATACACCTTCTTTTATCTTATCTAAAACCTCTTTTTTCTTTAGTTCATATTCTCTTTCAAGCAAAGCCCTTCTTGAAACCACCAGGTTCTCTTTGTCAAATTTAACCACCAAAGCCTCAAACTCCTTTCCGATAAGAGCCTCAGGAGAATCAAGTCTTTCTCTAAAATAGGCCTGGGAAAAGGGAAGAAACCCTGGAACAAAGCCCTCAACCTTAACCGTGTATCCTCCTTTTATCAAAGAGACTATTTTTATCTGCACAGGAAGTCCTTTTTCAAAACTATCTTTTATCTTTTCCTTAACCTTCTTTTCTCTGATTTTTTGATAGGAAAGCAAGTATCCACCTAAGGGAGCTCTTCCTATCACCAAGAATTCTCCTTCCTCTCCTTCACTAAACTGAAATCCCCCTTTTTCGTCTTTTATCTCATCAACAGGCAAAAGGGCCTCCCCTTTTAACCCCACATCCACAAAGACATACTCTTTGCCTATCTTCACCACCCTTCCTTTAACTACCTCTCCAACAGCAATCTCTTGAAACGACTTACTTAAATACTCTTCGAACTCCTTTCCCCAATCTGTCATACCAACCTCGCAAGCTACGATTGTTTTATTTCAAGTATACATAGAGTTATAAAGTTTATCAAGCTTTATAAGACTATTTTATTTTTACCAGACCTTTTTGCCTGATACAACCTTTCGTCTACTTTTTTGAGAAGAGTAGAAAGGGTCATACCTTCTTGATATTCTACCACCCCACCGCTTATGGTAACTTTTTCTACTTCCTCAAAAGGGTAGGCTGCTATACTCTGTCTGATTCTTTCAGCTATAACCAAGGCTTCTTCTTTAGTAGTATTAGGGCAAAGGATTACAAACTCCTCTCCTCCCCATCGAGCTGGCACATCAGTTTGCCTGATGTTTTCTTTTATCAAACGGGAAACCTCTTTTAGTACATAATCTCCCCTATCATGCCCATAAGTATCGTTAATCACCTTAAAATTATCGATATCAAAAAGAATCAAAGAAAAAGGAGTCTTATAACGATTATAACGGTTGATCTCCTTCTTAAGTTCCTCTATAAACTTAAACCGGTTAAAAAGTTGGGTCAAAAAATCCCTTTCGGCAAGCACCTTAAGACGCTCAGTCAATTTTTCTAACTCAACTTTTCTCTTAAAAAGCTCGGTTGAAGCAAGTTTTTCTATCTCTTTAGCAATGGCACCTATCTCATTTTTAGGATAGTTTCTAAACTCCTCGGGAATTTCAATCCCCTGAGAAATACTTAAAAGATTTTCTTTAAGAAGGTTAATCGGTGAGGTAATGTGCTTAGTCAGCCAATAACTTACAAACCACCCCAAACCAAAAGCAATAGCACCTATTATCATCACAGACATCCCTATGATAACCAAAACAGGCATTAAAAGTTCAGCTTTGTCTACCACCGTTATAAACACCCAATTTGAATTTTCCAACCTTTTATAATAGGCTATCTTGGTTAAACCATCTTGAACAAACTCTACCTTCCCTTCAGGATTAGACAGAAACTCTCTTAAAGGTAGATTTTCCATCTTTTTACCTAAAAGTTTCTCATCTGGATGGATAAGAACCGTTCCATCCTTTTTAATCACAAAGCTATAGGCTGTCTCATAAATCCCTATTTTTTCTCTAAAAACCTTTAATAAATTTTCTAAAGAGGTATCTATGGCTACAACCCCTACAATCTTGTGGTTTTCATCAACCAGAGCCTTACCTAAGGCTACCAACCATTCTTTAGTCCCAAACTCTTGATATACCACTCCCTCGCTAATCTTAGAAGAATACCTTACAGCCTCTTTATACCAAGGCCTCTCAGTTGACTTGTATCCCTCAGGTGTATCATAGTTATATATCAAAAGAGAATCATCTTCATACCCAGCATAGATATATTTAATGGTAGGGTCTATTTGATTAAAAGTATAAAAATGTTTTAATACCTCAATTTTATCTTTTTCAGAAAGTTTATAAGCCTTAATCACCTTAGGATCTTTACTCAGGTATTCTATCATCACGATAAACTTAGAAAAAAAACCCTCTATGTAATTGGCTAACACATGTGTTCTTTGCTGAAGAAAAATATCTCCCTTAGAAAATTCGTACTTATAAAATACAGGACTGCTAAGGAGAACAAAAGTTAACATAATAAAAAAACTCACTCCCAAACTAAAATAAAAAATTTGCCTCTGTAAACCTTTCATAAAATCCTCTATTTATAATTTTATTTATTATCGGATTTTTGTGAAGTAATATTAAACAAGAACTGAGTAGCTTTTGAAATAACACTTAATTCAAACAAAAATCCTCAACTAATTACAACCTTTTTCGATAAGACAGGCCTCTCCTTTACCCTCTTTATCTCCCACTTTGGGAGGTAAGAAAGGTAAAGAAGAAGGTTTTTGAGGAGATGTGGCGTTTTCTGTAGAGGATTTTTCTGTAGAAACCTTTTCTGTAGAGACTACTTTTTCCTTTTTAACAGGCTCTTTTTTATCTTGAGGTTTTTCTGTAGAGGCATTAACGGTGAAATCTTTTTCCTTCAAGTTTTTAGAAAATTCTCTCCCCTGAGAGGGCTCCAACATCGGATAATTTTCTTTTAGCCAGTTGAGAATGGTATTTTTACCTACTAAAACCAAAAGAGAATTATCTTCTCTATAAAGAAGGGCAGGGACTTCTCGAATTCCTGCTATCCTCATCAAGGCATAAACCTTAGATACCTCATAAAATCTTACAGGAATTTTATTATTTATAACATACTCCTCGACCACCTTACAGTTAGGACAATTTTGTTGATAGACCACCACAGGATAATCTAAAGATATAGGCTTAAGGCTTATGTTAACCAAAAAAACTGCTGTAGAAAGGGCTAAAAACCCTGAAAAACCTAAGAAACCCCAGCTAAAGGCCTTCTGAGAAAATACGTCTAACACAAAGGCTAAAAAAATGGTCAAGGCTACCACCAAACAAAACTGACAATATTCCTGAAGAAAAAAGGCCTGAAACCCGATAAAATATCCCTCAACCAACAAACAGAGACCTAAGATAAAAAGTCTTAACCTTTTCAGGACATAAGATTTTATCTTTAAATCAAGAAGGGTTAACCCTAACACCACAGCAAACACCAAAACCCCTAAGTAGTTGAGGATCCCTAATCTATCGAAAAGATGTATCATTAAACAGGCGTCCGTTTTACATAAAGAACTGTTTTTAAATTGCAGATAAACTTCATATACATTGAGAACAAAACCAAAAAGAACCACAACCAGCAAAAGATATTGGCTAAAAGAAGTAAGTTGATAATAACCTTTTCTTTCTCCTATAATCAACCTCACTTTTAGCCTTCCCCTCCTTTGATTTTAAGTAGGTTGAAGGCATGTTCAAAGACCTTTATAGCACAGTAGGGGCCACACATCGTACAAGCCTGACTTTTAGAAACCCCTCCTTCGAGCCTATACCGCCTTGCCTTTTCCTGGTCTATAGAAAGGGAAATCTGTTTTTCCCAGTCAAGCTCAGCCCTGGCTTTAGCCATAGCCAAATCCCATTCCCATGCACCTTTTATTCCCTTAGCCAGGTCTGCTACATGAGCAGCGATTTTTGAGGCTATCAAACCTTCTTTTACATCCTCTAACGTAGGAAGCCTTAGATGTTCTGCAGGGGTAAGATAACAAAGAAAATCTGCCCCATAATAAGCAGCCAGTGCCCCTCCTATAGCCCCTACCAGATGGTCATAACCAGGGGCTACGTCTGTGGGAAGAGGGCCAAGCACATAAAAAGGAGCACCATGACAAAGCCTTTTTTGTAGTTTTATGTTGGTCTCTATCTGGTCTAAAGGCACATGTCCAGGGCCTTCTATCATTACCTGAACACCCTTTTCCCAAGCCCTTAAAGTTAACTCCCCTAAAATCATCAACTCATGGATTTGAGCTCCATCTGTAGCGTCTGCGATACAACCAGGTCTTAGTCCATCCCCTAAAGACAGAGTAATATCATACTCAAAGGCTATTTCAAGAAGTTTATCAAAATGCTCATAAAAGGGATTCTCCTTTTGGTTATAGATCATCCATTCTACTAAAAAAGAACCTCCTCTGGATACCACCCCAAGCACCCTGGGTTTAATTTTTAACCTTTCTATACCCGCCTTGGTAAGACCACAGTGGATGGTCATAAAATCTACACCATCTTCTGCCTGTTTTTCTATCACCTTAAACATCTCATCAACCGTCATGTCAACGATCGACTTATGATGCTTTTCTACCGCCTCTATCGCCGCCTGATAAATAGGGACTGTACCTAAAGGAACAGGAGAGTGAGCTCTTATAACCTTTCTTATCTCGTCTAAATCTCCTCCTGTAGAAAGGTCCATCACAGTATCTGCACCATACTTTAAAGCTATCTCAAGTTTTTTTAACTCTTCTTCTACATAAGGCCTATCCTTAGAAGTACCGATGTTTACGTTTACCTTAGTTCTAAGTCCCTTACCAATAGCACAGGGTCTTTCTATCTTAGACTTTTTGTTTTTACAAACAACTATCTCACCCCTAAGAATACCTTCTTTGAGAAATTTTTCGCTAACCCCTTCCACCTGTGCACAAATTTTAACCTCTTCTGTAATCACACCTTTACTAATCAGGGTTTTGATCGTCATATCTTTAAAAGACCTCCCTGTTTTTTACAGAAATTTTAACATAAAATTTCTTTTGATGACAAAAGAAAAGAAAATTTTCACAAATCCAGAAACTATTCATAGATTTCTAAAACGATCTTATCTTTTCCATGAGTCTCAAGAAGATATACAGATACATATTCGTTATACTGGATGTTTTTTATGGTAAGGGCTTTGTAAGTTGGCTCTATAGGGAAATCTCTACCACCACGGTCTACCAAAACAGCAAGTTCTATTTTCTTTGGTCTACCTATGTCTATTAAAGCATCCATCGCCGCTCTGATGGTTCTTCCAGTATAGATCACATCATCTACCAGGATAACGATCTTATCTTCAATTGAAAAAGGGATCTCTGTCTTTTTTACCTCAGGATAGTTGGTAATCCTGGTCCAATCGTCTCGGTAAAGGGTTATATCTAAATAACCTACAGGAAGTTCTATGTTGGTCTTTTCTAAGATAATATTTTTCAACCTGTTTGCTAAAGGGGCTCCCCCTGTCTGAATACCGATAAGAACTACTTTTTCTAATAAGGGTTGTTTTTTTATGATTTGGTCAGCAAGCTTTTCGACAAGTTTTTGAATTTTCTTAGGCCCTGCTATTACTTTTTTAATTTTTTGAGATAAAATGGCAGTATTCATAAAATTTAAAATAACTCTTATTATCTATTTTGCAAGAGGTAAGAGATGGTAAGCGAAATAACCTATAGGGTAATCTATGGGGACACAGACAGTGGAAAGGTTATGTATTATGGCAACTATCTAAGGGTGATGGAAATAGCAAGAACAGAGTTTATCAGAAATAACGCAGGTATTAGTTATAAAGAGATAGAAGAAAAATACAAACTTTTACTTCCTGTAGTAGAAGTATATGTTAGGTATAAACATCCTGCTTTTTATGACGACCTTTTGGTTATAAAAACTCAGATCAAAGAACTAAAACTGCATAAAATTACCTTCGAATACACCATTAAGAAGGAACACCTATTAGTAGCTGAAGGTTATACAGTTCATGTTCCCATCAACCATCAAGGTAAGCTTATAAAATTTCCAGAAGAGCTTTTCAACCTGCTTAAAAATTTAGTATAAAAAACTGTAAAGAGGGGGCAAGGTTTCAGATGAAGATGAACATAGGTATAGTGGGATTGCCTAACGTAGGGAAGTCTACCATTTTTAATGCCTTGGCTCAAACAGCAAAAGCTGAGGTTGCTAACTATCCTTTTTGCACCATAGACCCTAACGTGGGGATAGTTAATGTGCCTGACCCAAGGCTATATGAGATAGCTCGGTTAGAAAAAAGCAAAAAAATCACCCCTGCTACCATAGAGTTTGTAGACATAGCAGGGCTGGTAAAAGGAGCCTCAAAAGGGGAAGGACTTGGCAACCAGTTTTTATCTCATATAAGACAGGTCTCGGCTATAGCTCATGTAGTCAGATGTTTTGAAGACCTTGACATCGTACATGTAGAGGGTTCTATAGACCCTGTAAGAGACGCAGAAATCATAGAGTTAGAGCTTATTCTTGCAGACTTGCAAACCATAGAAAGACGGTTAGAAAAAACTGCGAAGCTTGCTAAAAATGATCCAAAAGCTAAGGCTGAGCTTGAAACCTTAGAAAAGGCTAAAACCCTCTTAGAAAACTTTAAAACTATAAGGCCTAACCTAAACCTTTTTTCTCCGGAAGAAAAAATCTTTTTAGAAAAGGCACTCTGTCTTTTAACGGTTAAACCTTTGATGTACATCGCTAACGTCTCAGAAGAATTTCTCCCAGAAGGAGAAGGAAACAGTTATGTAGCTAAGCTAAGAGAAAAGGCCCAAAAAGAAGGAACTCCTTTGATAGTCATCTGTGGGAAGATAGAACAAGAGCTCGTCGAACTTTCTGAAGAAGAAAAAAAAGAATTTTTAGAGGCCTTAGGTCTAAACGAACCAGGGCTTCACAAACTAATAAGAGCAGGCTATAAACTTTTAAACCTTATCACCTTTTTTACCGCAGGACCTAAGGAAGCCAGAGCCTGGACCATAGCCAAGGGGACTAAAGCTAAAGAAGCTGCCGGAGAAATTCACTCTGACATAGAAAGAGGTTTTATCGCGGCTGAAGTCATTAACTATACAAAATACATAGAAATAGGTTCCTTCCAGAAAGCCAAAGAGTTAGGAGCTGTTAGATTAGAAGGAAAGGACTATGTTATAGAAGATGGAGACATCGTATACTTTCGCTTTAATGTTTAATTTTAATATTTATCGTATTTTTAACTTGATTTTTTATTGTCTTGTGATTATTTTGTAAAAAAATGTAATTATCATGTGATGTTAACAGAACTTTTTGAAAGGTTTACTCCTTATGAATGGATAGTTTCTAATCAAAAAGGGGGGTATGCGTTAGGTTCTGCCTTTTTAGTTAATCTGAGAAAGTATCATGGACTTCTGATCGCAGGTTATGAAAAAGGAAAAAGAATTCATCTGGTTAGTTCAGCTGAAGAACAGGTCTTTTTCCCTTCTGGACTAAGTTATTTTCTCGATACTAACTTTTACCGAGATACCATTTTTCCAGAGGGATTCAGGCTAATAAAAGCCTTTTTCTTTAGACCTTTCCCTCAATTTTATTTTTTCTGTCCAGAAAGTAAGGACTTTTTCTTGAAAAAAGAAATCAAAATGCATCCTCTTAAAAACCTGGTAGTTATCTCTTATGAAAACATAAGCTCCTATCCTTTTCGAATAGTAATAAGACCTAAGTTTAGTTTTAGAGACCATCACAGGGTTACCAACAAAACCGAATGGGAAAAGGAATTTGTAGAGGTAGACGATAACCCAGGTATGGTGGTAAAAGAGCCCTTCTCTCTTTTTGTCTATCTTTCTAACGGTAGTTTAACCAGAGAAGACCTTTTCTATTATCAAGTGTTTTATCCTATAGAAGAAATCAGAGGTTATGAGGCTACTGAAGACCTTTATGCCCCTTTTAAGATAGAAGCAGAACTAAAAACTAAAGAAAGTTTTAAAATCGTGTTTTCTGATGAACCTATAAAGGATTTTGAAATGATTTTGACAGAGGTTGAAAGAAGATACCAAGGACTACCTGTCCTCATCCCTAACAAAAAAGAGTCTTTTTCGCGAAAGGAATACCTAAGGATTTTAAAAAAAATGGTGGAAGATTTTCTGCTTGAAGAGGACATAATCGCCGGATTTCCTTGGTTTTATTGCTGGGGAAGAGACACCTTCATAGGTCTTCCTGCGGTTTTTTATTTAAAAGGAGGTAAAGAGAAGGCTTTAAAGATTTTTAAAAAATATGCCAAAAGGATGGTTAACGGGCTTATCCCTAACGTGGTAGGAGATGAACAGGAAACCAACTATAATTCAGTTGATGCCTCTCTGTGGTTTGGGTTAAGGATTTTTCAGTTTTTAGAAACCTTTCCTGAGGTTTTAAAATCCTCTGAAGGAGAAACGTTGCTTTTAGCCGTAAAAGAAGTGATTAAAAACTTCTGCACCAACCCAGATCTCCCGTTTTTACTGGACCATAAGGATGGATTTATCGAAATCTTACCTCAAACCAACAAAGCCTTAACCTGGATGGATGTGGTGTTAGACGGAGTACCTGTAACCCCTCGGTATGGGAAACCCATAGAAATACAGGGTTTATGGTATAACCTTTTAAAGTTTGCAGAAAAATACTTAGAAAAGTCTTTTTTAGAAAAATTTAGGGTCTCAGAACTGATCAGTTTACAGGAAAAAAACTTTATCAGATTTTTTGATGGTAAGGTCTGGGCAGACAGGTTGTTTAACGATGAACCTGTTTTTGAAATCAGGCCTAACTATATTATCGCCCTTTCGTTGCCTTTTGACATCACAGACAAGCCATCTCTTCTTAAAGGAGTTGAACTGGCTAAACAAGAATTAGTGACTCCTTTTGGGTTAAGGAGTCTCTTACCCAAAGATCCTTCGTTTAGGAGAAAATACTTTGGAACTCAAAGGATGAGGGACCTTGCCTACCATAATGGGACAGTCTGGGTGTGGCTCATCTATCCTTATGCTGAAGTGTTAAAAAAGGCTTATAAAGAAGACAAAGAAGGGCTTAAAAGGGAGCTTGAAGGATTGGTGAGAGTTTTTAGAGAAGGAATATGTAGAGGTAAAATGGGAAGTATTCCTGAGTTGTATGATGGCGAAAATCCTAAATATCCTAAGGGTGCCCATGCTCAATTTTGGTCTGTAGCAGCTGTTTTTTTGGTAGAACAGATGATAGAGGGGCTTAAAGTTTAGCTTTAAAAAACTTTAAGAAGGAGCCTGAACAATGAAAGTTTTGATGTTAACCTGGGAATATCCTCCGTTTATAGTAGGTGGGCTTGGGATGGCCTGTTACGGGCTTTTTAAAGCTTTAGCTGAAAAGGGAGTAAAAATCTACATGATTCTCCCTACCAAAGAAAAAGTGTTTTTTGAGATCTCTTCTGGCTGGGAGGCAGACTTTCCGGTAGCTAAGAGCCATTACCAAAAACAACTAAAGCCTTTGCCTTTGAAGTTTTATCAAATAGGTTATTTAGCCCCCGAAGGGGCTTACTTAGACACCTTAAGACTGTTTTCTTATCAACCTGAAAACACCATAAACTTTTTAGAAGAAAAAAAGCCGTTAACTCCGATTTTTGAGGAAGTTTTAAAAAGGATAGAAAATCTACTTAATAAGAAGAATCACACGTTATCCCGGGTTCAAAGATATCTGCAAAACGTGTTAGAGGTTGCCAAACATTTAGAGGTTGACTTAATCCATGCTCATGATTGGATGACCTACCCTGCAGGACTCTTTCTTAAACACCTTCTCCAAAAACCTCTGGTTGCTCATGTGCATGCTACGGAGTTTGACAGAGCGATCGGATACGGACATCCGGTAGTCCATGAGATAGAATACTTAGGGTTAAATTTGGCAGACCGAGTAATCGCGGTTTCTAACTACACAGCTCAGGTGATAAAAGAACATTACAAAGTACCTGAAGAAAAGATTCGGGTGTTATACAATGCTTTTACCGTTTATACCAAAGAACCCAAAAAGACAAAAAAATTTAAAAGTCCGGTGATTTTGTTTTTAGGAAGATTAACCCCTCAGAAGGGTCCCAAGATTTTTTTAGAAATAGCCAAAAAAATCCTTAGGCAATATCCTAAGAAAGTAAGGTTTTTGATCGCTGGTGCAGGAGAAATGGAAAGAGAACTTATGTTTGAAGCTGCAAGCGAAGGTTTTGGCACCCAAGTTTTGTTTACCGGTTTCCTTACCAGACAAGAGGTAGAAGAAGCCTTAAGTTTAGCAGACATAGTGGTTATGCCCTCGGTTTCTGAGCCCTTTGGGATCGTAGCCTTAGAAGCCATGTATTTTGGCTGTGCCCTTATCATCTCCAAACAATCAGGGGCTTCAGAAATCTTAGAAAACGCTTATAAGGTCGATTTTTGGGATGTTGACAAAATCGTAAACATCATCGTAGACCTCTTAAAACATCCAGAAAAACTAAAAAACCTTCAACAAAAAACTAAAGAAGAAGTCAAAACGATTACCTGGGATATAAGAGCCGAAGAACTGATAAAAATCTATGACGAACTTTTGATAAACTAAGTATGCTTTATATTATATTTTACTTTCAGGTGCATCAGCCCTTTAGGGTCAAAAATTTTAATGTTTTAAAAACAAAATCAACAGTCGAGTATTTTGACGATAGCCTTAACGCAGCCATATTTAACAAGGTAGCAGAAAAGTGTTATCTTCCTGCCAACGCCCTTTTTAAAGAACTGATAGAAAGGTCTGACGGAAGATTTAAGGTCTCTTATAGTCTGACAGGCACGTTTATAGAACAAGCTAAAAAATTCCGTCCTGAGGTTTTACATTCCTTTTTAGACCTGGTAAAAACCGGGGCGGTAGAGCTTCTTAACGAAACTTACTATCATTCTCTTAGCAGCATCTTTGATTTAGACGAATTTATAGAGGAGATAGAAGAACACGCGGAGATCATCAAAAAAGAATTTGGGATGCTACCTACTACCTTTCGTAATACCGAGTTAATCTATTTTGACAAAATTTCAGACTTACTTTTTGCTACCATGCCTCAGATAAAAACCATCCTTATAGAAGGGGCTGACAAGATTTTAAAAGGAGAATCTCCTCTTTATCCCAGGGTCTCTGCCAATCATGCCCATCTTTTGCTACTAAAACATTATAAACTTTCAGACGACATTGCCTTTAGGTTTAGTGATAAAAGTTGGGATGAATATCCCCTTACCCCTAAAAAGTATTTGTCCTGGATAAAAGACTTGATGCTAATAGAAAAAACAGGAAAGAATCTCTATTTAAACCTTTTTATGGATTATGAAACCTTTGGAGAACATCAATGGGCTGAAACAGGAATTTTTGATTTTATAAAAGAGTTTGTACTTTTAGCTTTAAAGGAAAAAAATTTACAGTTTCTATGGCCTTCTGAGGTAAAAGATACCTTAAACTATACTCCTACCCCTATCTCTGTTCCTAACCCAACTTCCTGGGCAGACACCGAAAGAGACCTTTCTGCCTGGCTTTCTAACCCTCTTCAATGGAATGCCATAAAAACTTGCTATGAGCTAATCAAAAAAGCCAAAGACCAGAAACGGTATGATCTCCTCTCTATTCTTAAAAAACTTTCTACCTCAGACCATTTTTACTATATGTGCATCAAATATTTTCAAGACGGAGATGTGCATAAATATTTTTCTCCCTACTCTTCTCCAGAAGAAATTTATCGGTATTATATGAATATATTAGCAGAAATAGAAACCCAGTTGGAGGGATAAAAATGCCTTTCAAAAAATTTTTTGTTTATCCTTCTATACCGAAGGAACTTGAGAAACTTTCAAAAATTTCTAAAAATCTCTGGTTTTCCTGGAACTATGATGTTCTTTCTTTTTTTTATAAAATAGACCGAGACCTTTTTAGACAAGTTGAACATAATCCCTTTAAACTTATCTACTACCTTCCTAACATAAGGTTAAAAGCGTTGGCCCAAGACCAGACCTTTCTTATGGATTTAGAGGACCTCTGGGAAGCATTTCAAGAACATAAAGAATATGTACATCCAGAAGTCAAAAAACATCGTATAGATCCAGAAGACAAAATAGTTTATTTCTGTACCGAGTTTGGGCTTCATCCTACTTTGCCTTTTTATGCAGGAGGATTAGGGGTTTTAGCCGGGGATTTTTTGATGGCTGCTTCAGACTTAGGACTTCCGATGATAGGGGTAGGTCTTGCATATCAACATGGCTATCTAAAACAAACCATAGACCCTAACCAAAAAACACAAACAGAAAATCCAGAAATTTTAGACCTGTTTTTAAACTTTTTAGAGGAGGTAAAAAACCCAGATGGAACCCCTATGATGTTATCGATAAGCCTTATGGGGGTAGAGGCTAAGCTTAGGGTATTTAAGTTAGAAGTAGGTAAAGTAGTTGGTTATTTTTTGGATACCACCCATCCTGAGAATCCTGAAGAAATAAAAGAAATACTTAGATATCTCTACCCAGGGGAAATAGAAAAAAGGATCCAACAAGAGATTATCCTTGGTATCGGAGGATATAAATTACTGAAAGCATTAAACCTTAACCCCAAGATATATCATCTTAATGAAGGTCATTCTGCGTTTGTCCTTTTAGCAAGATTAAAAGATTTATTGTCTCAAGGATTTTCCTTAGATGAAGCCATCATGCTTATCAAAGAGACTACTGTTTTTACTACTCATACACCTGTTATTGCAGGTAATGAGCATTTTCCTAAAGAGTTGGTTAAAAAATATCTTTGGGAAGAGTTAGAAGAGTTGGTTGAACTAGCCAAAAATGAAAATATTATTCTGGAATTCTATAAACAAGGCACCCTAAAGGAAAATCCTGAAATTTTCTGGTTACCTGCTTTAGCCATCAACTATTCCTCTAACGTAAACGCTGTTTCTAAACTTCATCAAAAAACCACCAAAAAGATGTGGCATCCCCTTTTTCCCGAACTACCAGAGGAAGAAGTTCCCATAGAGTATGTAACCAACGGTGTTCACTGGAGATGGTTAAGCGAACCTTTCTATCAACTTTTTAAAAAGTATCTTGGAGCCAATTTTATCTATATGTCTCCTGAAGATTCAACCTGGGAGGAAATATTAAAAATCCCAGACGAAGAAATATGGGAAGCCCACAAAAAAAACAAGTACAGACTTTTAAACCTTATCAAAACCCAGTTAAAAGAGGAATCTTTTAAGCTAAACCTCTCAGAAGAAAAACCAAACTATCAACCTCCTAAAGCCCAAGACCTTATCATAGGTTGTGCTCGAAGGATGACTGGTTATAAGAGAAACTCTCTCATCCTATATCATAAAGACCAGATACTAAACCTTTTAAAAGAAAAAGACATTGTGCTGGTGTTTGCAGGTAAAGCCCATCCTAAGGATGTAGAAGGTAAAAACATAATCCGTGAGATTTTAGAGTTTAGAGAGACTTATAAGCTTTATCATAAGATCATCTTTTTAGAAAACTATAACCTTCATTTAGCCAGATATCTTATTTGGGGGTCAGATGTTTGGTTAAATACCCCTTTAAGGCCTATGGAGGCTTGCGGGACTTCAGGGATGAAGGCTGCCATGAACGGGGTTTTAAACTTAAGCGTTCTTGACGGATGGTGGCCAGAAGGATACAACAGGCTTAACGGTTGGGCTATAATCCCTAAGGAAGGATTGCCACTTTATAACCACTACGAAGCTAATCAAATATATACTCTTTTAGAAAAAGAAATCTATCCTCTCTTTACTGAAAGAGACGAAGACGGGATCTCAAGAGATTGGGTAAAGATGATGAAACAAAGCATGTACATAACTTGTAAACAGTTTTCTACCAACCGTATGCTCCTTGAATACATAGATAAATTTTATTCACCCATCCTAGAAAGACTAAAACATCTTTCTCAAAAAGATTTCTCCCTTCTTAAGGCTTTAGCAGAAGAAAAAAGAATTTTGACTGAAAATTGGGAAAACATAAAATTTATAGAGGTAAAAGAAAATTTAGAAAAAACCTTCCTACAGGATGGCCAAGAAGTAAGTGTATCTGCCAAAGTCTTTTTAGGTAGCCTAAACCCTGAGTTAATAGAAGTACAGTTGGTACTCATAGAGGAAATAGCTTGTGTATGCAACTTAGGGGAAGAAGAAGAGAAAGAAAGGTATGTAAGATGCTTTCCCCTTAAGCTGATAGAGTTTAAAGAAGGGGTTGGGGTCTATCAAAAATCTTTTCCTCTTTATGGACCTGGACTTAAAGCTTATAACTTTAGGGTAGTTCCTAAAAACTTTTATCTTAGAAAATATTATCCCAACTTGATTAAGTGGACTTTTTAATTTTTATGATTATAATTTTATTTTAAATAGCCTTTTAGGGAGGGGTTATGGAAACCCTATTGTATCTTTTGATTCTTTTCGTAGGCGTTTTAGTAGGTATAGCTATTTATATCTTTTTTAAGGTTAATCAAACTTTAGACCGTGTAAACCTAAGGTTAGAAGAACTATCTCCTGTTTTAAAAAATCTTAAAGAAACCACCGAAAAAACCTCAGAGACCTTAGACACAGCTAAACAAACTATCTCTAACCTAAACGAACTTATAACCGGGCTTAAAATCATTCCCAACATCCTTAAGGAATTAGGAGAAAGTATTAAAGATTTCGAGACCTTTTTGAAAAACCAGACAGAGATTGTTACAGATGAAGTAAAAGAAATTTCCAATAAGTTAAAAATTAACTTAGAAATTGCAAAAAACAACTTAGACAACATAAAAGAGGTGACCTCTCAGGCAAAAGAGGTGACAGAAAAGGTTAGCCATAGTTTAAGCCCTATGTTTAACTCTCTTGCTGAGTTTAGTCAAACCTCTAAACTCGTTTTAGACCAGATAAACCACCAGATTAAAAAGGTCTATGTAGAGGGGAGTTCTCTAATTTATGGAGCTAAAGAGCTAATACAACAGATAAAAAAGATAATTCCTCTTCCTAATTTAAAAAAATAAACCCTTTAGGGTTAATATTTAAAAATTTTACAAAAAGGAGGTGGATTATGGAAGGGAAAAAAACTACGGTTTTATTAGCTTTTCTTGGTGGGGTGGTAGTAGGGGGGATTGCAGCCCTTCTTTTGGCACCAGCCAGTGGTTCTGAGGTTAGGAAAAAGATAAAGGAAGAGATGGACGAAGCCTTAGATAAAGTTAAAACTGAAGCTGAAGCTTTAAAATCCAAGGCAGAGGAAATCACTTCCAAAGGAAAAGAAATCATCGAAAGTAAAAAAGAAGAGCTTAAAGAAGCCGTAGAAAAAAGCAAAGAAACCTTAAAAGAAAAGAAAGAAGAATTAGCCTCTAAACTCTTAAAAAAAGAAGAGGTTTAAAAGACTTTTTTACCAATTAAACTTAGACTTTAAAATTTTTAGATAATTTTTCTCTGGTAAGGTAAGAATTCTAAGAGGTTTTGGGGCTTTTTTAAAACGAAGAGGTTGATCTTCCTGCACTACTAAGTTAATCTGTCCGTCGATGAGAAGATGAACTTCTTCGTTCTCCCCTTTCCCTTTTTTGTTTAAGATTACCACGGTTTCAAAGTTATCTGGAATAACAAAGGGACGTAGGTTTATTTTAAAAGCACAGATCGGTGTGCAGACAAAAACCTGTGCCTCTGGATGGATAACCGGGCCTCCGGCTGAAAGGTTATAAGCAGTAGATCCGGTTGGGGTAGAGATGATCAACCCATCACCAGGGATGGTAGTAAGATGATAGCCCTCAACCTGCAGGCTCAAATATATCACCTTACCCAAAGGACCTTTCATGATAGCCCCTTCGTTTAGAGCAACAAAGGTCTCATTCTGATAGGTAATCTCAAGAAGCGTTCTTTTTTGAATTTTAGCCTCTCCTTCTTTGATTAGCCTTAAAAGATATGGTAATTCTTCTAAAGAAACCTCGGTTAAAAAACCAAAATTTCCCAGATTAACCCCTATCAAAGGAAGGTCGTAAGTATAGGCAAAGGGCACAGCCCTTAGGAAGGTGCCATCACCTCCTAACACCAGGATAGCATCAAAGGTTAGGACCTCTTCTTTAGAAAGTTCTGAGATTCTTTCTAAAGGAAGCAGAAAAAACTCTTTTGAGTTAATCTTCTCAAAGATTTGCGGAAGTTTTTGCGGGTCTTTTAGTAGATAAAAGAATTTGGACATGATATAATTTTATTCTTAAACCTTGAGAAAAGCAATAACCTTGATTAAGGTTTATAAACCTCAAAAAACCTTAAAAAAACCCTTAGAAACCCAATCAAACAAAAATTTTCCTTAACCTCTTGACATTTTTTAAAGATTTTTTATTATAGTGTTTAAACTTAAATAGGTTATTCTTGTCTTTTTAATCGGGACGTAGCGCAGCTTGGAAGCGCACCCGCTTGGGGTGTGGGGGGTCGGCGGTTCAAATCCGCCCGTCCCGATTTTTTTTATTGGGATACTGAAAAACTAAAAAACCGGGCACCTTGCCTGGGAGGAGGTGAAATATGAGTGCAGTACAAACCGTTTGTCAGGTTGAAAGGTTGAATAGCTGCCCTACCCAGCAAGGTGCACTCAAACGATGTGTTTGGTCCTATCATATCATCGCTGAGTTTTGGGGCTCCCCTTTTGAACTTTTGGCTGAAGCTCCGGTGGTAGAACAAGCTCTAAAAGAAGCCATAGCTACCAACGGTGCGTTAAAAGAAATTTCTGCGGTAAGTTACCAGTTCCAGCCTTTTGGGGTTTCTGCTCAGGTTAATTTAGGTTGTTCTCATATCTATATCCACACCTGGCCAGAAAGAGGATATTCTGCCTTAGACATCTTAGCAGAAAATAAAGAAGAAGCCCACAGGATATTGTCTAAGCTTCAGCGTAATCTTCGTCCTCAAAACGTCTATATCGCTGAGTTTGCAAGAGGACTTTCTCAGGATACTTTATCAGAGGGAGGAGAAACTTGACTGGAAGTTTTTGGTGGAGAGAGAAAATCTTTAAAGACTTCGGACATTCCTACAAAGTTGAATTAGTCTTTGAAGAAAAAGGGTTACAAGAAATACAAATCTTTAAAAATCCCTCTTGGGGCTATCTTTTTGTTTTAGATGGAATCGTTCAATTTACAGAAAAAGACGAATTTATATACCATGAGACCATAACCTATCTTCCTATAAGCCTCCTCCCCACCCCCCCTGAAGAGGTTATAATAGTTGGAGGGGGGGACGGAGGAGTTCTAAGAGAACTTCAAAAAATCCCTACCCTTAAAAAGATCATTCAGTTTGAAATAGATACCCTGGTGTTTGACTTATGCCAAAAATACTTTTTTAAAATTTCTGGAGATTATGCCGACCCAAGGGTCAACTTAGTGATCAAAGACGGCTATTTAGGGCTAAAAGAGAGTCCTTCAGAAGGATTTGATTTGGTAATCGTTGATTGTACTGACCCTGTTGGACCTGCTAAAACTTTATATACTGTTGAGTTTTATCAAGAGGCTTCAAGGGTACTTAAACCTCACGGGTTTTTTATCCAGCAAGCTAGTCTACCGATTTATTTCCCTCACATCATAAAAGAAGCCTATCCCAAAATTTCTCAAGTTTTTCCCTATGTAAAGATAGTGCGTTGCTATGTTCCTTGCTACGGAGAAGAGATTGCCTTTTTCTTGGCTACAAAAGAGCCAAAAGACTGGTTTAACCCTAAACAACTAATTTCTGGTAAATACTATCATCCTGGGTTGAATCCCTATTATTTTTCTTTACCTCAGACTTGGTTAGAACTTCTAAAATAAAGGGCCCTTTAGTTTGAAAATCACCGGAGGCTATTTAAAAGGGCAAAAGCTTTTTCTTCCTCCACCTAAGGACTTAAGCATTCGCCCTTTAAGAAGTAGGATCAGGAAGTCTCTTTTTGACCTTTTAGGACAAGACCTTTCTGGGTCTAAAGTGTTAGACCTGTTTTCAGGGACAGGAGCTCTTGGAATAGAAGCCCTTTCAAGAGGGGCGGATCTGGTTTTTTTTGTAGACTTTAGCGACTTAAGCCTTTCTCTGATCCGTAAAAACTTAGAAAAACTTAAACTTACAGAAAAGGCCTTGGTTTTAAAACTTAAACTACCAGAAGGTCTATCTAAGCTTAGCCAAGCCTATCTTAACATTAAATTTGACTTAGTCTTTATTACCCCACCTTATAAAACGGGGCTGAGCCTTAAAACCCTTAAGGCCTTACCTACAGAAATTTTAGACCAAGAAGCCATAATAATGGTAGAAGAAGCTACAGGAATACCCCTACCAGAAAAAACCGACCAATTTGTCTTGATCAAAGTCAAAACCTACGGAGAAACCACTCTGTATTTTTATCAGCCTGTTATTCCAAACACAGAGGAGGACTCTTAGGGCCTGGAATCTGAGTGCCTCGAAAATTCAAAAAACTCCTTATTCGGTAGCAGGTCTTCCTAACGTCTGATAGTTTTTCAAAAAACTCTTCTTTTCTCACATAAAAGCTCTCAACCTTAGAGCCAGAAGTTTTTTCTACCTCATAAGAGAGAGGATAATCTATAGAAAGGCCTTCTATGTCTTTTTCTGGCTTTTTCCAGGTTAAAAGCACCACGTTTTCTGGTAAAACCTGAAAAGAAATGTTCTCAGGGAAAAGAGGAGGGTTATGCCAGTATAAATATCCAGGAAAATCAAACCAATCGGTCTTAACTAAAAAATCTTTTTTTATTTTAATCCTGTATTTATATCTATGACGATGTTTAACCTGATAGTCATGATACACGTATAAATTCCCTGCAGAATGAAGTTTAGGGGAAAGTTTGATTTCATAAATTTTAGGTTTAGCCTTAGGAGAATCTAAAGATATCTCTTCTTTTTCTATGATAAGAGAACTAATTTTTACCAACGGATAACCTCCCTTGGTTTCTGTAGGGAGATAAACTATCAGGTCAAAACCTGCTTCTGTAGGTTTTACCTCAAAAGAAAACTCTTTAGGAATACTTTTAGAGGGAGGTAGAGGAGGATTTTTTTTCCCGCAACCAGCTAAAAAAAATACCAAAAAGATAAAAACCATCCAGAAATACTTTTTCATGTTTACTCCTTTTATAAAAACTTTATTTTTGCTATACGATAGGCATGACATTGAAGGTTTACAGCTACCGGAAGACTGGCAATATGACAAGGATAAGTCTCTATATGAACGGCTAAGGCGGTAGTTTTACCTTTTAAACCCAAAGGGCCAATCATAAGAGAATTTATCTCAGATAAGAGCTCCTTTTCAAAATTAGCTATCTCTTCTTCAGGATGAGAAGCTCCAAGGGGTCTAAAAAGTGCCTTTTTGGCTAAAATGGCTGCCTTTTCAAAGGTACCTCCTATACCTACCCCTACGGTTACAGGAGGGCAAGGATTAGGACCGGCTTTTTTTACAGTTTCTACTACAAATCTTTTTATTCCCTCTATACCTGCTGAAGGAGGTAACATAGCAAGGGCACTCATGTTTTCGCTGCCACATCCCTTAGGAAGGAGATCTATTTCCAGAACCTTACCTGGGACTATTTCATAATGGATTACCGCCGGGGTATTGGTTCCGGTGTTTTTTCTGGTAAGCACTTCACATACCGAAGCCCTAAGCAATCCTTCTTTGTATGCTAAAAAAAGACCTTCGTTGATAGCCTTTTCTAAATTTTTTATATACACCTCCTCTCCGATTTTAACCCAAACAACCGGAATACCTGTGTCTTGGCAGATAGGAAGATTCTCTTTTTTAGCGATTTCTGCGTTTTCTATCAACACCTCTAACACCGCTTTAGCCAAAGGTTCGGTCTCTTCGTCTAAGGCTTTGGTTAAAGCCTCTAAAACCTCTGAGGGGAGGCTTTTGCAAGCTCTTATGTAGGCCTCTTTTACCTGATTGACTATCTCTTGGTAGCTAATCTCTTCACTCATAAATCCACCCCTTAACCCTATCTAACACATAAAGACTTTCAGAAATCCTTTCTCGTAGAGTTGGGCTTTTTTCTATCTCGGTTTTAATCTCAAACAGATAGTAAGATAGCTCTTTAAAATCTCCACAAAATATAAGAAGGTTGTGTCCACTTGCCAAACTTAAGATAATCCTTTCAGAAAGTTCCCACTTTCCTAAGGCTCCCATGTTTAAATCATCGGTGATGATACAGCCTTTAAACCCAAGGTTATCCCTTAACAGCTTTATTGTTTTTAAAGAAAAGGTAGCTGGTAAAACGTCTAAGCTTTTTACTATCAGGTGGGTAGTCATAAAAAAAGGAACTCCCTTTTCAGCAAAAAACCGGAAAACTTCAAGGGAAAAAGAATTAGTCTTCTCTTTTTCAGGGAGATCTTTATGAGGGTCTATGGTAACCTCATCTAACCCTGGAAAATGTTTAACACAGCAGAAACACCCCTGTTTTTTATGTTCTGAGATGAAAATCTCTCCTAAAAATTTAACCAGCTTAGGGTCGTTTCCCAAAGTACGAGACCTTAAAAACTCTGGGGCCTCCTCTTCTGCTAAATCTACTACAGGAGCAAGGTTAAGGTTAAGCCCTTTTTCAACCACTGCTTTCGCAAGACTTTGAGCCCAATTTTTTACCAACGATAGATTTTTATTTTTTTGATAGTTTAGACTGATCTCCAGAGGAGAAGGGAATTCTCCAGGTATACGATAAACCTTTCCCCCTTCTTGGTCTACAGCTAAAAAGTTAAAACCATCTACCGAAGTTTTTAATCTATTTAAATACTCTGAAAAATCTTCCTGAAAATGTTCTTTAAAAAAAATAAAATTGATAAACTGTAGGTCTCGATAAAGTTCCTTTTCTTCGGCAGAAAGGCTACCTGGTTTTACTAAAAAAACCTGACCTATGGTTTTAAACATGGCGATTTTTTAACCTAAATAATCCTGAACAATTTTTATAACCCTTTCTATGTCTTCGAGGTTAGTATATCTACCTAAGGAAAACCGGATGGTGCCTTGAGCTATTTCTTCAGGCACTTTTAAAGCAATCAAAGTATTTGAACCTTTTCGGTCATGGCAGGCAGACCCGGTAGAAGCACACACCTCTGGGAGGTCTTCCAAGATTTTACTCCCTATTTTACCTACGAAAGAAACAGTTAAGGTATTGGGAAGAGTTTTCTCAGGAATCCCGTAGCGGTAAATTTTTGGATAAACCTCTTTAAGACCCTCATAAAGGGTTTCTCTTAAGTAGATAAGTCTTTCTGCCTCAAAACTTACGTCTTTTTTAGCTATCTCTGCTGCTTTTGCAAGAGCAGCTATAAGTCCTACCGGTTCTGTCCCAGGTCTTATCCCTTTTTCTTGTCCTCCCCCTAAAAAGAGAGGGGATAGAAAAACTCCCTTTTTTATAAACAACCCTCCTATTCCCTTAGGTGCATACATCTTGTGACCTGCAAAGGATAGAAGATCACACCCTATTTTTTTAACATCTACCGGTATCTTACCTACAGCTTGACAGGCATCGGTATGAAATATTATTTCCCTTTCTTGACAAATCTTAGCAATTTCTTCAACCGGTTGGATGGTACCTATTTCATTGTTGGCTAACATCACAGAAACTAAAAAGGTATTTTTCTTAATTCTTTTTTGAACTTCTTCAGGGTCTACATAACCTTGGGGATTCACAGGCAAAAAATCTACCTCAAATCCCATTTCTAACAGCCTTACTGCTGGATTTAACACCGAAGGATGCTCAAAGGAACTCACCAAAATATGACCCTTTCCTTTTGCAAGGGCTACTCCTAACAAAGCGAGATGGTTAGACTCTGTGCCTCCTGAGGTAAAAATTATTTCTTCAGAGGAGACATTTAAGAGGCTTGCTACCTCTTCTCTAAATTTTTCAAGGGCTAACTTAACCCTTTTACCTAATACATGAGCAGAACTTGGGTTAGCGAACTCTTCTGAAGAATAGATGTTAAACGCATCTAAAACTTCTGGCAAAACTGGAGTAGTAGCGTTATAATCTAAATATATCTCTTTTGAGTATTGCATAAAATTTAGTTTAAACTATTTTATAAGGATTACAACCAAAACAAACCTACCCTTGTTCCGTGTGTTTTTAGTAAATAGCAGTTTAAGAGAAAAATTTTAAGAGGTGAAAAATGCTTTATTTTTTGGAAAATGGGTGCCCTAACTGTAAAGGGATAGTCTCAGATGAAAGACTTGGTAAAGGAATTCCTTGTGAAAACTGTCTTCCCGAAGGAAAAATACCTTCAAATCCCTCGATCTTAAAGATTTGTGAAATTTTAGAGAAAGAAAAAACTTTAAAACAGTTAAAGATCTTTGGAGAAGTAGAAAAACAAGTTTCTAATTTTAGTAAGTTGTTTAAAGAAATCATCGGGGCTAAACCTTCTTCTTTACAGATAAACTGGGCTAAGAGGTTATTTTTAGGGGAATCTTTTGCTATCATCGCCCCTACAGGAACTGGAAAATCAACCTTTGGTCTTATTAGTGCTCTTCTTACCCCCAAAAAAGCCCTTATTATCGTACCTACCAAAATGCTGGTCAATCAGATAGAAACCAAGCTAAACGACTTTATAGATAGAACCTCCTCCCTCGCTTTAAAGAAAAAAAGAATTCTAGCCTATACCGGGCAAAAAAAAGAAAAAGAAATCTTAGAAAAACAGAATTTTGATGTGTTTATCTGTACTTCCGCCTTTATGCATAAAAACTTTGAAATCCTTAAATCTTTAGACTTTTCTCTTATCTTCGTCGATGACGTAGATTCTTTTTTAAAAAGCAGTAAAAACGTAGACAACTTGTTTTTATTACTGGGGTTCTCTGAAGAAGAGATAAAGCTGGCTTTAAAGAGAGATAAAACCGAGGAAGACTATTCTGAGCTTTTAAAAATCAAAAAAAACCATCGAAGTACTCAAAAACAGCTCATCATCTCCTCTGCTACATTAAAACCAAGAACCAACCGAGTCCTTCTTTTTCAAAACTTGCTTGGGTTTGAAATAACACGTTTTGTCTCCACCCTAAGAAAGGTAATCGACACCTATCTTGACGTCGGAGAACCAAGAGATATACAAAGACTTTCTGAAGAAGCGGTAAAATTGATAAAAGCCTTAGGTAAAGGAGGGCTTGTTTTTGTAGAAGAATCTTATGGAAGGACTTACGTAGAGAAGTTTACAGAACAGCTCAGAGAAAACGGTGTAAAAGCGATTTCTTACTTGGAGGTCAGTGAAGAAGACCTTTTAAATAAGTTAAAACAAGGAGAGGTAGAGGTTGCAGTAGGGTTATGTCATCTTGGCAACCCTCTGGTCAGAGGATTGGATTTGCCTGAGATTTTGAGATACGCAATCTTTTTAGGGGTACCTAAGCACGTTTTCCCCCTTACTAAAAACGAAGAAAGTTTTTCCCTCTCTTTCGCCCCCCAATTTTTGTACAGTTTGCTTTTATCTCTTATGCCTCTTTTTAAAGACGACGAACGGATAACCGCCTTATCACATGTAAACTACCTTAGAAGATTTTTAACCTTAAGAGAAGAAGACCTCCCTAAGTATGAAGGGTTGTATAAAAAGGTATTATCGATCAAGGAATTTATAGAAGAACGGCTCAAAAACCCCGAGTTTATAGAAAAACTTAAAACAAACGAAGAAGTCTTTTTAGAACGGGATGAAAACGGAAATTATCATCTTATCGTAGGAAACGCTTCTTCTTACCTCCAGGCTTCAGGAAGGGTTTCAAGGCTTACTACTAAGGGTCTTATGCCAGGTCTTTCAGTTATCTTGGTAGACAGCTTTAAAGCTTTAAACAGCCTTAAAAAAAGGCTAAAGTTCTATTTAGGTGATGAGGTGGAGTTAAATGAGGTGACCTTTGAAAAAATAATCGAGCTTGATACCCGCATAAAACAAGAAAGAGAAAAAATTTCAGCTGAAAAGATAGATTTTAAGAACTACCTTCTTATCGTAGAATCCCCTCATAAAGCCAAAACCATAGCTAGCTTCTTTGGAAAACCCTCGGTTAGAAGGTACACCAACCTATGGGTTTATGAAATACCTATGGAAAACACCCTACTTTCTGTATGTGCTTCTTTAGGACATCTTTATAACCTTTCCAGAAAAAAGGGCATATTTGGGGTTTTAAAGGATAACGGAAATTTTTATCCTGTGTTTAACACCATAAAATTAGACAGAGAAAAAGGAGAACAATATGTGGATGAAGAGGAGATAAAGGATAAAGAAAACATCTTTGACAAAGCTGATATCATAGATGGACTTAGAATCCTTAGTTTTTGTGCAGATCAAACCTTTATTGCCTCAGACCCTGACTCAGAGGGAGAAAAGATTGCCTATGACCTTTACATTAACCTGAAACCCTTTCAAAAAAACATAAAAAGACTTGAGTTTCACGAGGTTACGTCAAGGGCCCTCAAAAAAGCCTTTGAAAATCCTCAAGAAATAAACCTTCCTCGGGTTAAAGCCCAGTTAGCCAGAAGGGTGGCAGATCGTTGGGTAGGGTTTTCTCTTTCTCAGGAATTATGGAAAGTTTTCCACAAAAACTATCTCTCAGCAGGTAGGGTGCAAACCCCGGTTTTAGGATGGGTAATAGAAAGAGAAAAACTAAGTAAGCAACACAAATATCGAATAAACTTTACGATAAATGAATATCCCCTTTTTATCGAGGTAGAAGAAAAAGAAATTGCAGAGAAATTAGAACAACACCTACCTCAGGCTAAAATTACCTTAGAAGGCCAAAAAGAAGATGAACTTTCTCCACCTCCTCCTTATACCACAGACACCATACTGGAAGAAGCCTATAATTTCTTCAGGTTTTCTACCTCCTATACCATGTCTCTTTTGCAAGAACTCTTTGAACTCGGTTTAATCACCTATCATCGAACAGATTCAACTCGAATTTCAGACGTAGGACGGTTTCAGGTAGCTAAACCTTATATCTCAGAACATTTTGGAGAAGAGTTATTCTATCCGAGAGAATGGTTTAGTGAAGGAGCCCATGAAGGTATAAGGCCTACCCGTCCCTGGGATGTAGAAGAGCTAAAACTAAGGGTAGCTCACGGGTTGATTTCTTTTAAAAAATATAGGGATAGTTTCAGACTTTACGATCTTATTTTTAGAAGATTTATAGCAAGTCAGATGAGAAAAACCAAGGTCTTAAAAAAGAACCTTAAGGTAGTTCTTTCCTCTTTAACCTGGGAAGAAGAGGTGATAGTAGCCATACTATCAAACGGTTATGATTTAGTTTGGACCAAGCCCCATCTCTTTCCTGTTTCCTCTTCTTTTACCATAGACAACATTAAGTTACAAAAAATACCTAAAGCTTTTCTTTTTAATCAGGGATCTCTGATACAGGAGATGAAAAAAAGAGGTTTAGGTAGACCATCTACTTATGCAGAAATCGTTTCTACCCTTCTTAATAAATATTATGTTTATGAACTGAAAAACGGAGGACTTGTTCCTACAGCCTTAGGAAAACAGGTATACGAATATCTAAGGTCAAGGTTTGAAAACTATGTATCTGAAGAGTTTACCAGAAAACTTGAAGCCTTTATGGACGAGGTAGAAGAAGGTAAAAAAGATTGGGTAGAAATTTGTTATACCCTTTTGCCTCTTCTAAAAGAATTGAACATCATCTTGTAAAATTTAAAAATGTTATTAGGTTGTTGTTTTTTTTGTTTTTTTAAGTATACTTTTTTTAAACTATAGCTTTCCGGGAGGAGCTTGATGAGATTTAAAAATGTTATTTTTGGTTTTTTGTTAGCCATAATCTTGTATATAGCTATTTTCCGAACTTTACTTCCAGAAAACAGTTTAGTTTTTAGTTTAGCCACTTTTGTCTATTTTGTTGCGGCTTTAATTTATTTTATACATTGGGTTTTTAAGTGGGATTGGGGAGGATTTGTAGGTTCTACCATTGGTTGGGCTGGGTTGTTTTTAAACCTCGCGGCTTTTTTTATTAGATGGTATCAAACCCATCAAGCTGGCTTTGGCTACGTTCCTCTTTCCAACCTTTATGAATCTTTGGTCTTTTTTGGACTATGTATTGCATTAATTTATCTTGTTATGGAGTTTAAATTTCCTTCTAAAGCCTTAGGAAGCATTACCTTTACTTTGACTGCTTTTATCATGGCCTATGCCTCTCTTAAAGCTCCTGCTGAAATCAAGCCACTTCTCCCAGCCCTAAAAAGTAATTGGTTGATAGCCCATGTAGTTACCTGTTTTTTGGGATATGGGGCTTTTGCCGTTACCTTTGGTCTAAGCCTGTTTTATCTCATCGGAGCTAATAAAACTCTCTCAGCCTCTTTGCAAGTTTCTTTAGAACATTTTATATATAGACTGATGCTTTTTGGTTTCTTTTGGCTTTCCTTAGGTATTATCACCGGATCTGTTTGGGCGGAGCAAGCTTGGGGAAGCTACTGGAGCTGGGACCCTAAGGAAACCTGGTCTTTTATCACCTGGCTTATCTATGGCGGAGCCATCCATCTTCGTTTAATAAAAGGTTCTAAAGATTGGGGTGGAAAAAAACTTGCCTGGCTGAACATCATTGGGTTTGCCTCTGTACTTTTTACTTATTTTGGAGTAAACTTTTTATTATCAGGATTACATAGCTATGCAACTCCAGGCTCATAAAACTGGAGGGGATTTAAGATGTTAGTAAAAAAATGGATGACTGAACATGTGATTACTTTAGAAGAAGAGGAACCTATAACCAGGGCTATTCAACTTTTAAAGGAACACCAAATACGAAGGATTCCCATAACCAGAGGAGGAAAACTGGTAGGAATTGTTACCCAAACAGACATAAAAGAAGCCACCCCACCTCAATTTGCAGGGGTTGACCTAAAGGAACTATATGACCTTTTTTTAAGCCTAAAAGTAAAAGACATCATGACCCCAGACCCTATCACCGTATCTCCAGAAGATACCATAGAAAAAGCTTCTGTCCTTATGCTTGAAAACAAAATCTCTGGACTTCCGGTAGTTAATGAAAATAATTATGTTATAGGGATTATCACTCAAACAGACATTTTTAAACTTTTTGTTCAACTAACTGGGGCTTATTTCAGTCCTTATCATGTAGCCCTTTATGTAAGCTCACCCTGTCAACTTCCTGAGATTTTAGAAATTTTTAAGAATTTACAAATAAATATTTATACCATTTTTTGCTGGAGAGACGAACTTTGTATAGATGATACCTGTAAAAAAAGAGTTTTTATTCGTTTCCAAGCGGTTGAAGAGGCTAAAATAAAGGAAGCTTTAGAAAAACTTGGGGCTAAGTTTGAAATAGCTGAGTTTAAAAAGGATGATATAAAAGATATACCCAAAAAACTGAAAGAAGAAAAAGAACTATTGATTTTCTAAATTTTCTAAATTTTCTTGATTTTCTAAATTTTCTTGATTCTGGGGCTCTATATATACAAAGAACCCTTGAGGTTTATGACTGGTTCCTTTCATTACGCTTAACCAAACAGGACAAGCAACCCTTCCTCCTGTTTCCCCTCTTTCTAACGTCTTACCTGAATCATAACCAACCCAAACACCACAAGTATAGGTAGGTGTAAACCCCACAAACCAAGCATCTCTATATTCCTGGGTAGTACCGGTTTTTCCAGCTACCGGCACACCCAATCCCCTGGCACAAGTTCCTGTTCCATAAAGAACTACTGCCTGTAGGAAATCATTCATTATAGAAGCAGTGTAAGGAGAAATTACCGGTTTAGTTACCACATCAGTCTTGTAAATAGGGGTTTTAGCAAACAAACTATCTCTCACTTCTTCTATAAACTTAGGTTTTACCATACGACCTAAGTTAGGGAAAATGGTAAAGCTCCTTGTGAGCTCTATCGGAGTTAATTCATAAGAACCAAGGGCTATACTATAATTAAAATCTTTAGGGATGTTAAGTTCTAACTTCTGGACCATATCATAAATCTTTTCTCTTCCTAACATCAAAGCAAGCCTTACTGCTACTACGTTTCTTGACTTGGCTAAGGCATCCCTTAAGCTTATAGGACCTAAATACTGCCCATCATAATTTCCAGGTGACCAATCTTTGCCCTGGTCGCCTCCAGGAAGAGTTATAGGTTCATCTGGAATTAAATCCTCTGGAGAGACTACTCCATCTTCAATAGCCTTAGCCCAGATAAAAGGCTTAAACGCAGACCCAGGTTGTCTTTTAGCTAGAATAGCTCTATTATAAGGAGAAGCCAAATAGTTTCTTCCTCCGATAAGAACCCTTACTCCTCCGTTTTTGTTTTCCATACAAACTACTGCTATCTCTGGAGGTTCTCTGTTCGTAAACATACGACTAAGAGTGTTCATAAGGTTTTTATATGCCTTCTTTTCCCATTCTAAATCAAGGGTGGTATAGACTATCAGCCCACCCTTATCTAAAACCTCCGATGGGAATAATTTTTTAAGTTCTTCTTTTACCACGTCTAAGAAGTAGGCTGCATAAACAGGAATGTTAACATTTTTAGGGTTTAAATGTATAGGTTGAGATGAAATAGCCTGAGCTTTTTCAGGAGAAATAAAACCTACCTCTGCCATTCTTTTAAGCACATAGTTTCTTCTAGCTATAGAAAGATTATAATTTTGAAGGGGATTATATTTAGAAGGGGCTGCCGGTAAACCTGCCAAAACCGCTGCCTCGTTTAAGTCTAACTCCCAGACATGTTTGTTAAAATAAGTAAGGGCAGCAGCTTCTACTCCATAAGCCCCTCCCCCTAAGTAAATATGATTCAAATATATGGTTAGAATCTGATCTTTGGTTAGATGCTTTTCAATTTGCCAGGCCAAAAACATCTCTTTGATTTTTCTTCTAAGCGTCCTTTCAGGAGAAAGAACAAGGGACTTAACTACCTGTTGAGTAATGGTACTACCGCCTTGGACTACCTTACCATGAACGATATTTTTGTAAAGTGCCCTTAATAAACTCCAAAAATCTATCCCTTTATGTTTATAGAAATTAGCATCTTCTGCAGCTAAAAAAGCTTGGATTACATGAGGAGGGATTTTATCTATAGGTACAAAAACACGCCTTACTGGACCGATAAAACCTACCAGATTTCCGTGAATATCATATACTAAATTTGTTTGTTCTGGTTTGTAGTTTTTAAGTTTAGAAATACTTGGAAGACTAACCTTAAGATAAATAAAACCAACAGCTAAAAATATAGAGAAGGAAAGAAAGATCGATAAAACCAAAATACCTGTCAACTTAAAGACAGAATTCATAAAAATTTATTATACCTTGATTTTTGATTTTGAGAACTTTTTAAAGATTTTTAAAGATGAAATATAGGTATAAAAATAAAAAAAAAATCCCGGGCACCGACCTACTCTCCCAGGGAGGTAACTCCCCAGTACCATCGGCCCTGGAGGGCTTAACTTCCGTGTTCGGAATGGGAACGGGTGTGGCCCCTCCGGTATAGGCACCCGGGAAATTCTAATATTTTTAACAAGTGAATAGGGTATCCTTTGGAACTTTTAAGCTGGTACTGCAGTCAAGCCGCACGGGCGATTAGTACCAGTAGGCTCCACCCATTGCTGGGCTTCCACCTCTGGCCTATCAACCAGGTGTTCTCCCTGGGCCCTTCAGGGGGTGGGTTGCCCCACCCACGGGAGGCCTAATCTTGGGGTGGGCTTCCCGCTTAGATGCTTTCAGCGGTTATCCCTTCCGCACATGGCTACCCGGCTGTGCTCCTGGTGGAACAACCGGGACACCAGAGGTGCGTCCACCCCGGTCCTCTCGTACTAGGGGCGGATCCCCTCAAGCCTCCTACGCCCGCGGTGGATAGGGACCGAACTGTCTCACGACGTTCTGAACCCAGCTCACGTACCCCTTTAACGGGCGAACAGCCCGACCCTTGGGACCTGCTCCAGCCCCAGGATGGGATGAGCCGACATCGAGGTGCCAAACCGCTCCGTCGATATGAACTCTTGGGAGCGATCAGCCTGTTATCCCCGGGGTAACTTTTATCCGATGATCGACGGCCCTTCCACTCAGGACCGCCGGGTCACTAGGCCCGGGTTTCCCCCCTGCTCGGCCTATCGGCCTCGCAGTCAAGCCCCCTTATGCCCTTACACTCAACGGTGGATTTCTATACCACCTGAGGGGACCTTTGGGCGCCTCCGTTACTCTTTAGGAGGCGACCGCCCCAGTCAAACTGCCCGCCAGGCACTGTCCCTCGGAAGGCTTTCTTCCGCAGGTTAGAACCCTGAGGCAGGAAGGGTGGTATCTCACCGGTGGCTCCACAGGGACTGGCGCCCCTGCTTCACAGCCTCCCACCTATCCTGCACATCCTACCCCAAGGTTCAATGCCAAGCTGCAGTAAAGCTCCACGGGGTCTTTCCGTCCCACCGCGGGTACTCGGCATCTTCGCCGAGACTACAGTTTCGCTGGGCCCCTGGCCGAGACAGCGCGGCAGTCGTTACGCCATTCATGCAGGTCGGAACTTACCCGACAAGGAATTTCGCTACCTTAGGACCGTTATAGTTACGGCCGCCGTTTACTGGGGCTTAAGGGCAGAGCTTCGCGGAATTAATTTCCGCTAACCCCACCCCTTCACCTTCCAGCACCGGGCAGGCGTCGGGCCCTATACGTCCTCTTACGAGTTAGCAGAGCCCTGTGTTTTTGGTAAACAGTCGCCACCGCCGTTTCCCTGCAACCCGCCTCGGCTTCGACCGCAAGGATCTACACCTAACGCGGGCACCCCTTCTCCCGAAGTTACGGGGCCAATTTGCCGAGTTCCTTAGCCAGGGTTGCCCCACGCGCCTTGGCAGATTACTGCCCGCCCACCTGTGTCGGTTTGCGGTACGGTCACCAGAGCTTCAACGGCCACGAGGTTATTTCTTGGCAGCGTGGTCCGAGCTCCTTCCCGAGAGCCGTAGCTCTCGGTTACTTACTCCCCCTCACCCTCCGGACCGGGATTTACCTCGGTCCATCATCGGGCTAAAGGTTTGGAGGGCCAACCATACAGCCCCGGAGCCCTTCCCTTCTGCGTCACCCCTTGACCTCCACCCTGGTGGCGGGGGAATATTAACCCCTCTTCCCATCCCCTACGCCTTTCGGCCTCAGGTTAGGGGCCGGCTAACCCTGGGCGGACGACCCTTCCCCAGGAAACCTTGGGCTTACGGCGGGAGGGATTCTCACCCTCCTTATCGCTACTCGTGCCCGGATTCTCTCCTCCAGAACCTCCAGCAGCCCTTACGAGCTACCTTCATCGGCAACTGGAGTGCTCCCCTACCGCTGAAAGACGCAAAGTCTTTCAGCCCGCAGCTTCGGCGCCTGGCTTAAGCCCCGAGTAATTTTCGGCGCACCCCCGCTCGCCCAGTGAGCTGTTACGCACTCTTTAAATGATGGCTGCTTCTAAGCCAACATCCTGGGTGTCAAAGCAGAGGCACATCCTTTCCCACTTAGCCAGGACTTAGGGGCCTTAGCTGGCGGTCTGGGTTCTTGCCCTCTCGTCCTAGGACGTTAGCGCCCTAAGACTCACTCCCGAGCTGCACTTGCCGGTATTCGGAGTTTGCCTGGGTTTGGTAGGCTGGTAAGCCCCCTAGCCCAAACAGTGCTCTACCCCCGGCAGCGACCACTCGAGGCTGCACCTCAATGCATTTCGGGGAGAACCAGCTATCACGGGACTCGATTAGCTTTTCACTCCTACCCACAGCTCATCCGAGGAGTTTTAACCCTCCACCGGTTCGGGCCTCCAGTGGGGATTAGCCCACCTTCACCCTGGCCATGGGTAGATCGTCCCGATTCGGGTCTGCCGCCAGCGACTTAACGCCCTATTCGGACTCGCTTTCGCTCCGGCTCCGCCTCAACGGCTTAGCCTCGCCACTGACGACAACTCCCGGGCTCATTATGCAAAAGGCACGCCGTCAGGAAGGATTGCCCTTCCCTCCGACTGCTTGTAGGCTAGCGGTTTCAGGTTCTATTTCACTCCCCTCCCGGGGTTCTTTTCACCTTTCCCTCACGGTACTAGTGCACTATCGGTGTGCGGGTAGTATTTAGCCTTGGAGGGTGGTCCCCCCTGATTCACACGGGATTCCACGTGTCCCGTGCTACTCGGGATCTACACCCAGGGAGACTACCTTCTTTTCGCCTACGGGGCTTTCACCCTCTATGGCGGGCCATTCCAGGCGCCTTCGGCTAAGAAGGTAGTTTTGTAACTCCCCGAGAGAGTCGTGGCTCTCTCCGGTGTAGTCCCACGACCCCAGACAGGCAACGCCCACGAGCTTTTACACCTGCCTGGTTTAGGCTCCTCCCCTTTCGCTCGCCGCTACTCAGGGAATCTCGGTTGATTTCTTTTCCTCGGGGTACTGAGATGTTTCACTTCCCCCGGTGTCGCCTCCATAGGCTCTTAACCCATGGATGACTGGGTATTACCCCAGCCGGGTTTCCCCATTCGGGCATCCCCGGATCAACGCCTGTTTGCGGCTCCCCGGGGCTTATCGCAGCTTACCACGCCCTTCATCGCCTCCCGCACCCGAGGCATCCACCGCTAGCCCTTAGTAGCTTGACTACAGGAACCAGCTTAAAGATGCCAAAGGATACCCATATTCACTTGTCAAAGATCTAATCTTTCCACCACTTGTCAGTAAGTGGTGGAGGTGAACGGATTCGAACCGTCGACCTCCGGCTTGCAAAGCCGGCGCTCTCCCAACTGAGCTACACCCCCACGCCTTCCTCCTAAACCCATCCTCTAACCAAGAGAATGGGCCTAGGAGGATTCGAACCTCCGACCTCACGCTTATCAGGCGTGCGCTCTAACCTGAGCTGAGCTATAGGCCCGCAATCCGCTCACCAAACTTTTTCAAAGATCTAAAATTTATATAGAATAGCGTCCGCAAGGCACTCCTTAATTCTCCTTAGAAAGGAGGTGATCCACCCCCACCTTCCGGTAGGGGTACCTTGTTACGACTTCACCCCAGTCACCAGCCCCACCGTAGGCGCCCCCCTCCAGGCAAAGCCCGGTTAGGGTAACGACTTCGGGTGGAGCCAGCTTCCGTGGTGTGACGGGCGGTGTGTACAAGGCCCGGGAACGCATTCACGGCGGCATGCTGATCCGCCATTACTAGCGATTCCGGCTTCACGGGGTCGAGTTGCAGACCCCGATCCGAACTGAGGAGGGCTTTCTGGGATTAGCTCCCCCTTGCGGGTTCGCAACCCTCTGTACCCCCCATTGTAGCACGTGTGTAGCCCTGGGCATAAGGGCCATGAGGACTTGACGTCATCCCCTCCTTCCTCCGGGTTATCCCCGGCAGTCCCCTTAGAGTGCCCGGCCGAACCGATGGCAACTAAGGGCAGGGGTTGCGCTCGTTGCGGGACTTAACCCAACATCTCACGACACGAGCTGACGACAGCCATGCAGCACCTGTGCTAGAGCGCGTAGAGATAAACCCTACGCTCCCCCGATGTTTCCACCAGGGTACAACCCTAGCATGTCAAACCCAGGTAAGGTTCTTCGCTTTGCATCGAATTAAACCACGTGCTCCACCGCTTGTGCGGGCCCCCGTCAATTCCTTTGAGTTTCAGCCTTGCGGCCGTACTCCCCAGGCGGGGCGCTTAACGCGTTAGCTACGGCACAGAGGTTTTAACCCCCACACCTAGCGCCCATCGTTTACGGCGTGGACTACCCGGGTATCTAATCCGGTTTGCTCCCCACGCTTTCGTGCCTCAGCGTCAGGATCCGTCCAGCTGGCAGGCTTCCCCACCGGTGTTCCTCCCGATATCTACGGATTTCACCCCTACACCGGGAATTCCGCCAGCCTCTCCGGCCCTCAAGCCAGACAGTATCATAGGCTTTTCCGGAGTTGAGCTCCGGGCTTTAACCTATGACTTATCCGGCCGCCTACGCACCCTTTACGCCCAGTGATTCCGGGCAACGCTCGCCACCTGCGTATTACCGCGGCTGCTGGCACGCAGTTAGCCGTGGCTTTCTCCTGGAGTACCGTCAGTTCAGATAGGCTGTTCACCTATCTGAAGTTCTTCCTCCAGAACAGGGGTTTACGACCCGAAGGCCTTCTTCCCCCACGCGGCGTCGCTGGGTCAGGCTTTCGCCCATTGCCCAAGATTCCCCCCTGCTGCCTCCCGTAGGAGTCGGGCCCGTGTCTCAGTGCCCGCGTGGCCGACCACCCTCTCAGGCCGGCTACCCGTCGTAGCCTTGGTGAGCCGTTACCTCACCAACTAGCTGATGGGCCGCGAGCCCCTCCTCAGGCAGGAGCTTGCTATGCAGAGGCCCCCTTTCATCACCGAACTTGCGTCCGGTGACTTTATCCGGTATTGTCTACCCTTTCGGGTAGTTATCCCAGACCCGAGGACAGGTTACTCACGTGTTACTCACTCGTCTGCCGCGGTACTAGGGCCGAAGCCCTTTCCCGCTCGACTTGCATGGGTTAGGCGCGCCGCTAGCGTTCGCCCTGAGCCAGGATCAAACCCTCAGGGAAAATTTGTCCTGACCTACCTGTTAACCAACAGGCTGGCCGCAATCTTCAATCTAATTTAAAAAGGAATTGCGGAGCCCTTGCGAACGCTATTCAATTTTCAAAGAACACTTCTAATTAAAAAATAAAACAGCTTTTAAATTTGTCAAGAGCTTTAAAAAAGAAATTTTTAAAAGACAAAGCTTATTATATCACTACCTGTCTTTTTGTCAAGAGGCCTAAGAGCCTCCCAAACAACAACTTCTGCCCTTAACCTTTAACAAAGAACAACTTAGCACAAGAGTTAAATTTAACACAGCCCTGTAAATTGTCAAGAGGCTTTTTAAATTTTTATTTTCAATTTTTTCTTATCTCTTTTAACAAAGAACAACCTTAAGCTTGATAAAAAGAATACCCTAATTTTTTGGGTTGTCAACCCCTTATTCAAAAAATTTATATTTTTAAATTACATGGCTTCAAGATTCGACAACTACACAATTTTTACCTTGTTTTTTAGCTTTATAAAGATTGTTGTCTGCGATGATAAGCATCTCTCTTAAACTGCTTTTAAGCTCAAGTGCCCCTCCGATAGAAATGGTATAACTGATGTTTTGACCCTGTAGATTTAAAGGAGTTGAGGCAATTTTTTTCCTGAAATACTCTATAAAATCTAAAAAAGCTCTTTTATCTGAATAAAGGATCAAGGCTACGAATTCTTCCCCGCCAAACCTGGCTACTATGTCTTCTTCTCTTCTAAAGGTTTCTTTTAGTTTTTCAGCCAAATCTTTTAATACTAAATCTCCTACTTCATGACCGTAAGTATCGTTGATTTGTTTAAAGTTGTCTATGTCTATCAACAAACAAGCCAGGTTTAAGTTTTTTCTTTTGGCTATACTTAGAAATTTAGGGGCTTCTTCCATAAAATATCGTCTGTTATAAAGCCCTGTAAGCGGGTCATGATAGGCTAAAAACTCAAGTTCTTGTATTAACTCTATGAGGTCCAAGGTGTTGTGAACTCTTACCATAAATTCTTCTTGACTAAAAGGTTTTCTCAAAAAATCATTGGCTCCTGCCTTTAGTAAAACAGGTATCATCTTGGTTTTTACTATGCCTGAAACGACGATAATCCCTAACGCACTTTTGGAATAAATCCTCCTAATCTCATAAAGAAACTCCAAGGTATCTTCTTCAGGAAAATAATAATCAAGTATCAACAGTTTAATTTGAGGGTCTTCTTTAAGTATTTTTTGAGCTTCCCTAAGGCTTGAGGCTTCTACAACCTGAAAAAGCATATTTTTTAAAATGTTTGAGATAATCTTTCTATCAACAGGCATGTCTTCTACCACTAAAACTTTAGTCTGAGAATTTTTAAAAGCCCTTTTTATAATAAGGATCAATTGTTCGGTAACGTTTGGTGTTCCTTTTACTAAATAGTCTACTACCCCTTTATCCAGAATAGCTTCTCTTAAGTTTTCTTCATATGAAGCGGTTAAAACTATCGTAGGGACCTTATGAGACAACAAAAAATCGATAGCCTCCCCTTTTTCTGCATCTGGGAGATGGTAATCACACACCGCAAGCCCGATGTTTTGCCTTTCCTTTTTCAAGCATTTTTGGGTCTCTGATAGGTTTTCTGCAGTAATTACCGGTAGAGAAAGCCTTTGAGAAATAAGCTTGGAGACAGCCTTTAATATAATCCTATCATCATCTACTAAAAGGATCTTGTTCTTTTGACAAGGCAACGTATCTTGCATCGTATAAGTTTTTTATTATTAATATTTAACAATTTTAAACAACGAAAGGGGGTTGTCAAGTTCGAAAGTTTGTCTTAAAAATTTTAACAAAGAAAAGTTAGGGATATAAACTCTAACCCAAACTTCTTGTTTTTTTATTTCCATCTCTGTGCCTTCTGGAAAGTTAAGAGTAGCAAACCTATTTAACCAGAGTTCTTTTTCTGTTAAAGGTTCGATTTTGTAGACTTTTTCCTCTCTTTTTAAACTTGGTTTTTCTTGTCCTTCTACTACTTTAACGATACGGAGACCTGGGTAAAACTCTAATCCTTGCAATTTGGGAGAAAGACCTGGCTCATACATGGCTAAACCGATGGTTTCCCTCTCAGCAAAAACACCTATAGGTAGGGCATCCTCCACGACTATTTTAGGATGTGGGTGAAAACCTGAGGTATAAACCAAGGGAAATCCAAGTTTGTTTAAGACCAACACAAAGAGCCTTATCACCTCAAGCTGAGAAAGAAAAACAGCCTTATCTTTTTTGGTATAATAAATCTCATACCAACATTCTTTAAGCTCTTTAGATGTAGAGGGAAGTCTGCTCTCCACATCTAAATCTAAATCTTCGAGGTCTTTTTTACTCAATAAATTTGTAATTTCTTTATTACAAACCCCGCACTTACTGCATCGATCAAACCTACAATCTTTAGTAATTTCACCTTGGTAAGCCTTAGTTCTTTCTTTTATTAAAAACTCCTTAGAAATTCTTAGGTCTATATGCTCCCATGGGAGAATTTCTTCTAAAGACCTTTCTCTTAGGTAGGTGTTTAGGTCAACCCCAACCTCTTTAGCAGCCTCAATCCAAAGACTTAAGTTAAAAAAGTCTTTCCAGCTATCAAACCTTGCCCCTTTCTGATAGGCTCTTTCTATCACCAAACCTATGGTTCTATCTCCTCTGGCAATCACTCCCTCGAGAAAACTTTGCTCAGGGTGATGGTACCGAAGGTTCTTCCCTAACCTTCTTTTTAAAAATTTAATTTTCTCATAGGTTTCTTCTAAGGAAATCTGTCTTTCCCATTGAAATGGAGTATGGGGTTTAGGAATAAACGTTGAAACTGAGACAGTTATACTAACTTGGGGGACTTCTTTTCTAAGGGTTCGAAAAAGCTGATAGATGCCTTCTAAATCTTCTTCTTTTTCTGTAGGAAGGCCGATCATAAAATAAAGTTTTACCTTGGTCCAACCATGTTTTTTGGCAAGTTTTATGTCTTCTGTAAGCTGAGCAATATCTATATCTTTATTTATAACCCTTCTCAGCCTTTCTGTTCCTGCTTCTGGGGCAAAGGTAAGGCCGGTTTTTCTTCCAAGTTTTATAAACTCTAACAGTTCGTCATCGATACTACCTACCCTTAAAGAAGGAAGAGAAAATGAATACTTTCTACAAGGTGTGTTTAGATAAAACTCTTCTTTTAGTTTTTTTACCAACGTTTTAAGTGCAGTATAATCTCCAGCAGAAAGGCTCATTAAAGAGGCTTCTGTAATCCCGGTAGTTAGAAAATTTTTCTTTATCTGGTTTATCACATAAAACGGGTCTTTTTCTCTTACAGGGCGATAGTAAAAACTTGCCTCGCAAAAACGACATCCCCTGGTACAACCTCTTGAAATTTCCATCGGGATTCGGTCGTGAGAAAGCTCGATTACAGGGATACCAAACTCCCAACTTAAGGTTTCTAAGTTTAAATCCTTTAAAATCCTTCTTTTCACCTGGTTTCTTATCAGAGGAACATAAACTCCCTCTATTTTGGTTAATTCTTCCCAGAGGGTGGTACGAGGTTTTTTACTATTTTTCCAGTTTTTATAAACCTCAAACACCTCAAAAATAGCCTCTTCTGCGTCTCCTATGATAAAAGCATCAAAAAACTCTGCTACAGGCTCTGGATTCCCACAACTTGGACCTCCCCCTAAAACCAAAGGGGCATCTCTTTTTCTATCTTGAGCCTTTAAAGGAACTCCGGCAAGGTCTAATATCTGTAAGATTCCGGTAGCTGAAAGCTCATAAGCATAGCTTATTCCTATGACGTCAAAATCTCTGAGAGGTTTTCGGTAGTTCCAACTTAATAAAGGATAGCCTTTAGTCTTTAAGGCATTTTCTAAGTCAGGGGCTACAGCAAAACCTAAATCTGCTAAATATTGTTCTTTCTGGTTGACCAGATAAGCTAAAATGTTAATTCCTAAATGGGAACGACCTATTTCATAGAGGTCTGGATAGCAAAAGCAAACCTTTAGAACTGTATTTTCCCAGTCTTTCTTTTTAAAAAAAGGTTCTTCTCCTAAGTACCGAGAAGGTCTTTTAATGTTTATAAGTATTTGATAAGGATAGTCAGTCATTTCCACTTTTCCTATTTAAAGTTTATTTTTAAAACTTACCACAAACTTTTAAAATTAAAAAAAAGTTTTAAAATTTATAAAACTAAATTTAAAGAGGTAAAGGAGATGTTAGCAAAATTTTTTAGTTGGTTTTCTAAAGATATGGCTATAGATTTAGGGACTGCGAACACCCTTATCTACCTAAAAGGCAGAGGGATCATCCTTAGTGAACCCTCTGTAGTAGCGGTTAAAGAAGATGGAAGGTTTAAAAAGGTAATAGCTGTAGGAGAAGAAGCTAAAAAGATGGTGGGAAAAACTCCTGGAAGCATTAAGGCTATAAGGCCTTTAAGAGAAGGGGTTATAGCGGATTTTGAGGTAACAGAAGCGATGATCAGATACTTTATTCAGAAGGTGCACAACAGGGGATATTTTGTAAAACCAAGGATTATCATAAGTGTACCTTCTGGGACCACCCAGGTTGAAAGGAGGGCGGTAAAAGAAAGTGCAGAAACCGCCGGGGCAAGAGAGGTGTATCTGATAGAAGAGCCCATGGCAGCAGCCATAGGGGCAGGACTTCCGGTGACTGAACCGGTGGCTAACATGATAGTAGACATCGGAGGAGGAACAACCGAGGTAGCCGTTATCTCCCTTGGAGGAATAGTGGTCAGCCATTCCCTTAAAGTTGCAGGGGACAAAATAGATGAAGCCATCGCAAGTTATATCAAAAAGAAATATAACCTTTTGATAGGAGAAGCTACAGCAGAACAGATAAAAATCAACGTAGGAGATGTTTTACCTGAAGAACCTTATGCTACGATGGAAATAAAAGGAAGGGATCTGGTAACAGGGATACCCAAAACCATAACTATTACCTCTAAGGAAATACAAGAAGCTATCAAAGAACCTGTAGACATGATAATCCAGGTGATAAAACAGGTGTTAGAAGATACTCCTCCTGAGTTAGCGGCTGACATGGTAGACCGAGGAATTGTTTTAAGCGGAGGGGGAGCTCTTCTTAAAAACTTAGACAAACTTATTCAAAAAGAAACCGGGCTTAACGTAAGTATAGCAGAAAATCCTCTTCATTGTGTAGCCTTAGGAGCAGGCAAAGCCCTTGATGAGATAGACAGGCTAAAAGAGGTGATGATTCAGGCTTAAGAAAGGTTCTTGGTCTTAGCTAAAAACTTTTCTGCACAGGCTTTAGAGCAAAAATAATAGATTTTACCTTGAATCTCTATCTTTAAGGCCTCTTCTTTTTTTACGTAGGTCTGGCAGGCTTCGTCAAAAACCAAGTCTGCCACCTTTTTTTTATCCTTTAAACTTACAGTCTTTTTCCGTTTTTTAAAATAAAGATAATAGACTAACAAAACTAACACTAATATCAAAAAAAGTTTCATTGTAGTACACCTATCTTTTTTACGTTTTTTGCAAAAAGATTTCTTTTTTCTTCAAAAATATCTTCTAAAGTTTTTCTTAACACAGGATGAACCCAATCTGGAACAAGTTCAACCGCTGGTACCATAACAAAATCTCTTAAGTGTGCTAAAGGATGAGGAAGGGTTAAAACGTTTGTCTCTAAGTTTAGGTCTTCATAAAAGATAAGGTCTATGTCGATAAAACGATCCTGGTAATCTCTTTTGGTGACCTTGGGGATCTTTCCCAAAGTGGCCTCGATCTTTTTGACCTCAAAAAGAAGGGCAAAGGGGGATAAAGAGGTTTCTACTAAGGCGATCAGGTTGTAAAAAGAAAAGGGGGTTTTAAACCCCCATGGTGAGGTTTCGTAAATATTTGAAATAGCCTTAATTTTTATCCCTATCTGTTGTAAACAAAATATCGCTTGTTTTAGATTTTCTCGTCGGTTACCTAAATTTGACCCCAAACTAAGAACCGCCTTTTTTAAAACTTGAGGGTAGCTAACCGCTCTGCTGCCTCCTTTAACTTCTGAATATCTACTGTAAGGGCTACTCTAAAATAGCCTTCTCCAGCAGAACCAAAACCTACACCAGGGGTTACCACTATTGCTAAATCCTGTAAAACCTTTTTACAAAACTCTCTTGAATCCATCCCTCCCGGAACTTTTACCCAAAGATAAAAGGTAGCAGAAGGCTTTTTTAACTGATATCCCAGGCGTTCAAGTTCTGCACATAAAAAGTCTCTTCTTTCCTTAAATACTTTTATCAAAGAAGGAGTTATTTTTTCAAGATTGTTTAATGCATAAGCCCCTGCTTCCTGGATGGCTGTAAAGGCTCCTGAATCTATGTTACTTTTTACCTTAGCTAAAGCTGAAACCAAGGTGACATTACCTACCGCAAAACCTATCCTCCAACCTGTCATACAAAAGGTCTTAGATAAACTGTGGAATTCTATAGCTATCTCTTTAGCCCCTTCAACTTCAAAAATGCTTATAGGAGGCTCTTCATAATACATTTCTATATAAGCGGCGTCATGAGCCACGATAAAATTGTATTTTTTAGCAAGGGCTATAACCTCTTTGAAAAACTCCTTAGAAGCCGTGGCACCGGTAGGATTGTTAGGGTAGTTTAACCATAAAATTTTAGTTCTTTCTAAGATCTGTGTAGGAACTTTGGTAAAATCTGGCAAGAAATCGTTTTCCCAGGTAAGAGGAAGAAAAAAAGGTTCTCCGTCGGTAAAAATAGCCCCTAAGTGATAAACCGGATACCCCGGATCTGGGCAGAGGACTATATCACCTGGATTTACAAAGGCTATCGGGAAATGGGCTATACCTTCTTTAGACCCGATAAGGGTGGTTACTTCGGTTTCAGGGTCAAAATCAAGCCCAAAACGTCTTTTCATGTAATCTGCACAGGCTTTACGGTAAAAAAATGCCCCTGCGTTTGAGGGATATTTATGATGCTCTGGTTTTTCCAAAGCTCTTTTGGCTACCTCTACGATTTCAGCTGGAGTAGGTAAGTCAGGGTCTCCTATACCAAGGTCTATCACATCTGCCCCTTCTTTAAGCTTTTCTGATTTCAGGCGATCTATCTCCACAAAAAGATAAGGAGGAACTTTTTTTAGTCTGTTAGAAAGTTCCATTTTAAACCTCCTTTATTGTTCTCTTTTCCCTTCGATAAATTCTAAAACCATCTGTCTGGCTATATGGTCAGGGAACTGTTTAGGAGGATGTTTCATCGTATAAGCAGAGATGGAAAGTAAAGGACCTCCTATACCTCTATCTTTGGCAAGCTTAGCACATCTTATCGCATCTAAGGCAGATCCTGCAGAGTTTGGAGAATCTTCTACCTCTAACTTAACCTCTACAGAAAGAGGAACCCCTCCAAAATGTTCCCCTTCAAGCCTGATATAGGCAATTTTTTTGTCCTTTAACCAGGGAACCCAGTCTGAAGGACCTATATGCACGTTTTCCCACCCTATGTCGTAAGGCAGAAGGCTGGTTACAGCCTCTGTCTTAGAGATCTTTTTAGTTTTTAAACGGTCTCTTTCTAACATGTTTAAAAAATCGGTATTTCCACCAAAATTTAACTGATAGGTCCTTTTTAAAGGAATACCTCTGTCTACAAAGAGCTGAACCAACGTTCTATGTAAGATGGTTGCTCCAAGCTGAGATTTTATGTCATCTCCTACCGCAGGGATGCCTTCTTTTTCAAACTTTGCTCCCCATTCAGGGTCTGAAACTATAAAGGTGGGCATGGCGTTTACAAAAGCAACCCCTGCTTTTAAACAAACCTCGGCATAAAACCTGGCTGCCTGTTCAGACCCTACTGGCACATAGTTTATTAAAACGTCTGCCTGGGTTTCCTTAAGAACAGCCACCATGTCTTCCAAACTGTCTTCTTTTTCTGGAGAAACTTGAAAACTTTTATCTTCAGGGAAATTAGACATATGGTTAGCAACTCCGTCTAAAACCTTACCTTTCCTTACTTTCACGTTAAGCTTGGGAACGTCTCTGTAAAAAATAGCAGTACAATTAGGAAGGCTAAAAATAGCCTCAGATAAATCTTTTCCTACCTTTCTTGCGTCTACATCCCAGGCAGCCACAAATTCTATGTCTGAAGGCTTATAATCTCCTATTTTAGCAAACATGATACCATGAATCTTCGAAAGATCTGCCTCTTTATAATAAAAAACCCCTTGAACTAAAGAACTTGCACAGTTTCCTACCCCAGCGATAGCCACCTTTACAGTCTTAGACATTATATAGTCCTCCTAAAACAATTTTTCGACTTTATAAAAATATCATAAACCATGATAATATCAATCCAACAGTATTTATTCAGTTTAAATTTCTTAAATTTTTTCTTCTATCCTTATCGGAGTTATTCCCATCACTATTTCTCCAGGCAACAACGTTATAATCCTTACTCCTTTGGTAGACCTCCCTTGTTGAGGCACATCTTGCGAAGAAATCCTTATTGCTTTACCAGAACTTGAAAAAACCACAAAGTCTTCTTTTTCAAAAGTAGCTACCCCATCTGCTAAATATCCTGTTTTTTCGTTTACTCCATGAGCTATGATACCCTTTCCTCCTCTTCCTTGTAGCCTGAACTCAGTAAACGGGGTTTTTTTACCAAAACCTTTTTCTGTGATCGTAAAAAGATATCCTTGGGAAGAGGTCTTTATCAATCCTAAAACTTCATCGTTGGCGTCTAACCTAATACCTATTACCCCTTCAGCCTGCCTTTTGGTAACACCAAGTTCCTTTTCCTCAAAATGAAGGCTCATCCCTTTCTTGGTCAAAAAAAGCAGACGATCGTTACCGTTGGTAATCACACCTTTACAAAGTCTATCTCCTTTTTTTAGACTTATCACTATAAGCCCGTTTTTCCTTAGGTTTTTTAGTTCTTCTATCTCAAGTTTTTTAACGATACCTTTGGCTGTTGCCAAAACTAAAAACCCTTCTTCAGCAGGTGGAAGTACAAAAGACACAGGACTTTCCAGGTTAGGGAGCAAATTTTTGATATGAGTTCCTTTAACCGTTTTTCCAGAAAAGGAAAGCTCTCTAAGGTCAAGTGGGTATACCTTCCCGTCTTCTGTAAAAATCCATAAAAACGCTGTAGCCTCTGTTTGTATGGCAACTTTCAACCTCTCTTCAGAGGTAAAAGCCAAACTACCATTCCCCCCTCTTTTTTGAGGGCTAAAAAGGTCTAAAGAAAGCTTCCTCACGTACCCTTCTTCACTTATCAAAAACAAAACTTCTTCCGAAGGTAACTTCTCTTCCTGGCTTACCTCATCCGAGTCATCTTCAAAAATGATCTGAGTTCTTCTTTCATCTCCATATTTTTCTTTTATTTCTTTCAATTCTTCTTCTATTACAGCCAAAAGTGTAGGTTCGTGAGTTAGGATTTTCTCATAATAACTTATGGCCCTTTTGATATCCTCATATTCCAGGAGTATCTTTTCTCTTTCTAAGGCTGTCAGCCTTTGAAGTCTTAGGTTTAAAATCTCTTGAGCTTGTATCTCGCTAAAATCAAACCTTTTTATAAGGGCTTCTTTTGCTTCCTTAGGAGTTTGAGATTTCTTGATAAGTTCTATAATTTCGTCTATATGAGAAAGGGCCTTTAAAAAACCTTCTAAAATATGAAGTCTTTCCTTAGATTTCCTGAGGTCATATTGCGTCCTTCTTATAACAACCGTCTTTCTCCAGTTTAAGAAATTCTGTAAGATATCCTTAAGAGTAAGGACCTCGGGTTTACCGTTAACCAAAGCCAACATGATCACACCAAACGAGGTCTGAAGAGGAGTCATCTCGTAGATCTTTTTTAAGATGGTATAAGGAGCATTTCCCCATTCCTTCTTCAGTTCAATTACAATCCTTATACCCTCTCTGTCAGACTCATCTCTTACTTCTGCGATCCCCTCGATTTTCTTATCTTTAGCCAGCTGAGCTATCTTTTCTACCACCTTAGCTTTGCTAACCTGATAGGGAATTTCGTCAAAAACTATCCTAACTTTATCTTTTTCTCGTTCTATCTTATGCTTAGCCTTAAGTTTTATACTTCCTCTACCTGTAGTATAGGCCTGTTTTATGCCTTCAGTGCCTACGATATAGGCTCCGGTAGGAAAGTCTGGCCCTTTTATATATTGCATCAAATCTTCTACTGATGCCTCAGGATTTCTCAAAAGGAAAAGCAGTCCATCGATTACTTCAGAAAGATTGTGAGGTGGGATGTTGGTTGCCATACCAACCGCTATTCCTGATGAACCGTTTATCAAAAGATTGGGAATTTTGGAAGGTAAAACCAGAGGTTCTTTCAAGGTATTATCATAGTTAGGTGCAAACTCTACCGTTTCTTTTTCTATGTCTGCTAAAAGTTCATGGGCGATCTTAGCAAGCCTTACCTCAGTATATCTCATCGCGGCAGGAGCATCTCCGTCGACAGACCCAAAGTTCCCCTGCCCATCTATAAGAGGATATCTCATGGTAAAATCTTGAGCCATCCTTACTATAGACTCATAAACAGGCATATCTCCATGAGGATGATATTTACCGATAACCTCTCCCACAATTCTTGCACTTTTTTTGTAAGGCTTATTCCAGTCGTTTCCTGTTTCATACATAGCATAAAGAATTCTTCTTTGAACAGGCTTTAAACCATCCCTTACATCAGGAAGAGCTCTACCTACGATAACACTCATCGCATAGTCTAAATAAGCTTCTTTGAGCTCTTCTTCTAAAGAAACTGCTATTACTTCTGACATACCTTACTTAACCCTCCTTCTTAAGGTGCTCTATCCCTTTTAAAATAGATTCTTTTACCTTTTGAGCTAAAACCTGTTTGTCCCTTAAAGACAAACCGGTAGTCTCTATAGGTGCTCCTAAATAAACCCCTACCTTCCTTCTTTTCCCTACCTTTAACCAAAGGGACCCCTTAGGTAAAACCTCTTTCGTCCCCCACAGAGAAACAGGCACTACCTTCACCTGAGCTTTAATCGGGATTAAAAATCCACCAAGCTTAAAAGGTAAAAGATCCCCATCCTTACTTCTTGTACCTTCAGGGAAAACTACCAGAGAAACCCCTTCTTTTAGCCTTTCTACACAGGCTAAGATACTCTTAAACCCCTCCTTAGGGTCTTCTCTTTCCACAGGAACATATCCTAAAGCCCTTAATCCCCATCCAAAAAAAGGGATGTTAAAAAGACTTTTTTTGGCTAAAAACCTTATGTTATAGGCTTCAAGCACCTTTTCTAAAACCGGGATATCGAGCTGACTCTGATGATTACTCATAAAAACATAATTACCCTTAGGTAAATCTATCTCTTGATAAACCTTGATCTCTATCCCTAATACCTTTAACAACCCTTTGCACCAGATTCTTGCCCAAAAATGTTTTCTTATCAATAAAACTAAACTTCCAAAAACAGGAACGGTTACTAAACAATAGACCCAGCACAAAAAGTTTCTTAGAACCTCAGCCGCCCTTTCCATAGCCTCAATAAACGGTAAAGAAGTTTTTTAAAAGTATCACCCCTTCTGGTAGGTCCTCTTTAGAAAAATCCCAATCCTTAGGGGGTAGAGAATACTTCATCCATCTCTCAAGAGAGGTACCGATAGACTCTGGATGGAACTGTACCCCTTCTATAGGATATTCTTTATGCCTTATTCCCATAATCTCACCGTCTTCAGCCCGAGCGGTAACCTCAAAATACTCCAGCAAGGTTCCTGGGTCTATGGCTAAGGAATGATAACGCATAGCCTGAAAAGGATTAGGAAGTCCGGTAAAAACTCCTTTGCCGTCATGATAAATTTGGGAAACTTTTCCATGCATAAGCCTTTTAGCTTTAACTATCTTCGCCCCAAAAGCATACCCTATACTTTGATGCCCTAAACAAACCCCTAAAATCGGGACTTTACCTGCTGCCTTTTTGATAAGTTCCACCGAAATTCCTGCCTCCTTAGGGGTACACGGACCTGGCGAAATCACTAAATAATCTGGCTTTAACTTAAGCACCTCTTCCGTAGACACAACATCATTTCTAAAAACCTTTATCTCTCCTCCCCAAAGTTTTTCGAGCATAATCCCGATAAGTTGAACTAGATTATAGGTAAAAGAATCGTAGTTGTCAATTACGATTATCCTTTTCATTTTTTTAACAAAACTCTCCTAAGGTTTCTATAGCTTTAAAAATAGCTTTAGCCTTGTTTAAAGTTTCCTCATATTCCTTTTCAGGGTCAGAATCAGCCACAATCCCTGCTCCAGCCTGCAAATAACAAACATTCCCTTTTTGAAAAAGAGTTCTTATGGTAATGCAAAAGTCCATGTTACCTGAAAAACCAAAATAACCTACCGCACCTGCATAAGGACCTCTGACCGTTTTTTCAAGCTCAGAGATAATCTCCATCGCCCTTATCTTAGGAGCTCCAGACACAGTACCTGCAGGAAAGGTAGCAGCAAACACGTCAAACATATCTAAACCTGGTAAGACCTCTCCTTTCACCCCAGACACAAGATGCATCACATGAGAATACCTTTCTACCACCATCAACTCATAAACCTCTACACTTCCATACTTACAAACCCTACCCAGGTCGTTTCTCCCAAGGTCAACCAGCATGATATGTTCAGCAAGCTCCTTTTCATCTCTTTTTAAATCCTCTTCTAACTCCTTATCTTCTTTTTCGGTTTTACCTCTTCTTCTTGTCCCAGCAATCGGGCGAGTTTCAACCAAACTACCTTCCATCCTCACTAAAATCTCTGGAGAAGAACCGATAAGCACCTCATCATCAAGCTTTAAAAAGAAAAGATAGGGAGAGGGGTTTATCTTTCTTAACGCCCGATAGAAAAGAAAAGAAGGCCCCTCAGACCTAAACCTAAACCGTTGAGAAAGCACCACCTGAATGATGTCTCCTTCTAAAATATACCTTTTAGCCTGCTCTACCATCGAACAAAATTCTTCTTTTGTGATCTCAGGTTGAGGAGAAGAAACGTTAACTTTTTCAACAGACTGACCGTTTGAGCAAAAACCTGAAAGGCGATGTTTTATTTCACTTAACTTGTGGATAGCTTTTTGATAGACTTCAGAAGGCTCCTCGTTTAAGTCTATCTTTGCGTTATATACAATTTTCAAGGTATGTTTAAACCTATCATAGATTAAAACCACTTCAGGAAACATAAAATGTAGGTCAGAAAAACCAAGCACATCTTCCCCTACAGGGATCTTTTCAAAAAGCCTGACCACTTCATAACCTATAAAACCAACAGCCCCTCCAAAAAACCGGGGTAATCCATCTAAAACAGCACAATCTATCTTTTTGATAAATTTTCTTAATTCATAAAAAGGATTATCACTAAAAAATTCTTGTTTGGAAACTAACCTATCCCCTTGTTTTTCTAAAAGGTTTATCTGATTTCCCTTGCTTTTAAACACTAAGTAAGGGTCTATTCCTATAAAACTATACCTTGCCCACTTTTCTCCTCCTTCTAAACTCTCAAGCAAAAAGGAATAAGGGCCTTCTCCTATTTTATAAAAAAGAGAGATAGGTGTGTCTAAATCACAAGCAACTTCTGTGTAAACGGGAACAAGGTTGTGCTTTTGGGCAAGGTCTATAAAGACCTCTTTCTCTGGAAAAACCTTTAAGCTCATAGACTATCCCTTTATCTCTTTAACCACTTTCGCCACAAGGTCATCTAAACCATCAAAACCTATCTCTTTCTGGGCACTTTTCTTTAAATCTCTAAAAACAGCTCTTTTCTCAGTCCACTCCTTTTCTCCTAAAATCAGGACAAACTTAGCCCCAAGTTTATCCGCATTTTTTAGCTGCGCTTTTAAAGACTTTTCTTCATAAGTGGTCTCACATCTTAGCCCTTTTTCTCTAAACCTCTGAGAAAGGATTACTCCTTGTTTTATCAAAGGTTTACCCAAGAACACCAGATAAAGGTCAGGGCAAAGTTTTTCTGTAAGTGTATTAGGGTCAATAAGCCCCTTATTTTCTTCGTCTCCGAAAAGTGAAATAGCCCATCTTTCAAGACCTATAGCAAACCCTATAGCCGGCAACTCCGGTCCACCAAGTTCTTTAACGAGATAATCATATCTACCGCCAGCACACACCGTATCCTGAGCCCCTAAACCTTTAGCCTTAATCTCAAAGATAGTCCTCACATAATAGTCTAAACCCCTTACCAACCTTGGGTTTAGAGAAAACTCGATGTCTAAGGATTCCAAGGCCTCCTTAAGCTCCTGAAAGTGTGATCTACAGTCTTCGCATAAGAAATCTGTAATCAAAGGACTTCCTGAAACGACCTTTTTACAGCCTTCATTTTTACAATCAAGCACCCTTAAAGGATTTCTCTCGATCCTCTCCTTACAGGTCTCGCAAACCTCATCTTTATGCTCTCTAAGAAAGGATAACAGTGCCTCCCGATATTTAGGTCTACACTCAGGACAACCGAGGGTATTTAATTCTAAAGCATAGAGCTGATCAGATTCTTCAGACAAAGGACTTCTTAAAATCTTTAAGGCAAGAAAGATAACTTCTGCCTCTAAATAAGGATTCAACTCTGAAAAAACCTCAAGGTCTATCTGAAAAAACTCCCTTAATCTTCCCTTTTGAGGGCGTTCGTGACGAAACATCGGGCCTATGGTAAAAAACTTCAGAGGCTTAGGCCTTACATACAAACCATGCTCTATAACCATCCGACAGATCCCTGCTGTAGCCTCAGGACGTAAGGTCAACCAGTCTTTGTTTCTATCTTCAAAAGAATAGGTTTCCTTTTGAACGATATCGGTGACCTCTCCTATGGACCTTACAAAAAGCTCTGTTTTTTCAAGTATAGGAATTTTAATCTCTTTAAAATTAAACAGCTTACACCATAGCCGTGCCTTTTCTATCAAATATTCATACTTTACGAAATCTTCAGGCAACCAATCTTTAAAACCTCTTACTGCCTGCAGCTTCATCTAACATCTTCTCCCCAGGATTTAGCAAGCACAACCCCACCCATAGGCATAAACACCCTGTCATAACCTTCGGCCTTTAACCAGCGGACCACCTCATAAGACCTTGTTCCCACACTGCAAACCACCACTAAGTCCTTATCCTTGGGAAGGGTTTTTATCGCTTCCTTTGCTCCTTGATAGGGAAGGTTAATCCAGTTGGGATACCTCTGTACCATCTCTTTGGCTTCTTCTGGGGTTCTTACGTCTACTATCAACAAATCTCGGTCCCTTTCCCTTAATCTTCTTAAAACCTCCTCCCACTCTATCGGTTTAAACCTTTCAAAAATCAAATTTTCTGCCACATGTCCCACAACGTTAATCGGGTCAAGGGCTGTGTTAAAAGGTGGTGAATAGGCCAACTCAAGCTCTACTAAATCTGCAACCGAAGGCTTTTGTAAAAGCAAGGTAGACATAGCATGCACCCTTGCCAAAGTACCATCAGTATAGGGCCCTACAGACTGAAAACCCAAAACCTTACCTGTCCTTTTATCAAACACTAAGTTATAGTAGGAACAGCCTATAGAAAAGAAATGAGCCCTTTCGTGCTGGATGTTAAGGGCATAGGTTGCATCTCTAAACCCCTCTGCTTTAGCTACCCCTAAACTAATCCCACAGCCACCTATAGACATATCAAAACACTTTAAAATAAAAGCACCGATGGTGCCTTTAAACCTGGCATATCCTCCTGCAAGATTAGTGCCTATAACCCTTCCTTGTTTGTTAGCCAAAGAACCTTGGGGCATGAGCATCCTCTTACCGGTTATCAAATGGACTACCTCTACGCAGTCTCCACCTGCATATATATCTGGGTCTGAGGTTTGCATCCTTTCGTTAACCACGATCCCACCGGTAAGAGGAGAGACCAGAAGACCTGCCTGTTTAGCAAGGTCAGTGTTAGGGATGACTCCTGTAGCTAAGAGAACCAGGTCTGCAGGATAAAACCCATCTTCTGTCCTGACCCCTACTACCTTCCCGTTTCCCCCTACGATTTCTTTAATCCTGGCATTTAAAACTACCTTAACCCCCTTTTTCCTCAAGTGATTTTCTACAATCCTTGAAAGCACAGGATCGATAAGCCTTGGCAACACCTGAGGAAAGTATTCTAAAAGGGTTACAGGAAGCCCCCAGGACTCTCCAAAAGCCTCTACTACCTCAAGCCCTATAAAACCAGCCCCTATAACCAGAGGGTTTTTAACCTCTCCCTTAACAAGTTTTTCTTTAATCCTGATAGCATCATGGAGATTAGAAAGGGTATGCACCCCCTCAAGGTCAACCCCAGGAATAGGAGGAACCTTTGGTTTAGTGCCGGTAGCAAGCACCAGTTTGTCATAACCTATCTCTTCGATCTTACCTGTGTCTAACCATCTAACTTTTACCGTCTTTTTTCTCCTGTCTATCTCTTCTGCCTTAACCCTTGTTAAGACCTCTATGCCTTTAGCTTCTTTAAAAAACCTTTCGTCTCTTATAGCATGAAAGGTAGTTCTTCTTAATTCATCTATGTGAGATACATCTCCAGTAAGATAATAGGGCATACCGCAACCACCATAGGAGATGTACTGATCCTGGTCTATCATCAGGATTTCTGCATCTGGACGCAACCTCTTAAGCCTGCAGGCAGCTCTCGTCCCACAAGCTACAGCCCCTATCACTAAAACTCGCATTTAAGTCTTCCTCCCCAAGAGTGTTCTTATGCATTTTAACATAAGATGAATTATTTTAAACCAACCTGAAAACAAGAAAAGCAAGCACCCAGGCCAAAACAAAACTATACACCAAGAAACCCAACGCAAACCTCACATTACCCTCTCTTGCCATCGTAATAACAGTAGCAGCGCAGGAATTATAGATCAGCACAAAGACCAGCAACGACAGAGCCTGTTTAAAATTCATAAGTCCCTTTATTTTTTCTTTCAAAGAGCCTTCTTCCTCTTCTACAGAAAAAGAAACAGGGAAAAAACTAAACAAAGAGGTAAAACTCTGTTTCAAAGCCTCTCCCAGTTTAAAGAACTCCTCTTTGGCTTTTTCCTTTGGGTCTATCTTTTCTAAACCATCTTCTTTCTCTTCAGACACGATAACCCCTAAGTTACTTAAAATAGCCTCTCTTGCTAAAAAACCTGAGACAAGAGAGGTGCTAATCCTCCAATCTCCAAGCCCGACAGGAGAAAGAACATAACTCAAGGCTTTACCAAGCTTAGCAGCATAGGTATTTTCTATGTTTTTCTCACCTATCGGAAGGTTTAAAAGCAACCATACCAAAACTGAAACCCCAAAGATCACCGTCCCTGCCCTATAGAGGAAATCTTTGATATAAACCTTGGTGATGTTAAAGACTGTCTTCCACGCAGGCATCCTGTAAGGAGGAAGGTCCATCACAAAGTGAGATAGTTCCTTCTTTAATAAGGTCTTTCTCAAAAGGACCCCTGTCAACACGGAAAAAATAATCCCTAAGAAATACAATCCCAAGATAACCGCTACAGGGTTTTGAAAGAACACAAAAGCAAAGAAAGAAAAAACCACCAGCCTTGCAGGGCAAGAAATAAAAGGCACCATAGCTATGACTAAAAGTTTATCTTTAGTTTCTTGAAAAGTCCTTGTAGCAAGTATAGCAGGGACGTTACAACCAAGTCCAAGGATAAGAGGGATTACACTTTGGCCATGCAACCCTATCTTATGGGTAAATCTGTCCATCAAAAAAGAAACCCTTGGGAGATAGCCTGAGGTTTCAAGAAGGGTTAAGAAAAAGTACATAACCGCAATTAAAGGTAAGAAGGAAAGCACCACTCCTACCCCACCAAAAACCGCGTTTGCTATAAAACTTCTTAAAAACTCAGAAACACCTAAATCTTCTAAAACCTGAGCACAAAAAGGTGCCAAAAACTCCTGCAAAAAACCATCTATCCAGTCTATGATAGGTTTAGAGAAATCAAACGAGGTTTTAAAGAATAAATACATGATAAAGCCAAAAGATAAAAAACCAAAAAAAGGATGCAATAAAAATCTGTCTAACGTTTCAGTAAGACTTTCCTTTGGGATAAGTTTGCGTTTAACTACCTCGTTAGCTACTCCTCTGGTAAAACTAAGCCGTTTTTCTTTTATAATCCTGCTTAACTCTTGGGCCTCACTTTCAAGTAAACGTAGTGTTTCAAATTTACTCAAGTTTTCTCCCGTAGACTCTCTAAACGCCTTAACCTTCTCCTCTAACTCAGGGGGATAAGAGATCTGAAACGGTATAGTCTGTTTCTCATAAGCCTCAACCACCGCAGGCAAAAGTTCTTTTACCCCTTCTCCAGTTCTACCTACAGTTTTTACCACCCTAACCTTTAAAAGTTCTGCCAACCTCTCTACATCTATAGAAATCCCTATTTTTTGAGCCTCATCTATCATGTTTAAAGCTAACACCATAGGTTTGCCGAGGTCCAAAAGCTGACAGGTAAGATAGAGGTCCCTTTCTATCCTTGGGGTTTCTATCACGTTAAGGATTACGTCATAGTCACCAGAAAGCAAAAAATCTAAGGCTACCTTTTCGTCTTCAGACACCACCTCTTCCAGAGTATAAACTCCTGGAAGGTCTACAAAATAGACCTCATAATCCTGAAAAAAGGTTTTTCCCTCTTTCTTTTCAACAGTAACCCCAGCCCAGTTTCCTATCTTAAGATTTGCCCCTACCAAATGGTTTAAAATACTTGTTTTGCCTACGTTAGGATTACCTATCAAAGCCACCTTGATGGTTTTCATCCATTTCCCCCTGTATTTTAAAGCGTTATTAAATCTAAAGAGGCCTCAGAAACGATCTCGCCTCCCCCCCCCTCTACAAACACCATATTTTCAAGCCTTATCCCAAAGTTATCCGGAAAATAAAGCCCTGGTTCAATCGTAAAAACCATGCCTTCTTCGATCCTTAGGTTTGGATCTACCGTGTAAATCACCCTTGGTGCTTCGTGCACCTCAACCCCTATCCCATGTCCTGTAGCATGGATAAAATACTTAGCAAGGTCCTTTTTAGCAAGAAATTCTCTTATGGTGCGGTCTATCTCACTAACCTTTTCTCCAACCTTTACCTTTTCAAAACCTAAAAACCACGCATCTTTAAGGATGTTGTAAAGTTTAACAAACTCAGCAGGAGGATCCCCAAGATATATCGTGCGGGTAAAGTCAGTAGCATAACCTTTCCACACCATCCCAAAGTCTAAAAGCAACACCCCATTTCTTTCGATAAGAGCTTCTGAAGTCTCCCAATGAGGAACAGAACTATTTTTTCCAAAGGCAACTATAGCAGGAAAACTTTCTCCCCTTCCTCCTACAATAAACATCTGCGACACTAAAAAACCTCTTATCTTAAGCTCTGAAATGGGATAACCTTCTGCAAAAGATCTTTCTATCTCCTGTAAAACCTTGTTAAAAACCTTGTCAGTCTTTTTAACCCCTTCTTTTAAAACCTCGATTTCTTCTTTAGATTTAATCATTCTTATCAAACCAAGGGGGTCAACCACCCCCACCAGTTTGAATTTATTACTTCTAAGCTTTTCCTTAAAAGCACAGCTTACCTTATCCTTTTCAAAACCTAATCGCTTAACCCCTGCCTTCTGAATAAACTTCTTAAGAAACCCTATCGTATCTCCCTTAATCTCAACTACCTCCCAGGAGGCAAGCTCTTTTTTAGCCTTTTCAATATAACGAGAATCTGTCAGAAAACAGACGTTATCCCCTGTTATCAAAACATAGGCATTGGTTGACCTAAAGTGAGAAAGATAAAACACGTTGGCCTGAGAAGAAAAAAGAAAACCATCAACCCCCCATCTCTCAAAACAAGCCCTTACCTTGGTTAACTTTTGTGCTATCTCGTTTGTCATTTCAACCTACCTTTTATCAAAATTGATTTTCAATCTAAATTAAAAAGATACTACAATTTTAGGCTTTTACAAGAAAAATCTAACTGAACTCAAAAATTTTTGTCTTTTTAAGGGTTGTCTTATAAAAATTTTTATATATTATATAATTAATAAGTGGTTATTATGTCTTTGACAAGTGAATAGGCTACGGGGCAGGGGTGGAAGTTAAGTTGTTAGTTTTTTAAGGGGATGATATACCCTTTTCAAGGGTGTGTGTACATATATTTAGCAAATAAATGGATAATTTTTACCCCTCCCTACAAGCAAGATTTGATGCGATATAGAGAAGGGTATTTTTAGAGGTATTTTATTGAGTCTCATTTGCAATCAAACCTGCCCGAAAGTATCTTTGTAAGTTATTGATTTTATGTAAGAAATTTTTGTTATCCCTGACTCTCAAGCATAGATTTCATCAAGGTTTCAAGGGGTCATTTTTAAAAATTTAGTTTTATACTAAACTTTAAAAAGTTAGATTTTATCAGGGTTTCAAGGGGTAAGAGTAGAAACCTGCCCTACTTCAAAAGGGATTGCGACCGTGACGTGGAAATCATTTTCAGATTTGTGTTTTTGTAGAAACCTGCCCTACTTCAAAAGGGATTGCGACAATTGACAAAACATAGATTATTAATCTCAAAATACCTTACTGTAGAAACCTGCCCTACTTCAAAAGGGATTGGGATGTTAAAGGCTTGTGTCTGGATAAACAACCGTCCTAAACAATGGACTTAGAGAATGCCGCCTGTGGTTCTTGCAATTTATTTAATTTAGGCTATGATTATTTTTTAAATTCCTTTAAAGGTGAGGTAAATGAGCACAGGTAAAATAGTTAATCTGGAAAACAAAAATAAACCTACCGAAAACTTTAAACTTTCTCCTTTAGAGGAAATCACCCTCAAAACCACCAAAGAAATCGTCATCAAATTTATCGAAATGGGACGCTGCTCCCCTGCTACCTTTGAAGAGGTTTTTACCCAGGTCTTTTCTGTTATCAAAAAAACCCTCACCAAATAGATGCAACTTTTAGCCATTCACTCAAGCCCAAGAAGTCAGGGCAATTCTGAAATTTTCCTTGATGCCTTCCTCTCTACCCTTAATCACCAAAAAATAAAAACTGAAAAGATAAAACTTACGGAACTTAATTTCTCCCCTTGTGTTGAATGCGAAGGTTGTGAAAAAGACGGAACGTGTATTCTAAAAGATGACCTAACCGAAGTTTACCCTAAAATTCTTAAGGCTAACTTTCTGGTGGTAGCAACCCCTATCTTCTTTTATTCCCATCCTTCTTTTTTGCAGGCCTTTTTCGAAAGATTTCAAGCCTTCTGGGTCTCTAAATATCTTCTTAAAGCTCCACCTCCCTCTCAAAAACCAAAAGGTATCCTTCTTGCTTTAGGTGCAACCAAAGGCAAAAAAGTCTTTGAATGTTTAGTAAGAAGTTTTAAATACGTGCTTGATACCATAGACGGAGAATATATAGGAGGAATTTTTTTAAGAGGGATTGATAAAAAGGGAGAAATACTTAAACACCTTGAGGGTTTAGAAAAGGTTAAAACTTTAGGAGAAAAACTCTCTATCCTCGAAAAAAAGGACTTAACCAAGTCTAAAGAAGAGTTAGCTCAATTTTTAGGGCTTGACTTAGACCCTACTCCTTAACCCCTTATTCAAAAAGTTTAGCATAGGCTCTTGCTTTTCCTTCTATGTCGTTATCCTTCCATAGGTCGCTTATAACAGCTACCATGTCTGCCCCTAATTGGACAAGCTCCTTTGCTCGCTCTAAGGTTATGCCACCTATAGCACATACAGGAATTTTTAGAGTCTTTTTAGCAAGAGGGATCAAGGTTTTATCTACTACGGTTGAGTTCGGTTTGGTAGGAGAGGGGTAAAAACTCCCAAAGGCCACATAAGTGGCTCCCTGTTTTTCTGCCTCCATGGCTCTTCTCAAGTCTCCATAACAGGAAACCCCGATGATAGGGCCTTTAAAAATCTCTTTAACCTGGCTAAGAGGCTGATCGTCTTTACCTACATGCACCCCGTCTGCCAGCACTTTGGCTGCCAAATCTACCCTGTCGTTAACGATAAAATAAGCACCAAACCTGTGGCAAAGCTTCTTTAGTTCTATGGCTATGTTTGTTAAAACCTCTAAATCTGAGTTTTTATCTCTTAGTTGAACAAACTTAGCCCCTCCTTTTAACGCCTTTTCAACCATTCGAAAGATTTCTCCGTCTTGATAAGGGGTCAAAACCTCGTCGGTTATCACATAAAAACCTTTTAAAACCATCTAATATCTCTTTACTATAGAAACCTCTGGCAATCTTTCTTTTAAATAAGCATCTACTCTGTGGTAAAATTCTGGGTTTACCTCCCCCACCAGGTCTTTTTTTAACGTGTTTTCCGGGACAAACTTCTGCAGGGCTATTCTCTTAAACCACGCAAGATAAGGAACCATCTTTTCTAAGTCTTTTTCTGTTAAAAGGGGAGGATACATGGTAACTCTTATCTCTACCCTATCTGCGATGTTTTTTAAAACCCTAAAAGTTTGCTCAACCAGAGCAAAATCCCCTCCGAGTTCAGCATATCTATCAGGGGAAGTCTTAAAGTCTATGGCAAAAAAATCTACCAAGCCAGAAATTACCAATTCTTCTACCAGCTCTGGAGAGCTACCGTTGGTATCAAGCTTAACAGGAAGCCCGGTTTGAGAGCGAACTTCTTCTATAAAACTGACAAGCCTTTTTCCCCAAAGGGTAGGCTCTCCTCCGGTAATCACCACCCCTTTAATAAAGCCCTTTCTCCTTTTTAACTCCTCTATAACCCAGTCTTCAGAAAGGTTTTTTAACTTTTTATACCTTTCAGGCAGGACCAAATCAACATTATAACAGAAGGGACATCTATAGTTACACCCATAGGTAAAAATCACCGAAGAGATCTTCCCCGGATAATCTACCAGGCTTGTACCGATAAACCCTTTAATCATCAACCCCACCTATGGATAAACTTTACCCAAAATATAAACCTTCCTGAAGGAGAAACAAGAGCAATACACTTTTATCCTATGTTAAAAATTTTAGGAAGCCTTTTAAACAAACTTAGCTTTTCTGTTTCTCCTAACTTTGCTTTTCTTAGTATTTCTTCTAACTCCTGGATGGTCGTATCATAAAGTTTTCTGTTTAGTCTATAGGGATGTCCGTCTTTGCCTCCGTGGGCATAACTATAAACTACCGGATCTTCTCTTGAGGCCTTAACCTCATAGATAAGCTCTGAAGCTAAGGTAAGAGCTCTTAAGGTTTTGGCCCCCATACCTTCGGTTAACAGTAATGACTGAAAATCAGACGGAGGGTTTTCATAAACCTTTTCCCAAACTTTCTTCAAGGATTTAACCGATAGGTCTTTGAGGGTTAAGGTATGGTCCTCTTTAAATATAAGATGCACCTTCGGAGTTAACTCCTTTATAACTAAACTTAGGTCTTCTGTTAGCAACCTTACCAACGAATTTTGTACAGGTTTACTTTCCTTAGCCACCAGATTAAGTACGTTTTCTTTTTTGACAGAAGAAACAATTCCTGTATGGGGGTTTTCGCAAAGGTCTAACACCTTTTCGCTATACCATTGATACCGTCTTGCATAGGCAGTTTTTTCATCCATACCTTGTTGTATTACCCCCCATTGGCCATCTTTGGAGAACAGAAAAAGATGAAAATAAAGTTGAAAGCCATCTTGGATGGCGTTGTTGTCTATCCTTGCGGTAAGTCTGCTTAAGGTTACAAACTTATAGGCTTGTTTAGGAAGTCCCTGTTTTTCTCCCCAGAAGATAATTTCCTGAGGGGTGTTTAAAGCCCTCTTACCTTTTCCTCCGCAAACATAGATTCCTAAGTCGTTAAAATAGGGTTTCAAAGCCTCTTTTATAGCACCACCAACGGTTGTGGTGAGGCCTGAGGAATGCCAGTCAAAACCAAGCAAACAACCTAAAGCCTGAAACCAAAAAGGGTCAGACAACCTTTTGATCAATTCCTTAGCCCCAAACTCCTGATACACAAGCAATAAAATAGCCCTGCTTAACCTTACCATCCTTTCAAAAAGCCAGGGAGGGCATTTCCCTCCATGCAAAGGCAGGTCTACTATACTTCTACTAACCATCTTTGTCCCTTTTTAAAAAGTTATTATGAAACACCTCACATTCTGGGCATACTCCCTGATATTCAAACTGTATGGTTATATGATGAATATCAAACTTTTTTAACTCCTCTTGGATGCTTTGCAAAACTTTTGCCGTTTCACTTATGTTCATGTCAGACTTTAGGTTAACATGGCCCTCAAAAAAATGGGTTTTATCGTCAAGACTCCACACATGTATATGATGGACATCTTGTATATCTTGAATTTTCAACAGTCCCTCTACTATCTTAGGGATTTCGACATGAAAAGGGGTTGCTTGCATGATGATGTCAACTGACTTTAACAAAACCTCTAAACTCTCTTTAGCAATATAAAAGGCTATTATTATACTGATAACCGGATCAACTCTTAACCACCCAAAATAATAAATAAAAACTGCCCCTGCTATCACAGTCAAAGAGGATAAAGCATCTCCTAACATGTGGAGATAAGCACTTTTTACGTTTAGGTCTTCTTTGGCAGAACCTTTTAAAAATTTCAAACTCAAAAGATTACCTAAAAACCCTATACTTCCTACCACAAACACGGTTTTAACGTCTATAAGAGATGGGGTAACCAGTCTTTCGATAGACTCCTTAATCAGGAAAAAACATATTATTAACAGCGTAACCGAGTTAAAAAGACTTGCTAAAATGGTTATGCGTTTATAACCAAAGGTCTTTCTCTCGTTAGGATTTCTTAAAGAAATCTTATGGGCAAAATAGGTAATCACCACAGACATTACATCACCTAAATTATGAAAGGCATCAGACAAAAGAGCCATACTTCCTGAAACCAAGCCACCGATAAACTCAAAAACAGTTATCAAAAGGTTTAAAAGGGCTACGTAAAAGAGATTTTTCCCTCTAATCTCAGTTTTTTCATCATGGCCATGATGATGGTGATGCATCGTCTCCAACCCTCTTAAGTTTTATACTAAAATTCCTCTTTTTCTTGGTTTGTCAACCCTAAGAAGATCCTTTTATGGGTTATGCCCTTGATTTTACATTTTAAGATTTTAGATTAAGCTAAAAATATGACCTCCCAAAAAGACAAAATGAAAATTTATTTAAAAAAACCTCTCTTACCTTTTATGTTTTTAGGGATCTCTCTGTTAGCCGGAGTTTTTTTCATTCTTGCTGCAGTCTCTAACTATCAAAACATCCGTAAGACTTTAGATACAGGGTTAAAACTTCAGGCCATAGGGGTAGAAATTACCCTTAAAAGTCTGATCAAAAACTTTGGTTTAGACCTGATAAAAAAGGAAAAAAACTTTTTTGCTTGGCTTCTTTTAGGAGAAGAATGGGAGGGAGTGGCTTATGTAGCGATCTATGATACAGAGGGTAAAATATTACTTCATTCTAACCCAGAGCTTATAGGGACAAAGATTCAAGATAGGGTTTCCTTTAATGTTACCTTTCCTCGAAGTTTTTATCAAACTACTCTTACTGAAGAAAAGTTGTTTGTTTACGAAAATCTATTAAAAACAGAAAAGCAACAGGCGGTCCTGAGGGTAGCACTCCACATATTTCCCGTAGAGGAAATTTTAGGTTATGCTAAAAAGCATGTTTATTTAGAGTTTTTTCTTGGGTTAGGGTTCTTTGGATTAGGGGTCATTGGTTTTTGGTTTTTTAAACGGTCTGAAAGGTTGATACAGAGGATCGAAGACCTTGAGAGATGGAAGTTTATCTCTCAGGTCCTTGCTCATGAGATGAAAAATCCTTTAGCCAGTATAAAGGGTTTTACCCAGTTAATTCTTAAAAAAACTCCAGAAGAAAAGACCCAAAAGGCCCTTAATCTTATCCTAAAAGAAACCTTAAGGATGGAGAAACTTTTACAAACCCTAAATTCTTATACCCATCCCCAAAAGCCAAATTTTTCTTCTTTTGACTTATACAGCCTCTTAACAGAGGTTATCGAAACCTTTAAACTTCTTTATCCTGAGGCAGACTTGAGAGTAACTCTTGAGGGAAAAAACTTTATGGTAGTTTCTGACCAAGATAAACTAAAAGAGATACTGATAAACCTTTTGGAAAATGCCTGGCAAGCCTCTCAAGAGGCAGGCAACTTAAGGGTGGATTTAGGTTTAATTTCTGAAAAGACTTTTTATATTATTTACATAAAAGATTTTGGAAAAGGGATTCCTCAAGAGTTGATACCTAAAATTTGGGAACCCTTTTTTACCACAAAAGCCAAAGGCATGGGCCTTGGTTTGACTATAGTCAAAAACCTATGTGAGGAACTAAATTGCAGGATTGAGCTTAAATCAGAACCTTCTTCTGGGACAGAGGTATGGATAAAAATCCCTCGATAGTTATCGTAGAAGACGATACCTCCTTTGCAAGTTTCTTAGAGATGACCTTTCAGGAGGAAAACTATAAAGTTTGGGTTTTTCATAACCCCGAAACTGCTTTGTTTCACCTTCCTGAACTCAATCCAGATATCGTAATCACCGACCTTAAAATGCCAGGTCTTGACGGCATCACTTTTATCAAAAAAGCTAAAAAAATCCTTCCGGAAACGGTTTTTCTTGTTATTACAGCTTTTGGCACCATCCCTTCAGCGGTTGAGGCCATGAAAGCAGGAGCTGTGGATTACCTTACCAAGCCTCTTTCTTCCCCAGAAGAACTTTTAGCTAAATTAAAACTATACCTTAAAAAATTTAAAAAATCCCCCTCCTTTTATCCAGCAGATTTGCCCCCACTTGAGGTTGTTTTTGCAGGGATGGAGGACCTTTATGAAAGGCTGATCGAAATTGCCCCTACAGATGCCACCGTCTGCCTCTTAGGAGAAACAGGCACCGGGAAAAGTTTAATCGCCAAGATAATTCATGTTTTAAGCGGAAGAAAAGGGCCTTTTGTAGAAATAAACTGTGCTGCTTTGCCTGAAAATTTAGTAGAAGCTGAACTTTTTGGCTATGAAAAAGGGGCTTTTACCGGTGCTATAAAGACTAAACCTGGTAAGTTTGAACTCGCAAGAGAAGGCACCCTTTTTCTTGACGAAATCTCGGAGATGAGCCTTACCGTGCAGGCTAAATTCTTAAGAGTGCTTCAAGATAAAGCCTTTGAAAGATTAGGAGGCCTTGAAACCCTGAAAACAGACGCAAGATTTATCGTAGCCACCAACAAAGACTTAGAAAAACTTGTAGCTGAAGGGATTTTTCGAGAAGACCTATTTTACAGGATTAACGTTTTTTCTTTTTATCTTCCTCCACTTAGGGATAGGAAAAAACATCTAAAAACCATCGTCCAATATCTCTTAGAAAAAATCTGTCAGAAGCTGGGGAAACCTTTAAAACCACTAAGTCCATCTTCCTGGGAAAAACTTGAAAACTACTCTTTCCCAGGAAACATAAGAGAACTTGAGAACATTCTTGAAAGGGCAGTGATACTTAGTAAAGGAGACATGATAGAAGTAGAAATCCCCTTTAAAGCAAAGGACCTGTTTCAAGACAAGACGACCCTAAAAGATGACTTACAGATTAAAAACTTAGAGAAAAAAGCCATACTTAAAGCCCTTGAACTTACTAAGGGAAACAAACCTGAAGCAGCCAAACTTCTTGGGATATCCCTTAAGACCCTTTATAACAAACTAAAAGACTTAGGCTTGAAAGAATAATTTATTCCCACACCGGTTTGTAAGGTGCTACAGGACTTCTAAAAAGATATAGTTTACCTGTGGTTAAGTTTTTAACATGTCTTGCCATAAAAATGATGCCATACTTAGGAAAATAGGTTTTAGCCCCAGTAACCTCTACCTGATGCCCTGCGCTAAAATCAGGATTTAGGAAACGATAATAATGGACTGGACACAAAAAAACCGTATAGGCTTTACCTTCTCTTTCTACTTCAAGAGAGGCTAATCCTCTGGGAGGAAGATAAACAGACAAAATCTTACCTTTAAAAGTAATCTCCAAATTTGGGTCATAGGGAAGTTCTTGAAAAAACTTAAATTGATGAGCATTTAAAGAGGGAGTTAGAATAAGTATCAAAAAGAAACTTAAGAATATCCAAAAACCCGGGCCAAAAGCCCGGGACTTAACCTTCATCTTACCAACCGCAGTACCTTCTCCAGTGACCATGCTTACCAAGTGGCAATCCTTTCTCGTGTCCTTTCTTCATTATTTCTACACGGATTTTAGCAAGTTCTTGTTCTTTTGCAAGAATAGTATCCCAATTAGGGTTTGGCTGAAGAATAAGAGAACGAGCCTCTGCCCTTAATTGAGCCTCTCTTTGATAGAGAGGTTGTACTTCCTTGCAGAATTCCTGTAACTTAGCTTGATCAACCGGTGGAGCCATAGGACGCCCCATCCCCTGAGGTCCCATCCCCTTGTAAGCAAAAACTGGCCCGGTTAAAAGAGTACCCAATCCTAACGCCAACGCTAAGGTCTTCTTGATGTTCATACCACACCTCCTGGTTTTGTTTTGTAGTTTTATTAATCATTTAACAAAATCCGTGCCTGTTTATCGCTCTTCCAAAATCCTCAAAAATCTTTGAGAACTGGACTTCTTTTAACGATAAAAAAGCTTGTCTTTTGTAATGTTTACAAAAATTTGCTGGTAAATTTTACAAAAGGTAAAAAAACTATTTTTATAAGGCTTGAAAAACGGTATAGACCTGATAACATTAGTAAGTAAGTACTTTACTACAAATTTATAAAGAGGGGGCTTGGTATGACTTGGGAAGAGGTGAAAAAGAATGCTAAAGAAAAACTAAAAGGATTTTGCAGGGTTTGTCCGGTGTGTAATGGAGTTGCCTGTGCAGGTGAGGTGCCTGGGATGGGTGGACTTGGAACTGGGTCTGCCTTTAAGGCTAATTTAGAGGCCTTAAACCGTTATAAATTTAACCTTACTGCAATTCACGAGGTTAAAACCCCTTCTACCGAAACGGAATTATTTGGTCAAACCTTAACCCTTCCTGTTATGGCAGCACCTATAACCGGGACTACCTATAACATGGGAGGTGCTATCACCGAAGATGTTTATACCGAAGAGGTTATAGCTGGGTCTCTTATGGCTGGAACCATCGGATGGACAGGAGATGGTGCAGACCCGTTGATGTATTCAAGTGGTATAAATGCCATTAAAAAGTTTGATGGCAAAGGTATCCCTATCATCAAACCAAGGTCTCAAGAAGAAATAATCAAAAGGATCCGTATGGCAGAAGAAGCAGGCGCTTTAGCAGTTGGGGTAGACATAGACGGTGCAGGGCTTATTACCATGGCTTTAAAAGGACAACCTGTAAACCCTAAAACTCCTAAGGAAATCGAAGAGTTGGTAAAAGCTACCTCTTTACCCTTTGTACTCAAAGGTATCATGACAGTAAAAGATGCTGAGATTGCTTATAACTGTGGGGTTTCGTGTATAGTGGTTTCTAACCATGGAGGAAGGGTTTTAGACCATACACCAGGAGTGGCTGATGTTTTGCCAGAAATCACCGCAAGGTTTAAAGGGAAAATGACCATCATCGCAGACGGTGGGGTAAGAAGTGGGGCAGATGTGTTAAAACTACTTGCCCTTGGGGCTGATGCGGTGCTTATAGGGAGACCTGTTGTCATAGCTGTTTTTGGTGGGATGAGAGAAGGTCTTAAGATCTACTTTGATAAAATAAAAAACGAACTTATTCAAACCATGTTGTTAACTGGAGTAGCTTCAGTAAAGAACGTGCCATCAAACATCTTGGTAAAAATTTAAAAACTTATTCAGGTCAGAGGTGCCATGAAGGGCCTCTGACCTGAAATATCAAAAATTAAGGTTGCCAGAGATACAAACCTGTTAGCTCGTCAAAACCTCTTTGAAAAGCCTCTCCTTCAAACTCTACGATCTCAAACTCAAAGGCAAACACCTCAGAACCTTCAAAAAGATGACCTCCGACGACAGTAAAATCTTCTTTACCTAAAACTACGTGAAGATGCACAAAAGAGGTTCCGTCTTTAACTGAAACGTTTCCTTTTAGACTTAGAACCTCCATAGGTTGTTCAAAACTTTTTATCACATATTCCCTTTTTATTTGGTCATAGTATCCTATCGTAGCCCTGGTTACAGCCCCAATCCCTGAAACCATACCGGCTTTAATACCCAATTCGTTAACTTTTTGGGTTAACCACCTGAAAAGATCCTCTCCTTTGGGAACCCTTCCCTGAAAAATTCTCTTTACTCTGTATTCTTTTATAATTTCCATGGTTTACAACCTCTCTGCAAGAACTTCTAATGAATGTTTTACCTTAAAGGCTAACCCTTTTTTATCAGCCCCACCCCTTATCTGCATGATACATCCAGGGCAGTCAGTACATACAAGATTTGCCCCTGTATCCTGTATGTTTTTCAGTTTTCTTTCAAGGATTTTTACCGAGATCTCTGGAAATTTTAAAGAATAAGAACCTCCCATACCACAGCATATATCTGACTCAAACATCTCTTTGAGCTTAAGCCCTGCTTTTTGTAAAGATTCCCTTGGCTCTTGCCAGATGTTTAACGAACGCTTTAGATGACATGGATCATGATAGGTGAATTCCTCTTCTAAAGGCTTACTAAAGGTGATTCTACCTTCCTTGATAAGCTTATGGATAAAATATGAAGCATCTATCACTTTTTCTGCCATTTTTTCTGCCTTTGCGATAAGCTCCGGAGAAACTTTTTGATTCCTTAGGGCCAACAAGCCTTTCTTCTTTAAAACCAGAGTACAGGTGGGACAGGCTGAAAGGATAAAATCTGGATTTTCCTGTTCTAAAGCCTTTAAGTTTTGCAACATGTTGTTAGCAGCAACATCCATAACGCCGTTATAAAGGGCAGGTGCCCCACAACAGGTTTGTTCTTGAGGGAAAATTACTCTAATACCTGCCCTGTTAAGTAGCTTAACCAAGGCCTCTCCTATCTCTGGATAGGCAAAATCTATGAGACATCCTGCAAAAAAGGCTACCTTTTCCTTGCCCTCTGGCTGTTTTATCTTTTTAACCTGGTCCCTAAAAGGTTTGTCTGCTATGGCAGGAAGACTTCTTTCTTGGGTAAGTTCGGCAAAAGCTAAAGGCAGGTGCCTTATAAAAGGCCCTTGTTTGAAAGGTTTTTGTAGTTTTGAGGCCATCCTTAAGGCTGTATGAAAAAGTTTGCGGTTGTTTACCACAGAATAAATAGCCTTTACCTTTAAAGGCAACCCCTCTTCTTCGGCAAGCCTTCTCCTTATCTCCAAGATCAGGTCAGGGATGTTTATCTTGCCTGGACATATTTTTACACAGTTGCCACACTGGATACAGAGGTTTTGAATATCTTTCGTAGCCTTAAGGCCTTCAGTCCAGACGGTAAGGATGGTTCCGATTCCTCCGGTATAAACCCTTCCGAAAACAAGACCACTTATCAGCCTAAAAACAGGACATACGTTTAAACAGGAAGCGCATCTGATACACTGTAAGGCCTCTTTAAAAACAGGGTCTTTTGCCATCTCAGAACGACCGTTATCAAAAAGGATGATGTGGACCTCTTTTTTGGTCCCATCCCAGTGTTCCCTTTTTCCGGTGATAAAAGACACATAGGTGGTGATAGGTTGTGCGGTTGCATTTCTTGGTAAGGCTTTAACGATAGGATCTATGTCCTCAAGCTTGTCTACCAGTTTTTCTATACCGACTACTGCTATATGAACTTTGGGTAGGGTTAAAACCAGCCTTGCGTTACCTTCATTGGTAAAAATTACAATACTTCCTGTCTCTGCTACAGCAATATTTGCTCCTGTAATCCCCAGGTCTGCTTTGAGAAATTTGTCTCTCAAGTTTTTTCTGGCAAACTTTACCATCTTTTTTATGTCAGGCTCAACGGCATCTACCTTTTTTGTAAAGATGTCTGAAACCTCATAACGGGTAAGGTGAATGGCAGGTAAAACCATGTGAGAAGGGCGCTGACCTGCAAGCTGGATGATCCACTCCCCTAAATCTGTCTCATAAACCGCTATTCCAGCCTCTTGAAGATGTTTGTTAAGATGGATCTCTTCAGTAGCCATGGATTTTGATTTCACTATGGTTTTTACGTTATGAGCCTTAGCTACCTCTAACACATAGTTTATAACCTCTTTTGGGTCTTTGGTGTAAAAAACCTTAGCCCCTCTTTTGGTGGCTTGTTCTGTAAATTTTTTTATCAATTCGTCAAAATGTTCTGCGGCATAGCTTTTTACCCGAACTATCTCATTTCTTATCTCCTCAAAATCAAGCCCTGTATAAGCCTTTTCTCGAGCAACTACATAAGCTTCATAAAAATTCGTAAGAGCCTTAGAAATAACCGGATGTTCTAAAGCCTTTTTGATTTCTTCTTTAAGCATAATAACAACCCCGCCTTTTTATTTTTATAAATAATTTTAAGTCAATAATTAAATCAAAATAAATCTATAAATTTTCAACGCAAACAATTATCACCCTTTCTGGACCGTGAACCCCTATGGTTAACACCCTTTCTATGTCTGCCGTCCTACTGGGGCCGCTGATTAGGGTTACATAAGGAGTATTAGTCAAATTAAAAGAACGAAGGGCGGTTTTAAGGTCTGGGAAGATCCTGCTTTTAGGAAGGATAGCTATGTGAATCTCTGGTAAACTTGAGACCAACCTTTTCTGTATGTGGTTAGAAACCTCTATCAAAGAACCAGACTCAGCTATAGCCCCGTCTACTTCGTTTATCCCGATTTTAGCTTGACTTGCTATTTCTGGGGTAAATTCAAAGGTAATCTGAGGGAGGTCTGCTAAAAGGTCTTCTTTTCTCTCCCCATCCAAAAACCAGGTATCATACCAAACAACTGATTTTTTGTCCTCAGATGAGGTGTTTTCTTTTATAAATCCTTTTATAAACTCTAAAGCTTCTTTTCGGTTTTTAAAAGAATATACCTCTGCCATCAAAGCAGAAGCTTTTTCTTTAAAAAGTTCAAACATTATGATTCCCTCCTGTAAGCCTCTGCAAGCAGGCTTATTACATGTTTTACCTTTGCGTTAACCTTATATCTTTGAGTACCTTCTCCTAACTGCATCATACAAGCCGGACATTCTGTGGCTACCACCTCTGCTTTGGTATTTTTTACGTCTTCCATCTTGGACTGAAGTATCTTTAAGCTGGTATCTGCGTAAGCTAAGTGATAAGAACCACCGCTTCCACAACAGGCATCTGGTTTTTTCATCTCGACCAACTCAACCCCTGGAATAGCTTTTAAAATTTCTCTTGGCTCTACCCAAACCTTCATAGATTTTTTAAGATGACAAGGATCATGATAGGTTACCTTAAGCTTTAACTCTGCCTTTGGCTTTTTAAGCTTGATAACTTTTAAAAGAAAACTGGTAATATCGTATACCTTTTCAGCCCATTTTTTAGCTTTTGTCTCGTATTCTTGATCACCTTCAAAGATCATAGGATATTCGTGTTTTAGAGCACTTCCACAAGAAGCACATCCTGTTATGATATATTCTGGGTTTATCCTTTCAAAAAGGTCCAAGTTGTTTTTAGCCAGCTCCTTTGCCTTTTCTATATCTCCGTGCACCATAACTGGCATACCACAACAGTTCTGCCCCTTAGGGATTAAAGTTTTTATTGCATTTTTCTTTAAAACAAAAAGAATATCATCTCCTATTTCTGGATAAAGATAGTTTATAGAACAGCCGGTGAAAAATAAAGCTGTAGCCTGAGGGTTGGAGACCTCTACCACCTCAGGTGTACTATCCCTAAAAGACTTAGAGGCAAACTCTGGAAGCACAAAGTATTCATCAAACCTCTTTCCAAGGGTTCTCAAGAAAGCCCTTGGGGCCCTAAGTTTAGGCCCCCGTTTTTCTAAAAAGAACCCTTGCATTTTAGAAAAAGCTTTTAACCCCTTATCAAAAAGAGATGGATGAGTTAAAGCCCAAAAAGCTAATTTTTTTACCCAAGGTTTACCTAAATCTTTTGCAAGCTTATGTCTTAGTGCCAAAATAATTTTATCGTACTTTACCCCTGTAGGGCAGGCAAGCATGCAGGACTTACATACCAAACAGTTATAGATAAGGTTCATAAGATCCTTATCGCGAATTTTACCTTCTAAGTAGGCCTCTCCTAAGGCAATCTTACCTCTGGCAACTGCACTTTCCTTTACCTCAGTCCCATAAACAGGACAAACAGCCATGCAGTTACCACACTTCATACATCTTATAAGTTCTCTCTTTAAAGCTTCATCGTTTTCAAAGATGCTTTTTCCCACCGTTTAATCCTCCATAGGGACTAATTTTCCAGGATTTAAAATATTATCAGGGTCCAGAGCCTTTTTAAGACGTTTCATAACCTCAATGCCAGAGCTACCGATTTCATTCTTCAGATACTTTTTCTTGGCTACCCCTATTCCATGTTCTCCTGAAAGCGTTCCTCCAAGTTTTAAAGCAGCCTCAAAGATTTCGTCTATGGCTTTATCAAGTCTTGCCATCTCGTCTTTATCCATAGGGTCAACCAAGATGGTGGGATGAAGATTTCCGTCTCCAGCATGACCAAAGGTTCCTATGGTAAGGTTGTATTTTTTAGCGATTTCTTGAATAGCCCGTAGCATATCTACGATTTTTGTCCTGGGAACCGTTGCGTCCTCTAACACTGTAGCTGGCTTTACCTGAGCTAAAGCCGGAAGGGCTGCCCTCCTTGCTGCCCAGAGGTTGTCTCTTTCCTGGTCTGTTTCTGCAACTTTGTATTTTCCTTTATTTTTCTGTATTACCTCTACTACCTTCTTTGCCTCTTCCTCTACCCCATCTTTTCCGTTTCCGTCAACCTCTATAAGCAACAGCGCAGCAGCATCAGTAGGGAGACCTACTTTAGCAAAATTTTCCACAGTCCTTATGGTCATGTTATCCATAATCTCTAAAGTAGCAGGTATAACGTGAGCCCTTATGATGTCTGTAACCGTTTGCCCTGCATCTTCAAGGGTACCAAAAAAGGCTATCATAGATTTTCTGTACTTAGGTGCAGGGATAAGCTTTAAAATTACCTCGGTAATAATACCCAAGGTTCCTTCAGACCCTACAAAAAGTCCGGTAAAATCATAGGCGGTGACGTTTTTAACGGTTTTTCCTCCAAATCTAAACACCTCTCCAGTAGGTAGAACCACCTCCATACCCATTACATAGTGTTTGGTAACCCCATACTTAAGACCTCTTAAACCACCTGCGTTTTCTGCTACGGTTCCTCCGATGGTAGCCACTGCCATAGACCCAGGGTCTGGAGGATAGATTAAACCATACTTAGCCACCTCTGCATTAAGGGTAGCTACTACCACCCCAGGTTGCACCGTTGCGGTAAGATTGTCAGTATCTATTTCCAAAATCTTGTTCATCCTTTGAAAGGAGATTACCACTCCTTTACTTAAGGGGACAGGGCCCCCGCTTAAACAGGTCCCTGCCCCTCTTGGATAGATAGGTACTTTATTCTCTCGACAAAGCTTAACTATTCCCTGTACCTGCTCTGTAGTTTGAGGGAAAAGTACCGCCCCAGGAATTTCCCTGGGGATCCCTGGGGTAGCATCATAACTGTAGGTTATAAGCTCTGATTCTTTGGTTAAAACATTTTCCTCTCCTAAGAGAGAAATACAGGCATTTATAAAGGCATTACTTAACATAATTTGCCCCCTTGCCTACAATTCTTGAAATGATTACCAATAAAATCGAAGCTACAAAGGTAGCTATAAGTATGTTATATCCTTCCTGAACTGCCGCTTGTGCAGCTGAAGCAGCTTTAGCAGTCTCTACCGCCTTTTCCCAGACAGGTATCATCCAAGTAAACACATAGGCCTGTAACATCGCAAGAATTCCCATCAAGAAAGTTAAAATTACAGAATGTTTAAAGGTAAATCTAAAAATATCTCCCTCTTTTCCGCTAAGACCGGTTGCTGCGGTAGCCACAGCTATAGACTGAGGAGAGATCATCTTACCCATAACACCACCGGAGGAGTTGGTAGCTACCGTAAGCACAGGGTCTATACCGATCTGTCTTGCAGTAACTTCTTGAAGTTTACCAAAAAGAGCGTTGGTAGAGGTATCAGAACCAGTCATAAACACTCCTAACCAACCAAGGAAGGCAGAGAAAAGCGGGAATAAAAATCCGGTAGAAGCAAAAGCCAATCCCAAGGTAATAGCCATACCAGAATAGTTCATAAGATAAGCAAATCCTAAAATAATTCCGATGGTAAGGATTGCCCATTTAAGAGAATTAAGGGTTTTTCCTGCAACTCTGATCGCGGTAGAAATAGAAGCACCTACTACAGGTATAGAAAGAATAGCTGCAAAAAGAATAGAGGTTCCTGCGGCGCTAAGTATATTCCAGGTATAAACTGCTGCCTTAGGCTTACCTACATAGTCTATTACCTCTTTGTCAAGTCCAACGATAGGAAATTTTAAGGTCAAAATCTGGTCTAAAGCTACTTTAACTGACTTAACACCCCAAGCAGCAACAAAAATAGAAAGGAGTATAAAAGGTGCCCATGCCCTGAAAACCTGTCCTAAAGTGTACTGAAGTTTAGCCTTTTCTACCACTTCTTCATGTTCAAAGGTCCAAACCTCCTTAGGATGCCAAATCCTTACAAAAATAGCTGTACAGAAGATAGTTACGATAGCAGATAAAATATCTGGAAGATATGGACCTAAATAGTTAGAAACCAAAAACTGTGTAATAGCAAAAGAACCACCAGCAACGAGAAGAACTGGCCAGATTTCTAAAGTCTTTTTCCAACCAGCCATAACCACCGACATATACAAAGGAATCAGCACACTAAAAAAGGGAAGCTGCCTTCCTACCATCTTAGACAAAGCCATCAAATCTACTCCTGACACCTGAGCACCAACCACGATAGGGATTCCAATAGCACCAAAGGCAACTGGTGCAGTGTTTGCCAAAAGGGCTATACCAGAGGCATAAACCGGGTTAAATCCAATACCTGCAAGCATAGCTGCAGAGATAGCAACCGGTGTACCAAATCCAGCCGCACCCTCTAAAAACGCTCCGAAACAAAAAGCTATAAGAATAGCCTGAATCCTTCGGTCGTTACTTATCGCAGCTAAAGAGTTTTTGATGATTTCAAACTGCTTCGTTTCTACAGAAAGGTTATAAAGATAAATAGCAGTGATAACAATCCAAGAAACAGGCCAAAGCCCGAAGAGGAAACCATAAAAAGTAGAAAGCACCGCCAGGTTAACAGGCATCTTATAAACAATAACAGCTATTATTAAAGCTATAAGGACAGCACCTAACGCAGCCCAATGCCCCTTCATCCTTTTGTAAGCTAAAGCCCAAAAAAGGAAAAAAATGGGAATGGATGCTACCAAGGCCGACAACCCAATACTACCTAAAGGATTTACATCCATCTGCCAAGCCATAACCTACCCTCCTTTTGAAATTATTTTTGGTAATCCTTTTTTAAGCTCAACATATAAATCTATTTAAAATTATTGTCAAGTCCAAAATTTTTTAGTATTTTATTAAATTTTTGAAAAAATTAGAGAAAAATATCTCAAGGTCTTTCTTTTTTTTATTTCTCTTTTTCTTTTTTTTCTTTAAACCTTTTCAATAGACAATAAGCTTGGCAAAATTATAAAATAACATCTAATTTTTCCTACCCATTTTTATAAAATTTTTTCCTTCAGCCCCAAAAAGACTTTTTAGACCTACAATATATCAATATATATTTTAAAATTATACAAGATAATATAAAAAAGTATTTAAAAAGTAAACTATAAAGAAATTCAAAAAAAATCAACAAAAAATTTTGAAACTACAAGATTCAAAAAGAAAAAAATTTTTAATTCTAAAATTCAAGATTTTTTCATGGTTGACTTTAAAACCAAGGTGGTTTATTTTTAAAGCGAACTTTGAGGCAAGATACTGTGAAAAAAATAACTTAAAGAGGGGAATAAGATGCTGGATTTTATCTTTAAACCTGAGAGTATCGCGGTGGTAGGTGCCTCTGAAGAAGAGAAAAAGATCGGTCATATTATCCTAAAAAACCTTTTAACCCAAGGCTATGCAGGCAAGCTCTTTCCGATAAACCCAAAACGCAAAGAAATATTAGGACTTAAGTGTTATCCCTCGGTTTCTGCAGTAGGAGAAAAAATAGATTTAGCTGTGATTGTAGTTCCGGCCAAAGTAGTACCTTCGGTTATAAAAGATTGCGGAGAAGCTGGGGTTAAAGGAGTAGTTGTTATTACTGCAGGATTTAAAGAAACTGGAGAAGAGGGAGCCAAACTTGAAAGGGAGATTTTAGACCTCATCAAAAAGTATGGGATAAGGATGGTTGGGCCTAATTGTTTAGGGGTAATAAATACAGAGTTAGGTATAAATGCAACTTTTGCTCCAGAGCTACCTCCTAAAGGAAGGGTTTCTTTCTTTTCTCAGTCTGGAGCCTTAGGGGTAGCTTTAATAGATTGGGCTATAGGTAGTGGTTTTGGTTTTGGAAAATTTGTTAGTTTTGGTAACAAAGCTGACCTAAACGAAACAGACTTTTTGGAGTACTTTGGAGAAGACGAAGATACAGACATTATCCTTGGATATATAGAGGATGTTAAAGACGGAAAACGTTTTATAGAAGTAGCAAAAAGAGTAGCTAAGAAAAAACCTGTTATCCTCATAAAATCTGGTGCAACCGAAGCTGGTGCCAGAGCAGCTTCCTCTCATACAGGGGCTTTAGCTGGATCAGACAGAGCCTTTACAGAAGCTTTTAGAAAGGCTGGAGTTATAAGGGTAGAAGGAATAAAGGAACTTTTTGAGGTAGCAGAAGTTTTTAAAAGCGGAAAGTTTCCTTCAGGGGAAAAACTGCTTATCGTGACCAACGCAGGTGGGCCAGGGATTATCGCTGCAGATACTGCAGAAAAAAATGGATTAAAACTATATCCTATGTCAAAAGAATCTATCGAATACTTAGCAGAAAAGCTACCTCCTACAGCTGCCCTTTACAACCCTGTAGACGTAATAGGAGATGCTACCTCAGAAAGATATATGGTAGTTTTAGAAAGGGCAGTGGTTGATCCTAACGTAGACGGAGTTTGTGTAATACTTACTCCTCAAGCGATGACAGATGTAGAAAATGTAGCAAAGATAATGTTAGAAAAAAGTAAAGAAACAGAAAAACCTTTTGTAGGTTGTTTTATAGGAGGACCCAAAGTCAGAGAAGCAACCTCTTACTTAAAAACAAACAACATAGCTTGTTATGAAGACCCACTAATAGCTATAAATGCCTACAGCAAGTTGGTACATTACGTCAAATACAAACACAGGGAAGAAGATGAATATATAAAATTTCCTATCTCCGAAGAAGTTAAAAAAGAAATAGGATTGATGCTTGAAGCACTTAGAGATGCTGGGGTAAGTGTAATAGGAGAAGAAAACGCTATGAAAATATTAAGTCTTTATGGAATAGAGTTTCCAAGAAGGGGGCTTGCCAGAACTGCCGATGAAGCAGTTAAAATTGCTGAACAAATAGGTTATCCGGTAGTTATGAAAATCAGCTCACCCCATATTATCCATAAAACCGATGTAGGAGGGGTAAAAGTAGGTCTTAAGGACGAAAAAGAAGTAAGAGAAGCCTTTCTTGAGATGACGATAAATGTTAAAAGGGCCATGCCTGGGGCGTATATCAAAGGGGTTAACATTTACGAAATGGTAACTGGTGGGAAAGAGGTTATCTTAGGGGTAACTTACGATAACACCTTTGGTCATATGATAATGTTTGGATTAGGTGGGGTTTATGTAGAGGTGCTAAAGGATGTAAGTTTTAGGCTTACACCTGTAGGTAAAAGAGAAGCTTACGAAATGATAGAAGAAATAAAAGGGAAAAAACTCTTAGAAGGAGTGAGAGGAGAAAAACCCTGTGATAAAGACGCTATAGTAGATAAAATCCTAAGATTATCTCAGCTGGTTGAAGAGTTTCCTATTATAAAAGAGATAGATATTAACCCTTATTTAGTAAAAGAATTAGGAGGTGTAGCTTTAGATGCAAGGATTATCATAGGGTGATACCCGTTGAAGCTTAAAAATCGAAAAAAACAAGGGGGTAAGGAGATGAAAACCATATTTTTGGTATCAAACAGACCGTTTACCGGAAGAAACATCTTGGCCTTAGGCCTTGCTTTAAACCTGAAAGAAAAGGGAAGTAAAGTGGGTTATATGAAGTTGATAGGCAAGGTGCCTGTCAAGGTAGGAGATAAAATTCTTGATGAAGAGGCGATGTTTATCCATAAGGTCTTAGAGCTTGAGGACCCTGTAGAATGGTCCTGCCCGTTTGTGTTTACTTATGATGTACAGTACAAACTGTTTGAAGGAGAAGACATATCAGTAGACCAGCAGATAAGAGAGGTTATAAAAAAACAGGCTGAACTTAAGGATTACCTTTTTGTGGTTGGGGGGGACAACATTTTTGAAGGCTACAGCCTTGGGATAGACAGTTTTCATTTAATAAAAGAATTAAAAGGCAAGGGATTAATAGTTCAGCTTTGGGATGGAGAGACCTCGGTAGACGACATTTTAGGAATCAAAGAGCTTTTAGGAGAAAATTTTGCCGGTGCGGTGATAAACAAGGTCCCTGTTGAGGAATATCCTTATGTAAAGGAAAAGGTGATTCCATACTTAGAGGGTAAGGGTGTAGAGGTTTTAGGGGTTTTCAAGAAGGACAAGTTGCTTGAGGCAGTAACGGTTAGGACGCTACTTGAGGTGGTTAACGGGGGTATTGTGTGTTGTGAGGACAAGCTTGATGAGTTTGTAGAGAACATTACGATAGGTGCGATGGACCCTGAGAATGCGATGAGGTATTTTTTAAGGATACCTAACAAGTTAGTGATAACAGGGGTAAACAGGACAGACATTCAGATTTTAGCTTTAGAGACTTCTACCAAGTGTTTACTTTTGACAGGGGGTTTATATCCAAGCGAGATGGTGGTAAACATAGCTAAGACAAAGGGAGTGCCAGTTGTGGTGACCTCTCTTGATACCTTCTCGGCAGTTGAAAAAATAC
>NZ_ATXI01000007.1 GCF_000421605.1 Thermodesulfobacterium thermophilum DSM 1276
TCAAGCCTGTTGCGTTGGAAGAGGGTTTGAGGTTTGCGATTAGAGAAGGTGGAAGGACAGTTGGTGCTGGCGTAGTAACTAAAATAATAGAATAATAGGGGTTTTTAGGGATGGCTAAAAAGGGAGAAGCAAGGGTTATCATTCATTTACAGTGTACAGAGTGTAAAAGAAATAATTATACCACTACCAAAAACAGGAGAAATACACCTGATAGGTTAGAGCTTAAGAAATATTGCCCCTGGGATAAAAAACATACCGTACATAAAGAAGTTAAAAAATAAATGGTAGGCCAGTAGCTCAACTTGGCAGAGCGTCGGACTCCAAATCCGAAGGCTGGGGGTTCAAGTCCCTCCTGGCCTGCCATTTTTTATTTTTTTAAGGTAGGGATTGTATGGCTTTAAAAGATCAAGATTTAAATAAAGAAAATTTTAAAGATAGGGTGGTAAGATTTTTAAAAGAGGTTAAAATAGAAGCCAAAAAGATTACATGGGCTCCTAAGAAGCAAGTTTTAATGGGAACGTTGATGGTGGTTGTTTTTAGTCTATTTATAGGTGCATATTTAGGAATTTTGGATATAATATATAATTTTATAATCTCTATTTTGGTGGGATAAGGTGGCTAAAGTTTGGTATTCAGTCCAGGTTTGGTCTGGTTGGGAAGAAAAAGTTAAGGCTCTGGTAGAAGAGCTTTTGTCCCGCAAGGGGGTCTCTGATAAGGTAGAACGTTTTTTTGTGCCTCCTCCAAAGGAGATAGAGGTTAATTTTTCTCCAGAAAAGCAATTTGTTAAGCTTTTTTATTCTGGATATTTTTTGATGTTAGGTGAGATTGATGAAGAGTTGAAGGAAGAGATAAAAAGGCTGGAAGGTGTTCTTGACGTGATTGGTGGAGACAGGCTTTATGTCTTTAGAACCGAGGAGGTTGACAAACTTATTTCTCAGTTGGTAGTAGAAGAAATAAAGCCTAAACCTCGTTATCAATTTGCTCAAGGTGACAGAGTTAGGATTACAGAGGGACCTTTTGCCAACTTTATAGGGGTGGTAGATGAGGTTAAGCCTGATAAAGGTAAGGTTAAGGTGTTGGTAAGTATATTTGGTAGAGAGACTCCTGTAGAAATAGAGTTTGCTTATTTACAGAAGATTTAAGGGGGATAGGGAGGTATGGCTAAAAAGGTAATAGCACAAATAAAGTTACAGCTTCCTGCAGGGCAGGCTACTCCGGCACCTCCTGTTGGTCCGGCTTTGGGTCAGCATGGTGTTAACATCATGGAGTTTGTTAAGGCGTTTAACGAGAAGACCCGTGGACAGGAAGGTTATATCATTCCTGTGGTGATTACCGTTTATGCAGACCGGTCTTTTACTTTTGAGTTGAAGACTCCACCTGCTTCGGTGCTTATTAAAAAGGCGATTGGTATTGAGACAGGAGCACATGCTCCTGGTAAAGAGGTGGTGGGCAAAATTACTCGAAAACAGTTGGAAGAGATAGTAAAGATGAAGATGCAGGATCTTACGGCGGCATCTTTAGAGGCTGCTATTAGGACTATAGAGGGTACAGCCAGAAGTATGGGCGTTCAAATTGTAGATTAAGGAGAGGTGGTATGGCTAAGCACGGTAAGAAGTATAGAGAGGCTTTGGCTAAAGTTGATAGAACAAAAAAATATTCTTTTGAAGAGGCAGTTAAGCTTGCTTTAGAGACAGCTCATGCTAAGTTTGACGAAACGGTAGAGGTGGCGGTAAAATTGGGGGTTGATCCAAGACATGCAGACCAAATGGTTAGGGGGTCTGTGGTTTTACCTCATGGAACTGGAAAGACTGCGCGAGTGTTGGTTTTTGCTAAAGGAGAGAAGGCTAAAGAAGCTTTAGAGGCTGGTGCAGATTATGTAGGGGACGAGGACCTTATTGAAAAGATTCAGAAAGAGAATTGGCTTGAGTTTGATAAGGTAATAGCCACTCCAGATATGATGCCAGCTGTTAGTAAGTTAGGTAAAATCTTAGGGCCAAGAGGTCTTATGCCAAGCTCTAAGACAGGGACAGTAACTTTTGATGTGGCTAAAGCGGTAAAAGATATTAAGGCAGGTAAGGTTGATTTTAGAGTTGATAGAGGTGCGGTGGTGCATGTTCCTGTAGGTAAGGTTTCTTTTGGTGAAAAGAAGATTTTAGAAAACATGGCTGCGTTTTTTGAAGCTTTATTAAAGGCTAAGCCCTCTGCAGCCAAAGGACAATATATAAGAAGTGTTGCTATATCTACTACGATGGGTCCTGGAATTAAGGTTGACCCTAACGAGGTAAAAAATTTAATCCAGAGATATTCTGGAGATTAAATTAGAGGTTTGAGCCCCTTGAGGTCCTTCAAAAGCAGGGTGTCTCTTGGGGCCAGAGATTAGTAGGTGCCATTTTGGCTTAAATGAGGAAGCTTCCTCAGCCTACTATAGGCGAAAGGGTACCCTTTCATGTGGTTAAAATTTATAAGGAGGTATAGACTTGCTTACCCGAGCTCGTAAGGCAGAAATCATCAAAGATGTAAATGAGAAGTTTGTTAAGTCACAAGGGGTTTTTGTTACTTCTTTTAGAGGTTTTACGGTAGCTGAAAGTAATGAAATAAGGAAGCTTGTTAGGGAAAAGGGAGGAGAGTTTAGGGTTATTAAAAATACCCTTATAAGGATTGCCTCTGAAAACACAGATTTTAAACCTGTAAGTGATTACATCGAAGGGCCTACAGCTTTGGTTTTTGCATATCAAGACCCTGTAGAGATTGCTAAGGTTTTAAATGATTTTGTTAAAAAACATCCGGCTTTACAGATAAAGGGTTTTGTTATTCAGGGTAAGGGCTATAAGCCTGAATTTATTGAGGATCTGGTTAAACTTCCTCCAAGAGAGGTTTTGTTGGCTCAGGTACTTGGTACCATTCAGGCACCGGTATCCAACTTTGTTGGGGTATTGGCGGCTATTATCAGGAATTTCCTTTATGTGCTTAAGGCTATTGAAGAAAAGAAGTCAAAGGGTGAGTAAAATTTAAAAAACAGAAAAAAAGCAAAAGGAGGGATTAGGAAATGCCAGTAACCAAAGAGGAAGTCATCGAGTTTATCGCCAACATGAGTGTGTTAGAACTTTCTCAGTTTATCAAAGAGTTAGAGGAGAAGTTTGGTGTAACTGCGGCTGCTCCTGTAGCTGCCGTGGCAGCTGTGGGTGCTGTGGCTGGTGCTCCTGCTGAAGCTGCTCAGGCTGAGGAAAAGACAGAGTTTGATGTGGTTTTGACTGATGTAGGAGGTAACAAGATCAACGTGATTAAGGTGGTAAGAGAAATTACAGGCTTAGGGTTAAAAGAGGCTAAGGATTTGGTTGAAGGTGTACCCAAGCCAGTAAAAACTGGTGTTAGCAAGAATGAAGCAGAAGAGATTAAGAAAAAATTAGAAGAAGTAGGTGCCAAAGTAGAAATCAAGTAAGCCTTGTATAGTTTAAAATTTTATTTTCTAAAATCTACTTTTTCAAAGGGTTTCCCCTGTCCCTGGGGAAACCCTTTTCGTCATTTATAAAAATCCAGGGAGGGGATCATAAAAATGCTAAACAACCAAAGAAACTTATCTGTTCGTAAAAGTTTTTCTAAAGTAAAACAGATCCAAGAAGTACCCAATCTTTTAAAAATACCTAAGGAATCCTATGATAAATTTTTACAGGCCAAAACCCCTCCAGAAAACAGAATAGACATAGGTATCCATAGGTGTTTAAAGTCTGTATTTCCGATAAGAGACTATTCTGAGACAGCGGTTTTAGAATATATAGATTATAAGATTTTAGAACCAAAGTATGCCCCAGAAGAGGCTAAAGATAAAGGTTTAACTTATGAAGCCCCGATGAAATTAAAGGTAAGGCTGGTAACCTATGACTTAGACCCAGAAACTGGTATAAAGAGTATTAAAGATGTTAAAGAGCAGGAGGTATATTTTGGCACCATTCCTTTGATGACTGAAGACGGAAGGTTTATCATAAATGGGACAGAACGTGCTATTGTCAATCAGCTTCAACGGTCTCCTGGTGTTATCTTTGAAAAAGAGAAAACTCATGCTAAAGCAGGTAGGTTAACCTATATTGCCAGGGTTATTCCGGTTAAAGGGTCTTGGTTGGATTTTATTTATGATTATAAAGGTAGGTTTTTCGTAAGGATAGATAAGAGAAAGAATATTTTAGCTACTATTTTCCTTAAGGCTATGGGGATGAGTGAAGAAGAAATTCTTTCTCTTTTTTATCCTTCTGAGACCTATTTAATCTTGGAAGAAGGGGTTGAAAAACTCTTAGACTATGAACTTTTAGCAGGACAAAAGGCGGTTTCTGACATCGTTAATCCTGAGACCGGAGAGGTTATCGTTAAAAAAGGTAAGGTTATCACGGCAGGTCTAATAAAAAGGTTAAAAAGGTTAGGGATTGGCTCTATAAAACTTTCTGACGAGGCTTTGATAGGGAAGATTTGTGCTAAAGATATAGTAGACCCAGAAGGCACTGGGGAGGTCCTTTTAGAAGCCAACCACGAAATAACCAAAGAAAAATTAGATTTGCTGAGAGAAAAAGGTATAAAAGAGGTAAAAGTCCTTTTTGTAGACCTTCATTACTATACTTCTTCTGTAAGAGAAGCTTTAAAAAGCGATAAAGTAAGAAATACAGAAGAGGCCCTTATCGAAATCTATAGAAAAATGCGTCCTTCGAGTCCTGTAAGTTATGAAGTGGCAGAGGCTTACTTTAGGTCCCTCTTTTTTGACCCTGAGACTTATGACCTTTCTGAAATAGGACGCTATAAAATCAACCTACGTTTAAACTTAGATATCCCGATTACTCAAAGGGTGCTTACCAAGCAGGATGTCATAGCCATTTTAAAGGAATTGATAAGACTCAGAGAAAGAGAGGAGGAAGGAGACGATATAGACAGTCTTTCCAACAGAAGGGTTAGAGCAGTAGGCGAGTTGGTAGAAAATCAGTTCCTTATCGGTCTTATGAGAATGGAGAGGTCGATAAAAGAAAAACTTCAGCTTCAGGAACTTGAGGAGATAACCCCTGTAGAGCTTATAAACAGCAAGCCTGTTGTGGGTGCGGTAAAAGAATTTTTTGCCCAGGGACAGCTTTCTCAGTTTATGGACCAAACTAACGTTCTCTCCATGCTTACCCATAAAAGAAGACTTTCTGCTTTAGGACCAGGTGGTTTGACCAGAGAAAGGGCAGGTTTTGAGGTCAGAGACGTTCATCCCAGCCATTATGGAAGGATCTGTCCTATCGAAACACCTGAAGGTCCAAACATCGGTTTGATTGTTTCTCCTACCACCTTTGCCCAGACCAATCCTTATGGATTTTTAGAGACCCCCTATAGGATGGTTAAAGATGGTAGGGTTACAGATCAAGTAATTTACTTGAATGCTGCTGAAGAAAAAGATTTGGTTATAGCTCAATCTACCATTAGACTGGATAAACAAGGAAATATTTTGGATGAATATGTTCCTGCCAGAAAAAACGGAGAGTTTGTTATAGCCCATAGGGACGAGGTTGATTTGATAGACCTTGTGCCTGCTCAAGTAGTCAGTGTTTCCAGCTCTTTGATACCTTTCCTTGAACACGATGACGCTAACCGTGCACTTATGGGATCTAACATGCAACGACAGGCTGTACCTTTGATAAAAACCAAAGCTCCTCTGGTTGGTTCTGGTATGGAAAGGGTGGTGGTTTTAAACTCAGGTATGGTGGTAGTGGCAGAAAATGATGGTGTGGTTGAGGATGTAGACAGCACACGGATAGTGGTAAGGTATGACGCTAAGGAGGGAGAGCTTCCTGAGGTAAAGATTTATGAGTTGATAAAATGGAAAAAATCTAACCAGAATACTTGCTTTTTACAAAGACCTATAGTGAAACCAGGGCAGAGGGTCAAAAAAGGAGAGATTTTAGCAGACGGTCCTTCGATTAGCCAAGGAGAGTTGGCGCTGGGTAAAGATGTTTTGGTTGCGTTTATGCCTTGGAGAGGTTATAACTTTGAGGACTCTATCATCATCTCTGAGAGGTTGGTAAAGGATGACGTTTTTACCTCTATCCATATAGAAGAGTTTGAATGTGTTGCCAGAGAGACTAAGCTTGGAAGAGAAGAAATTACAAGAGATCTCCCTAATGTAAGTGAAGAACTTTTAACCAATCTTGACGAAAGTGGTATAATAAAAATAGGAAGTTATGTAAAGCCTGGAGATATTTTGGTAGGGAAGGTAACCCCTAAAGGAGAGACTACTCTTACCCCTGAGGAAAAACTTTTAAGAGCCATTTTTGGAGAAAAGGCAAAAGATGTAAAAGATACCTCTTTAAAAGTTCCTGCAGGTATAGAAGGTATTGTGATAGATACCAAGATCCTTACCCGAAAAGGTATAGAAAAAGATGCAAGGGCTAAACAAAAGGAAGATGAAACCATAGCTAAGCTTTTGAGAAACCAAGCAGCTGTTTTAGAGGTTCTTTTTAGACATACGGTAAACAGATTGGCCTATGTTTTAAATGGAGAGGTAGCTACTACTGATCTGGAAAGAGAGGGGCAGGTTTTTATCAACAAAGGAGAGGCTTTAACTTTAGAGAAACTTAAGACTTTACCCACTTCTCTTTTGTCTAAGTTGAAAGAGGTAGTTTCTTCTGCTAAAAAAGAAGTAGTTTCGGAGATCATAAAGGCCTATGAAAAGAAGAGAAAAGAGATTATGGAAGAGTATGAGGCCCATATCAACAGGATAAAGAAAGGTGATGAACTACCCCCTGGTGTTTTGAAGGTAGTGAAGGTTTATGTAGCCATGAAGAGAAAGCTTCAACCAGGAGATAAGATGGCAGGAAGGCACGGAAACAAAGGTGTGGTCTCTAAAATCGTTCCTATCGAGGACATGCCTTATTTACCTGACGGAACACCGGTAGACATGATCCTTTCACCTTTAGGTGTTCCTTCTCGTATGAACATAGGTCAGCTTCTTGAAACCCATCTGGGGTGGGCTTGTAAGGAGTTAGGTAAAAAGTTAAGTAAGTTGGCACAGGAATACCAGGTAGAGAGTGTGAAGGCACTTTTAAAAGAGATTTTTTATGAAGACGAATATGAGAAGTTGGTAGAAGGTAAGACCGATGAGGAAATATTAGAACTTGCTAAGGGTTTTGCTGATGGAATTCCTATTGCTACCCCTGTTTTTTCAGGAGCTAAGGAGGCAGAGATCAAAAAGTGGCTGTCTTTAGCTGGGTTAAGTGAAAGTGGAACTACTGTTCTTTATAATGGTATGACAGGAGAACCTTTTTACGAACCGGTAACCGTAGGTTATATGCATATGTTAAAACTTCATCACTTGGTTGACGATAAGATCCATGCTCGTTCTACTGGGCCTTACTCACTGATAACCCAGCAACCTCTTGGTGGAAAGTCTCAGTTCGGTGGACAGAGATTAGGAGAGATGGAAGTGTGGGCGATAGAGGCTTATGGAGCTGCTTATACCCTCCATGAGTTCCTTACGGTTAAAAGTGACGATGTAGAAGGACGTACCAAGATGTATGAAAAACTGGTTAAGGGTAAGAACTTTTTAGAAGGAGGTATGCCTGAAAGTTTTAAAGTGTTAACCAAAGAGTTGCAAGGTCTCTGCCTTGATATAGAACCTATAGAAGAATAAAAAAACAAAGGGGGTGTTTATATAATGAAAGAACTCCTTTCTATTTTAGAGAAACCTAAGGATGTGATGAAAATAAAGGCATTAAAGATAGGGTTAGCCTCTCCTGAAAAGATAAGAGAATGGAGTTACGGAGAGGTTAAAAAACCGGAGACGATTAACTATAGGACTTTGAGGCCTGAAAAGGACGGTCTATTTTGTGCTAAAATTTTTGGTCCTGTTAGGGATTATGAATGTATCTGTGGTAAATATCGTGGGATGAAACATAGAGGAGTTATCTGTGAAAAGTGCGGGGTTGAGGTTATCCAGAGCAAGGTTAGAAGAGAGAGGATGGGACATATTGAGTTGGCTGCGCCGGTAGCTCATATTTGGTATCTGAGGAGTATTCCCTCGAAAATAGGTATTTTACTCAACATGACCCTTAAAGAAGTAGAGTCTATTCTTTATTTAGAAAGATATGTAGTTATAGAAAGCCAGGTTGAAGAATTTCCTGTGGGCACCATTCTTACCGAAGATAAATACTACACCTTAAGAGAGATGTATGGAGACCAGATAATAGCTGATACAGGGGCTTCGGCTATTTATGAACTTTTAAGAAACATAGACCTTGACAAACTTATTCAGGACATCCAGATAGAACTTCAAACCACCCACAGCGAGGCTCGTAAAAAGAAACTTGGCAAAAGGCTTCAGATAGCCAGGGCATTTAAACAGTCAGGTAATAAACCTGAATGGATGATTTTAAAGGTTATACCGGTTATTCCTCCTGAATTGAGACCTTTAGTTCCTTTAGAGGGGGGGAGGTTTGCTACCTCAGACTTAAACGACCTTTATAGAAGGGTTATCAACCGTAACGTGAGACTTAAAAAGTTGATAGACCTTGATGCCCCTGAAATTATTTTAAAAAACGAAAAAAGGATGTTACAAGAGGCTGTTGATGCCCTTTTTGATAACGGTAGAAGAGGGCGTCCTGTGATGGGGCCTAACAGAAGGCCTTTAAAAAGTCTTTCTGACATCCTTAAGGGTAAACAAGGTAGGTTTAGACAGAATCTTTTGGGTAAAAGAGTGGATTTTTCAGGTAGGTCTGTTATTACCGCAGGCCCTGAGTTAAGGATGTATCAGTGTGGTTTGCCTAAGAAAATGGCCTTGGAACTTTTTAAACCCTATATTTATGGTTGGTTAGAAAAGCATGGATATGCTACCAACATCAAAACTGCTAAAAGGTTGGTGGAAGAGGAACATCCTGCGGTTTGGGATGCCCTTGATGAGATCGTAAAAGAATATCCGGTTATGTTAAACCGTGCCCCTACCTTGCACAGGTTAGGTATTCAGGCCTTTGAACCAGTGTTGATAGACACCAAGGCTATCCAGCTACATCCACTGGTCTGTGTAGCTTACAACGCTGACTTTGACGGAGACCAGATGGCTGTCCATGTTCCCCTTTCAGTAGAGGCGCAGATAGAAAATAGAGTTCTTATTCTTTCAACCAACAACATCCTTCTTCCTGACAACGGTATTCCTGTAGTTTATCCTACCCAAGATATGGTTTTAGGAATTTACTACATGACGTTAGAACGTCCTTTTGCGAAGGGAGAAGGTAAAGTTTTTAGAGATAAAGATGAGGTGATCCTTGCATATCAGACAGGAGCTGTCCATCTACAAGCGAAGATAAAGGTAAGGATTGATGGTAAACTTTTAGATACAACGGTAGGTAGAGTCCTGTTTTCGACCATCGTTCCCGAAGAGATTCCTTTTGAAGAGTATAATAAACCATTGACCAAAAAAGAGCTTCAAAAGTTGATAGACATTTCTTATCGTAGAGCAGGTATTAAGAAAACAGTAATTTTTGCGGATAAATTAAAAGATTTGGGGTTTGCACAAGCTACTGAAGCTGCTCTTTCTATTTCTGTGGATTATCTTACCATTCCTAAGAAAAAAGCGGAAATTTTGGCTGAGGCAGATAGAAAGATTGCAGAGATCTGGGAGCAGTATAGAGAAGGTTTGATCACCGAGAGTGAAAGGTATAACAAAGCAATAGATATATGGTCTAATGCTACTGAGCGTGTTACTGAAGAGATGATTAAAGAAATGGAAACCAAGGAATATATCGGGCCTAACGGAGAGAAAGTGATAGGTCCCAGCTTTAACCCAGTCTACATCATGGCCTTTTCTGGAGCTCGTGGTTCTAAAGATCAGATAAGGCAGCTTGCTGGTATGAGAGGTTTAATGGCTAAGCCCTCGGGAGAAATTATTGAAACCCCGATTAAAAGTAACTTCAGAGAAGGACTTTCGGTTTTGGAATACTTTGTGTCTACCCATGGAGCCCGTAAAGGACTTGCAGACACAGCTTTAAAAACCGCTAATGCCGGATATTTAACAAGAAAATTAGTAGATGTTGCTCAAGACTGTGTGGTAACTGAAGAAGATTGTGGAACCATAGATGGTATAGAAGTAGGTCATCTTATTGAGGCAGGTGAGATTATCGAACCTGTTTGGGATAGAGTGTTGGGAAGGGTTGCCTTAGAAGATATTTTAGACCCTATTACAGGAGAGGTATTGATCGAAGCTAATCAAGAAATAGATGAAGAAGGGGTTAAAAAGCTTAAAGAAGCAGGAATAGAGAAGGTCATGATAAGGTCTGTGCTTACCTGTGAGGCAAAGCATGGAGTTTGTAGAAAGTGTTATGGAAGAGACCTTGCTACTGGAAAGTTGGTAGAGATAGGAGAAGCCGTAGGGATTATTGCCGCTCAGTCTATTGGAGAACCTGGAACTCAGCTTACGATGAGAACCTTCCACATCGGAGGTGCGGTAGGTAAGGCTTTAGAACAAAGCGAACACAGAGCTCAGTCAAGAGGTTTGATAAAGTTTCTTAATTTAAGACTGGTTAGAAGGGAAGATGGTACTTTAGTGGCTTTAAACAGACAAGGAGAGATTGCTATCGTGTCTCCTGACGGTAGGATTTTAGAAAAATATCCAGTCACCTATGGTGCTAAGATTAAAGTAGAAGAAGGTCAAGAGGTAAAACCTGGAGACCTCTTGGTAGAATGGGATCCTTATACCACACCTATCATCGCCGAAGTTTCTGGAAGGGTAAAGTTTGGAGATATCATAGACGGGGTAACGGTTGATGAAAAGATAGACGTAACCACCGGTAGAGCAAGTATTATCGTAAGAGACTACAAACTTACCGACTATAGACCAAGGATTTCTATCAAAGATGAGAAAGGAAGAACCATCGACCTTCCAGATGGGAGAGGTAAAGCCAGGTATGAGTTACCGGTAGGAGCTATCATCAGCGTTCAGGAAGGAGATATGGTAAAGGCAGGAGATATCATCGCAAGAATTCCTCGAGAAACTTTGAAAGCTAAAGACATCACCGGAGGTCTTCCAAAAGTTACCGATTTATTTGAAGCACGTAAACCTAAAGAGTATGCCACCATCACTGAAATCGATGGAACGGTGGTGTTTGAAAAAGAAGCCAGAGGTAAGAAAAAGGTTGTTATTCAACCTGAGGTAGGAGAACCTTTAGAGTATTATATTTCTAAAGGTAAACATATCTTGGTAAGAGAAGGTGATGTGGTTAAAGCTGGAGATCCTCTGGTAGAGGGTTCTCCTAATCCTCATGATATCTTAAAGGTTAAAGGAGTTAAAGGGGTTGCAAGATTCTTGGTTGAAGAGATTCAGGAAGTTTACAGGCTTCAGGGTGTTAAGATAAACGATAAACACTTTGAGGTTATCGTAAAACAGATGCTTAAAAAGGTTAAGATAAAAGACCCAGGTGATACCAACTTTATGATCGGTGAGTATGTGGATAAAGTTAGGTTTGAGGAGGAAAACGAAAAGATCATAGCTACTGGAGGAAAACCAGCAGTAGCTGAACCTGTAATCCTTGGCATCACAAAAGTAGCCTTGCTTACTGATTCTTGGTTGTCTGCTGCCTCCTTCCAGGAAACTACGAGAGTTCTTACCGAGGCCTCTATTGCCGGTAAGGTAGACTATCTAAAGGGACTAAAAGAAAACGTAATCATCGGAAGGTTAATTCCTGCAGGGACAGGAAGGATTGTTTACGAAGAAAAAGGATGGCTGTAAGACCAAATAGACTTTAAATAAAAAAGGGAGGGTTTCAAAAACCCTCCCTTTTTTATTTGTTTTTAAAGGATTGAATTTTTGAGCTTACTTTTTAAGTCCTATTTTCTGAAGCAAAGCCTGATATCTGTTAAAATCTGTTCTTTTAAGATAGTTTAGAAGAGCCCTTCTCTGACCGATCAGCTTCATAAGACCTCTTCTTGAATGAAAGTCTTTGCGATGAGTTTTTAGGTGTTCCTCCAGTTGTTTTATCCTTGCGGTTAGCAAGGCAATCTGAACCTCTGGAGAACCTGTGTCGTTGGGGTGACGCTGGAAAGTTTGGATGATCTCTTGTTTTAACTCTGGGTCTAAAGGCATACACTCAACCTCCTTTTTGTATTTTTAAGCCTGGGGAAGGCTTATTCCACCCCCAAGCAGTTATCTTAAATATAACTGATTTTTGAAAAAATACAAACCTAAGTTTGGCCTATCGCCCTCTTGTCTAAAATTTTTTTAGCAGTAATGTTAATTTAATGTTAAAAAAATTTTTAATGACATTTTGTGAGGTTTTTATTCTGATATTTCAATTCTGTTTGTTATGGTTTTTTTATTCTCTATTTTGACCTTTTCCATCTACGTCAGTTTTCCCGTGATAAAAATTTAACATCAAAATAGAGGGGTGCAGAGATGTTTAAAAGAGGGATCAGGGTTTTGGTTCTCCTAATCTTGATAAACTCGATTTTTGTATCATGGGCTCTTGCTAAGAGGGAGGTAAGGTCAGAATTGTTAAAAACTGAAGGGGTTTATGTAATCAACGTGGAAACGGGATCTCCAGCCGCTAAAGCAGGATTAAACCCAGGAGATATCATTTTAACGATTAACAACCAGCCAGTTTCTTTAGAAAACATAAAAACACTTGTCTTATCAGGGACTCTCAGCAGGAACAACCCCAACATCGTGATGTCAGTTTTAAGGAACGGCAAGATTTTTAATGTTTCTACCCATGTACACCCGGAAAATCCAAACTTAGGGGTTGTGGTTAGAGCTCCTCAGGAAATAAAAAGAGTTTCTTCTGATAGTTATTCAGGGCAGAGGTTGATAGAAAAGGCAAACAAAAGAGTAGAGGTTTCTGAAAAAGATAGTTTATCTACCAAGCTTCTTTCTATCAACGTTTTAGACGCAGTTTTTATCGATAAAAACACCGGAGAGATCACGTTTGTTGGACATTATGATGACAGGTATAAAACTGGTCCTCTACCTTATTTTCAGATGTTAGACGAGGCTTTGAAATATCCCTATCCATCTTTTTCTTTAGAGCCAACCCCAAACACAGAAAGAGCTTTAAAAGAGATAAAAGATATCTTTGACCGAAAGATGACAAAAGTTAACAGAGATCTCAGTTATGGGGCTGATTGGTTATCAGGTATTTTAAAAGAAATTTTATATGCAGATAACCAGCTGCTAGAAAAACAGATACTTTTAGCAAGGCTTAAGAAATTTTCTATAACCCCAGAGGAATTTAATGCTTATCTTAGGTGGGATCCAAAATCAAAAAAATGGAGGTTTGACAGCAAAGAGCAGCTTGAGATGTATTTTAATCTGCAAAGTTTTTTCATTAAAGTTTTTAAGGCGTTAGGATTTGAGGGTAAGTATGGGCAGGCTGTGGTGGAATGGTGGGGATTTCAGAAGTTTGCAGAAGCGTATGGTATGGAAAATGCGGGACACTGGTTTAGACAAGTTTACGAAACAATGGGACTTATAGAGGATTTTGAAAAAATAAGGACTTTGTTTAATGCCGGTCAGATAGATAATTGGGAAGCCACTCGGAGATTGCTATTTCTTTTTTACGGAAATCTTTTTAAAGGTATTGGGGTAGACGAACATACCATAAATGATCTATTAAGAAGAGCCCCAAAAACAGGCAAAATAGACTTAGAACTAAGCGAAATTACTAATAAAAGGGTGGGAAAAATCCAATCAGAGTTTCTTATAGATTTTTTAATAAATAACCTTGTTTTAAGTGATACTTTTCTAAAAAAGCGTTTTAGACTGCCGGTAATTGAAGTTAAGCCTACTTACTATAACCTCCCCTCTGACACATATATGGCTAAAATTTTCTTTTATGCAGACTATACTTTAAAATATTTAACTACAATAAATCCTGAGACAGCGACTTTTAAAGATTTTGATCCTTTTGTGGCTTATCTCAGTAAAAAGGCTGAGGAAAAGGGAAAACTCAGAGAGTTTCAGATGATGCAAAGTGGTTTTGATAGATACTGGCTTTTTCCTGGGAGAATTGAGTTAAAGGTAAGTCAAGATAAATCAGCGATTTATTTTGGGAAATCTGAGGTTAAAATCGGTAGTGAAAGTCTATATTCAGGGATGCCTTCTTGGTATAACGAGATCTTAAAAGAATATTCACAAACGTTAACAGGAAGATATGAAGAATTCGCTCAGATATTTCCTTCTCTTCATACTATGCGAGAGGTTCAGAAGATAATAGCTTTAGCCAGATGGATTCATTCTAACCACCTTAAGGTGTTTATACCTGAATATCAAAAAGTGCAGTTAGAAAGTCTTACTGGGGTAACAGGAACTACGGTAGCTACTTTTTATTCTTCAAAAACAAGAGATACCTTTTCCTTTTTTGTTGAAAATCATGGAGGAGGTGTAGACTATGCTGAAAAGAATAATGCTTGGATACAGGAAAAATATATAGAAACTAAAGATGCACTTCATCAGCTGGAATCAAGCTCAGTTTTAGCTGAAAAGGCTGTAGCTTCAGCCCTTGCAGGCGACCTTGAGGCTGCCAGAGCCCTTGCTGAAAAAAGTGCTCAAGCTATGGTTGGTCATATCGACCTTGGGAGCTTAGGGATTAAAATACCTCCTACAGTTAATCCTAAACTTAGTTCTTTACCAGCAGGCTCTCAAGGAGTTTTTACTCAAAAAACTTTAGAAGTCGTCGGGGCTAATCTTGATGAATATGTGAAATTGAAAAAAGATTTAAAGGTAGCAGAAGGTTATAAAGACGTTGACCCAGAAAAGTACCAGCAAATTTTAACTGAGGCTAAGGTTAAAGAAGCTAAGATAAAAGAGTCCTTGCAAAAACTTAACGAACTTTTAAACAGTTATAGAAATAACCCGTTAGATTACAAGAGAATAGAACAGGAATTGGTTCAATTAAACCCCAAAAAACCTTCTTTCATAGATGTAGCAGCTTTAAAGCCTAAACCTGAGGATTTAAAACCTAAGACTGAAAAGGATAAAAAAGTCAAAAAAGAAGGTTTTTTGCCTGATGAGCGTAAACTTAGAGAAGAATTGACAGACCTAAGGCATAAACTTGAACTTGCGAAAACCAACTTAGACCAGTTAACTAAGATTATCATGGAAAATACTAAAGAGTTTGAAAGTTGGAGGGAAAAGACTGAACGGGCTATTTCAAGCAGTGAAGCCAGATTTAAAGAAGTTATGTTAGATATGATCCAGGAAAACATTTTTGAAAATATAAAACATGAATTTTCTAAATATCCAGATCGGTTGAGAGAAATTGAAAAATTTCAACAACTTTTGGATACTAAAGATTTTACAGATTGGGCCTCGATGGATCCCAAAACCTGGGAAGATATAGCAGAAGGATTGGTTAAAGCAGTAAATGCCCTTCCTGGTATAGGAGATTACACCAAGAAATTGACCAAAACTTTATATCATTTGGTTAATACTGGGTATGATGTAACCACGATCTTTATTCATTGGAAGAAGATGAAAGAATTTGAAAAGAACTTAGATCTATACTTTAAGGCTGTAGTTACACAAAAAGAATATATGGCTAAGACTATAAAGCGTATAAAGGAAATAGAAGAGGAGTTGGAAAAACTTGCTAAAGCTAAAGAAAATCCTCAGCTATAAGTTAGATTATGCGAAAGCCCCCTTTAGCCTTGACTTTTGTTGAAGGTTTATTATACTTCTAAACATAGCTTATAACTAAAGATCGATGGGGGAGCCCTTATGAAAAGGGTCCATGTTTATATCTCTGGTAAGGTACAAGGAGTTTATTTTAGAGCTTATACAGAAGAAGAAGCTTTAAGACTTGGGGTAAAAGGTTGGGTGAGAAATCTTCCTGACGGAAGGGTTGAGGCGGTATTTGAAGGCGAAGATGAGGCAGTCGATCAGATGGTAGCCTGGTGTCATCGAGGCTCTCCTTATGCTAAGGTGACTCACGTAGAGGCGATAGAAGAGCCTTATAAAGGTGAATTTAACGACTTTAGGATAAGACGTTAATGATCGATATAGACAGATTAGTTTTAGAATTTCAAACCCTTCTTTCTATAGAAAGTCCTTCGAAAAAAGAAGGAAAACTTGCTCATTATCTGGCAGACATCTTTGAGGCCCTTGGATATCGTTGTTTTTTTGATAAATCTGCAGAAAATACCGGTTCAGAGGTAGGAAATCTTATCGTTAAAATCCCTGGAATGATCCCAGCTCCTCCTATATTTTTTTGTGCTCACCTTGATACAGTGGGACCTTGTGAAAATCTTAAGATTATTTTTGAAAACGGGGTTTTTAAAACTGACGGAAGGACCATCCTCGGGGCTGACGATAAATCAGGTATAGCTATCTTGGTAGAATTAGCCAGAGTTCTTAGAGAAAACCGATTTCCCCATCCGCCTTTAGAGTTTATTTTTACCACCTGCGAAGAGATAGGGTTGTTAGGGGCTAAGTTTCTTGATTTAGAATTGATAGATGCTAAAGAAGGATATGTTTTAGACAGTGAAAATCCAGAGGTAGTAACCATCGGTGCCCCGTCTTCTTACAAGTTTAAGATTAAGGTTAAAGGGAAAGCTGCCCATGCAGGTCTTGAACCAGAAAAAGGGGTAAATGCTATTCACGTGTTATCAAAACTGATAGCTGAGTTAAATCCCGGGAGAATAGACCAAGAAAGTACGATGAACATAGGTATTATCTCAGGGGGTAAATACGTTAACATCGTACCAGAAAGTGCAGAGGCAGAAGGAGAGATAAGAAGTCATAACTCAAAAACCTTAGAAAGTATGATCCAACAGATAGAAGACCTTGGTGCAAAGGTAGAAAAAGGTTATCAACCTAAAATAGAGGATTTACCTAAGGTTTCTGTAAGGTTTGAAAAACTATATCAAGCTTTTTTAATCTCTCCTGATGACCCTATTTTGCAACCTATAAAACAAGCCGGGGAAAGGTTAGGAATAAATTTTTTCTTTATAAAGAAGGAGGGAGGGTCAGACGCTAACATTTTTAACGAGAGAGGAAAAAAAGCGGTAATTTTAGGTACGGGGATGCAAAAGGTTCATACCACAGAAGAGTTCATCAGGGTAAAAGATCTGGTAAAAGCCACCCAAATTGTGGTTGAGATCGTAAAGGCCAAGGGTGAGTCTTTTAAATAAAGTTCTCGATTTTTTCTTTCCAGAGTTTTGTGAAGTCTGCAACCATCATCTTAAACCTCAAGAAGTATTTGTTTGTAGGCGATGTTTAAATACACTACCTTTTTTAAAGCTTTATTGCCAAAGGTGTGGAAGTTTGGTATCTGAAAGCCTGCTTGAAAAAGGTATAGATAGGATAGAATATTGCTCCTATTGTTCCCAAAAAAACTTTTATTTTGATAGAGTTTTTGCCCTTTTTCAGTATAAGGAACCTATTTCTGAGTGGCTGTTGCGGGTAAAGTTTGCTCAGGATTTCAGGTTGGCTTTTGCCTTGGGAAAGCTGATAAGGACATTTTTTTCTTTCTTACTTAGCGATGTTGATATGATCATCCCTGTTCCTCTTTCTAACGAGCGATTAAGAGAACGAGGTTTCAACCAAAGTACTCTTTTAGCCTGGGGTTTTCTTGGAAGAAAACCCTTTTCAGAAGCTATATTCAGGGTTAAATGTACCAAACCTCAAACCGAGCTTACCGGTAAAGAACGTTGGGAAAACGTAAAAGGAGCCTTTTTAGCCAAAGATTGGGTAAAAGATAAAAAAGTCCTTCTTATAGACGATGTAATGACTACAGGTGCTACGGTAAACGAAGCAGCTAAAGCCTTAAAGATGAAGGGAGCAAAAGAGGTATACGTGTTGGTGGTAGCAAGGAATCAGTTGATGTAAAGGGGAAAAAGATGCTAAACATTTCTTTAGTTCAAATAAAACCAACCTCTGATTTAAAACAAAACGTAGAGACCATTAAAGAGCTTTTAACCAAGGCTAAAGGAAACTTAGTGGTTTTTCCTGAATTAGCTCTTACTGGATATGATGTAGATTTAAAAAGTTTAAACCAAGAAAAAGTTCTATCTTTTCTTTTAGAAATAACAAAGGTTTTATCAAACGATAAGGTAGTTCTTCTTGGAGCTCCCTGGTATGATAAAGATAGAATTTTTAACGCAGTTTATCGTTTAACCAAAGATAAGGTAGAACCTTTAGCCCAAAAGCTCCTTCTTTTTCCAGGATTAGACGAGCCTTTTGCCTCGGGTTTAGGGACGAGAATTTTTGATTTAGCAGGTTTTTCTTTAGGAATATTGATTTGCTTTGAACTTAGGTCTCCTGAGTTTGCCAGAGACCTTATAAAGGCAGGTGCAGACCTTCTTTTGGTGTTTGCTCTTTGGCCTTTAGAAAGGATTAAACACTGGTTGAATCTAAGCTGGGCAAGGGCTGTAGAAAATCAAACTTATCTGGTTGGGGTCAACGGATGTGGGTTTTCTTTGGTGGTTTCTCCTGAAGGGGAGGTTTTAACTCAGCTTACGGATAAACAACCAGAGGTCTTTGAGTTTGTGTTGCCAGAAAGGTTTAATCCTCTTATCTATCCGCTTAAAACCCCATTTTTACCCCAAAAAAACAAGCTTAAAACCCTTGAAGAACTGAAAAGACATGTGACTAAAAGAAGGGCTAAGGGTCAAAAGATGGTTTTTACCAACGGATGTTTTGACCTTCTTCATGCCGGCCATGTAGACTATCTTGAAAAGGCACGGTCCTTAGGAGATTTTTTAGTCATAGGATTAAACAGCGACCTTTCAGTAAAAAAAATCAAAGGACCAACAAGGCCGGTTAATCCTCAGGAATTTAGAGCCAGGGTTCTCTCTGGTCTTGAATGCATAGATTATATAGTTCTCTTTGATGAAGAAACCCCAGAAAGGCTTATAAAGGAGCTAAAACCCGATTTTTTAGTAAAAGGATCAGACTGGAAAGAAGACCAGATTATAGGAGCAAAGTTTGTGAAAAGTTATGGAGGAAAAGTTATACGTATCGATTTTTCTTATCAAGTTTCTACTACAGGGTTAATAGGTAAGATTAAGCAATCTCATTAAGGAGAGTACCTACCATAGCTCTTGCGATCTCTCTGTTAGAGACGTTATAAGTCCCGGCCTCGATTTGAGCTTTAATTTGAGCAACCTTTTCTTCTCTTATCTCAGGAAGTTGAGAAGCCCTTTTAACAGCTTTTTCTATTAGGTTTTGAGAAGAAAGCTCTACCACCGCAGGAGAAGCCTCCTTAGCCTTTGCTTCACCTTCCTTTGGTTTAACCTCTGAAGAAACTACCTCTTCTCTTTTTTTAGCCTCTTTTAAGTTCTTAAGATTTTCAACGTTTACCCCTAAAAGGTCGTTGATTTTCATTAAATATCACCTCGCTTTTTTACGGTTTATATTTTATATCGGAACAAGTTAGTATTTCTTTAGTTCCTTTTTATTATATAATAAACATAAAAAATTTTTTGTCAAATCTTTTAATTAAAAACCTTTGGTTTCTGGTAAAAACCAAAAAGAGAATAATTTTAGAAAAAAATAAAGGTTCTTTTAAAGATTATGGTTAAAGCATGTTTTTGCTTAGGAATAAAAAACAGGTTTTTAAAAGTTTTTTTATTCTTAGTTGCAAACTTATTGATCACAAGCTCAAGTTATGCTTTAACACTTTTGATAGACAAGGGAGAAAGAACCTTAAAGGTTTTAGAGAATCAGAAAATACAAAAGGTTTATCCTGTAGGGTTGGGGTTAGACAGCCTACTTCCTAAGGAAAAAAGGGGGGACTTTTTAACCCCAGAGGGCCTTTATAAGATAACTGAAATAAGACCGTCTAAAAGTTTTGGGTATTTTATAGAAATAAACTATCCTAATTTAAACGACCTTGGATGGGCCTATTACAAAGGGTTTATTTCTAAAGAACAGTTGGCCGTTTATTTAGAAACCTTTTTAGCCAATGCTAAAGTAGAACAAACTCCTTTAGGAAGTAAGATAGGAATACATGGGGGTGGTGCCTATAGGAAAGAAAAAGGAAAGAAGGATTATTTTTGGACCCAAGGGTGTATCGCTTTGGAGGATAGAGATCTGAGGGACCTTTTAAACAGGATTTCTGAAGGACAAAAGGTGATTATTTTAAACTCTCAAAAGCCTCTTTATGAAATATTAAAGAAACTAATTTATCCTGTTAGGATCAAGCCTTTGGATTTTTGGGAAGGTGAGTTATATTTAAAATTAAATGATTATGTATTTTTAACCTTTACCCTTAGAGAGACCTATAAGGGAGCTCGTTATTTAGAGATAAAAAAATGGGTGCAAGGGGAACTTAAAGAACAGATAAGGAGTGACGAGTTTGGCAAGGTTAATCAAGAAGACCAACTTAAAAACGTCCTTTTAGAAAACTTAGAAAATTTATTAAATCCTTATAAAATTTTGGAGTTTTAGCTATGGTTGAGGTAATAAAAACCATTCCTGAGATGAAGGCTAAGGTTAAGGAATTAAAAATCCAAGGGTATAAAGTAGGTTTTGTACCTACGATGGGTTATCTGCATGAAGGCCATCTTTCTTTGGTAAGAAAGGCCAAATCTCTTGCGGATAAAGTAGTAGTAAGCATTTTTGTTAATCCTTTACAGTTTGGTCCAAGAGAAGATTTTAGAGAGTATCCAAGGGATTTAGAACGAGATATAAGTTTGTTAGAAAAAGAAGAGGTAGACGTGGTATTTGTGCCTTCAGAAGAAGAGATGTATCCTTCGGACTATCAAACCTATGTAGAAGTTGTAAACCTGACTGATAAGTTGTGTGGAGCTTTTAGACCAGGACATTTTAAAGGAGTCACCACGGTTGTGTTAAAGCTTTTTAACATCATACAGCCTGATGTAGCCGTTTTTGGAGAAAAGGATTATCAACAACTTTTGGTTATAAAACAGATGGTAAAAGACTTAAACCTTGATATAGAAATCGTGGGTAGCCCTACTGTAAGAGAGCCAGATGGACTTGCGATGAGTTCAAGAAACATTTATCTATCTCCTAAGGAAAGAGAATCTGCGTTAAGCTTAAATAGGGCGCTTGAACTTGCCGAAAAATTAGTAAAAGAAGGAGAAAAAAATCCTGAGAAAATAAAGAAAACCCTCTTTGAATTCCTAAGAATGCATCCTTATTTAATAGTTCAGTATATAGAGATCGTAGACCCAGAGACCTTGGACCCGGTAGAAGTAATAGAAAAACCTGTGGTTTGTGCGATCGCTGCTTATGTTGGTAAAGCAAGATTAATAGATAATAGGCTGATAAAACTTTAAATCCGAGGGGAGTTGATGCTGATAAAACTGCTAAAAAGTAAAATTCATTTAGCCACGATAACTGATAAAAATTTGCTATATGAAGGTTCGTTAACCTTAGATAAAGAGCTTATCAAAAAAGCTAATCTTAGACCTTTTGAAGCTGTATGGATTTACAATATTAACAACGGGATCAGGTTTGAAACCTACCTTATAGAGGGAGAAAAAGGCGAGGTGGTTTTAAACGGAGCAGCCGCAAGGTTAGGGGAGGTTGGAGATAGGATTATCATAGCCTCTTATGCTTGGGTCCCTGAAAATGAGTTAGAAAGCTTTTATACCATTTTAGTTTATTTAGACGAAAAAAATCAGGTCTTAAATCTTAAAAAGGTTTCTTCTTGTTAAAACTCGTGAGTGAAAAAAGACTGAGGATCTATCCTGTAAGCCTTGGTTGTGCTAAAAACAAGGCTGATTTTGAAAAGTTACTTGCCCTGTTGATTAAACAAGGGGCAGAAATAGTTCTTGTTCCTGAAGAAGCAACCCACTTTTGGGTTAATACCTGTGCTTTTATTAAACCGGCGATAGAAGAATCGTTAGAACATATTTTTGATTTAGGGGAAATTAAAAAACAGGGGCAAGCCCTTATAGTTTCTGGTTGTCTAACAGGAAGATACGGGGTAGAAAAGTTAAAAGAACTTTTACCTGAGGTAGACGAATTTTACGGGATAGAACCTTATCAGTATTTTGCTAAACAAGAGCCGTATGAAAGAATACTAACAGAAAATCCCTTTTATGCCTTTTTAAAGATCTCCGAAGGTTGTAATAGAAACTGTGCTTATTGTACTATCCCTCGTATAAGAGGACGTCTAAAAAGTAAGCCTGTAGATTTATTGCTAAAGGAAGCCGAGTTTTTACTTACCCTTGGGGTAAAGGAACTTATCCTGGTAGCTCAGGACATAACTTCCTATGGTTTAGACCTAAAACCAAAAGTAGATTTGGTAAATCTGGTTAAAACCTTGAGTAAACTTCCTTTTGAGTTTAGGATAAGACTACTTTATCTTTATCCTGTTCCTAACCTAAGAAGATTTCTAGAAGACCTTTTATCCATACCTAAAGTAGTTCCTTATTTTGACCTTCCTATCCAGCATGCTCATCCAGAGATTTTAAAAGCCATGAGAAGGCCTAATCACATAGAGTCTTTGGCAGAAACTATATTTTATCTTAGAACGGTAATCCCAGAGGTTGCGTTCAGGACTACGGTGATGGTTGGTTTTCCTGGGGAAGGAGAAAAAGAGTTTGAGTTCCTTTGTAATTTTTTGAAAGAGGTTGAGTTTGATCACTTAGGGGTATTCCCTTTTTATCCTGAAGAAGGTACTTTAGCTGAAAAACTCCCAGGTAAGGTTCCTTATAGAGAAAGGTTAAGAAGAAGACGGGAAGTTTTGAGACTACAGAAAGAGATTTCTAAAAAAAGGTTAAAGTTAAGAAAAGGGAAGGAAGAAGAGGTGCTTTTGTTAGGGGAAGATGAAAAAGGAAGATTTTGGGGGATATCTAAGACTCAAGCCCCAGAGGTAGACGGTATCACCTATCTCCTTTCACCTAAGAGGTCAAACCTTAAATTAATGCCAGGAGAATTAATCAAAGGAAAGGTAAAAAAAACAACCACTTACGACCTATATGTTGAACCTATTATAGAATAAACTTTGCCAACTCTTGATCTTGTATAATACTTTCTAATTTTTCTCTTACATATTCTGGGGTAATTACTACTTTAGTAGGTGCGATGTCTGGTGCTTCAAAAGAGATATCTTCTAACACTTTTTCCATCACGGTGTAGAGCCTTCTTGCACCGATATTTTCCATTTTTTGATTAAGTTCAAAGGCAACCTTAGCTATTTCTTCGATAGTTTCTGGAGTAAAATCTATCTCTACTTGTTCAGTAGCTAATAAGGCCTTGTATTGTTTGATGATTGCGTTTTCAGTTTCAGTAAGAATTCGGATAAAATCTTCTTTGGTCAAAGGATCCAATTCTACTCTAATAGGGAACCTACCTTGAAGTTCAGGTATCAAATCTGAGGGTTTTGCTATATGGAAGGCTCCACTTCCGATGAAAAGAATATAATCTGTTCTTACCATCCCATATTTGGTGTTAACCGTGGTTCCTTCTACGATGGGGAGTAAGTCTCTTTGAACTCCTTCTCTTGAAACATCAGGGCCATGCCCTTCTCCTCGACTTGCAATCTTGTCTATCTCATCTATGAAGATGATGCCGTTTGTCTCCGTCCTTCTTATGGCTTCCTTTATTACTTTATCCATGTCTATAAGCTTAGCTGCTTCTTCTTTAGTTAAAATCTCTAAAGCCTCTTTTACTTTTACCTTTCTTTTTTTTGGTTTAAACGGTAAAAGGGTAGAAAGCATATCTTTAAGTTGCATTTCTATTTCTTCTAACCCTGAGGCTGCAAGGATTTCTATGGTAGGAGGTTTTTGTGAGGCCTCAACCTCGATTTCTACATATCTGTCATTTAAGATCCCTTCCCTTAACATTTTAAGAAATTTTTCCCTGGTAAGAGGGTCATATTCTACCTTTGGAGAGGTAGAAGGTAAAAGAAGATCTACCACCCTTTCTTCTGCTAAAGTTTTTGCCTTTTCTAAAACCTTTTTCTCTTCCTCTTCTCTTACCATTTTAACAGCTATGTGGACTAAATCTCTTATCATCGATTCTACGTCTCTACCTACATAACCTACTTCAGTAAACTTGGTAGCCTCAACTTTTAGAAAGGGGGCGTTAGAAAGTTTGGCTAACCTTCTTGCTATCTCTGTTTTTCCAACCCCTGTAGGCCCGATCATCAAGATATTTTTAGGATAGATCTCTTCTTTTAAATCTTCTTTTAACTGTTGTCTTCTCCAGCGGTTACGCATAGCTATGGCAACAGCCTTTTTTGCCCTGTCTTGTCCTACGATATACCTGTTAAGCTCTGCTACGATTTCTCTTGGAGTAAACTCTTTTGGCTCATTCATAGCTCTTCAACCGTTATTTCTAAATTGGTGTAGATACAGATTTCTCCTGCGATTTTGATGGCGGTTTCTGCGATTTCTTTGGCAGAAAGCTCAGAGTATCTGAGTAAGGCCTTGGCTGCAGCTAAAGCCATCGGTCCACCTGAACCTATGGCCACCACCTCTTCGTCTGGCTCTACCACATCTCCTGCCCCCGAGATGAGAAGGATGTGCTCTTTATCACAAGCTATTAAAAAGGCTTCAAGCCTTCTTAAGATCTTATCTGTCCTCCAGTCCTTAGCAAGCTCAACCGCAGCCCTTAAGAGCTGCCCTCCATAAGCTTCAAGCTTTTTTTCTAATCTCTCAAACAGGGTTAAAGCATCTGCCGTAGAACCAGCAAAACCAACCACCACGTTCCCTTTATAGAGTTTTCGTATTTTTTTGGCCTTGTGTTTTAAGATAGTGTTGCCAAAAGTGACTTGACCGTCACCTGCTATAGCCACCTTGCCGTCTTTTTTGACTGCTATAACCGTTGTCCCATGAAACATGTATTTATTTATACCACAAAAACTAAAATTAAAAAGTACTTATAAAGATTTTGATGCTGAAAACATCATAAACTAAAGTCTATCTGTTTTTATCTGGGTTTAAACTTTAAAACCTTAAAAAGAACCTTTCAACGGTAAGTTAATAAAACTACAACATAGAAAGGCTATAAGTTATACTTTATGACTAAAAATTTACCATGGTTAAGACCTTGGCTCCTTTTATCCTACCTTCTTTAAGTTCCAAAAGGGCCTTGGGAGCTTCATAAAAGGGATAACCTATAACGTCTGGCTTAAGTTTTAACCTTTTAGCAAGAGACAAAAACTCTTCAAGGTCTTGACGGGTAATGTTAGCCACAGACTTTATCTCTTTTTCAAGCCACAGGTCTCTTCCATAATCAAGAAAAAGAAGTTTTTCTTTGTCTTGCTCTTCCTTGCGGACGGCGTTTATGATAAACCTTCCGTTTGGTTTTAGGTTCTTAAGGAGAAGTAAAGGACGCCAGACTGGAGTGGTATCGATTATAGCTTTAAGACCCTCAGGTGGAGTTTCTTCAAAGTCTCCTGCCCAATCTGCACCAAGACTCAGTGCATGTTCTCTTTGTTTAGGGTTTCTGGCAAAAACATAGGTTTTGACTTTAGGAAATAGGGCTTTTACCAGTTTTAGGACTAAATGGTTTGAGGCTCCAAAACCAGAAAGCCCTAAGGTTTCTCCTTCTTCACCTTTTAGCTGAGTAAGCTTAAGAGCCCTATATCCGATAGCTCCTGCACAAAATAAAGGTGCAGCCTCCATAAGCGTTAATCCCTCAGGGATGGCAAAGGCAAAAGTTTCTTTTATCTTAAAATATTCTGCATACCCTCCGTTAGCGTCTTTACCTGTGGCTTTAAATTCTTGACAAAGGTTCTCCAAGCCTCTTTGACAATATTCACACCTTTGGCAAGAACTATAAATCCAACCAGCTCCTACTTTATCTCCTATCTTAAATTTTTTAACTTTTGGCCCTACCTCAACCACCTCTCCCACTATTTGGTGCCCTGGAACAACGGGTAAAATGTCTGGTGTGACTCGCCCTTCAATTTCGTCAAGCTCTGTATGGCAAATCCCACAAAAGTAGACCTTAACCAAAATTTCGTCCTCCTTAACCTCTGGAACAGGAAGTTCAACCAGCTTTAAAGAATCGGGTGAGAGGAGCCCAACCTTATCGATTACCCAGGCCTTCATCATTTTTCCCTTCTCCATATCCAACCTCCGCAATCTATACGTTGTTTTTAAAATAATATGAAAACTTAGATAATAAAGAAAACAAAAATCCTTTGAAACAAACATAAAATTATAGTTCTTTTAATTTTATTAAACTTGACAAGGTAATATTTTATGTTATACAAGTTTTAAAAATAAGCATTTTTATAAAAATTTTTAAAATACATATAAAATATTTTATAAAAAATGCAAAAGTATTTTAAAAAAGTAGCTACAAAATAAAAATTTTAGGAGGTATAGACATGATTTTTCGATTTTGTGTTAAGTTTTTATTTGTTTTGATTTGGATTTTAACAGCTTTTATTCCTTCTTTTGCTGAAGAAAAAGAGACAAAGCTTGAGGAGATTGTGGTAACTGCAACGAGAACTGAGAAAGAGGTGGGATCTGCTCCAGCTTCTGTAAATGTTGTTACAAAGGAAAAGATCGAGCTTAAAGCTCCAAAAACAATTGATCAAACACTTAATGATATCCCTGGGGTCATGGTAAGAAGGGGCAAGGGCTTGATGGATACACTTTCTTTTATTACTCTAAGAGGAATTCCTGAACAAAAAAGAACTTTGATTATGATTGATGGAGTTGTTCTAAATAATCCCTATACTGGAAATGTAAAAATGGGCGGATACTTTCCTGAAGACCTTGAAAGAGTTGAGGTTGTAAAAGGACCTTTTTCCTCTCTATATGGTGGTTATGCGATGGGTGGTGTTGTAAACTTTATCACAAAGATGCCTGAAAAGAGAGAATTTACCTTTAAAACAGGATATGGCTCAAGCTGGGACCGCGGAGAGGCAATGGATGACTTAAGAAGAGTTTATATTTCTTATGGAGATAAACTTTGGGGCAAATTTAGCATATTTTTAAGCTATGGCTGGCAGGGAACAAATGGATATCCCACTGTTTTGAATGTCCAGACAACAAAGCCACCAGTAGGAATTACCGGATATGAGGTAACCTCCACGAAAGAGGGTAAAACTGCCTATTTAATTGGTGATAAGGGAGATAATAGGTGGTGGGATGATGGAATAACAATTAAGGCACAGTATGAGTTTACAAAGGATACGAAGATAAATATTTCATTTATGAGAAATCGTTATGAGTATAACTACGATGATCCTCATACTTACTTGAGAAATGCCGCAGGAAATCCAGTTTGGTCTTACGGATCTGTTACAGAAAACTCATTCCTTAATGGTGCTGGAGGAAGAATTCAGAATACCTATGCCCTGAGTTTTGAGACCTCTCTTTTTAAAGACTTAAAGATGAAGCTAAATCTTTCATACCTTGACACAGAAAAAGATTGGTATGTAACAACAAGTTCTGGTGCAAAGTTGGATGGTAGCTGTACTTCAACTTCATGCTATGTATCAAATACTCCAGCAAAAGCTTACATGGCAGACCTGCAGTTTAGTGTTCCACTATTCAACAATCAGATTCTTACCTTTGGTGGTTCTTTCAGACACGGATATGCAAATACAAAAGAAAAATATCTCAAAAACTGGAAGGACGAAAACTTAACAACAACCTTAAAATATGAATCAAAGGGGAAGGATAAGACCTACTCTTTCTTCATTCAGGATGAGATAATGCTTCTTAATAATCTTACTGCTTATATTGGATTCAGGCAGGATTGGTGGAAAACCTATGATGGATATGCTAATGATGTTGGTAAAGCTGGATATCCAAAGGAGTATCCATCAAAGACCGCTTCTTCTTTTAGTCCGAAATTTGCTCTTGTTTATAAACCCTTTGCTATTACAACCCTTCGTGGCTCGATTGGAAAGGCATTTAGACCACCAACAGTATATGAGCTTTACAGAACATGGACTTCTGGGTCAACCATCTACGTTTCCAATCCTGATTTAGACCCTGAAAAAGTTACCTCATGGGATATTGGAGTTGAGCAGAAACTCTGGAAAGGTGCAAAGGTATCCCTGATATATTTTGAAAACTACATGAAAGACTTAATTTATCGTAAAACTGTTAAAATTGGATCATATACCCGGCAGGAGTATGTCAATGTTGGAAAAGCTGAATCTCGTGGAGTTGAGTTTGAGCTTGAGCAGAAATTTGAAAATTGGTTTAGAGTTTTCGTAAATTTCACCTATACAGATTCTGAGATCAAAGAAAATGAGGCAAAGCCAGAAACTGTAGGTTGCAGATTGACATATACTCCATTATGGAAGGCAAATATAGGAGCTGAGTTTGAGAAATCCGGTTTTCAAGTATTTATCATTGGTAGATATGTTGATAAGTGGTATGGTAATGATGACAATTCAGACAAAGAAAAAAATGTTTATGGTTCCTATGATCCATACTTTGTCGTTGATGGAAGAATTGCATATCAGATAACTAAGTTTGCAAAGCTTAGCTTCTCAGTTGATAACATATTTGACAGAAAATACTATCAATACTACAGAGCACCGGGAAGGTCATGGTTCGCCGAGCTTACTTTAAAGTTTTAGTAATATTAACAACATTTTTAATGGTAGGGGTAGTTCATGCCTCTACCATAACTATAACTGACAAGCTTGGAAGAAAGGTAAGTCTTAAAGTCCCTGTTAAAAGAGCAGTAGTTGTCATTTCATATGAGCTTATACCTGCATTGAATTTATGGGATCAGGTTGTAGGTGTGTCTCGCTGGGCAGAGGAAAACTGCGGTTTGTATAAAGCATTTGTAAATGAGAATCCTGCACTTAAGAAACCTTTAGTTGGTGCTGGAAGTGATGTAAATGTGGAGGCTGTGTTGAAACTTAATCCTGATGTAGTAATTACATGGACATACAATCCTAATACAATAAGATTTCTTGAACAAAAGGGAATAAAAGTAATTGGAATATATCCTGAAAGTCTTACAGAGCTTTACCGGGATATGAGAATGCACGGAAAGATTTTCGGTAAAGAAAAGAAAACAGAAGAAGTAATAAAAGAAATGAACAGAATATTCAAACTTATTGAAGACAGAGTAAGTAAAATACCCTCAGATAAGAGAAAAAAGGTAATCCATCTTGGAGGAACTCCAACAAGGGTTTCAGGAGTATTGGGAGTTATTAATGATTTAATAAAAATTGCAGGAGCAATTAATCCTGCAGGCACAATCATGCAAAGAAATGTTGATGTTTCAGTAGAAAAAATAATTGAGTGGAATCCGGATGTAATATTCATCTGGGGTTCTGCAGGATATGATGAATCCTGGCTCTACCATAATTCCCAGTGGAGGTTCATAAAGGCAGTAAAAAACCGTAAAGTCTACAAGCTTCCAAGGTGGTCAACATGGTCGCCAAGACTAGCACCAATTGCTCTTTACATGGCTATGAAGATTTATCCTGAGTATTTTAGGGACATTAACTTTGAAAAGATAGCTGATGATTTTTACAAAAAAGTGTTTGGAATATCTTACTATAAAGTGAAGCGGTATGAAGGGTATTAAAGCGATAATGATAATTTTTTCTCCTTTACTTGTCTCTTGGATTGCTCTTTTTCTTGGTGCCTACGAGATTACGCCATTCATGGTTTTAAAGATTCTTTTGAATGAGACATTTCATATCTTTGAAATCGGAGATATACCTGAAAAGGCAATAATTATTGACATAAGACTTCCGAGAGTGATCCTTGCCGGATGTGTAGGTGCCTCACTTTCAGTTTCAGGAGTAACCCTTCAGGGTATATTCAGAAATCCTCTGGTTGATCCATTTATCCTCGGGATTTCAGCAGGTGCTGCCTTTGGATGTGCCCTGACTATCGGATTTTTGAGTGTGCTTCCTGTTCAGATTATGGCTTTTTTATTTGCCGTGCTTGCCGTAGTCATTGCTTATACAGTTGCGAGGGTGCAGGGGGAGGTGTCCCGTCTCCCTCTTATTCTTTCTGGAGTGATAGTTTCAGCCTTTTTTACAGCAATGGTTTCAATAGTCAAATTTCTTGTTGACCCTCACAAACTTCAGAGCATCGTTTACTGGCTTATGGGAAGTTTCTCTCTTGCCGACTGGAAAGCTGTAAAAATTGGAGCAGCTGGAGTTTTTTTTGGAGTTTTGCCTATTTTTTTAATGCGATGGAGGCTTAATGTAATGAGTATGGGAGAAGAGGAGGCTAAGGCACTGGGAGTAAACATAAAGAGGGAGAGACTACTTTTCATAGGCTTTTCAACTTTTGCTGTAGCTGTGGCTACATCTCTTTGTGGGATCATAGGATGGGTTGGTCTTATCGTGCCTCATCTGGTAAGAATGCTTACAGGGCCTGACCATAGAAGCCTTGTTCCACTTTCTCTTTGTGCAGGTGCTGCCTTCATGATTGCTGCCGATACTATTTCAAGAACTCTTACAAGTTTTGACATACCTGTAGGAATAGTAACAGCCCTTACTGGTGCACCATTTTTCCTATACCTTATGAAACATGGGGGTCAAGAAGCCTGGGGTAAGTGATGCTTAGCGTAAAAAATATTTATTTCAAGCATAAAACAACCGGAAGGGAAGTTTTAAAGGGTGTAAGTTTTGATGCTCTGGATGGTAGCATTACCACAATTCTTGGCCCAAATGGTTCAGGGAAAACCACACTTTTTAAATGCATAATCGGACTGTGGAAACCTCATAAAGGCGAGGTTATGGTTGATGGTGTTTCTGTAGATAAGCTTTCTTTCAGAAAAAGGGCAAGGATTTTTTCGGTGGTTCCTCAGGAGCATGAACCTCCTTTTCCCTATTCAGTTTTTGATGTGGTTTTGATGGGCAGAGCAAGCTATGTTGGAGTTTTTTCATCTCCTGGTAAAAGAGATTATGAAATGGCTGAAGAGGCTTTAAAAATAGCTGGAATTGAACATTTAAGAGATGTGCCCTACACAAAAATAAGTGGTGGAGAGAGACAGCTTACCTTGATTGCAAGAGCTCTTTGCCAGAATGCTCCTGTGATGTTACTTGATGAGCCGACCTCACATCTTGATTTTAGAAATCAGATAACTCTGCTTAAAAAAATCAAGGAAATTGCAGGACAGAGAAAATTGACTGTTGTTATGACCCTACACGATCCAAATCTGGCAGGTATTTTTTCTGATAAGGTGGTTGTAATTAACTCAGGAACCAAGGTAGCAGAAGGAAGTCCTGAAGAAGTTCTTACAGAGGATTTGATTAAAAGAGTTTATGATGTTGAGGTAAGAAAAACTCAGATTAACGGACGAAGTATAATATGTCCTGTTTTGTAGGAGGATTAAAATGCTCAAAATAGTTTCCATCGTTTGGCAGAGCTATTACAATGCAGTTTTAAGAGCATCAAAAAGTATTAAAGAGTTTAAGATAAAAGTCTACTCAGCAAGAGTCCTTGACTCAAAACCTGAGAGGCTTGATGAAGTCTTGAAAGAGATTAAAGATGCTGATATTTTATTTCTTTATCGTTCAACAGAACCAGTTTGGGAAGAGATAGAAAAAACAATAAAGAAAGAGGGTTTAAAAGCAAAAATAGTATGCCTTGGGCATGATCCTTCTTACTGGATGCTTTCCAATGTAGACCATAAGATTGTGCATAAAGCATATAAATATCTCGTGATAAATGGGGAAAAAAATATTAAAAATCTATTTCTCTTTCTTGCTAATGAGCTCACCGGTTTAAATATTCTTTATGATGAACCCGAAGAAATTCCATGGGAAGGGCTATATCACCCAAGGGCAGAAATCATTTTTACTGATGTTGAGGAATATCTCAGCTGGTATCAAAGATACAAACCTCATACATACGGAAAAAATCCCACAGTTGGAATACTTTTTTCGAGGCATTACTGGATAAACGGTAATACCGAGGTTGAGGATTTGCTTATTGAAGAGCTTGAGGCAAAGGGATTTAATGTAATCTCAGCGTTTGCCTATTCTGTAAAGGATAATGCTTTAGGAACAAAGGGTAGCGGAGAGGTAATATTAGATTGGTTCTTTGATGAGCATGGTACACCAAGAATTGATATTATGGTGAAGCTTATCTCCTTTTTCTTGGGAACTAACAGAGAAAAGACAATAGATAACACTGAAGTAGCCGCAGATGGAGTTGAGATTCTGAAAAGGCTTAATGTGCCGGTTATTTCACCCGTCTCTTCTTATTATAAAACAATTGAAGAATGGGAAAAGGAAGATTTAAATCTTGATATTGGTTGGTCTATTGCGCTTCCTGAGTTTGAAGGAGTCATTGAGCCAGTTATTATTTCTGCGCAAAAAGAAGGCTCTGAAGATGAAAGGATAAAAGTCCCAATAAGAGAAAGGGTGAAAAAACTTGTAGAAAGGATTTCTCGATGGGTTGAGCTTAAAAAAACTCCTGCCCATGAAAGAAGGGTTGCCTTTATACTTCACAACAACCCATGTGCCTCTGTTGAAGCAACGGTTGGCTCAGCTGCTTATCTTGACAGCATTGAAAGTGTAGTTGAGATTATGAAAAAGATGAAAGAATCTGGCTACAATGTTGATCCACCTGAGAACGGAAAAGCCTTGATAGATGAGATAATGAGTAAAAAGGCAATTTCAGAGTTCAGATGGACAACTGTTGAAGAAATCGTTGAAAAAGGTGGTGTTATTGCTTTAGTTGATAAGGAAAAATATCTTGAATGGTTCAATGAACTTCCTCCCAAGACCCGTTTAAAAATGATTGAGGCATGGGGAGAGCCTCCAGGGGAACACAAAAATGAAATACCTCCTGCAATGGTTTACGATGGAAAAATCGTAATCACAGGGCTTAGATTTGGAAATGTTTTGGTTATGGTTCAACCAAAAAGAGGATGTGCAGGAGCAAGATGCGATGGACAGGTCTGTAGAATACTTCACGATCCCGATACACCACCACCTCATCAGTATGTGGCAACGTATAAGTGGCTTTCCCGTGAGTTTAAAGCTCATGCAGTAGTTCATGTAGGCACTCATGGAAATCTTGAATTTTTGCCAGGTAAAGGGGTTGCCCTTTCTCAAGCCTGTTTTCCTGACATTGGTATTGATACAATGCCTCACCTTTATATTTACAATGCCGACAATCCACCTGAGGGTACCATCGCCAAGAGACGCTCTCTGGCAGTTCTTGTTGATCACATGCAGACTGTCCTTACGGAAGGAGGACTTTACGATGAACTTTTAGAGCTTGACAGACTCCTTGGTGAGTATGAAGAGGCAAAGAAAAAAGAACCTGCAAGGCTTCATGTTCTTGAACACTTGATAATACATGCGATTACCAAATCAAAGCTTGACAGAGAGATAAAAGTTTTATGGCAGGGCAAGAAGATTTCACTTTCAGAGTTAAGCCATGATGAGCTGCATCAGATACCCTTTGAGAAAATTGTGGAAGAAGCGCATGCAAAGCTTTCGCTTATTAGAAATACCCAGATCCAGGATGGTATGCATGTTTTTGGCAGGGTTCCAGAGGCAGAAAGAAGGATTGATTTTATTTATTCAATTCTAAGATACGATGCAGGAAGTGAAGTTTCACTGAGAAAAGAGATCGCAAAATTACTTGGATACGAGCTTTCAGATCTTGTTTCGAATCCTCAGGGTTTTGATCCTGAAAAAGGCAAATCCTACGGTGCAATTTTAGAAGAGATAGACAGGATAGGCAAAGAAGTGATAAAAAAAGTTTTGTTTCAGGAGGTTAACTGATGGAAATTTTAAAGAAGATTGACTGGCAAAGACCAGAATGGAAGGCAATAAAGGAAAAAATTCTTGAAATTAACAGAAAGATTGAGGAATCACGTGAGATAGAATCTTTACTTCATGGACTTTCTGGAGGGTATATTCCTCCAGGTCCTTCAGGATTGATAGCCCGTGGAAGGGATGATGTTTTACCTACAGGGAGAAACTTTTACAGCCTTGATCCCCACAGAGTTCCTACAAAAACTGCCTTTGAGATTGGTAAAAGACTTACTGAAAAACTTATTGAAAAGCATGTTACTGAAGAGGGGAGATATCCAGAAAATGTTGCTATTTATTGGCAGTGCTCAGACATCATGTGGGCAGATGGAGAGGGTATGGGTCAGATTATGTATCTTTTAGGAGTAAAGCCTATATGGCTTTCCAATGGAAGGGTCAAAGGGTTTGAAATAATTCCTTTAAATGAGCTTGGTAGACCCCGCATTGATGTCACCATCAGGGTCTCAGGTATTACAAGAGACAATTTCCCGATGTGCATCGAACTTATAGATGAGGCCATACAAGTAGTTGCCTCTTTAGATGAGCCATTGGATATGAATTTTGTTCGCAAGCATACTTTAGAGTTAATTGCTCAAAATGAAGTTGACTTTCGTTCAGCAACATTAAGAGTTTTCTGCTCAATGCCTGGTACCTATCAAGCAGGGACTCAGCTTGCTGTTTATGCTTCGGCATGGAAAGAAGAAAAAGACCTTGCGGAAGTATTTCTTTACTGGAATGGATATGCCTACGGAAAGGGAATCTGGGGTGAAAGCAAGCATAAAGAGTTTGCCCAGATTTTAAAAAGCGTTGATATTACTTACAATAAAGTAGTATCAGACGAGTACGATCTTTTGGGATGTTGCAGTTATTTTGGAACTTATGGAGGAATGACAGCTGCAGCAAGGCATTTAAGTGGTAAGGAGGTAAAAACCTACTATGGAGATACAAGAAATCCTGACCATGTAGAGGTAAGAACACTTTCTGATGAGATAAGACGTGTGGTAAGGACAAAGCTTCTAAATCCAAAATGGATTGAGGGAATGAAGAGACACGGATATAAAGGTGCTGGGGATATTTCAAAAAGAATAGGAAGAGTCTATGGTTGGGAAGCAACAACTAAAGAAGTTGATGACTGGATATTTGATGACATAGCAAGAACATTTATCATGAACGAGGAAAATAGAAAATTTTTTGAGGAACATAATCCATGGGCGATGGAAGAGATTGCCAGAAGACTTATTGAGGCGATGGAGCGCGGATTGTGGAATCCTTCCGAGGATGTAAAAGAGGTCTTGAAGGTATTTTATCTTGAAATTGAAGGCTGGATAGAAGAAAAAATGGGAGATATTAAAGGGGATTTTCAAGGAGGTTCAATTGATGTTATAACAGCAGAAGAGGTAGAGTTCTGGAAAAATAAAATGAGAGAGGTAATAAAATGATATTTCCATTTACTGCTATTGTCGATCAGGAAGAGATGAAGCTTGCATTAATTCTTAATGTGATCGACCCAAGCATCGGTGGAGTACTTATTATGGGTGAAAAAGGAACTGCTAAATCAACAACTGTTCGTGCTTTGGCTGATTTACTTCCTGAGATAGAAGTGGTTAAGGGTTGTAGATTCAACTGTTCCCCGGAAGGGCCTTTTTGCAGTGATTGTTTAGAAAAAATTAAAAATAACGAAACATTAGAGTTTGAAAAAAAGAAGATGAGAGTGGTTGAGCTTCCACTTGGAGTAACCGAAGACAGGGTTGTTGGGAGCCTTGATATTGAGCATGCAATAAAAAAAGGCGAAAAACGCTTTGAGCCAGGTATTCTTGCAGAGGCCAACAGAAACTTTCTTTATATTGATGAAGTGAATCTTTTAGAAGATCACATTGTGGATTTACTCTTGGATTCTGCAGCGATGGGAGTAAACACGGTCGAAAGGGAGGGGATCTCCTTTGTTCATCCTGCAAGATTTATTCTTGTTGGAACCATGAACCCTGAAGAAGGAGAACTCCGTCCACAACTTCTCGACAGATTTGGACTGTGTGTTTTTGTTAATTCATTAAAAGAAAAGAGTTTAAGAGTTGAAGTACTTAAAAGAAAAGCCGAATTTGATGATGATCCTGAAGGTTTTTTAAAAAAATGGGAACCTCATCAACAAAGCCTTGCCGCAAGGATCATAAAGGCAAAAGAGAATCTTAAAAACGTAAAAATTACTGAAGACGCTCTCTCTAAAGTTGTTGAGATTACTTCTCAATTAAATCTTGATGGTCATAGAGCAGACATAGTGATGTTAAAAGCTGCCCGTGCTCATGCAGCGTATAATGAAAGAAAAGAGATTATTCCAGATGATATTAAAAAAATTGCGCCTTTAGCTTTAAAACACAGGCTTAAAAGACTACCTTTTGAAGAAATCTCAACAGAACTGGAAAAGCTTAACGAAGTTATTACACGAATATAGAATGACTTTTTCAGATTTTGTAGACCAAGAACAGGCAAAACTTGCTCTGATTTTAAATGCAATACTGCCAGACTGTGGTGGACTTCTATTAGTTGGTAAGAGAGGAACAGGCAAGTCCACCCTCTTAAAAGCTTTCAAAAATATTGTTCAGGCTCTTAATATTCCTTTTGTTGAACTTCCCATGAATTCTACTGAAGAGGCAGTTTTAGGCGGAATTGATATTGAAGAGACAGTTAAGCAAGGTAGAAGAATTTATCAAAAAGGACTTGTTTCAAAGGCACACGGGGGATTTCTTATGATTGAAGATATAAACCTTTTCCCTAATGATATACTCTCCCTGATTTTTGAAGTCCAATCAAGAGGGGAAAATATCATTGAAAGAGAAGGAATTACACTAAAAGAGCCAGCTAAATTTCAGATTCTTGCAACGATGAACCCAGAGGAAGGAGATTTTTCAGCTCATTTTCTTGATAGATTTGGTATGTGCGTGATTATGGATGAAATTAAAGATAAAAATAAAAGGATAGAGATCGTAAAACTTAATCTCGACTGTGCAGATCAAAATAAGGATTTTCAGTTAATAGAAAGAATTTTAAAGTCAAAGGAATTTATCAAACAACTCAGACTTTCAGATGAAATAAAAGAATACATAGCCGAATTAACGCTAAAAGAAGCTGTTTCAGGACATAGGGCTGATATATTTTTAATGTATGCCTCAAAGGCCTATGCAGCTTATAAGGAAGAAAAAGAAATCCGAAAAGAACATGTTGATAGGGTTGCTCCTCTTGTTTTTATTCACAGAAAAAGGCAGGTTGAGAATCCTCAAACAGAAGAGAAAGAACAAGAGCAGAAAAGAAAGGAAAATACAGAGGAAAGAGGAAACAAAGAAAATAAACCAAAACATACTTCATCAACTCAATTTTCCGAGCAAGGAAGTCCTCAGGAAAGGCCATCAAGTGAAAAAGAGGAAGTTTTTCCAGTTGGTGACAGCTTTAAAGTAAAAAGAATTTTATTGAAAAAGGATAGAATTTTGCGAGAAGCATATGGAAGAAGAACAAAAACAAAAATAAAAGGTAGAGGAGGAAGATTTGTTAGAAGTCTTATGCAAAAAAGAGAGGATATTGCCATTTCTGCAACACTTAGAGCAGCAGCTCCATTTCAAAAAGTAAGAGGTAGAAAAGATAAGCTTATCATAAAAGATCAGGATCTAAGATATAAAGAAAAAGAGAGAAAGATGAGCCATATTGTTATATTTGTTGTGGATGCTTCTGGTTCTATGGGTGTTGAGCAAAGGATGATACAAACAAAAGGAGCAATACTGTCTCTTCTTATGGATTGCTATCAGAAAAGAGATAAAGTTGCGATGATTGTTTTCAGAAAAGACCGTGCAGAGGTAGTTCTCCCCCCAACCTCTTCTCATGACCTTGCTTTAAAAAGACTAAAACAAATTCCCACAGGAGGTAAAACACCACTTTCAGCAGGGCTTATGGAAGCATATAAGTTGATAAAAAGAACATCTTTAAAAGAACCAGAAGCCCGTTTTTTGATGATTCTCGTCACAGATGGCAAAGCTAACGTTCCTATCGCTGAAAAATCCTCTATCACTTTATTTGAAGAAGTCAGGAAAATCTGTTCTACACTGAAAAATATACCTAAAGTCGATTTTGTAGTCGTTGATACAGAAAAGAAAAATAAATTTATAAAAATAGATATGGCACTAAAAATTGCAGAGTGGCTTTCTGGTAAATATTTTAAAATAGATACTCTTACATCTGAAAATCTTGTAGAAATTGTAAATTTTTATAAGATTGATTAAAGATTATTTCATAGTGTTTATTTAATTGTGTCTATCAATTTGGGGTAAGAAGCCTCCCTCCTAAAATTAGATATCATCCAACAATACCAAATATAACACCTTGTAAACTGAATCCACCTCCGAAAATACCTTTCCACCTTAGCCCTTATCAATATCTTTTTCATTTGAACCATCTCTCCTTAAACTTCATCAACCTTTGCCTCACTTCCTCCCGATTGTGGGGCAATTTTTCTGCCTCCTTTAGCCCCCTCAATCCGTCTCCTATTACTACCTCTACCCTCTTTAGCCCCCTACCTTTAAGCTCTACCAATACCTCTCTCCAATTAATCGCGCTCTCCCCCTCAGAACCAAAAACCCAAAAACCCAAAAACCCAAAAACCCAAAAACCCAATATCTCCCTCCTACCCTCACACGTAAGCCCAACAAACACAACTACATATACCGGCTCCTTACTAACACCTCCTCTCCTTAACACCTCCTCTTCAACCTCTCGATTCCTCCATTTATCTATCTTTTGAGTCGCTACCTCTATAAGTCTACTAATGCTTGCAGGAGAGTTAATAGGGAAGGTTTTTCGGTTTAAAATCTCTTTTAAGTCTTTCATAGGCTTCCCCTCCTTCTTAATTTTGATTTTAACTTTATCATTTTTACCGGTAAGGGAAGCTCTTTACTACAAAAATTTAGACACAACTAATGAAACACTACCGGGAAGATTAATATAATTTTGTGACATTTAAACTTTGAACTTACAAAAAATTTATCTTAGGGATTGACTTTTGTTTAAAGATGAATTATTTTAATTTAAAAACTTTTATAAAAAGGAGGGGTTATGGCGGTAAAACTTGGGCTTTATAAATGTCAGGTCTGTGGAAACATTGTGTTGGTGATACATGAAGGAAAGGGACAGTTAGTATGTTGTGGGAAACCGATGGAGTTACAAAATCCTAATACAGTGGATGCAGCCGTTGAGAAACATGTTCCTGTGATAGAAAAAGAAGGGGATGTCTATAAGGTAAAGGTAGGAAGCGTGCCTCATCCTATGACAGAGGAGCATTACATAGAGTGGATTGAGTTGCATGCTGATGAAGATAAGGTTTACATTAAGTTTTTGAAGCCTGGGGAGGCTCCTGAGGCGGTTTTTGAGGTAAAAGCAGCAAAGGTAGTGACTAAGGAGTGGTGCAACCTTCATGGATATTGGCAAAGCGCATAAATTTTAAAGATAGAGGTGAAGTTATGGCTGAAAAACCTAAAAAGTATAAATGTAGCAGATGTGGTTATATTTATGACCCCGAGCAAGGAGATACAAAAGGAAATATTCCCCCAGGTACACCTTTTGAGAAACTTCCAGATAACTGGAAGTGCCCAAGATGTGGAGCCCCTAAAAATATGTTTTTACCTTTGCCAGATTAATTAGTAAAATAAACAGGAGTAAGTTTTATGGAAAAGAACCACAAAAGAGGAAAAAAATATAGGTGTAAATGTTGTGGTTACCTTTATGACCCGGAGAAAGGGGATCCTTCGAGGTTTGTTTCTCCTCCAGGAACTTGTTTTGAGAACCTACCTGAAAGCTGGACTTGCCCTCATTGTGGAGCTAACAAAACCACGTTTAAGGAAGAGGAAGGCGGTTTCTAAGTTGTTACTTAAACCATAAAAATTAAACCAGGAGGTTACCTATGAAAAAGTACAAGTGTAGTGTTTGTGGTTATGTTTATGATCCGGCCAACGGGGATCCTGACAACGGTATTCCTGCAGGCACTCCTTTTGAGAGTCTTCCTGAAGATTGGACCTGTCCGATTTGTGGAGCAGCTAAAAGCGATTTCGTACCAGAAGATTAATTGATCAAAAGAAGGGAGGAAAATCCTCCCTTCTTTACCTTTAAAAATTTAGAGGTGATGTTATGGATAAAATAGCCTTTTTTGCCTTTAAAGAAGAGCCTATGTGTTTTATCCATGTTTTGTTAAATGCTTTGGATGCGGCAGAAAAAGGTCTTGAAGTGAAGGTAGTTTTAGAGGGAGCTTCTACTAAATTAATCCCTGAACTATTTTCGGAAAAAAGTATGCTATACAATCTTTTTCAGAAAAGTTTAGAAAAAGGTCTTATAGCAGGTGTTTGCAAGGCTTGTGCACAAAAGATGGGAACTTTAGAGGTAGCTAAAGAAAAAGGACTTGAGATTTTGGAAGATATGTATGGGCATGCTGGTATGGCAAACTTTATAAAAAAAGGTTATACTATCATTACACTCTAACTCTAAACATATTAAATGATTCCAGGAGGAGTTTATGGAGCCAGTTAAGATTAAAGAAGGGATTTATTGGGTAGGAGCAGTAGACTGGCATGTAAGAAATTTTCACGGTTACACAACCATTAAGGGTACTACCTACAATAGTTACCTTGTGATCGATGAAAAGGTTACGCTGTTTGATACCGTAAAACACGGGTTTGAAGATGAGATGCTTGAGCGCATTTCTAAGATAATCAACCCTGAAAAGATTGATTATTTAGTGGTAAACCATATTGAACCTGATCATGCAGGAGGTTTCAGCTATATTGCTCAAAAAATAAAACCTGAAAAGATTTTTATTACCAAAAACGGAAAAATAGGGCTTTCTGCCTATCTACATAACACTGATTTTCCCTTTGAAGAGGTAAAAACAGGATATGAAGTAAAGATCGGTAAAAGGACCATCCGGTTTATAGAAACCCCGATGATACACTGGCCTGATAGTATGGTTAGTTATATTCCTGAAGAAAAACTTCTTATTTCTCAGGATGCCTTTGGCCAGCATTATGCAACCAGTGTAAGGTTTGATGACGAGGTGGACTACTGTGTTTTAATACAGGAGGCTGCCAAATATTACGCTAACATAGTTTTACCTTTTTCTCCTCAGGTCCAAAAGCTGCTAAAAACCATAAAAGACTTAGGTCTTGAAATAGAAACCATTTGTCCTGACCATGGGGTGGTTTGGAGAAGCAAAATAAATGAGATTATAGAACTTTATGATAAATGGAGTTCTTATAAGGCAGATAATCGGGTGGTGATAGTTTATGATACCATGTGGAAGAGTACCGAGAAGATGGCTTATGCTATCGCTGATGGTATTTTAAAAGAGGGGATAGAGGCAAGGGTGTTTAAACTTTCTGTTTCTGACATAACAGAGGTTATGACTGAGGTTATGCTTGCTAAAGGTGTAGTTTTAGGTTCTTCCACCCTGAACAACAACCTGCTTCCTACTATGGCTTCTTTTTTGACCTATATGAAAGGACTTAGGCCGAGGAAAAAGTTAGGGTTTGCTTTCGGTTCCTATGGATGGAGTGGGGAGGCAGTTGCTCAGCTAAACGAGTATTTAAAAGAGATTCAGGCTGAGGTTATTCATGAAGGGATAAAATGTAGATACGCTCCTACTCAAGAAGTACTTAAAAGTTGTGAAGATTTAGGAAGAATGTTAGCCCAAAAGATAAAAGAGGTATAGAAGAGGTTAATTTTGAATAGTTTTTATCGGAGTTCACTTAAAAAGAGGGTCCTCAGGGCTTTGGAAGAGGATCCTCTTTTTAAGGCAATAGAAACTATAAAAACATTTCCCCCTTCTAAGGTGGTAAGTTTTCTAATAGGAGCTTTTTTGCATAAAGATGAAATGGTACGATGGAAGGCTATAGCTTGTTTTGGAGTGGTTGTAAAGAAAATAGCAGATCAGGAGATAGAGAAGGCAAGGGTGGTAATCAGAAGACTTATGTGGATGTTAAACGAAGAGTCAGGAAGTATGGCTTGGGGGGTTCCTGAAGGATTTGCTGAGGCGATGTTTTATTCAGAGGTTTTGAGAAAAGAATATCTTTCGATTTATGTTTCCTACATCTGGGACCCAAAGGATGAAAGAAAATATAAGGCAGATAATTACTTGGAGTTCCCTCCGGCTCAGAGAGGGGTAATCTGGGGGATAGGGAGATTAGCTCAAGCTAAGACCGAAGACCTTATAGAAAGAAAGGCACATGTTTATTTATATGATCACATCTTATCTACAGATAAGGTGGTAAGCTTTTTAAGTTTATGGTCTCTTTCTCAGATTTCTCCTGATTTATCTCTCCTTAACTTAGACCCAACTCCAATAAAACAACGGTTAGAAGGTTTTAAGAAAGAGGGATTCCAGTTTCTTATGTTTGATGGTCAAGATATCCGTTATAAAGATTCAGAAAATTTGGTTTTTAGGGTTTAATTTTTTAAAAATTGTTTTATATTTATCTCGCTATGAAAACAGCAGCTCAAGTTTATAAAAACATAGACTTAGAAAAAATGCTAAACTACTTTTCTGAACAACTTCAAGATTTAAGGGGGTGCCTTTGACCCTGATTCCATCAAAATACGCCTTTCTCAGATAGAAGAAATTTTTCAAAATAACGACATCGATTGGGAATCACCTTCTATTAAGAATCTTCTTAAAGAGCGTGCAAGCCTGATAGAAAGATTAAACCTTTTTGAAGATTTAGAAAAAGATTTTCGAAATCTTTCTGAGTGGTATGAACTCTACAAAGAGGAAAAAAGTCCAGATTACTTAGAAATCCTTTTTGAAGAGATAGAACAGTTTGAAAAAAAACTAAAAAAAGAAGAAAGCAAGCTCCTTCTTTCCGATGAGTATGACTATTCTTCTGCTATTTTAAGCATCCATGCTGGTACAGGAGGGACAGACGCGCAGGACTGGGCTTATATGTTGCTAAAGATGTATGTTAAGTGGGCTGAAAAAAAAGGATTTTCGGTAAAATTGGTAGACAGCCTTCCTGGAGAAGAGGCAGGTATAAAAAACGCGGTAGTTTTAGTAGAGGGTCCTTGGGCTTACGGATATCTTAAAGGAGAAAAAGGTGTTCATAGGTTGGTAAGGATTTCGCCTTTTGACGCCAACGCAAGGAGACATACCTCTTTTGCTTCGGTAACGGTGATTCCTGAAATAGAGGAAAACATAGAAGTGGAAATAAGGCCCGAAGACTTGAGGATCGAAACCATGAGGGCAGGAGGTCATGGAGGTCAGCATGTAAACAAAACAGAAAGTGCGGTTAGAATTACTCACATCCCTACAGGGATAGTTGTTACTTGCCAAAATGAGAGAAGCCAACATCTTAACAAGGCCATAGCTTTGAAGATATTAAAATCAAGGTTATATCAATTAGAAAAGCAGAAACTTGAACAGAAAAAAGAAAGCCTGATCGGAGAGAAAAAAGAGATAGGTTGGGGCAATCAAATAAGAAGTTATATCTTACATCCCTACAGGGTGATTAAAGACCATCGTACCCAGTTAGAGGTTTTTAAGGTAGAAGATGTTTTAGACGGAGAGATAGACGACTTTATCCGAGAATATTTACTTTGGGATGCAAAACAAAGGCTTAACCATAAAAATTAAAAATAAGAGGTGCCTTATGGATAAACACAAGGCCTTGGTAATGTTAGAAGACGGAACCTACTTTTGGGGAAGGTCTTTTACCATAACCGGGGAAACCTATGGTGAGATAGTGTTTAACACTGGGATGACTGGTTATCAAGAAATACTCACCGATCCCTCTTATTATGGTCAGATAGTAACCATGTCTTACCCTCTTATCGGAAACTATGGCATCAATTTTGAGGATATGGAAAGCGAAAGTATTCAAGTAGCAGGTTTTATCGTAAGAGAATATCAACCTTTTTACAGCAACTGGAGGGCTGAAAAGTCCTTAGGAGAGTGGTTGACTGAAAATAACATTTTGGCGGTAGAGGGAATAGATACCAGGGCTTTAACCAGGCACCTTAGACTTTACGGTTCTATGAAGGGAGGAATAACCACCGAGACTTTGGATCCTAAAAAATTTTTAGAAAAGATAAAAGAAAGTCCTGATTATGTAGGTAGGGATTTAGTCCAATATGTTACTTGTAAAGAGCCTTATTATTACGGAAAACAGGGGAAGGAAAGGATAACCACTTTTAAGGGGGAAGCTAAGTACAAAATAGCGGTGTTAGACTGTGGTTTAAAGTTTAATCAATTAAGGTTGTTTGTAGAAAGAGATGCCGAGTGTTTGGTGTTTCCGTGCTATACCTCAGCTGAAGAGATCCTTGCCCATAACCCTGACGGAATTTTCCTTTCTAACGGTCCAGGAGACCCTGCACCTTTACAGCATATCGTAAAAACGGTAAAACAACTCTTAGGTAAAAAACCCCTTTTCGGTATATGTTTAGGTCATCAGATTTTAGGACAAGCCTTAGGAGCTACTACTTATAAACTAAAGTTTGGACATAGAGGCATAAACCATCCTGTTTTAAACCTTATAAACAAAAAGGTAGAAATTACCTCTCAAAACCACGGTTTTTGCGTTAAAAAAGAAGAGCTTCCTAAGGATACGGTGGTTACACATGTAAATCTTAACGATGATACCCTTGAAGGAATTTTTGTGCCAGACCTTAGGGCAATGTCAGTCCAATACCATCCTGAAAACGCCCCGGGGCCCCATGATTCAGTCTATCTTTTTGACAGCTTTTTAAAGTTGGTGGAGGGGAAGGTTGAAAATATATACCCCTAAGGATTTCCCTTTGCCTTTCGAAACCGCTGTTACCATAGGAAGTTTTGATGGTATTCATTTAGGACACAAAAACCTTTTTAGAGAAACTTTTGCCCTTAGTAAAGAATTAGGGGTAACCCCTTTGTTAGTTTCTTTTGACCCCCATCCTCGAACTGTTTTGTTCCCTGAGGCCAACTTTAAACTTTTAACCACCTTTGAAGAAAAACTTGACCTTTTTTTTCGTCTAAACATAGAAAATATCGCTATAATACCTTTTTCAGTTAGCGTAGCTCAACTTACCCCAGATCTTTTTGTAGAAGAATACTTAGTAGATAACTTTAAGGCTAAAGGGATAGTCATAGGTTTTAACTTTAGATTTGGCAGAAAAAGAGAGGGTGACCCAGAATTTTTAAAAAGATTAGGAGAAAGGTTTGGTTTTGTGGTAAAGATGGTAAATCCTGTTACCGTTGACCATACAACTGTTTCAAGTACTTTGATAAGACAAACCATCGAAAAAGGAGATATAGAAAAGGCCAACCTTTTCCTTGGACATCGCTACTTTCTGATAGGAAAGGTGATAAAAGGTCAAGGGATAGGGAAAAAACTTGGATTTCCTACGGCTAACATAGAAACCCCTAAAAACAAACTTTTGCCTCCCTCAGGGGTTTACGCGGTGTGGGTTTACTACCAAAATCAAAGGTTTAAAGGAGCTATGAACATCGGCTTTAAACCTACCTTTGAACAAAAAGAACTCTCTGTAGAAGTCCACCTGTTAGGATTTAACCAGGAATTGTACGGAAAACAACTTAAGATAGAATTTGTCAAAAAAATCAGACCAGAAAGGAAATTTGGCTCTATAGAAGAACTTAAGACCCAAATTAGTAAAGATTGTGAATTGATAGAAACAATCTTAAACGATTAATCTTTATTTTTCTTCTTTTAACATTTCTACAAACTGATCATAAACATTCATCTTTTTACCGATTTTTTTAGGAATATTAATACCTCTTTTTCTCAGTTCATTTACTATTTTGTTTACTTGAAATTTACTAATCCCTAATTTTTCCGCTATTTCAGATGCACTCATCTTGGCATAATTTTCATACACAAATTTTACATCATCTATGGTAACAAATCTGCTTCTTTTTTTCATCTTACATCTCCCTGGTAGGATTTTGTTATATTATACAATTATACTATAAATCGTAAAGAAAACAACCAGAAAATAGATACTTTTTAAAAGGGAAAGTTATGATAGAAATTGTATATATTAATATTTAGTGTAGCTAATATTTTAGAAATAAAAAACATAAAACTAAAACTGAAAAAAGTACTTGATGAAAACTCAAGAAATGAATCCATAGAAGGTGTAAAAATGCCTGCTGCTCTCCTCTTAAGCACTTTTATGAAAAAAAGGGCACAAATTTATAGGGAGTGTTGCTTTAAAGATAATTAGTTTTATACTAAATTGAGTAAAATTAAAAATGTAGAGAGTTACGATGTTAAAGAAGGTAGCTGTTATTTTTGATGAAATTTTTTTAAAACATAGGGCTGATAATTTTCATCCTGAAAGTCCTGAAAGGCTTAGATTTATAGTGAAGAGACTAAAGGAGAGAGATGTAAACCACATGATAGAGATTTTTCCTCCTGATAGAGCCACTAAGGAAGAAATACTTTGGAACCATACAGAAGGTTTGTATAATTTAATAAAGACCTCTTCAGAAAAGGTTTTTTTTCAGATAGATGGAGATACAGCGGTAAATGAACATTCTTTTGAGGCTGCTTGTTATGCAGTCGGTGCTCAAAAAACAGGATTAAGGCTTCTTTTTGAAGAGGGATTAAATTACGTGTTGGCCTTAGTTAGACCACCTGGACATCATGCAGAAAGAGATCGGGCCATGGGTTTTTGCCTTTTTAACAACATAGCTCTTGCAGCTTATTATGCAAGAAATTATTACGGAATTAAAAGGATTTTAATAGTAGACTTTGACCTTCATCATGGAAATGGGACCCAAAAGTCTTTTTATCATACTGATGAAGTTTTATTTTTCTCTACCCATCAATATCCTTATTATCCAGGAACTGGAAACTATGATGAAATAGGAACAGGTTATGGAAGAGGCTATACGATAAATGTTCCCTTGAAGCATGGATGTGGAGACGACGACTTTATTTTCTTTTATCAAAACCTTCTTAAACCTATAGCGTTTCAATATAAACCTCAGTTAATACTTATCTCTGCAGGTTTTGATTGTATGGTAGGTGACCCTTTAGGAGATCTCGAGGTCACTGTTAAAGGAATCTTCAGGATTACCGAGATCTTTAAAGAGATAGCCTATAATTTTTGTGATGGTAAAATTTTGTTTTCTTTAGAAGGAGGGTATGACCTTAACAATCTTTCAGAAGGGATGGTTACCATAATCAAAAAACTGGTAGAAGAAGAAACAAAATATTCTTCTTATGAGGTTTCCCCTTCCACTTATGCCTTAGAGCTTTTTAGAAAAATCAAGGATTTGTTTTCTTTTAAAGGACTTTGGGAGATTTAAGGTTAAGTGGCTATGGAAGAAAAGGTGTTAGAACTTAAGGTAGAAGAACATGATAGAGGAAAAAGGTTAGATGTTTTTTTAAAAGAAAGAATTTCGGACCTAAGCCGTAGCAGAGTCCAAGAGCTGATCGAAACGTCTTTGGTTTTAGTAAACGGTAGCCCGGCAAAACCAAGTTATAAAATCAAAATACAAGACTTTATTCAGGTTAAAATCCCTGAGCCTAAACCTTTAGAGCTTAATCCTAAGGATGTTCCTTTTGACATAATTTACGAGGATGAACATATAGCTATTATCAACAAACCTGCCGGGATTGTCGTTCATCCTGCCCCAGGGCATTTGGACGATACTTTGGTCCATGGCTTATTAAAAAGACTTAAAAATCTCTCAGCCATCGGAGGGAAAATACGTCCTGGGATAGTACACCGTTTAGACAAGGATACCTCAGGTCTTATGCTGGTTGCCAAAAATGACATGTCTCATAAGTTGCTGGTAGAGGCTTTTAAACAAAGATTGATAGAGAAAAACTATTTAGCTATTCTCTACAAACATCTTAAACCCCAGCAAGGTAAAATAGAAACCTTTATCGGACGCCATCCTACCCACAGAAAAAAGATGGCAGTTCTGAAAGAAGGAAGGCTGGCTATTACTTTATATGAAATAAAAGAGTATCTTAACAAAGCGTCCCTGGTTGTTGCCAAACCTGTTACCGGAAGAACTCATCAACTAAGGGTTCATTTTTCTTTTTTAGGGCACCCAATCCTGGGAGACCCTATCTATGGAGGGTTAAAACCTGATGTTCCTAAACCACCAAGGTTGATGCTTCATGCCTTTCGGTTAAAAATTTTCCATCCTATCTCGAACATAGAGATGGAATTTGAGGCCCCTATTCCTGAGGATTTTCAAGTCTATTTAAACCTGGTTAAAAAATGAAGAAAATAGCCATTACTGGAGGAGTTGCTACAGGTAAGACTTCCTTATTGAACCTTTTACGGGAATTAAGCTGTCCTGTCTTTTCTTGTGATGAAGTAGTAAAAAAACTCTATGAGCAACCTGAGATTAGAGAAAAAATTTACCAGTTGTTTGGGACTTTGGATAAAAAAAAGATTTTAGAAAAAATCATATCAGATGAAAAGGCAAAAAAGTCTTTAGAGGAGGTTTTGCATCCAGCGGTCAGGGCTGAATTAAAAAGCTTTTTTGAAACCTGTAGGCAAAAAGGAGAAAAGGTGGTTTTTGTTGAGGTCCCGCTTTTGTTTGAATGTGGATGGGAGGAGATGTTTGATGAGGTTTGGGTGGTTGTTTGTTCCTCAAAAACCCAGCAAGAAAGGATTAAGACAAGGTCAACCTGTCCTGAGTTGGTGTTAAAACTGGCAAGCTTACAACTTCCCTTAGAAGAAAAAGCTAAAAGGGCTCATAGAGTTTTTTCTTCAGAAAAACCTTTAGAGGTTCTTAAAGAAGAAATTAAGACTATTTTAAAGGAGTTTCGATAAGACTAATCCCTTGCTCTGTGTACCCATGAAACATATAAGAGTCTCCTAATTTTTTAACATTTAGCTCATGAAGGCGTACAGCCTCTTTAAGAGTTGGTATTGGATCTCTCTCTATCGCAGAAATTCCTTTTTTATCTCCAATAATCATAGGACCGATCATGTAACAGACCTCATCTACCAAACCTTCTTCTAAAAAACTACCATGAACTTTGGCGCCTCCTTCAACCATTATAGAGTTGATACCATGTTCTAAACATTTTTCCATCAAAAAGTTCAGGTCTACTTTGCTGTTTTTTAACGGAAGTTTCCAAACGAGAACCCCTGCGTTTTGAAAGGCTTTTTCTTTTTCTTCGGGCACTTTTTCCTGGCATACTATAATCGTTTGAGCTTCATCTAAGGTTTGAAAGACCTTATAATCCAAGCCAAGACTTAGATTGGTATCAAGAATAATCCTTATAGGGTTTTTTCCTTTTTTTAACCTGCAGGTAAGAAGGGGGTTGTCTTTAACTACCGTGTTTTTTCCAACCAGGATGGCATCAAACATTCCTCTTAGCTTATGGGCGTATGCTCTTGCTTTTTTCCCGGTTATCCATTTTGAATCACCGGTAGAAGTAGCAATCTTACCGTCTAAGCTTGCCGCAACTTTTAGTAAAACCCAGGGTCTTTTTCTTAGGATTCTGCTAAGAAAAAAACGGGTTAAAACTTTTACTTCCCTTTCTAATACCCCGGCGTTGACTTCTATTCCTTTTGAAGCAAGAAACTCAAGGCCTCCTTTAGCTACAGGGTTTGGGTCCCTTATTCCACAGACCACCTTTTGGATACCACTTGCTAAAATTTTTTCAGTGCACGGAGGGGTTTTCCCATGATGGTTGCAAGGCTCTAAGGTAACATAAAGGATAGCCCCTTGGGTTCTCCCCTTTGCTTTTTCTATGGCTACTACTTCTGCATGAGGTCCTCCGTAGTGCTTATGATAACCTTTGGAGATTACTGCTTGAGTAACAGGATCTACCAGAACTGCCCCTACCACCGGATTAGGAGAAGTGTAGCCTAACCCTTTTTCTGCCTCTTTGATAGCAAGTTTCATGAAAAATTCGTCAGACAATTTTTCCATCGTTTATTTTTTTCTTGGCTTTAAAGAAGAAATGTATAGAAAAGTTTGAAGTTTCATCCAGTCGATCTCTTTCTTTTCTGCAGGTTCTTTGCTACTTTCTTTAGCCAGCTTGATTTTTTCAGCTACTTTGCAAAAATATTCGTCAGGAATGTTTATAGGGCCTTTTCTTATCTGGTTTAGATGAAAAAGAAGGGTTGAAAGTTTTTTAACCTTTGAATAAGCATCTTGCAAGTCTTCTTCTAAAAGTTCTTCTAATTTAGCGATCTCTTTTCGAAGCTCTACTTCCTTAGGGAGAAAGCCTGCGTTTTGAAGTATTTTATAGACTATCTTTAGGTCTTCAGGAACAAAAGGATTTTCTTCAAGTTTAAGGGGTTTCCCTTTAAGCTCAAGATGGTCAAACTCTCCGTTTTCCATGGCTTCTCTTATTTTTTCTTCGGCCAACTTTTTAAAAATAAGAAGGCTCATGGTTTAGTTTAGGTTTTTTATTTTGGTTTCGGCAATGCCTTTTAAAATCTCATCTTGGGTTTGATTTAGAACTTTTTGATAGGACTCTTTTGCTATCTGAGTTTTACCGATTTTTTCTGCTGCGCGGCCTAAGTCTAATAGTATTAAATTTTGAAGGTCAGGATATTTCTGGTTGATTTTTTGGTAAAGTTCAAAGGCCTGGTTCCAGTTGCCTTGAGATTCTGATATCTTAGCTTGATAGTACCAAACAAGTCCTTTTATTTTTTCAGGATATTTTTTCTCTAAAACAGGTAAAAGTTCCTGGGTTTTGTTAAAATTCTTTTGTTGGTAATAATAGTCTGAGAGGATTATAGCAGATATTAATCCAGCTGAGGTGTTTTTATGTTTTTTGGTTACCTCTTCTAATGAGGCTATCAAGTTAGGGCTGCTTACAGCTTTTAAAAGTTCAAAAGTAGCTTCCTTTTCTTTTTTAGCAAAATAGTATTTAACCCCACCCCATAAAATTCCTATACCTATAAGAATTACCACACAGGCTAAGATAAGCCTTAGATAGCGGTCAAAAAAATGTTGCAATCGTTCTGTATAGTATAAAAGTTTGTCTCCTAAGTTCATGGTCTATCCCTCAAGTCCACCAAAATAATCATCCCAGTTAAAAATAAGAGGCTCTTGCCCTTCTTTTAAAATCTGATAATCTCCAACTTCTCCGATTACTATGATGTGGTCTCCTGCTTTACATTCTCCGTAGATCTCACACTCAAAGTAGGCTATGGCGTCTTTTAACACAGGCATCCCGTTTAACGAAAAGGTATAAGGTATGTTTTCGAACTTATTATAGGTTTTTCCGCTTTTAAACCCAAAGTGTTTAGCAAGGTCCTGTTGCCCTTTACCTAAGACGTTGATGCAAAAAAATCCAGATTCTTTGATAAGTTCATAGGTATACCTTTGAGGAGCAATCGAGACGGCTATGAGTCTTGGTCTGAAAGATACTTGAGACACCCAGGCTGCTGTCATCCCGTTTATCTTATCGTTAGCTTTAGAGGTAACGATAAAAACGCCTTGCGGAAGATATTGAGTTATTATTTTTTGAAGCCCCATCGTTTCCCTCCTTGATAAACTTAAAGCTTATATTATTAATTTTACTATAATTTTAGAAAAAGGGAAATGCAGCCTCTATTTTAGGATATAAAAGACATGAGAACAGAGTGGTATAAATTTTTAAGTGTTAAAGGAGATTTATGTAGCTTAAATATTGGCTTTTCTTAGAGATTATTTTATTCTTAAGGTAAGAGACTATGCCCTAAAAGATGGAATTAAATATAAACTCTCACAGGGAAGGTTTTATGGGTAAGAATGTTAAGAAAAAAGTATACGGGAATCTGGATGGTATTATAGATTTTAAAAGTAGTCGGTTGGGTTTTTAACGAAGAAAGGCCAGAGGAAAGGGTTGAGGCGATAGTTTTGATTGACGGAAGAACCTGTAACTGAGGGGGTAGTCGATCGGTTTAGAGAAGACCTAAAATGATTATTATTCTTGTAGAGATGTTTTGTTTTCACCTGACTGTCCTCTTAATCGTTGTGTCACTCGAGGGAGGGCAGTTGCTTAACCTACCCAACCAGGTTTATTAGAGAGCAAACAGGTGGCTTTTAAAATGCCAGATGGAACCATAAAGGTAATAGGTGATCCCGAATATCATGGTAATCCTCAGGATCCCAAAAATGGATCCTTAGTTACCTGGAAATACGGGTATGACTTACCATACCTTATTCAAAAGAGAACAGGATTTGATGTAGAGGTCTTTAGATTTCAATCTCTTGATATCGCAGTCTGTGGGCTCTATACAGAGGTTTATTTATGTGGAAAAAGATAGTTTATGTATAGGAGAAAATGCCGGGGGCGGGAGTCGAACCCGCACGGGGGTGAACCCCAGTGGATTTTGAGTCCACCGCGTCTGCCAATTCCGCCACCCCGGCGGAAAAATTTATCAAAACTTATTTTAATAGAGTTTGAATTTTTGGCAAGACCTATTATACTTATTAAAAAATTTTTTTAAGGGGTGGTATTATGGCTGGACATTCCCATTGGGCACAGATAAAGAGAAAAAAAGCTGTTCAAGATGCTAAAAGAGGTCAAATATTTACTAAACTGATAAGAGAAATCGTTATTGCTGTAAGGGCAGGGGGAAGCGGAGATCCTGAGTTAAATCCAAGGTTGAGGGCAGCTATCCAGGCGGCAAGAGCAGCTAACATGCCCAAAGAAAACATCGAAAGGGCCATAAAAAAAGCCTTAGGGCAAGAAGAAGGGACTAATTATGAAGAGGCGGTGTTTGAAGGGTATGGTCCTGGCGGGGTTGCCATCTTGGTCCATGCTATCACCGATAATAGGAGAAGGACTGTTTCTGAGGTAAGACACATTTTTAGTAAACATGGGGGTAATTTGGCAGAGCCAGGGGCAGTTTCTTGGATCTTTGAACACAAAGGATTGATCGTTGTACCTAAAAAGGATGAAGAGAAGGTTTTAGAGATAGCTATAGAAAAAGGGGCAGAGGATACCAAAGAGTATGAAAGTGAGGTCGAAATCATCACCGAGCCTTCTCAGTTTGAAGAGGTTAAGAAAGCCTTAGAAGAGGCTGGGATTGAAATCCTTTCTGCCAAGCTTACTTTGGTACCAAAAACTTTTGTTCCTATCTCAGATGAACAAACCGCAAACACCCTCTTAAAACTTATCGAAGCACTGGATGATAACGACGATGTTCAGCAGGTATATGCTAACTTTGATATCCCTGAAAATATCATGGAAAAACTTAATAGATGAAAATTTTGGGGATAGACCCTGGGCTCAATCATTTAGGTTATGCCTATGTGGAAAAATTTCAGCAAGGATTTAGGGTGTTAACCTGGGGGACCATCAGTCCCCCTCAACATTTAACCCTTCCTCAAAAGCTGGTTTTTATCTTTGAGAACCTTAAAGAAATCATAAATAAAATTTCCCCAGATTATTTGGCGTTAGAAGAGGTTTATACCCGAGGGGTTGGAAATGCGACCCTAAAGCTTTCGCAGGCTCAGGCCTTGGTTTTGCTTCTCTGTGGGCTTTATAACCTTAGGTTTAAAGTTTTTAATCCTAAGGAAATAAAAAAGTTTCTGACCCAGAATGGAAATGCTGAAAAACAGGATATGGTTTCTCAAATTCAGTGGTTGAGAAAACACGGGGTTTTATCTTTTGTGGAAGATTTTGAGGAAGATTCGTTAGACTCTCATAAGGTGGATGCCTTAGCAGTGGCTCTTTTACTTGGTTTTGAATTGGGAGGTTAATTTTGTTTTTTGCAGTCTCAGGAGTTCTAAAAACCGTAAATCCTCCTAATAAGGCAATCATAGAAATTTTACAGGTTTTTTCCATAGAGGTTTTTGTGCCTTTAAACTTGGTAGAGCCGCTTAAAACTAAGTTTATTGATAAACCGATAACCATGTATTTGGTTAGTTTTATAAGAAAAAACGAATTTTTAGAGCTTTATGGGTTTTTAGACAAAGAAACCAGAGAGCTTTTTATAAAACTGAACACCCTTTCTAAGGTTGGTCCTAAACTTGCCTTAAACATACTTTCTGTCTTTTCTCCTGAAGAGCTAAGACAAGTAATCCTTGAAGCACGTTGGAAGGAACTTGCAAAAGTGCCAGGTATTGGCCCAAAAAGGGCAGAAAAACTGTTTTTAGAACTAAAGAACCTATTTTTAAAACCCAGCCTCAAAGGGATAACCTTACCTCCAGAAAAAGAAATGATCCTTGAAGAGGCTAAAAGCTGTCTTTTATCCTTAGGATTTAGTTCTAAAGAGATAGACTCTGTTTTGTATAACGTTTTTGAAGAAGGGGTTACCTTAGACGAACTGATAAAAAGGGCTTTAAAGGAACTTGCACCAAGTGTTAAAGAAGAAAGGTTTGACTAAAAACTACAGGGGGTATTAAGATGGACTGGGAAAGGTATTTTATCAAGCCCGAAGAGGCAATTCTGATTGTGGTAGATGTACAGGAAAAGTTGGTGAGAGCGATGGAAGAAAAGATAGTTTCTAAGATAATAAAAAACATAACCATCTTGGTTGAGGTAGCTAAAGTCTTAGGAATACCTGTTATCCTTACCGAACAATATCCTAAAGGGTTAGGACAAACCATAGAAGATTTAAAACAGATTCTTCCGGAATATCATCCTATTGAGAAGATAACCTTTGATTGTTGTGCCGAAGAGAAATTTTTAGAGAGTTTGAAATCTTATGGACGTAATAAAGTAATTCTGACAGGGATGGAAACCCACATTTGTATCTATCAAACTGCCTTAAGCCTTCTTTCGAAAGGATATTTTGTGTTTTTACCTAAGGATGCTGTATGTAGCCGTAAAGAGGAAAACTGGAAGACAGGCCTTCAGCTTAGCATACTTGCAGGGGCTTTGCCTGTTGATACCGAAACCATCACTTTTCAACTTTTACAAAAAGCAGGAACCGAAGAGTTTAAAAAATTATCGGTTTATTTTAAATAAAAATGGATAAAAAGAGACGAAACTTTTTAAGGCTTTTTTCTTTAGGTGTTTTGGGTTTTTTAACCTATGGAGCTTTTAAAAACCTAACTAGTTTATCTTCTCCCCCACCTAAAAAGGTTATCGTTCTTTTTGAGGAGATAGAAAAAGCTAAAGATATACTTTTTAAAGAAAACTTTATTGTGATAAAAACAGGCTCTAATTTTAAAGTCTTTTCCAGGAAGTGTCCTCATTTAGGCTGTTTGCTTAACTATTCTCCTGAAGAGGATCTGATCGTCTGCCCCTGTCATCAAAGTAAGTTTAATCTTTCTGGAAAGTTTATCTCTGGACCTGCAAAAAAGGACCTTACTACATACAATTACAGACTTACTTCTCAGGGTTTAGAGGTTGAGGTTTTTTAGCTTTCCCACCTCTCCTAAGCTCAACTTGTTTATAGCCAATCTCTGTTTGATAAGCCTTATAATCTCCATTTTATCTGGGATGGTGGTTAGTTATCATTACTTTTATACCGAACCTCTCTACAGCGTAATTCGGTTAGAGTCATCGGTGCCTTTTGGCAGGTTTTTTAGAAGCCTTCACTACTTTTCTTCTCAACTTGCTTTAATCTCAACTTTTTTCCATCTGATAGATAGCCTTTACAAAGGATGGCATCATAAAAAGAATTTTGTTGCCTGGTTGTTTTTGGTGTTAAGCTTTATCGTCCTTATTTTTATTACCTTTACCGGTTATGTGATAAGGTTTGATGAGGTAGGGAAGCTTGCAGGAACCATAGCTGAAAATCTTTGTTTAAGCATACCTTATGTAGGAGGAGTCTTAAGAGACCTTTTGTTCCCAATCTCTAAAGGAGGTCTTTATAGAGTTTATTTAGCCCATATTTATGGTTCTTTTTTATTAGCCATAGGGCTTTTTGTTTGGCATGCCTCGATTAAACGGGTTTTAAGCCTTAAATATGCCCCTTATCTTTACCTAAACCTGATTTTGCCTCTCATCTTTTATGTTCCTCTTGAGTCAGAGAAAGGGAAAACGATAGTTACTGGTCCATGGTTTTTTTGGGGAGCTCAGGGACTTTTAAAGTTTTTACCCCCTTTGGGAGTGCTTTTTTTACTTTTTTTAGCGGTTGTTTGGCTTATTCTTTTAGGTTTTAAGCCTGCAAGAAAGTTCAGCTCCTGGGTAGGTGGTATTTTAATATTATGGTTGTTAGTTTATGTTATTTTTAGTCTTATCATCTACAGAGATGCCCACACTTAAACGTTTAGCTAAGACTAAGTCATTTTGGATTTTATTAGGATTAGTTATCTTACTCTGTTTGTTCTATTCTGAAGCTAAAAAAGATAGACGGGAGGTTGCTAAGTTAACCTCAGGTGAAGTAGAGTTATGTATTACTTGTCATCAGGAGGTAGTTCCTGAAAAGGTGCACGACAAAAAGGTCGTTGGTTGTTCTTCTTGTCATTTAGGGAATCCCTATACGTTAGACCTTAAAGAGGCCCATAAAAACATAGTAAAAAACCCCGGGGATCTGAGATATGTTAATCTTACCTGTGGACAACCAGGCTGTCATCCTACTGAGATATCGAAGGTAAAAAATTCTCTTATGGCTACCAACCATGGAATGATAAAAAGAGTGGTTGAAGTTTTTGAAGAAAAAGAGGTTTTATCTTTATATCCTAAGTTGAGTGTGTCTCAACTTTATCAGAGTGAGGTTTATCATAAAACCCGAAACAGCTTAGGTTTAGACTATTACCGAAAACTTTGTGGCAGTTGTCATCTTTGGTTAGAAAAGGGAAAACTCCCCTATTTTCTGAAAGAAAAAGGAGGGGGATGTACTGCCTGTCATTTGGTAAAAGAGGAAGATGAGGGCCTCAATTCTTCTCGAAAAACCCATCCTAAACTGGTTAGATATCCTCCGATGGAAAACTGTGTAAGATGCCATAACCGAAGTGGGAGGATAGGTTTTACCTACCAAGGACTTTATGAAAATGAGCAAGGAGGGGTAGGAGATGAAGTTTGGGTTGACGGAAGATGGTTAGATCGGGTTTCTCCTGACATTCATTTCCAAAAAGGGTTAAACTGCGTAGACTGCCATACTAAAGAAGAGGTGATGGGAGATGGGAATTTTTACTACAGTTTGCATGAGGCTTTAGAAATCGAGTGCCAAACCTGTCATGGAGGAGATGGGACTACTAAAAAAGGAAGAAAACTAAAAAATTTTCAGAAAAAAGGGACTAAGGCTTATTTAGAAATAAAAGGTTCTAAAAAATTACTTTTAATCAAAAAACCGGTTAGAGTTTGCAGCCTTTCATATCATAAACGATTAACCTGTGTAAGTTGTCATGCCAAACATATGCCTGATTGTTACGGCTGTCATATCAAATATGACCCAAGAGAGACCCATCTTGACAAAATACTTGCTAAGGAAACGAAGGGGCTTTGGATAGAGCATGAATCTTATAGAAGACTTGCACTTCCTACTTTAGCGGTGGAAGATAATCAAAGAGTGGTTACCGTTACCCCAGGCTGACAGGATTTTATCACCATCCTCTCAGAGAAAGGAGAGGTAAAAAAAGAAATAACAAGCCTTACCTTTGCTAAACTGAACCCTCATAGCACAGGGAAACAGGGGCGTTCTTGTAAAAGTTGCCATCAAGACACAAAAACCTTAGGGTTAGGGTATGGAAAGGTGGTAAAAGGTAAAAACTCTATAGAGGTTGTAAACTTAGAAAAACCTTTTCTAAAATCTCCGCGGGTTTGTCTTTCTCAGATGGTTACCCTTAACGGAACTAAGCTGGTCAATTTTCCTCAGCCCAATCTTCGTCCTTTTTGTCAGGAGGAACTGGTAAAGATTTTAAGGGTGGGTTTTTGTCTAAACTGCCATTCTGAAAAGGATAAGATTTTTAAAAAATGGCCTCCTAAAAGGGTTTGCCCTTATGCAAAAGAATTGAAAAGTAATTTCTAAGAATCTTTTGAGTTTAAACCCTGGGTAACTTTAGGTATCAAAAGAAAAGCAGGAAAGGAGATCAAAAAGGTTAGGCCAAAAAATAGGGTATAACCTAAATAGGTGGTTAAAAGACCTGACAATCCTCTTGATAAAGTTAAAGAAAGACTGAAAAGGGTAGAAAAAACCGCGTACTGGGTTGAAGAAAACTCTTTTTGACAAAGCTTGGTAAGAAAGGTAACAAAGGCTGCTGTGCCAAGGCCTCCGGTAAAGCTTTCGATTATAGAGGCTAAATAAACGGTCTCTTTGGGAAGGGCTGGGATCGAGGCAAAGGTATAACCTAAGTTAGAGAAGGCTTGAAATAAGCCTAATGTTAGCAAGGATTTTTTGACGGTCCATCTGCTGGAAAGATATCCTCCTAAAAGGGACCCAAGGATGGTAAGAAGGCTTCCGATAGAGCCTGCAACTAACCCTATTTCTAACCGAGAAAAACCTCTGTCCACCCAAAAGGGATAAACCATCGCCCCAAGCAAAGAATCCCCTATTTTGTAAGTAAAGACAAACAAAAGAAGGGTGAAAACCCCTTTCCTCTTTAGTATCTCAGCGATGGGTAGAATAAACTGGTCTTTTAGAGAATAAGTTTTTTTAGGTGGGTTGTGTTTAAGAAAAGGGTTGAGTAGTAAAAACAGCCCTATGGATAAACCTGTAAGAAAGATTAGATAAAATACCGGTTTAAACCCCAAGTAATGGCTTACTGCAACCAACCCACCTCCAAAAGTAATCAGAGCTAATCGATAGGCTGCTATCCTTAGGCCATTGGCTTTTCCTAAGGTAGCAGTAGGGATCCACTCTACCACAAAACCATCGGCAGCGGTATCAAAAACCGAGGAAAAAAAACAAAGCAGGGTAAGCAAGATGAAAAAGGTGATCCCTTGAGGAGGAATAAAGGCTAACGATAAGATAACTATTCCGATGCTTATTAAAGATATGCCCATCCAAAAAGTTTTATTAAAATACCGGTCTATCAAAGGAGCCCATAAAAGTCTTAGACTCCAGGGCAAACTGGCTAAGGAAAAAAGTCCGATGTGTACTAAACTTATTCCTTCTGTCCTTAAAAATACAGGAATAAAGGTATAGAAAAACCCAAAAGGAAGGCCTGAAAAGAAATAGATAAGACTTAGATAAATAAGTTTTTGAGTTTCTTCTGGGAATTTTCGCATACAACCTACTATTTTACAACCAATTTTTAAGATTGGCACGTTATTTTTTGTCTGGGTAAAATCCAAAAATGTTTTAAAATATGATCAAAAAGGAATTAGGGGGCTTTCTTAAATGCTTTATGAAATAAACGTAAAAGTTCCCACAGAAAAAGAGGAAGAAATAGAAGAAGTGCTTTATCAGTTACTTTCTCAAGGATGGGAAACAGCCTATCAGGAAGACAGGGTGGTTTTTAGGTTTTACTTTAAAGAGGATAGTCCAGAGTTAGAAGAAGTTGAGAAAACTTTAGCTAAATACCCTTTTGTGGAGTTAGAATATAAAGTTTTTGAAGAAAAGAACTGGGCAGAACTTTGGAAGGCAAACTTTAAGCCTTTAAAAGTAGGAAAACATCTTTGGGTTATTCCTCCCTGGGAAGAAGGGTTTAGCACCCAGGGTGAGGTGGTGATTTTAATAGAACCAGGGCAGGCCTTTGGAACAGGGCATCATCCTACCACCCAGATGATGCTTGAATACATAGAACATTTTGCCTTGACTAAGGGACAAAACAGTCCTTATAAGGTGCTTGACCTTGGCTGCGGGACAGGTATCTTGGCCATAGCCTGTGCTAAGCTTTTACCTAAAGCCAAAATCTGGGCAGTAGACATAGATGAAGAAGCTCTAAAATCCTGTCTAGAAAATCTTCAGTTAAACCAGGTAGAAGGAAGGATTATTATAAGTAAGGAAGTCCCTGCCGAAAAATTTGATCTGATACTTGCTAACATAGGTTATAGAGAGCTTAAAAATCTTTCTCAAAAGATGGTTGAAATCTCTGAGAAAGGAAAAACAAATATTTTTTTAACAGGTATCCTAATCGAAGATGCAGAGGAGATGTTAAGAATATATGAAGCTTTAGGTTATCGGTTGGTAGAAAAAAAGTTTTTAAAAGAGTGGGCCTTTCTGTGGATGGAGTTTTAAGGTGGTGATAACCTATGTCTTATGGCTCTGGCCAAATTCTTTATCCTTTCTATGTCTTCCCAAACAGGGTTTTTTAAGGCAGGAAACACCGAGTTGTTATGGAAGATAGGGTCATCTTCTATGGGATAGCGGGAGTAAATTTTAGCCAGTTCAAAAAAAGGAGTCCCTGGGATAGGCGAAAACTCTGCTAAATAAGGGCTTACTCCTATTTTTTCAAGGAAAAATAGGGCTTTTTCTACTTCTCTAAAGTTTTCTTCAGGGATACCGTAAAGGACATAAGCCCCTATTTCTTTAGCAGTAAATTCTGCCTGTTTAAGGTAAGAGACTGCCTCTATGAATTCTTCAAGAGTAACTTTATGGTCAAACCGATTTTCTACCCTTTCAAGCCCAAGTCTTATGGTTTTAAATCCTGCCTGTTTTAAAAGTAAGGCGACCTCTTTATCTATAAACCTTGCATGCACTGCATTAGGGGTATGAAACCTTATGTTAAGTTTGGAATCGATAACCTTTTCTAAAAAGGGTCTTAATTTTTTTTCAAAATTAAAAAGTAAGGCATCGTCATAAAAAGCAAAATCCTTAACTCCGTAGGTTTTGTGCCAAAAAATTACCTCCTCCCAAAGCCCTTCAGGAGATCTTTCTTTATAGTAAGGATAAAGCCTTTTAGAGGCACAGTAAGGGCAGTTAAACGGGCACCCCAGACTGGTCATTATGATTACGTAAGGTATTCGGGTTTGCAGGTCAAACACAGGATAGTCATGAATAAAAGCTGGGCCAGAAGGAAAGAACTCTTTTTGGACCTCGGCGAGGAATTCTTCCTCTTCTTGGGTAACCACAACAGTTTTTGTGTCTGGATAGTATGATAAAAAATGTAGGAGGTGGTCTTTACAGAGTTTGGCGTAGATTCCTCCTATGTAAATCGGGGTTTGAGGATAATTTTTAGCAAAAAAATCTATCAGACAAAAAAGCCCAGGATACCAGTAGGTAAGGGTGGTGGTAATAAAGACTGCTTTAAATTTAAGACGAGATATCTTATGCTTAAAGGTTTCGAAAGGAAGTCCATAGCGATAAAATCTTCTTGGAACGTCTTGAAAAAAACAAGGCTTTGGCACAGGTTGTTTATAAAAATGTCCTGTGCCAAAGTCCCTTCTTTTAGGAAGCTTAGGTAGTTCTTCTGCAAAGGGGTCAAGCAGGTCTAAATAATAAATTCTATATCCTAACTTTCTTAACTTACCCCCTATATACAGTAACCCATAAGGTTTAAGCCAGAAATCATAGGCAGAAAAGTCATATATCCAAGGATTAATAAATAAAAAATCTACTTCCAACTTTTACCAGCTAAGCCCCACCACACTTCTTCCGGCTGCTTTGGTAAGTTCAGAAATACCACCATCAAGGACTATAGCTTTATACCCAAGCATGTTAAGAGGCAAACTGGCAGCAATCGCTCTGGCTCCGGTGTGGCAAACTACCACGATTAATTTATCCTTAGGAAGTTTTTTAAGGTTTTCTTCTTTAAAAAGTTCATGCATCGGTATGTCTATCGTGTTAGGAAGGGAAATGCTAACAAATTTTTTTTCTTGAGGAGTTCTTATGTCCAAAACCACAAAAGGTTCTTTTTTTTCAATCATCTCAAACAGATTTTTTACACTTATCATACAGGGTTTCTTAGCTATTACCTCTGGGGTAAGCTTAGAGAAAAAACTATCAAACTTTTTAGCAAGTTCTACATCATAACCCCAACCATGCTCTAAGTATCCAAGAAAAACCAACAAACCTATCGCAAATTTTTGCAAAATCCCTTTCATAGGCTCCTCTATTTTATTGTTTTTTTAAAATTTATAAAACACAAATTATTCTAATTCAAGAGGGTATGGGTTCAAAAACACCTGGTTTTTGAGGTAATGGTCTTCAAACCTAAACGTCCAGGCTCTAAGAATTTCAAGAAGGGTGTTTTTGGAAGTTTTCCCTTTTTTGTAGCGTTCTATCAACCATAGAAAGTGTTTCCTTTCTCCAGGTGTTAGTTTAGAAGAGAAATGGCCAAACACGTGAAGTAATACATTTATTTCCTTTCCTTTTGTAGGAGGTTGAGATAAGACTTTTTTAAAAAGAGTTTTGTATTTCTGTAAGGTTTGATTAAAAGGAAGTTTATTTCCACTGGCTACCAGTTGACCTAATTCTTTAAGTCCTTCTGGTGAATAGCTCATCAAAAGATATTTATATCTTTGATGAAAGGCTATAAGGTCTTTGAAAGATTCTGCTTTGGTTAAAAAGTTTCTTAGGTTTGCCAGGCTAAAAATCTTTGTGAGAAAGTTTTCTCTGATAAAAGGATCATGAAGCCTTCCGTCGTCTTCGACAGGAATGTCAGGAAAGATTTTCTCAGCCTCTATCGCAAAAATACCCTTTCCTCTACCGATAGGAAAGGTGCCTTCTTTATCTTTATACCAGCGGGTTCCAGAAACTCCGCAGGAAGGAGATCGACTTTTTAACAAAAAGCCATCTATATCTTTAAGGTTCTCAAGAAATTTTTTAGAAAAGTTTAACATTTCTTCTGTCAAATCTCTTTTTTGAGCTGGTTGAAAGACCCCAGGTTTTCCCTCTTTTTTGTAGACAATAATTCTATCTCGTGGCACAGGAAGACCTATGTCTACTTCTGGGCAAACCTTTACAAATTCACAAAACTTGGAGAGTTTTTGGATTAAAGGGAATACAATGGGATTTCCGTCATATCTCGTGTTTTCTCCTAAAAGGCAGGCGCTTATAACTAGTCTTGGTTTGGGATAATTGGTCCACATTTTTAAAGGGCTCATCTCTTAGTTATATGGGAGATATTATAAAACTTATTTACCTAAATGAAAAGTTTTGATAAAAATTGGGATATCTGAGGTTTACGAAGTTAAAAGTTTATTTTTAAGGAAACGTTGGCAAAACCAAAAATTAAGATAAAATTTTTCTTAAAAAATCTTACTAAGGAGGTTTACCTTGAATCCCAGAATAGTGTTTTTCGATACCACTCTTAGAGATGGAGAACAATCTCCTGGGGTATCACTGGACTTAAAACAAAAGATAGAGATAGCCAAGGTTTTGGAAGATTTAGGTATAGACGTAATAGAGGCAGGGTTTCCCATAACATCTCCTGGAGATTTTGAGGCAGTAAAAAACGTGGCTAAGGAGATGAAAAGATGTACTGTTGCGGCCTTAGCCAGGGCTAATCAAAAAGACATAGAGGTAGCTTGGGAGGCTATCAAACATGCTGTGTCTCCGCGAATTCATACCTTTATAGCTACTTCTGACATCCATCTTAAGTATAAACTGAAAAAAGACAGGGCTCAGGTGTTAGAAATCGCCAGAGAAGCTGTAAAGTATGCCTGCTCTTTGTGCCCTAACGTTGAATTTTCTGCCGAGGATGCAACCAGAAGTGATTGGGAATATTTGGCTCAAGTGGTGATAGAGGTGGTAAAAGCAGGAGCCACTACCATCAACATTCCTGATACCGTGGGTTATACAGTGCCTCAGGAGTACTATAACCTGTTTAAATTTTTGGTAGAAAAATTGATAGCTGCTGGATACGAAGAAGATTTGAAATCTGGACGTTTAAGACTTTCTGTTCATTGCCATAACGACCTTGGGCTTGCGGTTTCTAATTCCCTTTCTGCCATCTTAGCCGGTGCAACTCAAATAGAAGGCACGATAAACGGTATCGGAGAAAGGGCAGGAAATGCCGCCTTAGAAGAAGTTATAATGGCTCTTAAGGTTAGAAAAGATTTCTTTGAAAAGTCCTTAGGATATCCTTTAGAGGTAAACATTGCGACTGAGAAAATAGTGCCTACCAGCCAGCTTATTTCTAAGTATACCGGAATGTTGGTACAGCCCAATAAAGCCATCGTTGGAGCCAATGCCTTTGCTCATGAATCTGGTATTCATCAACATGGTGTTATCTGTGAGCGTACTACCTATGAGATTATCAAGCCAGAAGAGGTAGGTTGGACTGGGTCTGCTATCGTTCTCGGTAAACACTCAGGAAGACATGCCCTGTCTTTCAAACTAAAAAGCAGAGGCTGGCAGTTTGATGATACCGTTTTAACTAAAGTTTTTGAAAAGTTTAGAGAAGAAATAAAGGATGTTTTAAGAAAGATAGACGAAGAACATTTAGAAGGAATTCTTCTTGATCTCTTTTGTGACAAAGAGTATCGTTATGAGTTGGTTTCCTCTCAGGTGATAAGTGTGTTGAGTGGCTCACTTAAGCCGGTTGCTCAAGTAGAGATAAGAGATAATCTTTCAGGAAATAAAGTAGCTGTAGGTTTAGGGATAGGGCCTATAGATGCAGCCTATAAAGCAGTAGCTCAAGCCTTAGGGTATAGCTTTAATGGAGAAGAGAAGGATAAAAAACATCTCAAACTCGTAGATTTTAACATCAGTGCCCTTACAGGTGGAACCTCTTCTGAGGGAGTCTGTAGTGTGATCATAGAAGACGAAACAGGGTTAAGAACCGCAGGGCTTGGTAAAGACGGAGACATCGTTATAGCAAGTATTAAGGCTTTCTTAAAGGCTTTAAACCGGTTAGAGGTTTTAAAAACAAAAGAAAAAGAACTGAAAAGCCAGGTATTAACCTTAGCAAATTAAGTTTTTAGCCCTTAGCCTCAAAACTTAGCTTTGAGGCTAAGGGTTTGGTTTTCCAAGATATTTTCTTTCTAATAAATACAACCTTTCAGAAGCTTTGTTAGCCCATTCAGAATTCGGTTCAAGTAAAACAATCGAATTCCATAACTCTTTAGCAAGTTTAAAGTCGCCTTCTCTAAAGGCTATTTCTCCTAAATAAAAGCGTGCTTCACTGGAATATTTGTCTATTTCTAAGGCCTTTTTAAAGTAAAACTTGGCTGAGGTAAGGTCGTTTTCGTTAAGATATACATAACCAATATAGATTACAGCCTTGGGATATCTTGGGTTTTCTCTAAATGCTTCGATCAAAATGCTTTTAGCTTTTTCCTTTTGGTCTAAGAGAAAATAAGCCCATCCTAAATTGGTTTTAGCCATGTAAGCATTGGTATAGTAAGGATTCTGAATCGCCTTTTCCAGATATTCTATGGCTTTATGATAATTTTGTTGTAAAATCATCAAAGAACCAAGATTGTTATAGGCCTCTGAATAATCAGGTTTAATGCTGATAGCATCTTTAAAGGCCTGTCTGGCCTTTTCGTAGTCTTTTTTCCCTATGTAGGCTAAGCCTAAAAGATTATAAACCTCTGGGTCACATTTTTCTCTTTCGTTTTGCAAGGCTTTTTTAAGATCTTCTATCGTTCCTGGAGTGGTGGCATTTTCTAAAAGTTGTAAAATTCTTCTTATGTCACAGATATCACACTGGCTTGATTTTTCCGCTAATTCAAGTTCCTTTAAAGCCTCGGTATAACGTTTTTCTTGGATAAAGGTCTGAGCGATTTCTTTATGAGAAGAGATTTTTTGCTCAAAATATTGAGAACTTGCTCTACATCCTCCTAAAACCAAAGTAAAAACAACACCTAACCCTAACCAGACTAAATGTTTTTTCATAGACTTAACCCTCTAAAAATTTTAAAAATACCTTTCTTGTCCTTGGTCCATCATATTCTGCAAAAAAAATCCTTTGCCAGGTACCTAAAATGGGCTTTCCTTTTTCTACGATAAGAGTTAAAGAAGGTCCTGTTATCGAAGATTTCACATGTCCTGGTGAATTTCCTTCCAGATGTTTGTAAGGAAGGGTTTCTGGTGCTATCCTTTCGAAAGCCATGATCAGGTCTTCTTTAACAGCTGGGTCAGCCCCTTCGTTAATGATAATACCTGCTGTGGTGTGAGGGACATAAAGCACACAAATCCCATCCTTAGGAGGGAGCCTTTTTAAGACTTCTTCAGTTATGTCAATCAATTCAACCTTTTTGTGAGTTTTAACCGTGATAACTTCCATGTTATTTTCTATATACCTAAAATTTAAAAAAGTCAATGCCTAAAAAATCAAAAAAAAGGGTTAAACCCTCAACAAACCTCCGTTAACATGAAACACACATCCTGTGATATAACTTGCTTTTTCGCTGGCTAAAAAAGAAACAAGATAGGCTACTTCTTCCGGGGTTCCTGGTCTTTTTAAAGGGATTTCTTGCAAAAAAGCTTCTCTAACCTTTTCAGGTAACTGTTTCGTCATGTCAGTTTCTATATAGCCTGGAGCAACAGCATTAACCGTTATGTTTCGCGAAGCAACCTCTAAAGCTAAAGCTTTAGTAAAACCTATGATCCCAGCCTTAGCTGCTGCATAGTTGGTTTGCCCAGCATTTCCGCTAAAGGCTACTACCGAAGAGATGTTAATTATTCTTCCCCATTTAGCTTTGGTCATCATCGGAAGTACTGCCTTAGTCACATAAAAAACCGAATATAGGTTGGTTTTAATAACCAAATCCCAGTCCTCTTCTTTCATCCTTAAAAACAAAGCATCTCTGGTGATCCCTGCGTTGTTTACTAAGATTTGAATAGGTCCGACAGCTTCTTCTAATTCTTTTATGGCCTTTTGAACTTCCTCAGGGTTGGCTACGTCAAACTTAGAAAGATAGGCCTTGGTCCCAAGCTTTTCTATTTCGATAGCCAACTCTTTAGCCTTTTCTTCGGATCCTTTATAATTGATAACTACCTCCGCTCCATCCTTTGCAAGTTGATAGGCTATCGCCCTACCTATCCCTCTTGAGGCTCCTGTTACTAAAGCTACCTTTCCCTTAAGCTCCATGTTTAGTTCCCTCCTTTTGTAACAATTTAGTGGTTATATAGTTAGCTACAATAAAACCTAAGGTAGCCTCCTCTTCCATCGCTTGCTGGATGTAGGTTAGGTTAGCATGACCTAAGTGCTTGGCCAGTTTATCGCAGAAAAAGTTTCTACAAAAAACAGGGGTAAGGATAAGGCTACATCCCTTTTCTCCTAAGAAGAGACAGTCCTCCTGTCGAGAAGTATTAAAAACAACGGTTAAACCATAGATTTCTGCAAGCAGAAGGTTTATCAAAAACTCAGCAGGACTTAGTTTCCATTCTAACCCGGCTTTACAACACTTTTCTCCTGATTTTGCACAAGCACTGCAAAAAGCAAACGACCCTTTTTCTATAAATGCCTGACGACTCTTTTCTATGGCTTTTTTTAATAATTCGAGTTTTTCCTGAATAAAAGGGTCTTTTAAAAATAAATCCTTTTTTTCGTAGTAAAAGGAAAGCCAGTGGTTAAAATAGGCTAAACTCTCCTTCATAACTTAAAGTCCAGAGGTTTTCCGCTTACTTCATTTAAAACCAACCCTGTAAGGATTTTAGGATAAAAAAACGTGCTTTTATGAGGCATTCTTTTCCCTTGCAATGCAACCTCTTTTAAGATTAAGGGAGAAAGCTCAGGGAAAATTACCCCAATTTCTTGATCTTTGATATGATTAAACACCTCTTTTACCTCAGAGATAAATTCAACCTGATTTTGTTCCTTTAGCATCTCTTCTTTAATCTTAAAGGCTTGTTCCATCAGGGATAAAAAGTTGTAAAGGGTTAGTTTAGAAAGCACTGGATCTTTCTGTTGAAAGCGCTCATAAACTTCTTGTTTTATCCTAAAAATCATAACCTTATTTTTAAAACACAGGCCAAATTCCCTTTCTTTTATTTTAAAAGAATCCTGAGAAAAGTTAACAGGCTCCATGGTGTAAACTTTTTCTGCCCAATTCTCTAAGGCTTGAATTAAATCTTCAGGGTTTGGTAAACGATAGATTCTATGAGTAGGAAGCATAAGTAGGTTTGGCTCTTCTAAAGGGCAAACATACATCGCTATGTAATGATAATCCCTTGTAGGGGTTGTGCCTAATTTATTTTCCATGTATTCTTTATATCTCAAGGCAGTGGTGTATCTGTGGTGTCCATCTGCGATATATATTTTTTGATCTTTAAGATAATCGGTCAAATCTCTTATTATGTCTAACCCAGTAACTTGATAAAGACGATGCGTTTGCTGGTCAAGGGTTACTTCATAAATTGGTTCTTTAGGACTATAAGAAAGGGTGATAAGGGTTGGGTCTTCGTATAACCCAAAAATCTGACTAAACTGAAACCCGGTATTCTTAAGCAATTCAAATCGATCATCTGTTACCTTTGGAAAAACCTTCTCATGGGGTAAAACTATCCCTTCCTTAAAGTGATGTAGCTTTACCAATAGAATCCAACCTTTTCGGGAAAGGGTTTTCTGTTCTCTCATAAAGGATAGTTCATAAAAATAGAGACAAGGTTTAGGTTCTTTTACAAGGATTTGCGACCTTATCCACTCTTCCAAAAGGTGTTTGGCTTTTTGGTAGGTTTCAGGAAGCTCCAGATGAAAGATGTTATAAGGACTTTTTTTCTGATAAAAAGCTTTTTCTTCCTTGCCAACCACATCGTAAGGAGGGGCAACTACTTCTTCGATGTTTACTTTTTCGGGATTATATCTCCAGCCATAAAATGGAAGACACTCAGGCATGACTTCGATCTCCTTACCAGAGGATTAAAAAAGTTTCTCTAAATCTACCAAAAATTTCAGGTTTTACAATAAGTTTGGTTTTTTTTATCCTCTGGAAAAAAAACAGAAAGAATTTAAACTTTGAAACATGCTAAAGAAAAAATGGGGACAACATCTTTTGGTTTCATCAGGTGTATTAGATCGACTGGTTGAAATAGCTGAGATAAAAGAAGAGGTGGTAGTAGAGATAGGTCCAGGGACAGGAAACCTTACCAAAAGACTACTTGCTACCCCCCTAAAGCGCCTTTATCTTCTAGAAATAGACCCAGAGATGGTAGAGAAACTTAAAGTTAGTCTAAACGACCCTCGGGTGGTTATTTTGCAGACCGACGCTACTACCTTTGATTTTAATACTTTAAATGAAAAGGAACTCAAACTCATAGGTAACCTCCCTTATAATGTTGCCAGCCTTATCATAGAAAACACGATATACCATAAACATCTTGTATATCAGGCTTTTTATATGGTTCAAAAAGAGGTAGCAGAAAGACTTATCCAGCAAAAATCTTGGCTTTCTGTTTTTGTAAACACCTTTTATCAGCTTGAATACCTAATGAGTATCCCCCCAAGGTTTTTTGTCCCCCCTCCTAAGGTGAATTCAGCCTATCTTAAGTTTACCCGGAAAAACTTTGATGAAATAAAAGATTTAAAAAGATATAAAAGTTTTTTAGTGAAACTTTTTAGCCAAAAAAGAAAGATGTTAAAACATAAAGTGCCACCTGAAATTTTAGAAAAAGCCTTTATTTTACCTCAAAAAAGGGTAGAAGAACTTAATCTTTTGGATTTTATAACTTTGTATCAGATTTGGGTTCAGTAGAAGGTTTATCAGAAGGAGTTTTATAAACTAAATTTTCTGAAGTCTGTTTAGAAGAAGGATTTTTAGGGGTTTCTCTTATTTTGTTAATAGCCTCTAAATGTTCTTTATAGGTTACAGAAAAGATGTGAGAACCGTTACCTGCAGCCACAAAATAAAGATAGGGTACTTTAGCCGGAAAAAGTACTGCTTTTATGCTTTCTTCTCCAGGATTCCCTATGGGAGTAGGAGGTAGCCCAGGATTTAGGTAGGTGTTATAGGGACTCTTTACCTGGTAATAATCTTTGTAAGTTAAACGTCTAAAAGATTTTAAGGCATAGTTGATGGTAGGGTCAGCTTGGAGAGGCATTTTTTTCTTTATTCTGTTTAAATAAACCGCAGCAATTACTGGTTTTTCAGAGTCTAAATAAGCCTCTTTTTCTACGATAGAAGCTAAAATAATTATTTCTTTTAATGATTTTTTCTGCTTTTTGGCTATTTCCTCGTATTTTTTCCAGTGTTTCCAGAAGTTATCTACCATGGTTTTTACTACTTGCCCTGGATGAGAGTTTCGGTAAAAATAATAAGTATCGGGAAAAAGATATCCTTCTAAGGTAGGACCAGGTAATCCATATTGTTTAGCTGTTTGAGGGCTTTCAGCCAACTTTAGAAAATCCTCTTTGCGGCAGATTTCATTCTTTTCGAGTAAATCAGCGATTTGCCAAAGAGTATACCCCTCTGGTATGGTTACCTTTTTGGCTAAAACTTTCCCTTCTACTAACATGGTAAGAATTTCTGACAGAGGCTGGTTAAGGTAAAAACCATATTCTCCTGGTTTTAGTTTATGGTAATAACCTTTCCTTAAGGCTTCCAGATAGAATACTAAGGAACTTTTGATAATACCTTGTTTTTTAAGTTTTTTAGCTATGGTCCAGACACTCTCTCCTTTTTTGATTTCTACTACCCTAAATTCTTTGGTAGGGCCTTTTACTACAGGTTCTAACCCTTCAAAATAGTAACCCAAAAAAAACAAGATCAAACTGCAAAAAAGTACCAACCCAAAGGTTAACATCCATTTCTTATTTTTACGTCTTGAGAACTTCATAATTGATGGTATCCTTTAAAAAGTTTTAAAAGGAGGAAAAGATGATAGACGAAAAAGCTTTAAAAATTTTAGAGAAAGAAGCCATAGAAAACCCTCATTCCCCTTTTGCACAACATAAATTAGCTATAGCTTACTTTAATTTAGGAAAATTACAAGAGGCTAAAGAGGCGTTTAAAAAGGTTTTAAAACTTGATCCCTACCATTTTGAGGCTATGGTTAACCTTGGCATCATATTAGCTCAAGAAGGGGAACTTGAGGAGGCTAAAAAGGCCTTTACCTTTACCCTTAACTTTTATCCCAAATCTGTAGAGGCCTGGGTAAACTTAGGGTTGATAGAGTTTCAGTTAGGTAACCTGGATGAGGCAGAAAGATGTTATAGGAAAGCCTTAGAGATAAATCCTGATTTTATCCCTGCTATGATAAACCTTTCTACCATTTTGATAGAAAAGGAGCTTTTTGCAGAGGCTATAAGTATGTTAGAAAAAGCAAAATCCCTTGCTCCTCAAATGGCTACTCTTTACAATAATTTAGCCGTAGCTTATTTCTACCAGGGAGATATAGATAAGGCTAAAGAAAATTTAGCACAAGCTAAAAGCTTAGGTTATCCAGTAAGTCTAGAGTTTGAGGAGCTTTTAAATGAAAAAGCCCGTTCCTAAACCTCCTACCTGTCCTTTTTGTGGTAGGTTTATCAAAAAACCAGAGCTTTTACCTATAGGTCTTTCTGACTTAGAGGCTGGTGTGTGCGAATGTGGGAGTGTCTATGTGTGTGATGTGACTGGACACAACCGAGGAAATGCCTTTATAGAGGCTCTTTTTCTTGCTACTGCAGGTGATTGGGATTTGATGTGGGAGTTGATTCCTGAAGAGGACTATAAAGAAGTTTGGGTCGAAGATTATGATTTAAAAACCCATACCATCCTTCCTATGCCAGCTACCTCAAGGGTAGTTTCTAAGGGAGCGCTTTGTTTTTTAAAAGTAGCAGATGACATCAGAGAATTAAAACACTTAAAACTAAGTCAAGCTTTGCGAAAAGAACCTGTTACAGAGATAGTTTCTAACAACCCTAAGAAGAAGCTTTCTAAAAAGGAATTAGAAGAGTTAATCGAAAAGGAAGATTTCAAAACCCTCAACATCTATATAGTTTCAGAACCTTTAAACCTCAACGTACTTCAGAAGTTTTTCTACCATCCAGACCCTGTTTTTCGTAGAAAAGCGGTGGTTGCGTTGGGTAAAGTATCTCCTGCCTTAGCTAAGACTTACCCAGAAAGACTTTTAGACTTTATAAAAAGGCTTCTTTATGCTGCTGCTGATTCTGCGTCTTCTGCCTGGGGAGCCCTTGAAGCAGTAGGAGAGATCATAAGAGAGACAGGAGACAGATATGCTATTTTTATAAAAAACCTGTTAGCTTTTTTAAAGTTTCCTGAATACCACGTCTATGTCCTTTATGCGCTTTACCGGATTTCTGAAAAAAATCCCGAAGTTTTAAAAAAACATAGCTATTTTTTACTTTTAGACCTGATAGAACACTCCTCTTCTGAAATAAAAGCTTTGATTTTAAAGACTTTTGTTAATCTTGGGGCTAAGGAGATATCTCCTTATTTAGATAAACTAAACCCTGAGGAAGAAACCGAAGTTTTTAATCACGAAACCTTTTCATACGAGAAGGTTAAATTAAAAGAGATCATACAACAAATACAAAGGGGTTAACATGGAAGATAAAAACTTTATCGAGAAAAGAAAAGAGCTTTATTTTAAACAACTAGGGGTTTCAGAGGAGTTGAAACCAGGATATGAACTCTGTATAGAAGCTCATAAGTGTTGGACTGAAGGAAAAGTCCTTGATACTATAGAACTTATGGAAAGGGCCTTAGAGTTTTTTCAACAACATCAGGCTTATAAAGAAATGGCTAACATCTTAGACTTTTTAGGAGATGTATACCATATGAGAGGAAATATAGAAAAGGCTTTAAGGTGTTATAAAGCCTGTTTAGATGTATGTGAAACCGCAGAAGATGAATTTAGTGTGGCGGTTATAGTAGAAAAGATCATACATGTTTATCGTACAAAAAATGAATACGATAAGATGCTTCCTTATCTTTACAGAAACTTAGAGATAGGAGAAAGATATAAAGATGCCCATCGAGCGGCTCGTGCCTTGGTGGGTATAGGGGATGTTTATAGATTCCAGAACAACTTTGAGGCAGCTAAAGAGGCTTATTCTTTAGCCTATAAAATATACAAAGGGATGGGAGCTGGAGAGCTTGCAGAAAAGGTAAAAGAAGGGTTAGAAATTTTAGAAAAGGAACAATCTAACTTAAATACCAAAGATTAATCTCCATAACCAGGTAGTTCTATATGGGTGCAACTTCCTGACGGACAGGAATGAGATTCTGTGATCCTTGGTTTGTCTGAAGATCCCACTGAACCACTAACGATAGAGTTTACCACACTCATCAGTCTTTTAACGTTTTTGCTTTTGCAGTTTTTACACTCAACTGACCCTAACTCCTCTTTGTTTTTCAAAAAAACTTCAAACTCAGTTTTACAGTCTTCACACTTGAACTCATAGATAGGCATTAACACCACCCTCCATTTAGACTTTTTTTTGATGTTTAATTATATCAAAGATTTTAAGAAAACCAAACATTACTGATAACTACAGTTTATCTTTACTCTGATAAAGTTATGAGTTTTAACTTCACCAAGGATTTCTTTTATCACCACCTTTTCTCCCAAATTCACCCTTATAGTACTTAAGGGAAACAAAGAAGAATTACATTTTTCATTTTCTATCTTAATCATAACCCCTTCTGGCGAGTATTTTATGTTGGTTATCATCCCAGAGATAGGAGCTCTAATAAAAACAGGAGGAGTTAGTTTAAAACTATACTCTCCTGGGTTAATAGCCTCTCCAGAAACAGGATTTATAGCTTGAGAAATAATTTGTTTGTTAAACAAATACATGTTGATAAGCTCTGCTTTTTTATGTTCTAAAGATAATTTCTCTTGGTTTAGCTGGGTTAATTTTTTGAGTAAAGTTTTTTCTAAAAACCTTTTTAAAGGATATTCATCCTTTAAATAAGAAATCTGATGGTTTTTGATAAAAAGTTTTAGATATTCTCTCAAAACCTCTTTTTTAGTTTGTTCTATGTCTGTTAATCTTCTTTCTATGTCCTTTAATTTTAAGTCTTGAGCAGGAAGACATAAAGCATTATTTTTTGAGAGCATCAGAATAAGACAACCTAAGATAGTTAAAATTTTTCTATATTTCATAACTCCAAAAACTTATCCACACACTTAAAAAAGGTATTAATACTACTAAAAAAATAAAATACACCAAAGAATACCAGGAATTTACCCAAAATATATCTAAAAGAGGAAAGTTTATAATACTTGTTAGAGAATTTACTGCTAAGTAAAAGGTAGCCCCTGAACTAAAGAATCCTAAGGTTATGATAGAAACCAAAAAACTAAACCTGATGAATTTTAAATAAAAAGGATTACCTCCTAAAAGAAGGATTAGTTTATATTGTTGATAAAGCAGGTTATTCAATAAGGTATTTATAAAAAAAATAGCCCCAAGATAAACTATTATCCAGCTAAACCAAAACCCGATTATCCCTGATTTGAGAAAAAAACTTAGTTTTAGAAACTTAAAATATTTAGGGTTTTGAAGCTCTAAAGCAGGTGTTAAGGCGGCGATTAGTCTTAAACGCTCTGTAAGTTCTATATAACTTCCCAAAGATTTAGGATAAATTTTGATGAGAAAAGGTAAGTTTTCCTTGAGCTCTTCTTCAGTAAAAATTTGGGTTATTTCCTTGGGAAGGGTTTTTTGAGCTTGTTTTAGGACCATTTCTGGAGTAACCACCTCTATTTTTTCTGTAGAAGAAGAAAAATCGTTTTGTAGTTCTTTAACAAAGTTATTTAATTGTTCTTGGTTTTTAGGATAATAAAACAGGGTTAAGGTTATTTGATCTTTCCAGTGTTTTTCTAAGGTAAATAGAACTCCATAAGCATAAATAAGGGCTAAAGAAAAAAAATTCCAAAAAAAGAAAAATAGGATAAAAAAAAGATAATAAAGTAAACCCTTTTTAATCTCTAACTTAGCAAGAAGTTTGAACATTTTCTACCAACCTTCCCATTTCTAATCTAAGGATTCTCCCTGCATTAAGTTGTAGAATCACCGGGTCATGGGTAGCAAGGATTACCGTTTTTCCTGTTTGTTGATATTCTTGAAATATCTTAATAATTTCCCTTAAGCTTTCAGGATCAAGATTACCTGTAGGTTCATCGGCTATCAATAATTCAGGCTCTCTAATAATAGCTCTTACAATACCAACCTTCTGTTGTTCCCCTCCTGAAAGTTCTTTTACTTTTTTAAAGGCCTTAGGTGCAAGATTAAATCTTTCAAGATAGTTTAATATGTGAAATTTTATTTTAGGTACTTTTTTTTGACTTAAGATTAAAGAGATTTTTATGTTTTCAAAAACCGTTAAGTCTGGTATTAGTTTGTAATCTTGAAAAATGATGCCCCAATTCCGTCTTAGATGTAAAAAATTTTGTTGTTTAAGCTTAGAATAGGGGAGGTTTTTGTAAAATATTTCTCCGTCAGTAGGTTTTTCTTCTCGGTAAAGTAATTTTAAAAGGGTTGTTTTTCCTGCACCAGTCGGTCCAGTTAAGACCAAAAAATCTCCTTCTTTTACGATAAAAGATACTTCATCCAGCACTTTAAAATAGGGGTTATAAACTTTGGTTACCTTTTCTATAACAAAAATTTCCATAACATTTTTGAGTATATCTAAAAATTTATCTATGGCAACCAAAATTTTATAGTAGTAAAAGGTAAATTAGCAAAAGGTAAAAAAAAAACTAAAAAACCAAAGCAAAAAAGAAAAATTTAGAGAATTAATTAGAAAATCAACCTTAATTTAAATTTTTTATTCTTGACATATAATTCAAGATCAATAAAATGTATTCTATACAAAAACTGTAGGGAGGGTACAATGGGCGAGGTGAAAAAACATGATACACCAAAAGTAGACCAGCTTAAGACTGGTCCTTGGCCAAGCTTTGTTGATGACATTTATTCCTATGCTGAGAAGCACAAGAATCAGGCCTGTTTTGACATAATGGGTCAGATGGAGCTTTCCTATACCAACAAAGAGACCCATTGGAAGCATGGTGGTATAGTTGGTGTGTTTGGTTATGGTGGTGGAGTTATCGGAAGATATTCTGACCAGCAGGAAAAGTTCCCTGCTATCTGGGCATTCCATACTGTTCGTGTGCATCATACCGCAGGAAAGTGGTATCACACTTCAGCTTTAAAGAAGCTTTGTGATATGTGGGATAGCAGGGGTAGCGGTGTTGTTAACTTTCATGGTTCTACCGGTGATATCATCCTTTTAGGTACGGTTACTGACCAGCTTGAACCTATCTTTTTTGACTTAACTCATCAGCTTCATTGGGATCTTGGTGGTTCTGGTTCTAACTTAAGAAGCCCTGCTTGCTGTATGGGTAAGTCCCGTTGTGAGTGGGCTTTGATAGATGTTCAAGAATTAGACTATGAGTTAACCATGGCTTTCCAAGATGAATTGCACCGTCCTGCATTTCCATATAAGTTTAAGTTTAAATTTTCTGGATGTCCCTTAGATTGTGTGGCTGCTGTAGCAAGAGCTGACATGTCTTTTATAGGTACTTGGAGAGACGATATTAGGATAGATCAAGAAGCAGTAAGGGCATATGTAAGGGGTGAGCTTAAACCTAATGCCGGAGCTTTTTCTGACAGAGACTGGGGTCCCTTTGATATTAAGAAGGAAGTTATTGACCTTTGTCCTACTAAGTGTATGTACTGGGATGAAAACGAACAAAAACTTTACATCAACAATAGTGAATGTAACAGGTGTATGCACTGTATAGCTGTTATGCCAGAGGCTTTAAGACCTGGTCAAGATACCGGTATCGCTATTTTGATCGGAGCTAAAGCACCGATCTTAGAAGGTGCTCAGCTTTCTACCCTTATCGTTCCTTTTATGAAGGTGGAACCACCTTATGATGAACTTAAAGATTTTATCTATAAGGCCTGGGATTATTGGATGGAAAATGGAAAGAACCGTGAACGTATCGGTGAACTTATCCAGAGAGTTGGTTTGAACAAGTTTATCACCGAGGTTATGGGGCTTACACCTATTCCTCAGCATGTAAGAGTACCTCGTGACAACCCATACATCTTCTGGAAGGAAGAAGAGGTTGAGGGTGGTTGGACCAGAGACGTGGCTGAATTTAGAAAACGTCACCCTGCTTAAGGTGAGGATGGATTTGATGAATAAAGACCTAAATATTTTAAAATAAAAGGAGGGTAAAATGGGAATTGAAAAATTTAAAGAGTTAGACCCGATTTATACACAGCCTTATGATCCAACTTTGGCAGAAAAGTTATATAACCCTGAAAAACCCATGGAAAACAGAATTACCGATATAGGACCTCCTTATTTCTGGCAGTTTATGCCACCTGTTATTCAGAAAAACTATGGTAAATGGGTTTCTCATGAGATAATCCAACCTGGAGTTTTAAAGTATAAGTCTGAGACAGGTGATGTAGTTTATGTGGTAAGGTGTGGAACACCTCGTTTAGAAACCACAGACTACATCAGAGAAATCTGTGAGATCGCAGATAAATATTGTGGCGGTTATGTACGCTGGACTACCCGTAATAATGTAGAATTTCATGTAACTGATGAAGAAACTTTAAAGGCTCTTATAGAAGACTTGAAAAACAGGAAACATCCTAATGGTTCTTACAAGTTCCCTATCGGTGGTACAGGGGCGGGTATTAGCAACATAGTTCATACCCAGGGATGGATCCACTGCCATACTCCTGCTATCGATGCCTCTGGTGTAGTTAAGGCTATCATGGATGAACTTTTTGAATACTTTGGGTCTCACAAGCTTCCTGCAAAGACTAAGTTAGCCCTTGCCTGTTGTCTTAACATGTGCGGTGCTGTGCATTGTTCTGACCTTGCCTTGGTAGGTATCCACAGAAAACCACCTTTGGTTGAAGACGAAAGGTTAGAACATGTTTGTGAAATACCTTTGGTTATTGCTTCCTGTCCTTTAGGTGCTATCAAACCTGCTACTGCTGAAGTAGATGGTAAGAAGAAAAAGACAGTAAGGATAAATGTAGACCGTTGTATGTTCTGTGGTAACTGTTATACCATGTGCCCAGCTTTACCTATTTCTGATGGAGAAGGTGATGGTATTACTATCGTGGTCGGTGGAAAGGTTTCTAACAGAATTACTCCTCCTGAGTTCTCAAGGGTAGTAATACCTTATATTCCTAACGAACCTCCTCGTTGGCCAACTACCGTTAAATGGCTTAAAAAGATTATTGAAGTCTATTCTCAGTATGCTAATAAGTACGAAAGAATTGGTACCTGGATTAACAGAATTGGTTGGGAAAGATTCTTTGAATTAACTGGTATTCCGTTTACTGAAAAATGCATCGATGATTACAGACTTGCTTATACTACGTACAGGACTTCTATGCACTTTAAGTTCACCAAACATGTAGATGAGGTATTTAATGCTCCAGAAAATTATAAAGTAGAACTCTTTAAGTAAAGATTAAGAAAAACTTTTAAAAAGGAGTGTGTTATGAACAAAGAAGAATTGAAACAGAAGATAATTCAGATAATGGAAGAAAAGGTTAAAAAGGGTGGTAAAACTAAGATTTATTTAAAAGATTTACAAAGAGAAATTCCTGATGCCAACCCTCGTGAGATTAAGAATGCTGCTAACGAGTTGGTAAGAGAAGGGAAGTTAGAGTACTTCTCTACCGGTAGTACGGTTATGTTTGGACTACCTGGTGTAGGAATGGGGTTGGAAGCAGGAGTAGAAAAACCTGAAGAATAAGGTTAGTAGATAGTTCAAATAAAAGGGGGGACTTTTAAGTCCCCCCTTTTATTTTTTAGTAAAAAGTTTAAAATTCTAACACATTGAAAATAAAAGAACTATTAAAATTTAAGCTTTATTAGAAGTTTCTTGATTTTTAGATTTTTCTTCTTTTGAGTTTTCTAATTTTTCTAAATCTTCTTTGACGTCGGTAGAACGAAGAGCTTCTTTAAAAGATTTTATGCCTTTCCCTAACCCTGCTCCTACTTCAGGTAAACGTTTAGCTCCAAACAAGATTAAGGCTAAGAAAAGTATGATAAAAAGTTCTTGACCTCCTAAGCTGGGTAACATATCAGAAAGCCTCCTTTTTATTTAAGTGTTTTAAATAACCTGACTAAAATTATACCTGTTTCATATAGTAGTGTCAAGGGTATGGCTAAAATAATTTGGTTAAAAGGATCTCCTCCACCAGTTAGTATAGCGCTTATAAAAAAGGCGATAAGGATTGCATAAGGTCTAAATTTTTTAAATCCTTCGTAGTTTACTATTTCTAACCGATTAAGTAAAACCATAAAAGATGGTAATTGAAACACCGCCCCTATGATCAAAAAAAAACGAAGGCAAAAACTTATATAATCTTTTAAAAAAGGTTTGAAAACCAGAAATTTTTCTCCGAAAGAATAAAGGAATTTAAGAATAAACGGTAAAAAAAAGAAATAAGCCAAAAGGTCTCCTAAAATAAACGCAAAAGAGGTTAAAAATACTGCAGTTTTTACCCATTTTTGTTCATGAGGATAAAGTCCAGGGGCGAGAAAGGACCACAGTTGATAAAAAATATAAGGACTACCAAAAATAAAACCTGTTATTATAGAAAGTTTAAGATAAGAAGCAAAAACTTCAGGAAAGGTGCGGAAAAATACATAATTCTGTTGAGGTATAGCTTTCATTAAAGGTTTCAATAAAAAATCTATGATGTGATCGCCCAAAAAATAGGCAATTACAGAGGCAATAGCCCAACCAATAAAGGCCTTTATTAGACAAGCTCTGAGCTCTAATAGGTGTTCGATTAGACTTAGTTTTTTCTCTTCTACTTCTTTGATCTGAGAATTCATTATTTTAACATTTGTTTCATGGCATAAGCAATACTTTCTGGGTCTAAACCTGCTTGTTTAAAAAGTTCTGAAGGCTTCCCAGAGGAGCAAATAGTTTTATGGCCTAAAAGTTTAAGGTTAACTTTGATTTGGTTGATTCCAAAAAAGCTGGCTATCTTTGTTCCAAGACCTGTTTCTACCAGATGATCCTCTACTACGATGAGATTTTTTAATTCAGAGGCTTTTAATAAGTCTTTTTCTGGAAAAGGTCTTATAGAAGCTACGTTTAAAAGACTTACCTTAATTCCTTCAGAATTTAGAATTTCCCAAGCTTTTAAAGCATAAGGCATCATCGTACCGTAGGTAATAATAACTCCTTGATCACCCTGTCTTATCCAATCAGCCTTACCAGGAATAAAGGTATAACTTTCGTCAAAGTAAGGACTTCCATCTTCCTTGGTAACCACCGGCAGTTTAGACCGTCCCATTCCTACGAAGATGTTACGAGGTTTGTCTGCTATATATCTTATGATATGATCTGTTTGGTTGGGGTCAGCAGGAAGGTAAATTTCAAAATCATAAAGATTTAACAAAAGACCTATATAATCTATACATTGATGGGTAGGCCCATCTTCTCCTACGTCAGCTCCAAGGTGAGTAGCTACTATTTTTAACGCTGTTCGATTGATACTGTTTATTCTTAGTTGGTTGTAAACCTCATCTATCGCAAACACTCCAAAGGTAGAGAAGAATACCGAAAATCCTTCTTTAGAGAGGGTGCCTGCTACAGAGGCAGTATGATGTTCTTGTATTCCTGATTCAAAAAAAGCCTGAGGAGACCATTTTTTAAAATCTGTCATTTTTACTGAACCTTCAAGATCGCAGGTTAAACCTAAGATTTTTGGAGTTCCTGTTGGAGGGTTGTTTTCTTTAGCAAGGTTTAACAATGCCTTACCGTATGCACTTCTACAATCTGTTTTAACCTCAGGTGGGTAAATCGTAGAGGTTGGTATTTTTAGTTTTATTGGTAAAGGGTCATGATTTTGATGTTTAAAACTGACCTTCCAGGTTTTTCTTTTTTCTTTTAAAACATCAAGCTCCCCAGGGTCAAATCCTAACTCTTCTAAAGCCTTTTTAGCTAAATCTTCTGGGAGAGCCATCCCATGCCACTTAGGATCATTTTCCATAAAAGAGATTCCTTTACCCATTACTGTATGGGCTATGATGGCTGTAGGATGTTCAGGATTAGATACTCTTTTTTCGATGGCAACCTTGAGTGCTTTAAAAATCTGTTGAAAATCGTGTCCGTCGATCTCCAATACATTCCATTTTGTGGCTTCTATTTCTGCCTTTAAGTCCTGTGGCATCACTTCAGAAATTTTGCCACCTATTTGTAGCTGGTTATAGTCTATTAAAGTGATAAGATTGTTAAGTTTAAATTTAACTGCCCATCTTCTGGCCTCGATTACTTGTCCCTTTTGTTGTTCTCCGTCTCCCATAAAACAAAACACAAGATTAGGAAGATTTTTAAGTTTTAGGGCTTGAGCCATACCACAAGCTGCTGAAAGGCCTTGACCAAGGTTACCTGTGTTCCATTCTACCCCTGGTACTGATTGTTCTACATGCCCTGCGAAAGCAGAACCAGCCCTTCTGAATTCCATTAGAAAGGGCTCTTCAGGAAAGAAGCCGTATTCGCAAAGCACACTATAAACCCCAGGACTTATATGTCCATGGCTAATTAAGATTCTATCTCTTTCTAATGCCTTAGGATTTTGCGGTTTAACCTTAGCTAAGGAATAGACCACCAAAAGTAAACTTAAAGAAGAAAGAGATCCACCTGGATGCCCACATCCTGCTAAAGTAGTAGAAAGTATAATCCTTCTAGCACATCTTCTGAAAGCTTCTTCAAACCATTTTATCTGTTCTTCAGTAAGATTTTCCTGTTCTACGTCTATTTTAAGCATTTTGACACCTCAACCATAAAAATTGATTTAACATTTATAACTTGAGACATGGAAAAATCAAGAGGAAAGACTTATTTTTTAAGCAGATTTTTTTTCTCTTCTGATAGCTATAACCCCTGTTCTTACGATTTCTTTGATTCCCATAGGTTTAAGTAATTCTATCACTGCTTCCAACTTATCTCTATCACCTGTAACTTCTACTACATAGGTTTTGGGACTTACGTCTACTATTTTACAACGAAAAATTTCGCATATTCTAAAGATTTCATCTCGGTTTTCCTTTTCAGCCCTTACTTTGATAAGAGCCATTTCTCTTTCAACGTGATCTCCTTCTTCGGTTACGTTAACCACTTTATAAACATCTATAAGCCTTCTCAATTGTTTTAAGATTTGTTCTAATATTTGATCGTCCCCATGGGTTACCAAGGTAAGATGAGAAAGTGTAGGGTCTAAAGTTTCGGCCACACAAAGGCTGTCTATGTTAAAACCTCTTCCGCTAAAAAGTCCTGCTATTCTGGCCAGGGCTCCTGGGGTATTTTCTACAAGGACTGAAAGGGTATATCTTTTTTCTTGCATAAAATCCCCCTTTTTCAGGTTATAAAAGTATCATTTCTGTGGTGGCCTTTCCTGCAGGTACCATCGGAAAGACCCCTTCTTCTGGAGCAATATGAACGTCAAGAATTACCAAAGAATTTGTTTGTAAAACTTTTTTTAACGCTGGCTCAACCTCTTCTGGTCGGGTTATTCTCATTCCTACAGCCCCATAAGCCTCAGCTAACTTAACAAAATCAGGGATAACCTGAAATCTAACTGAAGAGTATCTTCTACCGTAAAAAAGTTCTTGCCATTGACGGACCATTCCTAAAAATCCGTTGTTTAGGATGATGATTTTAATAGGAAGCCTTTGCTCTACAGCGGTTGCTAATTCTTGAATGTTCATCTGAATAGAACCATCTCCTGCTATATCTATTACCAATTTATCAGGGTTACCCATTTGGGCTCCGATCGCAGCCGGGAACCCAAATCCCATAGTGCCTAATCCACCTGAGGTAATAAGCGACCGAGGATGTTTAAACTTATAAAAAAGGGCAGTCCACATCTGATTTTGTCCTACCTCGGTGGTAATGATAGCCTCTCCCTTAGTAAGTTCCCATAGTTTTTCTATCACAAACTGAGGTTTTATGTAATCTCCTTCTTGTTTGTAGACCAAGGGATATCGTCTTTTCCAGATGTTAATCTGTTCCCACCAATCGGTAAATCGTTCTTCCCAGTATTTTTTATCTTTTCCTCCTTGTTTTACAAACTCTAATAACCGTTTTAAAGCCCTTTTACAATCTGCTACTATAGGAACGTCAACTTTTACGTTTTTTTGAATAGAACTTGGGTCTATATCTATATGAATGATTTTTGCTCCAGGTGCAAAAGCATCTACTTTGCCAGTTACTCGGTCATCAAAACGTACCCCTACGGCTAAGAGTACGTCACAGTTGGCTACTGCCATGTTTGCATAGTAGGTACCATGCATCCCTAACATTCCCAAACTCTGTTCGTGGTCTCCAGGAAAAGCACTTAACCCCATCAGGGTCATAACCACCGGTAATTTTAATTTTTCAGCTAATTTCCTCGCTTCTTCAGAAGCATTAGCAGAAATTACCCCTCCTCCTAACATCAAGACAGGTCTTTCTGCGTTTTCTAAAAGTTGATAAGCCCTTTCTATCTGCTTTATATGAGGTTCGTAAACAGGGTTGTAACTTCTTAGTTTTATTTCTTCAGGATAATAAAACTCTCCTTTGGCTTGTTGTATGTCTTTCGGTATGTCTACTAAAACCGGTCCAGGTCTTCCTGTTTTTGCTATATAAAAGGCTGCTTTTATGATGGTAGGAAGGTCTTCTATACGTTTTACCAAAAAATTATGCTTGGTAATAGGCCTGGTTATTCCAGTAATATCTACCTCCTGAAAGGCATCATTTCCGATTAACCTGGTAGGAACTTGACCGGTTAGTACTACTATCGGAATAGAATCCATATAAGCAGTAGCAATTCCTGTAACCGTGTTGGTAGCCCCAGGCCCTGAAGTAACCAAGACTACTCCTACCTTACCTGTAGACCTTGCGTAACCATCGGCAGCATGGGTAGCTCCTTGTTCATGTCTTACTAATACATGCTTTAGCTCTGGTGCTTTGTACAGCTCGTCATAAATATCTAAGATTGCCCCACCAGGATATCCAAAAAGAACCTCCACCCCCTCACGCTTTAAAGCCTCTATCACCATTTTGGCACCAGTCATAACTTCACCCAAAGCAATCCCTCCTAAAGAGTATATAACTTTAAAAACTTTTTTAAATGATATAGATTTTTAGTCTATCTCTATCCCTTCTTTTGTTTTTATTATTTTGTATATTTTTTCTTTAATATAAAGTTTTTCCTTTTTAAGTTCCTTAAGTTTAACCTCTTCTTCTGGGGTAAGATAAGGTTTTTGAGAAAGTTCAGCTACTTGGTTTTCCATCTCCTGATGTTTCTCAAGAAGCTCATTGATTTCTGGATATTTGTCGGCAAATTTTTTAACCAGCTCTTTGTCCATTTTTACTTCCCTCCTTTTAAAGGATAATATGCATATTTTTTAAAAACATATCATGTGAAAAAATTCTTTAAAATAAGAAATTACCACTCATTGTTTTGGTTTATTTAGGGTTATTTGTTAATGCTTTTAACAGTTCAATAGGTAAAGGAAAGAGTATTGTGGAATTTTTTTCACTTGCAATCTCTGTAAGAGTTTGTAAATACCTTAGTTGAAGGGTTATTGGATTTTGTGCCATAATTTGGGCAGCTTCAAGTAAGGTCTTAGAGGCTTGGTACTCACCATCAGCGCTGATTATTTTGGCCCTTCTTTCTCTCTCAGCTTCAGCTTGTTTAGCCATAGCCCTTTTCATTTCTTCTGGAAGGTCTATTTCTTTAATTTCTACCTTCGAAACCTTGACACCCCAAGGTTCTGTTTCTGCATCAAGGATTTCTTGGATTTTTAGATTAAGTTTTTCTCTTTCGACTAACACTTCATCAAGCTCTGCTTGACCACAGATGCTTCTTAAGGTGGTTTGGGCTAATTGACTGGTAGCATAATGATAATCTTCTACTTGAAGAAATGATTTTTCTGGGTCTAATACCCTATAATATACTACGGCACTTACCCTAATAGAAACATTATCCTTAGTAATAACCTCTTGAGGAGGCACATCTAAAGTTACTGTTCTTAGGTCTATCTTGACCATTCTATCTATGATTGGAAGGAGTATGATAAGTCCTGGACCTTTAACCGCTAAAAATTTACCTAACCTAAGAACAACTGCTCTTTCATATTCATTAATTACCTTTACTGAAGTTTGTAAAAACAGTAAAATCAAAACTACAATGAAAATTAACGTAAAACTCATAACACCCTCCTGCAATTTTTATGTTAGTTTTTGCTTAACATATGTTGCGTTGTATAGTAATAATATGGACAACAACAAAATAAAGAGGGACAAGGACTCCATAACTCTTAGGCTTAAAAGCCTCGAGAGGAGTCTGTCCCCCTGTCCCTCAACTCCCAATAAGTTGGTTAGGCTTCCTAAGCCTCTGCCACATGGGAGGATGGAGCGAGGGACTTTTACTATACCAACAACACCACACAAGGAGGTGCTCCCATGAATTACTTCGTCGGTATTGATGTCTCTAAAGACACTTTTAATATCGCTGTCCTCCATCAACAATCCTTTATCCTCTCCAAACACCTCCCTATGTCTCAAGAAGGTTTCTCTCAGCTTCTCTCCATCCTTAAACAATACCCTAAACCTATCGTAGTCATGGAATCTACTGGAAGATTCTTCCTCCCACTTTATCACTTTCTCCTTGCTAATGATATTCAAGCTTTTGTTATCAACCCAAAAATCCTTCACAGGTTCTTCCAGTTCCTCTCCGCAAACAACCCCTCTAAGTCTGATACCAAAGACGCTAAAATCCTTGCACTTTTTGCTCACTCTAACCCCCAATTCCTTAATCCTCTCCCACCAGATCATCACCTGAGAAACCTCTCTCGTCTCATCCAAAAACTCAAAAAAGAATGATCTTTTGCCAAAACACAAATCAAATATGCCCTCTCCGTCCTCTTCCCCGAAGCTGAAAAACATTTCAACATCTTTACCCTCTCCTTCCTTAACATCCTTCTGCAATTTTTATGTTTTTTTAAACAGATAAAAGGTTTAAGGAATTTATAAAGGTTGAGATAAAAGACCTCGGATAGAAAATAAGTAAATTTGAGGTGCCAAATTTTAGCCATATATATTTTAAAATTATTAATAAAAATATTAAAAGGTCAAGGGTAAAGATTTGCCCAAAAAACTTTATTTCAAAAGTTTAAAAATCATTGGTAGAAAAAAAGAAGAAAGAAGTAATTAAGGAAGTGACCAACCTAAAAGAAGAATAAAAAAAAACTTTATCACAAAAAAAAGATACATATTGCTAAAAAGAAAAATTTTATTGAACACCCCTAAGCTTTGCTTGACAAAATGAATTTTTGGCATAAAGTTATAAAACTACGTTTTTAATTTTTAAAAGCAGGAGGCAGGAAGTATGTCTTCAGTATTAACCCCCCAAACTCCTTGGGTAAAAAAGGAAGAGGTAAAAAGAGAATGGTATTTAGTGGATGCTAAAGACAAAGTGCTTGGTAGATTAGCTAGTAAAATAGCTACTCTTTTACAGGGAAAAAACCGTCCGGATTATACTCCCCATGTAGATCAAGCTGATTTTATAGTTGTTATCAATGCAGAAAAAGTTAAACTTACGGGTAAAAAACTTGATCAGAAGGTGTACTGGCGTCATACTGGCTATATGGGTGGTTTAAAATTGGAGACAGCTAAGCAGCTTTTAGCTAAGGATCCAGCAAAGGTTATTCTTCTTGCTGTAAAAAGGATGCTTCCTCGTAACAGGATGAGAAAAAAGTTGCTTAAAAAACTTAAAATATATGCTGGTTCCACTCATCCTCATATAGCTCAAAACCCTAAACCTTTGGACCTTTAAGGAGGTAGTATAACATGGAAAGAATTTACGCCACCGGCAAAAGAAAAACCGCTGTGGCCAGGGTATGGATTTATCCTGGTACAGGACAGATTGTGGTAAATGATAAACCTTATAATGAATACTTCTATGACCATATCGTAGCAGAGGACGTGTTGTTTGCCCCTTTTAGAATTACCAATCTCTTAGGTAAGTTTGATGTGAAATGTACGGTAGAAGGTGGAGGTAAGTCTGCTCAGGCTGAAGCCATAAGACATGGAATAGCTCGTGCTTTGGTTTTATATTCTCCTGAATTGAAAGTAGTGCTTAAAAAAGCCGGTTTTATCACACGTGATCCACGTGAAAAAGAAAGAAAGAAATATGGATTGAGAGGAGCCAGAAGAGGTCAACAGTACTCCAAACGTTAATGGCTATTTGGGGCTACTTCAGGTAGCCCCTTTTAAATTTTTAAATCCAAGTTATCTTTTATGATAAAAGCAGCTATTATAGGGGCTACAGGATATACAGGGCTTGAACTTTTAAGGTTAGTAGAAAAACATCCTGGACTTCAAATCGAAGTTATCACCTCTCGAGAAAATCAGGGTAGGTCTTTAGAAGAAGTTTGCCGTTGGAGTGGAAAATACAAAGATCTTGTATTTGAAGCTCCTGTGGTAGAAAACATAGCCCCTAAGGTAGATGTGGCTTTTTTATGTGTCCCTGCTGGAAAGGCTCAAGAATTAGCTTATCAGTTTTTAACACATAAAGTAAAGGTCATCGATTTTTCTGCAGATTTTAGGTTTAAGTCTATTTCGATGTTTGAAGAAACATATCAACTGCCTTATGTTTATCCAGAGCTTAACGATAAAGCAGTTTATGGTTTGTGCGAGGTTTTTACAGAGGAGATTAAAAAGGCAGATTTGGTGGCAAACCCAGGATGCTATCCAACCTCTATACTTTTACCTTTAATTCCTTTGGTTAAGGAAGACCTTGTAGAGACTGATTTTATCATAGCCGACTCAAAGAGTGGAACCTCAGGGGCTGGAAGAAAGGCAGACCTTTATTACAGTTTTTGTGAAGTAAACGAAGATTTTAAGGCTTATAAAATAGCTTCTCACAGACACAATCCAGAAATAGAAGAAAAACTTTCTTTGTTTGCCAGAAAAGAGGTAAAGGTGGTTTTTACCCCCCATCTTTTACCTATAAACCGTGGGATTTTTTCTACGATCTATGTGAGGGCTAAATATCCAGTAAAAGTTTTAAGAGATTGTTTACAAACTTTTTATCAAAATAGACCTTTTGTACGTTTAGCTCCTGAAGGCACAGTCCCCACGATTAAAGAAGTTAAAGGCACCAACCTTTGCAAAATAGGCCTTTTTGAAGACAAAAAAAGAGGTTTTGTGGTTATCACTTCTGTGATTGATAACTTGATTAAAGGTGCAAGTGGTCAGGCTTTACAAAATTTTAACCTAATGTTTGGTTTTCCCGAAGAAACAGGACTTCCTTTTTCTCCTGTGTTTGTTTAAAAATGGCTGAGGTCAACATAAGAAATATTCGATTGTTTATAGCTTATGATGGAACTAATTATTTAGGTTGGCAGATACAACCTAAGGGGCCAACGGTCCAAGGAGTCATCCAAGAGGTTTTATCTAAGATCCTCGGACATAAAGTAACGTTGAAGGCTTCAGGGAGAACAGATGCCGGGGTTCATGCCCTTCATCAAGTCGCTCATTTTTTGACCACCTCAGACAGACCTTTAGAGATAATCTTTAAAGCCTTGAACAGCCTCTTGCCCAAGGACATTTCTGTTTGGAGGGTAGAGGAGGTTGATTTTAAGTTTCATGCACAAAAGCATGCATATAAAAAGACCTATGTCTATCAGATCTATAATTATCCCATAAAAAACCCTCTTTTGAGACTTTATTCTTGGTGGGTGCCAGAGCCGCTTGATTTAGAAGCCATGAAAAGCTGTTTGCCTTTAATCATCGGAGAAAAAGATTTTGCCAGTTTTAGAAAGGCTGGAACAGAGGTTAAAACTACGGTTAGAACGATTTATCAGGCAACCTTAGAAAGATCATTAGAAAATCCTAACATGATAGTTTTTACGATAGAGGGTAGGGGTTTTATGCGTTATATGGTGAGAAACTTAGTAGGAGCTTTGGTTGAAGTAGGAAAGGGGCGTCTTACGGTAGAGGATTTTGAAAACATCCTTAACGCAAAAGATCGAAAAGTAGCACCACCTCCAGCTCCTCCTCAGGGTTTGATCCTGAAAAAGGTTGACTATCTTGACGTTAAGGTGTTAGAGAGTTATCCTTCTTTTGAGGTTAAAATCTAATCTGTATAAGGAGTTAAACATGAAAACCGTCGAAAAGAAGCGATATACTTTAGAGACTGAAGTAGAAATAAAGTTAGATTTAACCGGAGAGTGGTTAGAGGAAAATGTGATCAACACAGGGATAGGGTTTTTAGACCATATGCTTGAGCTTTTTGCCTACCATTCAGGGATAAAACTTCAAGTAGAAGCAAGAGGAGATCTTGAGGTAGACTACCATCATACCGTAGAAGACATAGGAATTACCTTAGGAGAGGCTTTAGACGAAGCCTTGGAAGACAGACGAGGTATGGCCCGTTATGGAGAAGCAACCATCCCTATGGAAGAGGCTTTAACTCAGGTGGTAATAGATCTTGCTAAGAGACCTTATTTTGTTTTTTTGGTTAACTTCCCCACCGAAAAGATAGGAAGTTTCGATGTAGAGCTTATAGAAGAGTTTCTAAGGGCTTTAGTTGTAAACGGTAGGTTCACTCTTCATGTGAGAAATTTTTATGGCAAAAATTCTCATCACATAGCCGAAAGTATATTTAAAGCTTTAGCTCATGCTTTTAGAAAGGCTTTAACCCCTCTTTCTCAAGAGGTCTTTTCGACTAAAGGTACCCTTTAAGTTAACACTTCTCTTTTTTTAAGAAAAGTTTTCCAGCTCTCAGGAATAAAGGGTGAAGAAATTTTTAGGGTTTTTTCTACGATAGGGTAGGTTAAAGCAGTCTTTAAGTTATTTTTAGAGGGTGGATAGGGAATTACTAAGAGAAGATAGATAAAGGTAATAAAAAGAGAGGCTTTAATAAGGCCTAATATACTTCCTAAAATTCTATCTGCCAGCGTAAGGTTTAATTTACCCAAAAAGACTGATAGAAGAAACCCTGCTAACACAAAGCTTAGATAGATCATAGCAAAGGATAAGATAAAACTTAGGATGGGAAGAACTTTGGGGTTTGAGGTGGTGATACTCCCTACAAAGGGTGCTATTTTTATAGAAAGCCATCCTGAGTAAAGAAAGGCTATCACCATCCCTAAAAGAGAGGCTATGGTTTTTACAAAACCTGACAAAAAACCTCTTATTGTAAAATAACTTAAAATAGCTAAGGCTACATAGTCAAACCATATCATTTTATTCTACCCACCAAAAGGTTTCTGTTTTTGTGTCCTTTAGAATGATGCCTTTTTTCTGTAGCTCTTCTCTTATCCGGTCTGCTTGCTGAAAGTTTTTTTCTTTTCTTGCTTTTTCTCTTTCTCTGACTAATTTTTCTACTTCTTCTAAGGTTAAACTTAAAGGTTTAAGTTTTTTTTCTCTTTCAGTTTTCCAGAAAGAAATTGGGTCAGTTTGGAAAAGCCCTAAAAGTTTGGAGGCTTCGTCTCTTAGGTCTTTAGCTATGGCTTTAACCAGAAGCTCTTCTTCTGAGGTAAGTTGAGGAGTTTTACTTACAAAGTTGTAAAGTTCTTTTTCCAAATTAAAAAGATATCCCAAGGCCATTGCTGTGTTTAAATCTTCTAACAGAGCAGAGATAAATTTGACTTTAAACTCTTGATACGTTTTTTCTAAACGTCTTGCTTTTTCTGAAAGGAGTCCTTCCTTTAGGCTTTGAACTTTTTCAGCCCAGTACAAGGTTTCATAAAATCCATACACGGCTTTTTCTATGTTTTTCAGGCTTTCTTCTGAATAGTCTAAGGGACTTCTGTAATGCATGGAAAGAAGAAAGGTTTTGATGATTTCGGGATGGAAACGTTCAAAAAGCCATTCCATCGTGACAAAGTTTCCCAGGCTTTTAGACATTTTTTCTCCGTTTATGGTTATCAACCCATGATGGACAAAGTATCTGACAAAAGGTTTTCCTGTAGCACCTTCGCTTTGGGCTATCTCGTTTTCGTGATGAGGAAAAATTAGATCAAGTCCACCTCCATGTATGTCTATGGTTTCTCCAAGGTATTTTAAGGCCATGGCAGAACACTCTATATGCCATCCTGGACGGCCTAATCCCCAAGGACTTTCCCAGAAAGGTTCTCCTGGCTTGGCGGCTTTCCATAAAGCAAAATCTAAAGGATTCTCTTTCTTTTCTGAAACCTCGATCCTTACCCCAGAAAGTAATTCTTCAGTTTTTCGCCCGGAGAGCTTTCCATAATGAGGAAATTTTTCTACCCTAAAATAAACATCTCCGTTACTTTTATAAGCTAATCCACGGTCTATTAAATTTTGTATAATGGCTATGATATCTGAGATATGTTCTGAGGCTTTAGGGGTATAGGTAGGTTTTAATAAATTCAGTTTTTCAACGGCTGTTTCATATTCTTTAACATATTTTTCTACCAAATCTTTCCAGAAGATACCTTCCTGGTTGGATCGATTGATGATTTTATCGTCGATGTCTGTAATATTTCTTACATAAACTACTTCATATCCTAAATAGGTTAATACTCGAGTCAAAACGTCAAAAACCACAGCAGATCGTATATGTCCTAAATGAGGAGAATCGTATGCAGTGATACCGCACACATACATCGTTACTTTTGGAGGGTTTAAAGGTGAAAATTCCTCTAATTTTTTGGTTAACGTGTTGTAAAGTTTTAAGATTTTTTCTTTCATCTTACTGCTCCCAGAGTTTATCGAAAATTTTGTAGGCTTGGGTTTTAAAATTTTGCTCCCATTCAAAAACAGGATAAGAATTTAACTCATATTCAATTAAAGTATTGTTTTCTGGCAAAAATCCTAATAGGCTAATTTGAGGATCTTTTATGTTTTTTTTAACCCATACTTCTATCTCTTCTTCTATGTTAGTTGACGCTTTGTTTATCAGTAACCAGATTTTTTTGGCTTCAACCTTAAGGGATTGCACCAACTTCCAAATCCTTTCGGCTGTAAGTATTCCTCGGGGATTTGGGTCTGAAACGATGATAAGATGGTCCATTTGAGTTAGGTTTAACCTGGAAAGATGCTCCATGCCTGCCTCGTTGTCTATAACCACGTATGGATAGTTTTTAAACAACCTGGCTAAAGCTTGGGAAAGAAAAGAGTGTATAGGACAATAACAACCCGCTTTTTCAGGATAACCCATTACTAAAAGCTCAAAGCCTGGATTTTCTATTAAAATTTCGTTTATTTTCATCTCAACGAATTCATAACGAGACATAAACTCAGGTACTTTATGAGCAAGAATCTCTTCTCTTATTTCACTTAAGGTTTTGAACTCTTTAATTCCTAAAAGCTCGTTTAGGTTGTAATTAGGGTCTGCATCTACGGCTAAAAAGGGGGTAAAGTTTTTTTCTATTAAGTAATTAATAAGCAAAGCACAGACGGTGGTTTTCCCTGTTCCTCCTTTACCTACTAACGAAATTTTAACGGACATTTTATTTTTTTCTTTTGTCAAGAAAAAGTTTATAAGTGTAGGAATCTATCAAGGCTTGACAGCTTGCCTCTAAAATGTCTGTTGATACCCCGACGGTCCCCCACTTTTTGTCTTTACTTTTAGAAAGGATAAACACCCTCACTTTAGAAGAGGTACCAGGAAGTCCCGGGAGTACCCTAACTTTGTAGTCTTCAAGTTCCATCTCCTTGATTTGAGGATAAAACCTTTCTAAAGCCTTTCTTAAGGCGTTGTCAAGGGCGTTAACAGGGCCATTGCCTAAGGCTGCAGTATGTTCTACTTCTCCTACTCCAGGTGGTACCCTTACGATCACTGTCGCTTCAGATTGAGCTTCGTGTTTATAAGACTTTAGGTCAAGCACTTTGTAACTTAAAAGTTCAAAGTACTGTTTAGGCTCTCCCATCAAACGATAGATTAAAAGCTCCAAACTGGCTTCTGCAGCTTCAAACTCAAACCCGTTTGCCTCTAATTTTTTTATTTCCTCTACTATTTTACTTAAAAGAGGACTATCTAATTCTAAGTCAATCCCCAGTTCTTTGGCTTTATAGATGATGTTGCTTTTACCAGAAAGTTCTGAAACCAAGACTCTTCTGGTGTTCCCCACAAGTACCGGGTCTATATGTTCATAAGTTGAAGGGGACTTCAACACCGCAGAAACATGTACTCCTCCTTTATGGGCAAAAGCAGAACGACCTACAAATGGAAGCCTTGGAGGATGAGAAAGATTTGCTATCTCAAAGACATATTTAGAAACCTCTGTAAGTTTATAAAGCATTTCAGCACAGCTACAGCTATATCCCATCTTAAGAACTAAGTTAGGTATGATAGAGCAGAGGTTGGCGTTACCACACCTTTCTCCTATACCGTTTATCGTCCCTTGAACTTGGGTGGCCCCTAATCTTACAGCCTCTAAACTGTTGGCTACGGCGCACTCAGAATCGTTATGAGCATGTATACCAAAAACCAAATCCTTGCCTAATTCTTTTTTTACCTGGGTGATAATTTCTACAATCTCATGGGGCAGAGTACCTCCGTTGGTATCACAAAGGATTAAACAATCTGCCCCTGCTTCTTTTGCTTTTTTAAGAGTAGCTAAGGCATATTGAGGATCTCCTTTAAACCCATCAAAAAAGTGTTCCGCATCATAGAAGACCTTTTCTACCTGAGATTTAAGATATCTGATAGAGTTAGAGATAAGCTCTAAGTTTTGGTCTAAAGAAATTTTTAAAGCTTCCTTTACGTGTATGGTCCAGGATTTACCAAAGATGGTAACTACAGGTACTTTCACCTGTAAAAGCTGTTTAAAAATTTCGTCTGTTTCTGGAGATTTTTTAGGATGATAGGTACTTCCAAAGGCAACTATTTTGGCATGTTTAAGATGGTAGTCTTTTATCTCTTTAAAAAACTGAAAATCTTTGGGGTTAGAACCAGGCCATCCACCTTCTATGTAGTCTATTTTAAACTCATCAAGTTTCAGGGCTATCCTTATTTTGTCTTCTAAAGAAAAATTAACCTCTTCAGCTTGACTGCCATCTCTTAAGGTAGTATCGTATATTTCAACTCTTTTCATGGTGTTTATTTAGTTTTTTTAGGTCTTTTTATAAAAGTCTTTTCCTCTTTTATATTTTCTTGGTCTAATTGAAAAGCTTCATGTAAAGCTCTTACTGCAAGTTCGGTATATTTTTCGTCGATCACGCAGGAGATCTTGATTTCAGAGGTAGAAATCATCATAATATTAATACCATGTTTGGCCAAAGTTTCAAACATCTTGGTTGCTACTCCTGAATGGGTACGCATACCAGCTCCGACGATAGAAACTTTAGCGATTTTATCATCCCCTTCTACTCTCTCAGCCTTTAGTTTTTTAGCCACCTCTTTTACTATTTCTAAGGCTTGAGAATAGTCTGTTCTCGGGACAGTAAAGGTAATATCAGCTTTATTGTCAGGGTGCACCGTTTGAATGATCATGTCCACAATAATACCCTTTTCTCCTATAGGGCTAAAGATCTGAGCTGCAATGCCTGGTTTATCTGGAACCCCATATATGCTTATACGCGCTTCATTCCTGCTGTAGGTTATACCTGATACTAACACCTTTTCCATCTCTTCATCCTCCTCGGTTATTAAGGTTCCCTCTGCTTCTGTAAAACTTGATTTTACTACTAAATTTACTTTATATATCATGGCTAATTCTACAGACCGCATTTCTAAAACTTTAGCTCCACTGCTTGCCATTTCAAGCATCTCTTCATAGGATATCTTTTTAAGCTTACGAGCATTACTTACTACACGTGGGTCAGCAGTGTATACACCCTCAACGTCTGTGTAAATCTCGCAAAGGTCAGCCTTTAGTGCAGCAGCTAAAGCTACTGCAGTGGTATCAGAACCACCCCTTCCAAGGGTAGTTATATCTCCTTCTTCAGTGACCCCCTGGAAACCTGCTACTACTACGATTTTCCCCTGGTTAAGTTCTTTTTTTATTTTATCTACCTTGATCTCCTTTATTTTGGCTTTGGTAAAAAGGTTGGTGGTGTAGATAGGTATTTGGTAACCTAAAAAAGCCACTGAGTCAAATCCCATGCTTTGAAGGGTTATGGCTAATAAAGCTGAGGTAACCTGTTCTCCAGTGGAAACTAAAAGGTCTAACTCCCTTAGAGGAGGATTTGGGGTGATCTCTTTGGCTAAATTGATCAATCGGTCTGTTTCTCCTGCCATCGCAGAAACTACCACCACCAGGTCATGCCCTTCTTTTTTATACTTGATTACCCTCTCTGCTACTTTTTTAATCCTTTCTATGTTAGCTACCGAGGTTCCACCGTATTTTTGAACTATTAACATTACTAACCTCCCTTACCCCAAATAGGATCCTCTCCAAAATGCTCGAACCACCAATCTTCTGGATTAAGTATATTATCATTAGGTTCTAAATTTATCAAGTAATTATCACAATATTCCATAAGAAGGGCATAGGCTTCATTTATTTTTTTTATCGTAGAATTATCTCCCCCAACATCGGGATGGTGTTTTTTGACCAAACGATGGTAAGCTTCTTTAATTTCTTTTCTCGTAGTTTTTTTAGGTAGGTTTAAAATCCTTCTTGCCTCTTCAATTTTTTCCCATTTTTTCGTTCGACTCATATAACACTATATTATTAAAAAATTGATTTTAAACAAGAGGGAAAAATTAAAATAAACTTAAAATCACAAGTCCAACTAAAACGGAGAGTAGGGTTACCGGAAGACCGATTTTTAGGTATTCAAAAAAGCCAATCTTTACTTTTGGAGAGGCTCCTTCGATGACGATGATGTTAGCGATAGACCCAAGGATGGTTAAATTCCCTGCAAAAGTCGAGGACATCGCTAAGAAAAACCAGGCTTTTTCGTCATTAAAGTAATTAACTATAAGAGGTTTAAAGATCAAAACTGCAGGAACGTTGCTTACAACGTTAGAAACTAAGAGAGAAGAAAATACCAAAGATAGAGGGGCCGTTACTAACATCTGAAAATGTTCTACCAAACTATAAAAAACTACAGATTTTTCAACCCCTTTTATGACGATAAAAAGCCCTATAAAAAGGATTAAAAGTCTAAAGTCTATCAGGTTATACACCTTTTCAGGCTTAACCCTTCTGGTAATCAACAGAAATGACCCTACACCTATAGAAACAATTTCCATAGGTACGTTTAAAAAGAAAAGAATTACTGTGATTAGGGCTACCAAAGAAGATTTTATGACCAAAGGCTTATTGTATCTATATTTTAAGGCTTCTTCGGGGGTTTTTACTGGTGAGGTTAAATCTTTTTTGTAAAACCTGTGGATTACCCCAGCACAGATAAAAAGTCCTGCTAAAGCTACTGGAAATAGATGAAAAAAGAATTTACTGTAAGATATGCCTGAAGCCGCCCCAATTATGATGTTTTGAGGGTTTCCTGTGATGGTAGCTACACTACCTATGTTAGCTGACATGCAAAGGGCTAAAAGATAAGGTTTGGGGTTTAGTTTTATCCTCTGGGTTAACGCAAGGATAAAGGGAGTAAAGATTAAACAAACTGTGGCGTTTATAAAAAAGCAGATAACATGCCTGAAGTAAAAATCAAAAGGTAAAGTAGTTTTGAGGGGTTTTGTACTCTTTGGGCTAAAAAGGATAACACGATAACACAAGGTTAAAAAATCCAGACAACCTTAGGTTAGCGATCAAGATCATCATTCCAAAGAGGATTAAAATGGTTTTATAATCTATGACTTCATAAGCTTCATATACAGATAAAACCCCAGAGATTACCATAAGAGAGGCACCTATGATAGCTGCTCCTGTTCGGTCAATCCTAAATAACGGAGGTTGTCCTATAGCCATCAATAAATATGTTAAGGAAAAAATAAAAAAGGCTGTATCCATGACCTTTTATAAAAAAATTTTTAGCTAAGTTTGGTTATTATAGTCAAACTTAAGCCCTTTGCAACAACCTGAGCCAGTTGATAAGCCTCTTTAGAGGAGACAAAAAGGCTTGATTAGTTTTAAAAAAATTCGCTTTCTTTAAAAACCTCTGCCGTAAAAAGATAGATTTCTACGTCTTTTTCCTTATAACAGTTAGGATGAAGGCCAGCTTTAAGACAGAGGTGTTCTAAAAAGGTCTTTTTGTCCCAACCATACTCTACAGGTACTTGAGGAAGGAGTACCCCTCGATAAAAGCCTTTGATTAGATATACACCATGCTTCCCTATTTCTATTTCTTCTATAGTTCCTTTTTTAAGAGGAGAGAGCACAGAAATCTCTATTTCTATAAAAGGAAGTTCATCCTTGGTAAGAGGAGGAAACCTTGGATCTTTAAAGGCTGCAGAAATAGCCATTTCTTGGATTACTTGATAAAGAGGATATAAAGGTTCGATAATCCCGATACACCCTCTCAGATGGCCCTCCTTAAGTAAGGTCACAAAAGCCCCTCTCTTTTGTTTAAGAGAGGGATATTCCTCTGGAGGGTTAATTAGTTCATAAGTTCCTTTAAAATAGTCTTCTAAGGTTTTTCTTGCCAGTTTTAAGCAAAAAAGTTTTTCTTGAACGGTTAACATATTTTTATCGCAAGTTAAACTTGTTGAGAATAAACTCCGGACCTACCCAGCCTATTACAACCTCTCCGTCTGGGAAGATAAAAGCAGGGGTCCCGGTTACTCCTATTTTGTTAAACATAAAATCTATGTTTTTTTCTATTTTTTCTTTCCCTGAAGCGCAAAGATTAGCCCCTTTATATCCTTGGATAAGGTCTTGAAAACCTTTCTTATCACAGATAAGGGATATAGATTTATTTTTGGCCTCGGGATGTAAAGACTCTAAGGGTAAAAGTATGGTTTTGACCGTAATCTTCCCTTCTTTAGCCAGGTTTTCTAACACAGGTTCAGCACGTTTACAGACAGGACAGTCAGGGTCAGTAATAAAGTATACGACATTAGGAGAGTTGCCATAGGTAAGGTCAACAAGCTTTTCTACCTCTGCTAACGTGTTTTTATCAAGCACTTTTTGGTTTAATTTGTTCATCTCTTCTCTTACGATATCTTTTTTTTGCGCTATGTCAATTATGTTCCCACTTATGATGTAATTTCCTTTTGCGTCAGTATAAAACAGAGCTTTATTAAACTCCGATATTTTAATCACTACTTTACATAACCCCTGGATCGGTGATTTTTCTATTTTTTCTATCTGAATTCCAGGCTGTAAACTATCTAATTTTTTTTGAAACTCTTGTACTGTAGGACAACCGCCTGAACCTCCTAATCCTTTACTACATCCTACTAAAATAAAACTCAAGCTTAACATCAAGGGAACGAATTTTTTGGTCATGAGAACCCCCTGCTTAGTCTTTTAAATCTCTTTGATGATAAAGTTTTCTAAAGGTTGTCTGGAGGTCCTTTTACTTTGATCATCTGGATATCCTAAGGCGATAAAAGCTGCAAGTTCGTATTTCTCCTTAGGTAATGAGAGGACTTCTTTTACTTTTTCCTCGTTTTTTAAGATCTCACCTAACCAACAGGCCCCAAGGCCAGAAGCATGGGCTGCAAGCAGTATGTTTTGGATACAAGCACCTGCAGATTGATGGTCTTTTATCTGGTGGTACATCCTGTCTTTATCTAAAAAAACACCGATTAAAACCGGAGCCTTTTTGATGATTTCATGATATCTGGTTAAGGCTGCCAGCTTTTGTTTAATTTCTTCAGACCAGACTATTACAAACCTCCAAGGTTGGTTATTTAACCCAGAAGGAGCCCATATACCTGCTTCTAACAAACGATAAATTAATTCCTTGTCAGGTTTTTGGTCTAAATACTTTCTTATACTTCTTCTATCAAAAATAGCCTTAAATACTGCTTCTTTTAGCTTCTCTTTTTCCATAGCCTTCCTTTCCTGTGTTTATAAAATTTAAACTTGCGATAACTTCTTTTCTGATGTTTTCAAGAAGCTCTTTGTTATAAACAAAGGTTAAATCTACAGGAATACCTTTAAGTCTCGCTATAGTCCTTGTGGTTAAGATACCGATGTTTATCGCATCCATCAAGGCTTTATCATCATAAATAGCTCTGTCTGCCTTATGTGAGTAGGCGATACCCCAGGGGGGGATGATAGCCCCCATTGAGGTCATGGTAGTAATGATATAACCTCCTGTCCAGGCTCCCCCTTCGTCTGCACCTACAGCTATAGCACCTACTACTTTTCCTTCGAGATAACTTGGTTCTCCGTAGGAGACCATGTTTTCAAGACAAGTCATGCGGTCTATCAGGTTTTTTAACTGCCCAGAAGGTGCAAACCAATAAATCGGGGTAGAAAAGATAATACCGTCTGCTTCATAGATTTTTTCTAAAATGATTTTTCCATAGTCTTCAAATATGCAAGGAAACTTACAGTTAGGCTCTTCGTCATGGATACATCCTATACAAGGTTTTATTTCTCCGTCGTAAACACTGACCAGCTCAGTTTTAGCTCCTTCTCTTTCTGCCCCTTTTAAGGCAGCAAGTAAAAGCTGAGCAGACCCACCGTTTTTGTGAGGCGAACCTAACACCCCTAAGACCTTCATACCGCTAAAGCCTCCCTCCAAAATTTAGGAAGACCAAAGGCTGAACCATGTATTTCATGAGAATAAAAGTATACATTTGGTAATTCTTTCCATTTTGGAATTTCTGGGTTAGGATAAGGGCATCTCATGATAAAAGCATTATCACTACCAAAGGATGGTACATTGCTTCTATAGCAAAACACCTCTTTTGCAGGATAAACGTTTATGAAGGTTTTATAAGTTTCTGTAAAAATGTTTTTCATCGTAAACGGAGTCCCACATTGTTGTACAACAACTCCTTTAGGACAAAGCTTATAAAGCATCTGATGAAATTTTACTCCAAACAGGGCATGAGAAAGCTCCTGCGTAATACCTGTGTCACTTATATCAGGGTCTGTAGAATCTATGATTACCAAATCAAAGGCCTTCCCCTCATCTAAATATTTTTGCACCATAACAAAAGCATCTTCTACTATCAGTTTAAGCCTTGGGTCCTTTGGATCTTCAGGTAAAAGCTCAGGGAAGTATTCTTCTACTAACTTAGGTATTTTAGGGTCTATGTCTACGATAACCACTTCTTCTATCTCTGGATATTTCAAAAGTTCTCTTGCTGCCCCGTAGTCTCCTCCACCACAAATTAAAACTTTCTTAATACTACCTTCAGGGGTGGATTGAACAGGGATATGTACCAAAGATTCATGGTAGATAAACTCGTCTCTTGAAGTAAACTGAAGGTTGTTGTTAATAAAAAGCATCCTACCCCAAAACTTGTTTTCTAAAATAAAAATATTTTGCATCCCTGATTCAGCATAAATAATAGTTCCTAAATAAGAATAAAGATAATCTATGTTTACAAATTCTCCAAAAAGTACCCTTACGCCTTTGGTTTCAGTGGGAAGGGCTTTACTCATAATATCTTTGACCATAGGAAACCCCTTTTAAGGATGTTTTAGAGAAGTTAATGGCTAATCCAAATTTTAAAACTTTTAAAAGGTTTGTCAACAAAGAATTAAAGCCCTAAGGTTTTTAGTTTTTCTATTAATTTTTTTTGCTCTTCAGTAAGAGCTTTTGGTATTTTAGGAACTAAAACCACATAAAGATCCCCTCGTTTTTCTCCAGTGATGGGGAGGCCTAACCCTTTGAGTCTTAGTTTAGCTCCAGGTTTGGTTAAAGGTGGAACTTTGGCTTTAACCTTTCTTCCTTCAGGGGTTTGGATTTCTACCTCATCGCCCAAGAAAAAACTGCTCACAGGAAGTTCTTTTTCTATGATAAGGTTGCTATCTTCAACTTTATAACCTGAAGAAGGGATTACTTTTATTCTAAAAAGATATTCCTTTGTGGTTTTCCCTGATTTCTTTTTTACCCTAAGGATTTGTCCATCTTTTACATTTTGAGGTATTTTGATCTTTATGGTTTCATAAGTTCCTGGAAGAATAACTTCTTTTTCCCCACCTTTTATAATCTCATCGGTAGTAAGAGGAAGATCTAATTGTATGGTTTCATAAACCTCGCCAAATGGGCTAAAGTCTTCTTCTCCTCCAAAGTGGGTTCCAAAGAGGTTGCTAAAAATGTCCCCTAAGTCAAAAATAAATGTTCTGCTTCCCCTTTTGTTTTTTTTAAAAAATCCCCCTAAGTCAATTCCTATGTCTCTAAAGATGGTCTCGAAATCGAAATCTCTAAAGATGTCTTCTTGAGTATATCTTCTCTGGAATTCTGTTGACCCATAAAGGTCATAAAGTTTTCTTTTCTCAGGGTCTGATAAAACAGCATAGGCTTCATTTATTTCTTTAAACTTTTCCTCAGCTTCTTTGTTGCCTTTGTTTCTATCAGGATGATATTTCATGGCCAGTTTACGATAGGCCTTTTTAATTTCTTCTTGCGTAGCATTTCTTGGAACTCCAAGGATCTCATAATAATCCTTAGACATAAACCTACCCTCCAGTTTCCTTTTGATATAAAAAGGCCTGTTTTTATACAAAAAATAAGACTTTTTGGGCCAAAAATCAACAGAAAGAGTTGAAAAAGTAAAGCTTTATTCTGTAGGAGGGAGTCTTCTTTGAGAGGTAGGGTAGGGTAGGATGGTTGAAAGAGCTTTCATAGTTTCTTCGGATACCACAATTTGTTTAAAAACTTTGATCCCTGCTTCCTTTATAGCCTCTTTCCAAAAAAGGTCCCTTTCAAAATCTCTGCTTTCGTAGTCATATTCATAGTAGACTTCTTTGATTCCAGCAGAGGCGATTAATTTTAGACAGACATAACAAGGAGCAAGCGTACAGTAAAGACTGGCTCCTTCTACTGGAATTCCAAATCTTGCGGCCTGAGCGATCGCGTTAGCCTCAGCATGAGTAGCCCTACAGAAATTGTATTTATCTATGTCTGGAATCCCCTTTTCTCTTCTAAAACAATAGGTAGGTCCTTTATCTGTACAATGCCAAGCCCCAGGCATGGGGCCGTTGTATCCGGTAGCTAAAATTCTTTTGTCTTTTACTATCACCGCGCCTGTAGGTCTGGAATTACATCCGGACCTTAGTGCAACCATCTTTGCTATAAGCATAAAATATTCATGCCAGCTTGGACGTTCCATAAGATCTTACCTCTTGTAAAAAGGGAACCTCTCGCAAATCTCTCTTATTTTTTGCCTTATCTCTTTACGCAATCCTTCTTTATCTGGATTTTTCAAGACAGCACACATGTATTGAGCAACCTCTTCTACCTCTTTTTCCTTCAGTCCTCTGGTAGTAATCGCTGGGGTTCCTATCCTGATTCCGCTGGTAATTCTTGGAGGACGTGGGTCAAAAGGTATAGCATTTTTGTTAACCGTAATACCTGCCTCTTCTAAAAGCTTTTCAGCCTCTGCACCGGTAAGACCGTTTACCGAAACGTCTACCAAAATCAAATGGTTATCTGTACCACCCGCAACGATCCTAAAACCTTCAGCTTTAAACACTTCCGCTATGGTTTTAGCGTTTTTAACCACCTGTTGTTGATAGGTTTTAAACTCAGGCTCTAAGGCCTGTTTAAAACAAACAGCTTTAGCAGCTATTACGTTCATGTGAGGACCACCTTGTATACCTGGAAAAACTGTTTTGTCGATTATTTTTGCAAACTTTTCTTTACAAAGAATGAATCCACCTCTTGGTCCCCTTAAGGTTTTATGGGTGGTTGAGGTCACAAAATCAGCATAAGGAAGGGGCGAAGGGTGGATACCTGCGGCTACTAAACCTGCTATATGCGCCATGTCTACCATCAAGAAAGCCCCTACTTCCTGGGCTATCTGATAGAAAGCTTCAAAGTCTATGGTTCTGGGATAAGCACTCGCTCCTGCCACTATGATTTTAGGTTTATGTTCAAGGGCTAACCTTCTTACCTCGTCGTAGTCGATAGTCTCTGTTTCCCTTGATACACCATAATGAACGATTTTGTAAAGTTTCCCAGAAAAATTAACGGAAGCTCCGTGAGAAAGATGGCCTCCATGTGAGAGGTTCATCGAAAGTATGGTATCTCCAGGGGTTAATACGGCAAAATATACAGCCATGTTAGCCTGGGTGCCAGAATGAGGCTGTACGTTAGCGTGCTCAGCCCCAAAAAGCATCTTTACTCTCTCTATGGCAAGTTTTTCCACCTCATCTACATAAGTACACCCTCCGTAATAACGAGCCTCTGGATATCCCTCAGCATATTTGTTCATCAAATAAGAACCTTCTGCCTCCATGATAGCCTCATGGGCTAAGTTTTCTGAAGCTATCATCTCAAGCTGATATTCCTGTCTGTCTCTTTCTTTTTGGATTAACTCCCAGATATCTGGGTCTACTGTTTTTAAAAATGACATTACCTTATCCCTCCCTAAAAATTTCTCTTTAGATAAGTCAATTTTACCAGGTTTTTAAATTTCTTCTACCTGAAAAACCCCTTCTTTTTGAGCCTGGTTGAAGCGAGTTAAGTTTTTCCAGATTAAATAACAGATAGAGGTATAGCCTAAGTTAAAAAATTCTAAGACCCAAAATTTAGGAGAAAACTTTACAGCTAAAACCAAAAGTATTATCCCCATACCTATCGAGGCCCAAAAGTTAATTTTAAAAAATTTTTCGTAAAACCATGCATTTCTAAGTACAAAAGGAATGGTAATAAGTTCTCTTAATACCTCAAAAGTCCTCTTTAGGTTATAATGGGATTTTCCATATATCCTTGGACGGTCAACTATAGGTACCTCACATACCTCTTCGTTTTTAACCCCGAAAAGAGCTGGTAAAAATCTGTGAAAACCATGGGGTATTTGATATTTTTTTGGTATAGGTGAAAGATAGGCCTTTAACGAGCACCCATTATCCCTTACTTTTAACCCTGTAAAAACACTGATTAACCAATTGGCTATTCTTGACGGAAGGACTCTTATCCAAAAATTTTCCTTTCTTTTTAACCTGAAACCAGTGGCTACCTTATACCCTGTTTCCAGTTTCTCTATTAGATCTTTGATATACTTAGGGTCGTTTTGGCCGTCTCCGTCCATAGAAACGATGATATCTCCTGTAGCTTTTTGAAAGCCTGCGGTAAGGCCTGCTGCCTCTCCCCGGTTACGATCCATATTTAGTATTCTTAAAAAAGGGTCATTTTTTTTTAATTCTTTAAGAATTTCTAAGGTTTTGTCTGTGCTTCCGTCGTTGACAAAGATGATTTCGTATTGATACCCTTTAGAAGACTTTAAGGTTTCAAGAACAGCTTTAGCTTCTTGATAAACTATGGGAACGTTTCCTTCCTCGTTATGAACAGGTACGATAAGAGAAATCTTCATAAGCTATCCTTGTTTCTGAAAAAATTCCCTTATACAGCTTATGACATAGTTTATTTCTTCGTCAGTTAACTCAGGATACATAGGAATAGCGAGAGATTCTTTAGCCAACCTTTCTGCTACAGGAAGGCTAAAAGATTTCTGATAGGTGGTTTGATAACTTTTATGTAAGTGTAAAGGGATAGGATAATAATACCCTGTTCCTACACCTTTTTCTTTTAAAAAGGAGACCAACTCATCTCTAAAAGGAGTTCTTATTACATACCTATGATAAACACTTTGTCTGTGTTCAGGATCAAGAGGAGGTAAGGTGAGGTCTTTAAGGTCAGAAAGTTCTTCGTGGTATTTTTGAGCTATTTCTCTTCTTTTTTCATTTTTTTTATCTAAGGTTTTAAGCCTTGCATTAAGGATGACAGCTTGAAGTTCGTCAAGTCTTGAGTTAAACCCAAAAAAATGAGAATGGTTTTTTTCTACCTGTCCATGCACCCTTAGAAACTTAATCTTAAAGGCTAATTCGTCATCATCGGTAACAATCGCTCCTCCATCTCCTATACAGTTAAGGTTTTTAACAGGTCCACAGCTAAAACATCCTACTTTTCCAAAAGTGCCTACTTTTTTACCTTTATAGGTTGCCCCATGAGCATGAGAAGCATCCTCTATAAGGATAACTCCATATTTTTCACAAAAATCAAGTATTTCATCCATCTCAGCAGGATGTCCATACATATGAACCAATATCAAGGCCTTGGTTTTAGGGGTTAATTTAGAATAAAGGTCGTTTAAATCTGGACCAAAGGTTTTAGGGTCTACCTCTACTAATACAGGGGTTGCTCCTACCCAGTGAATCACCTCTATGTCTGCAATAAAGGCATTGGCTTGAAGTAAAACCTCATCCCCTTTTCCAATACCACAAGCTATAAGAGCCATAAGTAAGGCCGTACTTCCACAACTACACCCAAAGGCATATTTTACCCCTAAATATTCAGCCCAATTTTTTTCAAACTCCTGCAAATACTTTCCGTTTAAAATCTGCATAGAACTCAAAACTTCTTCCCACCCTTGGTATACCTCTTGTCTTATCTCTTCCCAAGACCTTTTCAAGTCTAAAAGAGGAATTTTTTTCATCTTAAACCTCTTATAGATTTTTTTTACCTAATTTACAGGCTATAGGTTCAAAGGGAAATTTTATTTCTTTTCCTGTTTCTGCTGATTCATAAAGACCGATGATAGCTTCTAAAGAAGGTATGGCCTCTTCTCCAACCACCAACCAAGGATCTTTTTCCGAACTGCTAAAATATTTCATCGCAGACCTTAAGTAAGTAAAATGAGACCATCCTAAGGGATGGTCAGGATTTTTTTCAAAACCTGAGACAAAATCTTCTATGTTTTCTACCCCATCGATGGCTAAATGGTCTAATCTGTTCATAGCAAAACCACCAAGGACAGCTGAACCTTTTTCTGCCAATACTACCAATTCAGCCTTTAAGTCTTTAGGACGAGAACATGTGGTAGCCTCTATCGTACCTAAGGCCCCGTTCTTGAACTTAAACACACCCACTAAAAGGTCTTCTGCCTCTATGTTTACCAGATAGGTTCCCATCTTGGCAAAAACACTCTCTATCGGACCTCCTAAGTAATAAAGCATGTCTACAAAATGACATCCTTGCTGAGCCAAAGCTCCTCCATCAAAGGCCCAAGTGCCTCTCCAGGCAGCAGAATCATAGTATCTTTGATCTCTACTCCAATAAAATTTAGCAGAAAACAAAACAAGATTACCTAAGAGATTTTTAGATAAAGCTTCTTTTAGCTTTTGTACAGGAAGGTTAGCCCGATTTTGAAAGATGGTAACCAGTTTAAGCTGTTTCTTTTGAGCAAAATTAACCAAACGTTCGGCATCTTTGAGGGTAAGAGCCAGAGGTTTTTCTACCAAAAGATGTTTCTCAAATTTTTCAAGAACAATCTCTCCTACTTCAGCGTGCATGCCGGAAGGAAGACAAAGGTCTACTACTTCTATGTTTTCTTTGCTAAGCATTTCTTGATAGTCGGTATATGGTTTAGCAGAAAGGGCCTCAGCAAATTTTTTGGCTCTCTCTGGTACTACATCAGAAACAGCAACCACCTCTACTTCTTCTTGCAAAGCTTGATAGATCTTTAGATGCCTTTCTGCTGCCTTCCCACAACCTACAATAGCCAGTTTAACTTTCATCGTTTTTCCTCACTTTAAAATAAATAAACCTATACTAAAATATACCTAAAAATTTTCTTGTAAAGGCATTATGAACTTAAAAACTCAAGTTTTTCTGGTTTTATTTCTTACGACACTTTCTTTTTTGGTCTTTTCCTTTTTTCAACCTCCTTCATCGTATCAAGAGTTAAGAAGAGCCATTTTAGTTAAAGAAACCGTAAAAGATTTTAAAATTTTTCAAACCTATAACGGAGAACCTTATTTTACAAAACCCCCCTCTATACATGGTTAGCTTCAGTTTGGAGTAAACCCTTTTCTTCTGACCCAGATAAGCTGGTTTTTGGTCTGAGATGTTTTTCGGTGTTTTGTTATACACTCTTGTTTTTAGTATTTATAAAGTTCTTTGATAAAGATTGGCAGTCTGGCCTTTTTTCTTTAATCATGCTTTTAGCTAATCTACGTTTTCTTTCTTTTTTCAATAGGGTAGATATAGAACCTTTGTTTGTTTTATTCTCTTTTTTGATGTTTTATTTTTCCTACCTTTATTTATTTGTAGCCCCCAAAAGGATTTATCAATATCTTTTTTATGTGTTTCTAACGGCAGGTGTTTTAACCAGAGGTCCTTTAAACTTTTTTTATCTTCCAGGGCTTCTTGTTTATGGTTTGTTAACCAAAGATAAAAGGGTTTTTAAAATTTTGTTAAATCCCTTAGGCTGGTTAATACTACTGATTCCTTCTTTAGGTTGGTATGGTTATGGATATGTAGCCTTTGGTAAAGAAATATTTAAAGAATTTTTAGATACTGACGTTAAAACTCGTCTGCTTGATCGAGCCAGAGATCCTTGGTATTATTACTTTAAACACCTCTTGCTTAACTTTTGGTTTTGTTTTATCTTCCTTTTCTATCTAATTTGGAAACAAAAAGCCTACCATAAAGAAAAAGCAAAGGAAATTTGGCACAAGCTTATACAAAACAAGGAAGTTTTTTTCTTGTCGACCGTAGCCATAATCCCTGTATTTTTGTTAAGTTTTACCGGGAAAAAGTTTGATAAATATCTTCTTTGGGTCTATCCTTTCTGGGCTATAATCTTTTCTAAGATTTTCGTTGAAAATTTTCCCACGTCTTTTCTTTTGATTTTAAAAAAGTTTTTGTTAGGTTTATTCTTGATAAACTTGATTATCCTTGGAACAATAACCTTCCACCATTTAACCCAGCTTTCATATCAACTGCACGTCATCAAAAGAGAAATCGTTCAAGGTAGTTTAGCCTTTTGGCAAAAGGAAAATCCTGTTATCATCTTTTATGCCTCAGGTCCGGTTAAAGTTTTAACTCGTGAAGAAGACCTATTAACCTTTTTAAACCAAGGCTACAATATAATTTCTGAAGAAAAGATACCTCAGGGGAAATTGAAGAAAAACTTTGTAGACCCTTATAAGCAAACGGTTTGGTATGTTTTTTCTTAAAATTAAGTTATTTATCGTAGGTTTTAAACCCTTTCCAAAGGATTTTTAAACGTTCCTTAATTTTCTTTTCAATTCCTCGGTCTGATGGAAAGTAAAATTGTTTAGCTTTAATGTCTTCTGGCAAGTAAGACTGAAAAACAAAACCCTCTTCATAGTCGTGAGCATATTTATAGTCTTTTCCATAACCTAAGTTTTTAAGGAGACGAGTAACAGGATTTCTCAGATGTAAAGGAACAGGAAGTTCCTTAGATCTGTCTATCTCTTTATAACAATCATTTAAGGCGCGATAGACAGAGTTACTTTTCGGAGCACTGGCCACATATATAGCTGCCTCTGCCAAAGCCAACTCCCCTTCAGGTTGGCCTAAAAACTCAAAGGCCTCTTTTGCCGCAACCGCTACCACCAAGGCCATAGGGTCGGCAAGCCCTACATCCTCAGCCGCACAAATTATAATCCTTCTTGCTATATAAAGAGGGTCTTCTCCAGATTTGAGCATCCTTGCAAGCCAATAAACAGTAGCATCTGGGTCGCTTCCGCGCATACTTTTATGAAACGCAGATATCAGATTGAAATGCTCATCTCCTGCTTTATCGTATTTTATAGGTTTAAAAAGAAGTTCTTCTCTTAAGTCTTTTAGAGATAAAACCTTTTTCCCATAAGCCTTAGCCAGTTCTAATGACAACTCAAGTAAATTTAAAGCTGATCTGGCGTCTCCACTACTTGCCTCAGCAATTTTTTCTAACACCTCAGGTTCTACGATTAATTCTTCTTTAGCCTCAGAAAGAACCCGCTCTAACCCTCTTTTAAGTATTAAAAGAATCTCGTCATTAGAAAGAGGATTTAAAATAAAAGTTTTTACTCTGGATAGAAGAGGGGGTATTAACTCAAACGATGGATTTTCAGTAGTTGCCCCTATGAGGAAGATATCCCCTTTTTCTAAAAAAGGTAAAAGAAAAGACTGTTGGGTTTTGTTAAACCTATGGATCTCGTCTATAAAAAGCAAGGTAGGTTTGTTTAGCCCTTTTAGCTGTTTGGCCTTGGCTATGATGTCTTTTAGGTCTTTAACTGTAGTGTCTACAGCACTTACTACTATAAATTCTGCTTTCAAAGTTTGGCCTACCAAAAAGGCCAAAGAGGTTTTCCCTACCCCAGGAGGTCCCCAAAGAATAAAAGAAAAAGGTTTACCCTGAGAGATTAAAGTTTTTAATAGGCCTTTTTCTCCTACTAGATGGGATTGACCTACAAAATCTTCCCAACTATTAGGCTTTAATTTTTCTGCAAGAGGTGTATAATCAAAACTCATAAAACAATATTAAAATATTTTTAACTTTTTTCAAAAGGCCCGTGTTAGATCAAAAATATATGTCCCTGAAATGTTGATTAGTTAGATCATTTTTCTGTCCCTGAAAAATTTTCCCCTTCATTTTACCTCCAAATAATCGGATAAGCAATTCATCAAGTTTCTTTTTTAATTCTACCAGGGATAACCTGTTATAATGTTCCTTTAAAGCTTCTTTTACTTCCTCGGGCACAGCTGAACTCTCCATGATCCTCTGGTATGGCGTCTTCGCCTGATCATAAACCTTCTTTATCACTCTACCTCTCTCATCTATTACCTTATGCTTCACTTTCATTGAAGGAACAAAAAAATTTTCCAATAA
>NZ_ATXI01000008.1 GCF_000421605.1 Thermodesulfobacterium thermophilum DSM 1276
CGAAGCCAGAGATGGTTTTTGATGCGGTTTTAAGAAGTTCTTTTATCAATCTACTTGCACGAGGTTTTGGTTATTTAAAAAATTTAGCCATAGCAATTCTTCTTGGGTTTTCCTATCAAACCGATGCTTTTTTTATGGCCTTATCTTTGCTCGGAGTTTTCATGATCTTTGTCGATGTTTTTGACTCAATAGGAGTGCCTAATCTTGTTTCAGCAAGACTAAAAAACCAGGAAGAATTTGAAAAATTAGCAGGGCTTTTACTGACTTTTACCACAATCTTAGCTTGTTCCCTTGCCTTATTGGCCATCGTTTTTTTTCCTGTCCTTCTTAAGGTTCCCTTTGGTTTTAAAAAAGAGGCGATTTACTATACAAAAGAATCCTACCTGTTACTTCTTCCTTATCTGTTTTTCTCCTTCTTCTTTCATCATTTTGGAGCGATTTTGAGAAGTTTAAGAAGGTTTACAGTTTATTTTATAGGAGAATTTATTTTTTCTTTTCTTAGTTTTGTTTGTATCATCATAGGACTTTACTTTTTTAGAGATTATAGGGTTTTGCCCATCAGTTGGTCTTTGTCTCAGTTTTTAGCCACTCTGTATATGGTGTATATGGCACGAGAGCATATAAAATTTAGGTTTTACATGGATGAAAACGTGCGACTTTTACTAAAGCATCTTTTCTATCTTACAGCAGTTTATAGTGTTTTTTATCTTTATATACTTGTTGATAGAGTCTTTGGATCTCTTTTGGGAGAAAAAGGAGTTTCTGCTCTTACCTATGGTCTTCTAATTGCTCACGCGCCAAAGGGAGTTATAAAATTTGAGCATATAGCTATAACTTCTCTTTCAGAAGTAGGAGGTGCATGGGAAAAATTAATTTTTTATACCAAAAAGCTTATCTTACTTGGAAGCGTTTTTGCTCTTTTTTTCTTTGTTTTTTCAGATATACTTGTAAGTCTTTTTTTTGGATATGGAGCTTTCACTAAAACAGATGTCTCTCTCACCGCCACTGCAACAAGATTTTATGCCCTTTCCTTACCTTTAGCTTTTCTCTGGCCAGTTTTTTACAGAACTTTTCAAATAAAAAATAAATTAGAAGCTGTCTTTTTTATAGCATTGGTAGGTATAATAGGAAATATTTTTTTTAATTACTTCTTTGTTGTGGTCCTAAAGCTTGGCATTATTGGTATCTGTCTTGGAACCTTTTTTGGATATATGGTACTTTGCGGACTATCCTTTTGTCTTTTAAGAAAACTTGACAACTAAAAATTCACTAAACTTGTTTATTGAACTACAAAAAATTGCAAGAATATGCGAGAATAAAAACGAGGCTAAAGGAGTTGCCTTTTGAGTTCAAAAAGTAAGAAATTTTGTTAAAAATTTTGTTAGAAGATGCTAAGATGTCATCTGGTCCTATACGCCAGATGATTTAGTTTTATGCTATATTAATCTGACATAGATTAAGCATTTATCTTAGAAGAAGACATAGCGACGAACTTCTCGAGCTTAAAGCCCTTATCGGAGTCTTTTCTTTCTCAGAAAGTAAATTTTGTGTCTTTTGAAAAGGCTTCTGAAAAATGAAAGAGGAAATACTCAAGGAGGGGATTCTCTGGATAGATTTGCAAAGCTCTTAGAAGATTTTGAAAAGGTTCTCAAGGCCTTAGAAGAAGGCTTAAATAAAGCCAAACAGATAAAGAACGCTCAAGATTACGCCATTTACCGAATTTGTGAAACTTAGGTTGAGAACCACACTAAACCCTACACAAGTCCATATAACAACCAGAAATATAAAAATACGAATGTCCAAAATGCGATATACTAGTGAGAGCCATTCTTTACCTTTTGCAGTCTTTACTGTATAATGTTCAAAAGGGGTTAAGCCTTGGGTGTCAGAGAAAGGTGGAAAGGGACAAAACCCATTGATATGCCTCCTGATTTAGTAGTAAAGACAAGCGAAGAAGTTCTAAGGAAAAACCCTAAGGTCCTTATTGTCTACCTTTTTGGTTCTTTAGCTAAAGACAAAGGTACCAAAGAGTCCGACCTTGATTTAGCTATCTATACCACTAAAGATTTTAGCTGGGATGACTACTATGACCTGTATGGAGAGCTAACCATAAAGCTTAGGTCTGACCGTCTTGACCTTATCTGGCTCAACATGGCTAATCCTATCCTTCAGTTTGAAGTAATTAAACATGGCAAAGTGCTTTTTTACAGGGATGTAGACATTCTAAACGATTATGAGCTCAAAGCCAAGAAAAATTATTACGATTATGTTATTTACCTTGAAAAGCACAGAAAGGCAAGCAAAGATGGTTTATAGAAAAGAAAGCCTCATCAGGAGATTGGAAAAGCTAAAGGAATACAGAAGGGACCTTTTAGATTTAGGAGAGCTGAGCTTTGAGGATTACATGAAGACTAGGTGGCTACACTACTCGGTAGAAAGGTTGCTTTTTCTCATAGCCGAAAGTATCCTTGATATCTTTGACCACATTCTGGCAAGCAAGTTCCAAGTGATAAGCGATAGCTATGAAGACATAATAAGAAACGCCTACAGCAAAGGTATTATAGACAAAGAGTTATTTGAAATGTTGAAAGGCTTAGGGGCTTTTCGTAATGTTCTTGCGCATGAATATCTTGAGCTATCCCACGAGGAGTTTACCAGAATTATCTGAAGATGAAAGGCTTAATAGGGCAATTAATAGAAAAGCTTGAAAGCCTGGTTGATAGTTTAAGCTTTAATTCTGATAGAGAGGTTTGATATGCCACATTGCCCGGTTTGTCAGACTCAGGTTGAAGCTTACACCGAGACCTACACAAGCCCTTATAACAAGCAGGAATACGAAAAATACGAATGTCCGCACTGTGAGGTTCACTGGTGGGAGCCGTTGTAGATAATCCCGGAGTTTTATGAGAGTGAGGTATTTGAAAGCTATATTGCCTTTCATGAAGCACCGAGATTAAGGATAGGTGAGAACCACAGAATGTTTTTTGAACATATTCCCAAGCACATAAAAGGCAAACTCCTTGATGTGGGCTGTGGCGATGGAGTTTTTCTAAAAGAAGCCCAAAGGCAGGGCTTTGAAGTCTGGGGAATAGAATTTTGACCGAAAAAGCGTAGAAATTGCTAAGAGAACCCTTGGCGTTGACACAATTTACGCCATGAGCCTTGAGGAGTTTTATGAATTTGCCAGAGAGAGAAACCTTAAGTTTGATGTTATTACCTTCTTTGAAGTCCTTGAGCATCAGGACAGACCCATGGACTTTTTAAGGATGGTAAGAGAGCTTTTGAAAGAGGGTGGCTATATGGCGGGAAGTGTGCCAAATAGGGAGAGTTTTTTTGCAGAGATTTTAATCAGGAAAGACTCCTTGATTGACTATCCACCTCATCACTTTTTGAGATTTTCTCATAAAGCTTTAGAGAATGCCCTGAAGCTTGCTGGATTCAGAGATATAAAAGTTTTCCAACCAGACTTTCCAAGAAAAGAAATTTATCTTTTTGTTGAGAAAAAACTTTTCGGTAACTTAGATAATAAATATAATATTAATTTAAGCTAGAAAAGAGAATATGAAAATACTTTTTATTTTCGGTACTCGTCCTGAAGCAATTAAGATGGCTCCTGTGATTAAAAAATTTGAAAAACATAACGAATTTGAAGTTAAAGTATGCGTCACAGCGCAGCATAGAGAAATGTTGGATCAGGTATTAAATTTTTTTGACATAAAACCTGATTATGATTTAAACATAATGAAACCAAATCAAACTCTTTACAATATAACAGCAAGTATAATTAAAGAATTAGAAAAAGTAATAAAAATAGAAAAACCAAGCCTAATATTTATTCAAGGTGATACTACTACTGCATTTGTAGGTGCACTTGCAGGGTATTATGCAAAAGCGAAAATAGCTCATATAGAGGCAGGTTTAAGAAGTTATAACAAATATTCTCCGTTTCCTGAAGAGATGAATAGAGTTTTAATTGGACATCTTGCAGATTACCATTTTGCTCCTACAAAAAAAGCAAAGGAAAATTTGTATAAAGAAAACATTAAGAAAAATGTTTATGTTGTTGGAAATACAGTAATAGATGCTTTATTTTTAGGTTTAGAAATTATAAAGAAAGAAGGTGAACAAAAATATTATGAATATTTTAATTTTATTGATTTTTCAAAAAAAATAATTCTTGTAACCGGACATAGGCGAGAAAGTTTTGGAGAGCCTTTTAAAAATATATGTTATGCAATAAAAGAAATAGCTGAAAATTATGACGATGTAGAAATTGTGTACCCTGTACATTTAAATCCAAATGTTAGAAAACCTGTGTATAAAATTTTAAAGAGTAATAAAAGGATACATCTCATAAAACCATTATCGTATCCTTATTTTATTTGGCTTATGAATAAATCTTATTTAGTACTAACAGACTCAGGTGGGATACAAGAGGAAGCTCCTGCCTTAGGTAAACCTGTTTTAGTTATGAGAGAAATAACTGAAAGGACAGAAGGTATAAAAGCGGGAACAGCTAAACTTGTAGGAACTGACAAGGAAAAGATAATAAAAGAAGTATCTGTCTTATTAACTAATGAAGTTGAGTATAATAATATGGCAAAAGCAATTAATCCTTATGGAGATGGAAAAGCAAGTAATAGAATAAGAGATATAATAAAAGAGGTACTTTGATATATGAAGAAAAAAATGTTGTATGTTATGCATATTGATTGGAATTGGATAAAACAAAGACCGCAATTTTTAGCTGAAGAATTGGCAAAATTTTATGATTTAACTGTTGTCTATACTTATGGGTATAGAAGAAAATTATTAGTACATAATCAAAAAAACAATATAAACAGGTTTGTTGCTTTATATAGATTACCTCACCAAAGGTTTAGAAATACTTTGTTTGGTAGGATCATTAATGACACAATTTTAAAATTGCAATTTCGAATGTTTGATAATAATTATGATTATGTTTGGTTAACTTCACCAACATATGTTAATTTTATAAAGAATAGATTTAAAAAAAGTAAAATAATTTATGATTGTATGGATGATAATATTGGAATAAAAGATGATATTGAAAGAAATAAAATTCTTAAATTAGAACATGAACTTCTTAGTATAGCAGATATAGTTTTTGTCAGTAGCGATAACTTAAAAAATGTAATAAAAAAAAGAGGCTACAAGAAAGAAATTTATGTGATAAATAATGCTATTTCTTCAGGTCTTATTCGTGAATTTGAAAATAGTTATATAAATACAGATAATACAGATAATAATTATATAGTTAAAAATAAAAAATATTTTAAACTGCTTTATGTTGGAACGATATCATATTGGTTTGACTTTGAAAAGATTTTAAAACTTTTGGATGATTTGCCTAATATTACCGTTACTTTAGTAGGTCCCTGTGAAGTCGATATACCTAAGCATAAAAGACTTATTTATAATGGGATTATACCTCATAGTAATTTATTATCATTTGTTAAAGATTATGATGTATTAATCATGCCTTTTATCTTAAATGAATTAATTTTGTCTGTAGATCCAGTAAAAATATATGAATATATTAGTTTTGGTAAAAATATAGTTTCAATTTATTATAAAGAGATGGAGAAATTTAGAAAATTTGTTTATTTCTATAATGATTATAAAGATTTAAAAAATACTATCGAATTTTTGACAAAAAATAATTATCTTAAATTTTCAAAACGGGAAGCTCTTCAGTTTCTCATGAAAAATACATGGGAAATACGGGCTAAAAATATTTTCCAAATATTGGAAGCTTATAAATGAGTAAAATATCCTGTGTTATCCATACATATAATTCAGAAAAATATTTAAGGGAATGTTTATCAAGTGTAGAATGGTGTGATGAAATTGTAATTATAGATATGTACAGCACTGATAGAACAATAGAAATTGCTCAAGAATTTGGAGCAAAAATTTATATGCACGAATATCTTGGTTATGCAGATCCTGCTAGGAATTACGGGTTATCTAAGTGTTCGTATGATTGGATCTTGGCTCTAGATTCGGATGAATTAATCCCGAAAAAATTGAAAATAAGATTGAAAGAAATAGCAGATAAAGATATTTTTGATGTAGTATTGATTTCAAGACGGAATTTCTTTTTTGGAAAAGAATTACTAGGAGGAGCTTGGGGATATGATCAAGATGTCATAGCGCGTTTTTTTAAAAAAGGATTTCTCACCTATGGCTCGGAAGTACATAATTTTATAAAAATAAATCCAAAAGCAAGAGTAGGTAAAATTATTGATAAAGAGTCATCCATAATTCATTTTAATTACAATAGTGTTCGGCATTTTATTGAAAAATTAAATACTTATACTGATTTCGAAACCTTTTCAACAAAATATAACTATAAAGGAAAACCTGCTATAAAGATACTCTATCATATTTGCCGTGAATTTTTTGGAAGATTTATATATAAAAAAGGATATAAAGATGGATGGATAGGTTTATATTTATCTTTGGCAATGGCTTTTTATCGGGCAACTGCAATTGCTAAAAGTAATTTACCTAATGAAGAAGAAGTTATTAAATTATATAAAGAACTTAGTAAAAATATTCGAGATACAAAAAATGACAATAAAGATAAATAAAATTTATATATTAAGTTTATTGTTGACATTTTACTCTTTACTTCCAGGGGTAGCAAAGGTTACAGGAAATAGCTTGTATTACTCTTTTTATATACCAATAATATTTTTTATATATTTAATTTTTAGGAAAAATAAATTATACCTATCACATATGGATATACCTTTTTTAATTTCCTTTTTTTTACTAATATTATACATACCAATATCCGTCTTTATTTTGAAAACAGTATCTTTGGAAGTTACTATTTTTGGTGTAGCAACTTTTTTAATACCTATGATTGGATACTTTTACAGTAGAATTATTCCGTTTAATTTTGTAGTTATATCAATTGTTTTTGTTGGTTTTGTTCATTCTCTTATAGCTATATTACTTTATGGTTTTTTCCCTTTACCCAGTTTTCTTGAAGATATAAGGTCAATTTTATATGAAGGAGTAATGGCTTTTAGAATGTCTAGTGTATCTGGTTCTTTAGTTTTAGGAGCATTAATGACAATAGTTTCAGTTTTTGTTTTAAATATGGTTATTTTAAGATTCAAAAAAGAGTATATTATTTTATTATTTATCTTTTATTTTGTTGATATATTTACAATGCAAAGAAGTGTTTGGATAAGTTTATTCATTTATAATATTTTAATACTTGCTTATCTTGCTATAAATCAAAATATCCAGAGCAAAAAAAAACTTTATTTAATTTTTCTGTTAATTATTTTTCCAGTTTTAATATTAATGATTATAACATCAGTTTTGGAATATTATATAGATTTTCTATTAGAGAGATTTGTTTCTCTTATAAAAGGAGAAGCAATAGAGGAGAGATCTTCATTATGGAGAAATGGACTAAATAACTTTTTATCAATTCCCTCTGGTACTGGTTTAGGTACTGTAGGACAAGTAAGAAGAATTCTTAATTTAGAAAATGATTATTTACCTGTTCTAGATGGAGATTATTTCAGGATATTGAGTGAAACTGGTATAATTTTAATTCCATTTTATATTAGATTCTTCATATACCTTGTATTAAGAGGTTTTTATTTATATAAAATGTCTATTAATAGATTAACGGTATATTTATCATTGCTGGGGTTAAGTATTAATATGATAGGATCAAATACAACAGAATTTTATTTTGTAAATTTTATTTATTGGTTAATGATGGGATATTTTTGGGACTCTAAATTTAAAAATTAAATTTAAAAATGTAGTTCAGTCGATAGGAGTATAAATGAAAATACAAAACAAAATTTATGTAATCATTGTATCTTACAATAAGGTAAATTCTGTAATTAAAGCAGTTGAATCTGTTATGAATAATGATTTAAACATAGAAATAATATTAATCGATAATAGTGAAAATATTAAAATATTCAATGGTTTGAAAAATAAATTAGAAATATATAACAACATATTTTTTATAAATAATAAAACAAACTTAGGATTTTCTAAAGCAGTTAATCAAGGAATTAAAATTGCTATAGAAAATAAAACAGATTATATTTTACTTTTAAACGACGACGCATATTTAGATAAAAATTGTCTCCCGTTGCTTATTAATGCTTTAGAAAAAGACAAAAAAGCATTATTAGCAGGACCAACCATTTTTTATGAAAAATATCCAAATAAAGTCTGGCATACGGGGGGGTATTTTAATAAACTAACTATGGGCATTGATATTCCTTATAAAAATAAAACAGTAGATTTTTCATTTTTCAAAATTCTTCAACCAAAAAAAGTTGATTTTTTAACTGGTTGTGTTCTTTTATTAAAAAAAGAAGCTATAGAAAAAGTTGGTTTTTTTGATGAAAACTTATTTTTTTACGGTGAAGATCTTGACTATTCTCTTAGAGTTAAAAAAGCAGGGTTCGAACTATTATGGGTACCTAATGCATTTGCCTGGCATGATATAGATATCATTAAATATAGAACCACACCATTTGTGCTATATAATTTAGCTAAAAGTAATGTATTAGTAAGAAAAAAATTGTTTGACAGATCTTTATTTTATTATTATTTAGTTTTACATTTTTTTCTTTATACTCCTTTTAGGATATATCAGATATTGAGAGGCTCTAAAAATTTTGAGTCTATTAAAGCATGGATAAAAGGAACAATAGAAGGATTGAAGAATGATTAGAAATATTGTTAATAAACAAAAAATTCTTTTTCTTTCTTCTCGGCTTCCATATCCGCCAATCGGTGGAGATAGGCTCAAGAACTACTGGTTACTTAAAATTCTTTCCAAACATTTTAAAGCTCATCTGGTGTCAATAGTTGAAGAAGAAATACCAAAGGAATTTTATGATTGGACAAATGAAATTGGAATTACATTTAAACTTTTTCCAAAACGAAAAACTCAATTTTATCTGAATGCTCTGAAATCACTATATAATGGTTTACCTTTACAGGTGAATTATTACTATTTCAAAGATGTTCAACAATACATAAATTCCATCTATACCGAATATGATCTGATTTTCTCAACACTTGTTAGAACTGCTAAATACGTTATGGAGTTAAATAAACCTAAAATTTTAGATATGGCTGATTCTATAGGCTTAAATTATAGAAGAAGTGCACAAAATACGAAATCAATACTTTGGAGATTTATTTATAGCTATGAAAGTGCGAAATTGTTAGAATTTGAGGAAAAATGTATTGAAATATTTGACAAAACTTTATTTTTTAATAGAGAGGAAAGAGAATTTTTTCTAAATGAAAATAAAACTGAATGGATCCCACATGGAGTAAATGAAGATCTACTAATTTACGAAAAGGTAAATCCAAATTACAAAAATTATGTTGCCTTTTTCGGAAAGATGAATTATCAGCCAAATATAGATGCTGTTTTGTGGTTCATAGATAAGGTTTTTCCACATTTAAATAAAAACATTAAATTTATTATAGTTGGAGCCTACCCTCCAAAAAAAATTACTTCCCTAAAAGATAAATATTCAGATATTGAAATTACTGGTTTTGTAGAAGATCCATATGAAATATTAAAATCTGCCTTGTGTGTTGTAGCTCCTATGAGAACAGGAGGAGGAATTCAGAATAAAATTCTTGAGTGTATGGCTTTGGGAACAGTTAATGTTGTCTCTTCCTTGGCAGCAAAACCCATAGGTGCCAAAAATATGGAACATTTTATAGTAGTTGACGACCCAAAGGAAATGGCAAATATAATAAACAATATCCATGCTCATCCTGATAAATATGAACACATCAAACGGAATGCGAGAGAATATATTAAAAATAACTTCACCTGGACCATTTATGAAAAAAAAATATTAAAGATTATTGAGGAGGTCTTATCATGATAATTCGGTCTTGTGCACCTTTAAGACTTGGGCTTGCAGGTGGGGGAACCGATGTAAGTCCCTATTCTGATTTATATGGTGGGGCAGTTTTAAATGCTACCATATCAATGTATGCCTATGCAACCCTTGAACCACGAGATGACGGAAAAATAGTTTTTAATTCAGTAGACACGCAAAAAAAAGTGGTGCTTGACTCAAATGAATACTTAGAAATTGAAGGCGAATTAGATCTTCTAAAAGGGATATACAACAGAATTGTAAGAGATTTCACTAAAACCCCCCTTTCTTTTGAACTAACAACTTATGTAGATGCTCCTCCTGGCTCTGGGCTTGGAAGTTCATCAACTCTTGTTGTCGCTGTTTTAGGAGCATTTGTAGAATGGCTTAGATTGCCGCTCGGAGAATATGAAATCGCACATCTTGCGTTTGAAATAGAGAGAAAAGACCTTAAAATGGCTGGAGGAAAACAAGATCAATACGCTGCAACATTTGGAGGGTTCAACTTTATGGAATTTTACGATAACGACAGAGTTATTGTTAATCCACTAAGAATAAAACCAGAGATTATTAATGAACTTCAATTCAGATTACTCCTTTATTATACAGGCACAAGTAGACTCTCTTCAAAAATCATCGAGGCTCAAATGAAAAATGTTATTGAAAAAAAGGAAAAGTCAGTTGAAGCAATGCATAAACTGAAGGAACAAGCTATACTCATGAAGGAAGCAATACTTAAAGGTGAACTGGATAAAGTGGGAGAAATTTTAGATTATGGATGGCAGTATAAAAAACAAATGGCAGAAGGTATTACAAATCCTGTGATTGAAGAAATATATGAGACTGCTAAAAAGGCTGGAGCAATTGGAGGAAAAATATCAGGCGCAGGTGGTGGCGGATTTATGATGCTTTATTGTCCAGAAAATACAAGGTATAAAGTAATTGAAGCATTGCAAAAATTTGGCGGAGAGTTCAGAAGATATCAGTTTACAAAATATGGATTGGAAACATGGAAGGCATAAACAATGGTCAAGGAAGCAATAGTCCTTGCTGGTGGACTTGGAACAAGATTAAGAAATGTTATTAAAGATATTCCAAAGCCCATGGCTGATATAAATGGCAAACCCTTTCTTGAATATGTTTTAAAATATTTGTCACATATGGAAATCAAAAATGTGGTTTTATCTGTAGGTTATAAACATGAATCGATAATAAATTATTTCGGAAACTCGTTTTTAAATTTAGGTTTAAAATATTCCATAGAAGAAAAGCCGTTAGGTACTGGAGGAGCTATCAAAAAGAGTTTAAATTTGATTAATTCTAAAGATGTTTTTGTTTTAAATGGAGATACTATTTTTTTAGTAGATTTAAGAGATTTTTACCGCTTTCATAAATCAAAAAAATCATTCGTTACCATAGCCTTAAAAGAAATATTAAATCCAGAAAGATATGGAAGTGTAGAAATTGATGAAAAAAGCAAGATAAGATCATTCTACGAAAAGGGTATAAAAAAAGATAAAACTTTGATAAACGGTGGTATCTACATTATTAATAAAGAGTTTTTTTTATCTCAAAATCTACCATATAAATTTTCGTTTGAAAAAGATTTTCTCCAAAAGTTTTATAAAGATTTTGATTTTTACGGATATGTTTCAGATGCTTATTTTATTGATATAGGAATCCCTGAGGACTATGAAAAAGCAAAAAATGAATTTGAAAAACTTTCACTTTGACAAAAGCTGGACTTTGTTTTTAGATAGAGATGGAGTTTTAAACAAGAAAATAGAAAATGATTACGTTAGAAGATGGGAACAGTTTGAGTTTTTACCTGGTGTTATCGAAGCGATGAAGATATTAAGAGAAGTATTCGGAAAAATTATAATTTTGACCAACCAAAGAGGTATAGGAAGAGGTTTTATGACAAAATTTTTTAAATAAAGTTTTAAATTGGGAGGTATTAAAAGTGGAAGAAAAAGTTGTTAAAGAGACCTGTAAAGATGAAATTGATCTTTATGAGCTTTTACTTGTTTTAAAGAAAAGAGCTAAATTGATAGGAGCTGTTGTTTTTGCTTCGGTTGTAATTGCAACGATTGCAGTGTTTTTAATGCCCAATATATACCAGGCGAGGGCTACTGTTTGGGTAGATTCGTTTTTAACACTAGCTTTGATACAGAGTTTGCAAACAGTTCAGTCAACGGAGCCTAAAAATGTTTTTCTTAGTCTACCAAACTCACCGCCAAACGCAAATAATTTAGCTCTTTCTATACTAAATAGTATAGAATTTAAAAAAAATGTTTTAAAAATTTTAGAGAGCTCCTATGGCAGTCTAAAAAAAATAGGACTTGATAACATAGATGAAGAAGATTTAGAAAAAATATTACAATCAAAGGTTGACCCAAAGACTCAGTCTATTATGATTACAGCTATTCATCAGGATAAAAAAATTGCAAAAGATATTGTATCGGCTGCGGTGGAGGAGCTGGACAGGGAGTTAAAAAGAGTTTCAGAAAACTATAAAACTACGTTTATTAAAAATCCAGATAAAAACAGGGAATACAACTTTTTTGTTTTAAATGTAATTGAAAAGCCTACATATTTTGACCAGCCAGTAAAACCTAAAAGGAGATTAATAATAGCTGTTTCCGCAGTTAGTGCACTTTTTGTTGGGATGTTTTTAGCTTTCATTCTTGAATGGTGGGATAACGCAAAGAGAACGAGAGCTAAGGGAAATAATTAATTATTAAAGATTCAAGGAAGGTGAAATATAAACTCAGTTATTCTTGCTGAAGGTCTTGGATGAGGCTTTATCCGGTGACTCAGGTTATCAATAAACATCTTCTTCCTATCTATTATAAGCTTAATAAGCTTAGCCAAAGGGTACAAACTCAGGAATACCTCAGGATTGTCTGTCCTGCCAAAATACCACGGTTTTTTGCGATGAGTAATGGTAAAATATGTAAAACACCTGAGATAGAAATAACGCACTGGAAAGATTAGATGAAACAAAGATTGATTTATTTTAATTTTTAGCTAAAATTTACCCATGCCTTATCTTATTCTTTCTTTTTTTGTAAGTTTTTTGCTTAGTCTGATTTTTATAAGAGTTTGTGTTGGGGTTGACCCAATCTGTGGGGTTCAGAAGTTTCACTGTCGGCCTGTGTCAAGGGTTGGTGGGGTTGCCATTTATTTGAGCCTCGTCTTTTTAGGCTTTGCCTTTTTTTATGGTAATAAAGATTTTACCTTAGACTACTTAAAAGTCCTGATATGTGCCTTTCCTGTTTTTATCGCAGGTTTACTTGAAGACTTGACTAAAAAGGTCTCTCCTAAAGTTAGACTTTTTGCCGGTTTTATTTCTGGGGCCTTGGTTATCGTCTTGTTATCTACCTCTGTTTCAAGGGTTGACCTTCCTTTTTTTGACGGGCTTTTAAAAATAGCTTTTGTAAGCTATGTTTTTACCGTTTTTGCTGTAGCAGGGGTTGCCCATGGGTTTAACATCATAGATGGGTTTAACGGACTTGCCTCAGGGGTTGCCTTGATGAATTTTTTGGCTTATGCTTATGTTTCTTTTCTACACAACGATTTTTTTCTCCTCTATCTTAGCTTAGGCTTTTTTGCAGCCACCTTAGGGTTTTTTCTCTGGAACTATCCTTTTGGGTTGATTTTTCTTGGGGATTGCGGGGCTTATCTTCTTGGGTTTGCTAATGCCTTGCTTGCTGTTCTTATGGTTGATCGATATCTTGAGGTTTCCCCCTGGTTCCCTTTCCTTCTCTGTGCTTACCCTGTCTGGGAAACCCTTTTTTCTGCGTATAGAAGAAAATTTTTAAGAGGGTCTTCTCCTTTTCAGCCAGATCCTCTTCATTTTCATACGTTGATTTATAAAAGGGTAACCCAAATCTTTTTAGGAGATGAATCCGAAAGATTACTTAAAAACGCCCAAACAGCCCCTCTTATCTGGATTATCCATTTTATTTGCTATCTACCAGCCATCTTTTTCTGGAAACATACCCTGGTTCTCATTTTGTTTTTTCTGTTTTTTGTTTTTCTATACCTTTGGGTTTACTTTAAAATCGTCAAGTTTAAGTTTCAACCTTTGTTTAAAAATCGCTCTAAGTAAACCAAAAACCGCGTAATCAAAACTTGTATTCAAAACTAAATTTTTATGCCAAAAACTTTATCTGAGGCTTTAAGCACCTCATCTACTGAGATAGATCTTAAACACTCATAGTGGTTATACGGGCAGGTTCTTTTAAAACAGGGACTGCAAGGCATTTTATGGTGTAATACGATAGCCTTTGGGTTTAGAGGCCCTGTTTTTTGGGGATCTGTTGAGCCAAAGATGGCAACTTGAGGTATCCTTAAGGCTGCAGCAAGGTGCATAAGCCCTGAGTCGTTAGAAACCACCGCTTTAGCTAACACAAACATGCCTGCAACTGCTATTAAGTCAGTTTTGCCACAAAGGTTGTATACTCCTTGCAAATCTTTCTTGATAAACTCACCTACCTCTTTTTCTTTTTCTCCACCTGCAATTACCACAACAAACCCTTGTTTAACCAGCCTTGAGGCAAGACTCTTATAATATTCCTTAGGCCACATCTTGGCTTGCCCATAGGCTGCACCAGGTGCAAGGATCACAAAGGGATTTTCTCCTGTAGGTTTTAAGAGGGTTTTTGCTTTTTCGATAGCCTCTTCTCCCAGAGGTAAGACAAGGTCTTTATACTCACAAGGAAGACCCAAGGTTTTTAAAAGGTATAGATAGTAGTCCCTTTGATGGAGCTTTTGTTTAGGTGGTTTTATGGCCTTAGTTAGTAAAAAACTTCTTAAGTCCTTGGCATAACCCCATCTTTCTTTAAGCCCTGCCCTAAAAAACAACCAGGCTGAGGAAAAAGAGTTGGTTAAAAGAAGCCCTGTTTCGTTTTTAAAGGGTTTTAGAGTTTCAAGGTTTTGCGAGGTGTTGCCTTTTTCATAATGGAGAAGGCCTACGTTTGGGAAAAACTTAAAAAGGCTTACAAGAGGTGGTGGACCAAAAAGATAGATTTTGGTCTTTTGACTGAGGTTGTAGTAAACAGGGGTTGCCATCAAGGCATCGCCTAACCAGTTAGGAATGCGCACAACCATAAAAAAGCCTCTTCACCACCAGGGTTGCATAAGAACCTTTTTCTAAAAAGAAGATAAGTTTGATCTCTTGGTCGTTTAGTTTTTCCCAGACTAAGTTTTCTGGAAAGATAACTGCTGGTCTGGGATAGGTTTTAAAAACCATACCTTTGATAAAACTTCTTAGTTGCGTTAGGTCTGTAAATCCTTCCTTTTGACAGACCTTGTCATAAAATCTTCTGAGGTCAAAAGGTGAGTTGTTTAACTCAAGACGCAGTTTAGGTGAGGGAAGAGGAAGCTTTAAGTTTTTGAGAATTTTCCATTGATCCTCATTAACCTCACGGTAAAAGAAAAATTCTCCTAACAGATAGGGAGCCTTAAAGTGGTTTAGGCCTAACTCTTGCAGTATCTCTTTTAATATCTCGTTCCAGAGATAGCTCTGGTAGGCATTACCTAAGAAAAACAGGTATTCCCGGTCTACCAGGTTTAAAGCCCTTTTAAAGGTTCGTTTAGAGGGTTTATGCTCTGACAAAAATTTAAGCAAGTTTTTCTCCCAGGATAGATGGGCAAACTCTATACACCTTTTAAAATCTCTCCAGTGTTTTTTTAGGCAGTCTCTAAGTTTTCTAGTTTTTTCTATCTCTGAGGGGCTTGCCTCAGCAAGCATAAGATAAAGTGCCCTTTCGTAGTTTCCTTTGATGATCTCTTTTGCAGCAAACTCCTTAGAGGATTTGACTGAACCAAATCTCTGGTCGTCAAAATAGTTGGCTATCCCATAGGTCTGGATAAGTTTAACTTCTTGGTCTAATCTCTTAGGGTCAATCGGGAAGTTTTTTACCCTTATCTCAAAGCGATTCCCTAAGAGAAGGTTTTTGGACATGGGTTTGTTGGTTTGGCCTAAATAAGTCAGTTCAAATTCCCTGGTTTTTATGTCTTTTTTGGGACCGTTTTTGATGGTTATAAACTGCTGGGCTATGGCTTTTTTATCCTTTAGCCCTCCAAACCCTATAGAATCCATCGGAATTCTGATGAGCTTGGCTATTTTTCCTAAGGCATCCCAGGTAGAAACGTTGTATTTTTTTAGCAAGTATAAAGAATATTCCCCTTTCCCCTCAGGGAAGATTTCTGCAACCTCTGATACGATAAAATCTTCGATGTTTTCTTTTATTTTTATCATGGCTTACCTCAAGATAACTCTTTCCAATATAGCATAGAAGTGCGGTTTTAGTAAGGTGGTTGTTTTATGCTTAAAAGGTATTAAATTTAAAACACGATACTTATACACGAACATAAATTTGCAGGGAGGAAAGATAAGCCGATGATTACCAAGCTTTTGTCCAAGATTGTTGGGACAAAAAACGAAAGAGAGTTAAAGAAGATAAGGCCTATCGTTGAAAAGATAAACAGCTTAGAACCTGAAATCAGAAAACTTTCTGACGAGGCACTTTCTCAAAAAACCATAGAGTTTAAACAGAGATTAGAAAACGGGGCAAGTTTAGACGACCTTTTGCCTGAGGCCTTTGCGGTGGTGAGAGAGGCTGCAAGAAGGGTTTTAGGGATGAGACACTTTGATGTGCAGCTTATCGGAGGTGTGGTTTTACATCAGGGTAAAATTGCTGAGATGAAAACAGGAGAAGGAAAAACCCTGGTTGCCACCCTTCCTGCCTATCTTAACGCCTTGACAGGAAAAGGCGTTCACATCGTTACTGTAAATGACTATCTTGCTAAAAGAGACGCTGAGTGGATGGGTCCGGTTTATAGATTTTTAGGTTTAACTGTAGGGTATTTACAGAACCAGATGGATGATGAAGAACGGAAAAAAGCCTATCAGTGTGATATTACCTACGGAACTAACAGCGAGTTTGGTTTTGACTACCTAAGAGATAATATGAAGTATTCGTTAGACGATATGGTGCAACGAGGTCATCACTATGCCATCATAGACGAGGTAGACTCAATCCTTATAGACGAGGCAAGAACTCCTCTTATCATCTCAGGACCTTCTGAAGAATCTACCGATATTTACTATTTTATAGACGAAATCGTAAGAAAGCTGAAAAAGGACATACATTTTACGGTAGATGAAAAGACCAAAAATGCTACCCTAACTGAAGAAGGGATTGCTGAATGTGAAAAACTTTTGGGTATAAAGAACCTTTACAACCCTCGTTATGTTAGGTTAGTCCATCATATCCATCAGGCCTTAAGGGCTCATCATCTGTTTAAAAGAGACGTAGACTATGTGGTGAAGGATGGAAAGATCATCATCGTGGATGAGTTTACAGGAAGGCTCATGCCAGGAAGAAGATGGAGTGATGGGCTTCATCAGGCTATAGAGGCAAAAGAGCGGGTAAGGATAGAGGCAGAAAACCAGACTTTGGCGATGATTACCATCCAAAACTATTTCAGGATGTATGAAAAACTTGCAGGAATGACCGGAACGGCTGAAACCGAAGCGGCAGAGTTTAAACAGATCTACAACCTTGACGTGGTGGTTATCCCTACCAACAAACCGATGATAAGGATTGACTATCCAGATGTGGTTTTCAGGACACAGAAGGAAAAGTTTGAAAAGGTAGTAGAAGAGATAGAAAACGCCTACAAGCAAGGAAGACCGGTGCTTGTTGGTACTACCAGCATAGAGAAAAGCGAGCTTTTATCTAAGATGTTAAAGAAAAGGAAGATTCCTCATCAGGTGCTTAATGCCAAACATCATGAAAAAGAGGCAGCTATCATCGCTCAGGCAGGAAGATCCTATGCAGTTACCATCGCAACCAACATGGCTGGTAGAGGGGTAGACATCCTTTTAGGTGGTAATCCTGAAGGGCTTGCTAAGGCTCAGCTTGAGGCTGAAGGCTATGACCTTTCTGAGATAGACGAAAGGGCCTGGAACGAAGTTCTGGCCATGGCAAAACAGGGCTTAGATCCAACAGAAAAGTATAAGGATTACTGGGCTAAGGTGCTTTATGAAAAATATCTTGAGTGCCAGAGAGACGCAGAAAAGGTAAGAGCACTTGGTGGACTTTATATTATAGGTACAGAAAGGCATGAATCAAGAAGGGTTGACAACCAGTTAAGAGGTAGGGCAGGAAGACAGGGTGACCCAGGGGCATCCAGATTTTTCTTATCGCTTGAAGATGACCTTTTAAGGCTTTTTGGGTCAGATAAACTAAAAGGCCTTATGGAAAAAATAGGCCTTCCTGAGGGTGAGGCTTTAGAGCATCCCTGGTTGTCAAGGGCTATAGAACAAGCTCAGAAAAAGGTAGAAGCCTATCACTTTGAGATAAGAAAGCATCTCCTTGAGTATGATGACGTGATGAACCAGCAAAGAGAGACCATCTATGCTCAGAGAAAAGAGGTTTTGAAAAGTGATTCGGTAAAAGGCTGGATAGTATCTATGATAGAAGAAACTTTGCAGGAGCTTGTAGAAGACACATTTTTAGAAAGGAAGGAACTTACCCAGGAAGATTTGCAAGGTCTGGTAGAAAGAATAAAAGAGATTTTTGCCTTTAACGTAGCCTTTGCTGAAGGTAAACACTCAAAGGACAAAGTTTTAGAGTTTTTAAAGAACACCCTGTTAGAGGTTTACGAAAATAAAGAAAAGGTCATAGGTCCTGATAACATGCGGGCTATCGAGAAGTATTTCTTACTAAACACCATCGATACCCTTTGGAGAGAACATTTACTCATGCTTGACCATCTCAGAGATAGCGTAGGCTTAAGAGGGTATGGGCAGAAAAACCCGCTTCAGGAATATAAAAAAGAGGCCTTTCATCTTTTTGTAGAACTTATGAGAAAGATAAGAGAAACCACCCTTTCCTATCTTTTCAGGGTGGAGATAAAAGAGGCAAAAGAGATAGAGGAGGTCCTTGAGTTAGAGGAAGAAGTAGATACTCAGAAGTTAGAATATAAAAGAGAAGACGTGTTTGAAGAAAAAGAGACCTCTGAAAAACCTCAGCCGGTTAAGGTGCACAAGGTCGGAAGAAATGATCCTTGCCCCTGCGGGAGTGGTAAGAAGTATAAAAAATGCTGTGGTAGAAACTTAGAAGAGGGGGTTAAAGATGAAATGTCCTAAGTGTGGTTATGTGTTTTCTGAGGAGTATACCCAGTGTTTACGATGCGGGAACAGTATGACCCTTATCCTTGAAGTTTTGGGCCACTTCCCTCGCCCTGCTAACGAGCCTTTCTTATCGATTGATGACTTTGAAGAAAAGCCCTCTATCCAGGAAGGAATTTCTATAGGAGAAGAACCTAACACAGAAGAAAAACCACCTAAAGAAATTGATTTTAAATTTCCCGAATAAACGAAATAGGATTTATTTTATTTAAAAAATCTTAAGGGAATCTATCCCCCCAGAAGTCTTTTTTAGTCCCTTCAGCAAGTTCTTTGGTTTCAAGTAAAGCCTTTTGATAATAAAGAGAAGCTACCTTTTGGGCTTGTTGATAGACATCGGTGTCAGAAAAGTTGTTAAGGATGTAAAGCACCCGGTTATAAGCTGCCCGATAGTATCCTAATTTGTAGTAGAACTGCGCTACATAAAATTCATGGGTAGCTAACTGTTCTCGGAGTTCCTTAATCCTTTTAGCAGCCTCAGCCCTGTAAGGGCTCTTGGGATAGTTTTGCAGTAATCTTTCATAGGTTTCTATCGCCTTTTTGGCATAAGATTGATCGCGGTCATAACTTAGCTTAAGCTTATAATAGCATGTGCCTATTTGAAAAATCACATAGGGGATGGCCTCGTTGTTAGGATAAAATTTTTCAAAAGACTCATAAAGGGAGAGTGCCTCTAAATATTCTCCTGCCCAAAACTTGGAGTCAGCCATCCTGAGCTCAGCCAGGATGGCCTGAGGACTTCCTGGATACATATCGCTTATTTTTTTGTAGTATTCATAAGCTAAATCATAACTTCCTCTGTTAAAAAGCCTCTCAGCCTCTCTTAAAAGGGTTGCTAAGTCTTCTTCCTCTTCTTTATCTGCTTTCTTAGAAACTTCTTTTTCTAACCTTGAGGTAAGCTGTGAGCCAATCTTAGAGATAGTTCCACAACCATAAAGACCAAAAAGCAGTCCAAAAACTAAAAACCAGCAAAGGATAATGGTTAGATTGTTTTTTTTATCCATATCATTTAAGCTAAGACTTTATTTAAGGCGTTTACTATGGTGTTTTTAGAAACCGCACCTACGATTACCTCTACAGGTTCTCCGTTTTTAAAGATGATAAGGGTAGGGATGGCTCTTATTCCATATTTCCCTGGAGTAACCGGGTTTTCGTCTACGTTTAACTTCATCACCTTAACTTTCCCTTCAAACTCCTCAGCCAACTCATCTATGATAGGTGCAATCACCCTACAAGGACCACACCAGGCAGCCCAAAAATCTACCAGCACAGGAATAGGAGATTTAAGAACCTCGGTTTCAAAAGTCTCATCAGTTACCTTTGGTGCCCCCATGTTACCCTCCTTTTAGTATTTTAGTAAATAAATACACTACCTCAAAAACCTAAAACTGCAAGAACCCTCAACTCAAAAATCCTCTTTTTAATCCCAAGAAAAACTTTTTTAGTACAACCTCCAGTTCCTTGTTGACCCTTTCGTTTTTTAACAAAAAGTAGTTATAAGCCATCACAGCCGGGATAGCACAGAAAAGTCCCATGGCGGTGTTGATAAGAGCCTCTGCAATGCCAGGAGCAACGGTAGCTAAGCTTGCACTTCCTTTTAATCCGATGTCATGAAAAGCCTTCATGATGCCCCATACTGTCCCAAAAAGTCCTATAAAGGGAGCCACATTGCCAGTAGTTGCAAGAAAACCTAACCCATGTCTTAGGTTTAAAAGCATCCGTTCCTTTTCTAATAAAATTAAATCTTCAAGCTCTTTTTCAGCAAAGGTGATTTTTAACTTCTCATCAGAGATTTTAGGTTGATTGTTGCGAAAATAATAATCATAGATTTCTCCAAAGCTTGCTACCAACCTTTTTATACTCTTTGAAATCATGTTCTGGTCTAAGGATTTGACCATTTTGATCAAACTAACAAAGTCTCTGGTGTTTTCGAGGTTTCTGTTAAAGTCTGAAAGTTCGTTGATAAAAGCTCTATATCTGAAGTAGTTGGCAAAGATATAATACCAGCTCTGGACGCTAAAAAAGACCAGTACCAAAAGTACAGCCTTACCAACGTATCCTGTTTGCCAAAAAAGCTTCCAGAATTCCATTTAGCCTCTCCAGATTAATTCGTTGATGCCTTTTTCTATTTTTAAGAAGTTTTTTAAATACGTCAACCCTTTTAAAGAGTTTTCTTTGAAATCAAAGCTGTGTTCAGTTACATAGGTTTCTACATGAAGTTTTATGACCTTTTCGTCAAGTTCCTGGGCGTAAAACTTTAATAAGGGTAAAACTTCTTCCCAGTTTTTTTGAGCCCAAAGAAGGCTTTCTCTAAAGGCATTGACAAGTGTTTGTTTTACCTCAAAAGGAAGGTCTTTTTTGATAAAAAAACCTCCCAAAGGCACCGGAGCTTCAGTTTGTTTTTCCCAGTAATCTCCAAGGTCGCATATCTTGTAAAGACCGTATCTTTGATAAACAAACCTGCCTTCGTGTATCAAAACCCCAAGCTCGGTTTTGTTTTCTAACAGATAAGGGATAACCTGGTCATACCGAATAAACTCTTTTTTTATTTCTCCCTGATAAAAAAAACGAAAAAGCAGATGAGCGGTGGTATGCTCCCCTGGTATAGCCACAGTAAGCTCAGGGAAATCTTCCAAATCATAAGGTTTTAACCCCACAACCAAAGGCCCAACCCCAAAACCCAAGGCTGCCCCTACAGGCATAAGGTCATACCTTTGATAGAGTTTATCCCAGATGGCAAAAGAGGTCTTGATAACAGAGATTTCTCCAGCTAACCCTAACTGATTAAGGGTTTCTATGTCTTCAAACCGGAAAGCTAAGTTTATACCAGGGTCTACCTTTTTTAAGATAAGCCCAGACAAGATAAAAACATCGTTTGGGCAGGGAGAAAGGGCTATCTCTAAAGCTTTTTCAGGCATAAAACCACCTCTCTTAAAACTTTAGAAGCAACCTGAAAATCCCAGGGTTTATCAGGACTGTCTAAGAGATTACTTATTACCCTAATTTCTAAGAGGGCAACCTTAAATGTTTCTGCAGCCTTGGCTACTCCAAATCCTTCCATATTCTCCGCAATCACGTTAAACTGGTTTCTAAAAAAAAGACTTCTTTCAGGGTCATAAGAGGTAGCACACACCGTAGCCATAGGACCAACCACAGGCCTAAATCCTTTAGCTTTAAGCAAGTTTTCTGCCCTTTCGGTCAAAACCGGGTTAAACTCTATCTCTCTTTTTACTTTTAGTTTATCTGGTAGGCCTTCATAACGGTCTTTATGGCGCCTTCCAAAGTCAACCCATACCTCTTTTGAGGCAATGACTATGTCTCCTTCCTTTAATCCGGTATCAGGATACCCTCCCGCCCATCCGATAAGAACAAACCTTTGGTTGGGTAGTCTTTGAAAAAGAAGCATAGAGGAGAGAGAGGCTTCAACCAACCCTATGCCTGTTAAACCATATTTTACGTCTAAACCAGAAAGGGAGGAAGCTTCAAACTCTGAAGGGATAAGGAAAAAAGATTCTTTCATCACAGCCCCTTTACCTCAAGTTCTTCTAACTCAAGGCTATCGTCAAGATAAACCACCTCAGCCTTTATCCCTAAGTCCATCAGTTCCTCCACAAAAAAATCCACTTCATTGCATCTGATAAGATTCCCCTCAGAATAAAAGGGAAGAAAAATCCTCACCTGAGGCGGGTTTATTTCTAAAGCCTCTACCTCTATTTTAACCCCTTCAGGCAATCCTTTAAACCGTTCTTTGAATAGTTTTTTGGTAAAAAGCTTTAAATCTTTAAGACTTTTAAAACCCTTTTTCATCCTGCGATGTCTGTTGCTGGTTGATTGTAAAATTCAAAAAACATTTTACCTTTAAAAACAAAAACTATCAATCAAAGAGGCAATATAAAATTAAGACCTATAGAATGAAATGCTACGTAGGGACTTCAGGTTGGAGCTATTATTCTTTCAAAGGAATTTTATATCCTTTAGAATCAAAACCTAAGGATTGGCTTTCTGTCTATGCTAATCATTTTAACACCGTAGAGATTAACGCAACGTTTTACAGGCTTCCTTCTGTTAAAACCTTAGAAAAATGGTATCAAGAAACCCCTGCTGATTTTGTCTTTTCAGTGAAAGCTCCCAAGGTTATTACCCATGTAAAACGGTTAAAAGACATCTCCGAAGACCTAACAGAGTTTTTGAAAAGGGTAAGTGCCTTAAAGGAAAAGGCTAAAGTTCTTTTGTTTCAGCTTCCTCCTTCTTTAAGGTTTGATAAGGATTTGATAGAAAGTTTTTTAGAGGTGCTACCTTCAGATTATCAGATAGTTATCGAAATAAGAAACCAGTCCTTTCATAACGAAGTATTTATAGAGTTACTTAAGACAAAAGGGGTGTGCCTTTGTTTTTCTGACTGTGGGGTGAGATATCCTTCGTGGTATGAAGTCCAAACTGCTGATTTTTTGTATCTAAGACTGCATGGAAGAAAACAACTTTATGTTTCTAAGTATGAAGAAGATGAGTTGCAAGGTTTGGTTGAAAGATTAAAAAAGTTTGATGTAAAGGAGATCTGGGTTTACTTTGACAATACAGCTTTAGGACATGCAGTTTCAGACGCTTTAACCTTTAAAAGGCTTTTGTCATCAACTTAAGATTCTTCCTCTTCTTCAAGTTTTTTGTAAAGTTTAAAAAGATGAGGTATTTCTTCATCTTGAAACAGGACTTTGATTTCTACAAGTTCTGGCTTGATTTTAAGGAAGATATCTACCAGTTCTGGATCAAATCGTGTTCCCTTTTCGTTTTTGATCACCTGAAAGGCTACATCATAAGGTAAAGCTTTTCGGTAAGGTCTTTTGGAGGTAAGGGCATCAAATACATCCGCGATGGCAACGATCCTTGCAAAAAGGGGAATTTTTTTACCTTTTAAACCAAAGGGATACCCTCTGCCGTCCCATCTTTCGTGATGGTAAAGGGCAATTTTCTGTGCAGCCTTCAGGTATTTTAAGTTAGAACCTTCTAAGATCTGGGCTCCAATTACCGTATGGAGTTTCATTATCTCCCATTCTTTTTGAGTAAGAGGTCCAGGTTTGAGTAAGATTTTATCTGGGATACCTAATTTCCCTATATCATGGAGGGGAGAGGCATACTGAAGGATTTCTATCTGGTCCTTAGAAAGGTTTAAGGCCTCTGCGATTTTTGTACAGTAAAAGCTTATCCGGTGGATATGAGCCCCGGTATGTTCGTCTCTGTATTCAGCTGCCCTGGCAAGTCTTTGGATGAGTTCTAACGAAAGCCTTCTTATCTCTTCATGGGCTTCGCTTAGGCCTAAATAGATTTTTTGTAGTTCTCTAGTTTTTTGGATGACTTCTTTTTCAAGGTTATGCTGGTAGTTTTTAAGAAATTCCCGGTATTTTTTGTTTTTGCTTAAGGTTTTAATCCTTACAAAAAGTTCTGGGATAAATACCGGTTTGGTTAAGAGGTCGTCTGCCCCTGCGGCAAGGCACCTCATCTTGGTCTCTAAGTCGTTTACTCCTGTGATGATGATTACCCCTATGTCAAAGGTTTTATAGTCGTTTTTGATGATTTTGCAAAGAGAAAGGCCATCTAACCCTCCTGGGAGCAGGTAATCTATAAGGGCAATGTCTGGGTCTACCTCTTCAAGTTTAGCCAAAAATTCCTGCCCAGTCTTAGCAGAAAAAACCTGAAATCCCTCTAAACTTAAAACCTCAGAAAGAGAAGCTCTTATCTGGTCGTCATCGTCTACCAGAAAAACTTTGGTGTTTTTGGGGTCCTCTATCTCAGGTAAAAACATTTCTCCGCTTCCTTAATATCTTCCAAAGTGTTCAGGTTTAAGAAGTTCCTGGGGTTTATATAAGAGTCCTCTAAGGTCAAAACCCTTCCTTTATCTATAAGATAATTGAAAAGCCTAAAAAGGCTATACTTGGGAGAAATTTTTATAAAAATTTCTATCTCTTCGTTTAGCCACCCAGGATAAATACCTGGAAAGGGTTTGATTTTGTCTTCTCCCTTAGAAAGAATCACAAAACTATGGCAAAAAACTTCTGAGAGGGAGATTAACCAGTTAAGAAACTCAGGCTCTACTAGAGGCTGGTCTATTGCTAAGAAAAGAATGGTCTCATTCTTAAACTTAGAGACTACAGACCATATCCCAGAAATAGGCCCTTCGAGCTCAGGATGTTTATCTAAGATAAAATCGATCGTTTGTAGAGGAACGTTTAGCCTTTGTAAAACCTCTGCTATTTTTTGGGCTTGGTCTGTGTTTTTTACTGAGAAATATACGGGCAGGTTAATCTTTTTAGCGATGTTAAATACCCAGTAGGCTAAAGGTTTCCCTAAAAAGGTCTTTAGAGGCTTATCTCCTCCTATCCTTTCTCCTTTTCCTCCGGCTAATACCACTACTTTCATCAAGCTACTTCTGTATCAACCTGATTTTACTGCCAAGACTACGGTCTTTTACCACCTCCAAAACCAATGGAAAGACCTCTTTCATGTATTCAAGATGGGAGATAACCCCGATAATCCTTCCACTTTTTTCAGACAGACCAAGCAGGATGGTTATCACTTTTTCTAAGGTTTTTTCATCCAAGCTACCAAACCCTTCGTCTATAAACAGAGACTCAAAATGCTTGGTTTTAAAAAGATAGGTGATAACGTCTGAAGTTCCAAGGGCAAGGGCAAGGGTAGCTATAAAAGACTCACCTCCTGAAAGGGTCTTAACCTCCCTCTTGGTTCCTGTATAAACGTCAAACACCTCGATTGAGACGTTTTTTTGCAAAAACATGTCCTCTACAAAGGTATACCTTCCAAAGGAAAACTCCTTCAGATATTCGTTAGCCCTTTGAAAAATAGCCCTTGCAAACATAGAAACTACAAAGGAATGAAAAGAGATCCCTTTAGGGTTTTTCCCTGAAATGAGATCACAGAGTTTACTTAAAAAACCAAATCTTTTTTCTAATCTTTCTCTTTCTTTCCCTAACTCTTGGTATTCTTTGAGATAACCCTCAAGTTGCTCTAACTTTTGATAGGCTATCCCTATTTCCTGATTTAGGCGTTTAAAGGTAAGTTCTAACCTTTCTTTTTTTTGGGTCAATGCTTCTAAATTCTGACTGATTACCTCAAGTTGGGCTTCTATTTCCTCTAAGTTTTTTAGGCCTAAACTTTCAAGCTTTTGGGTTAATTTTTCCTTTTCTGCTGTAAGCCTTTCTTTTTTCTGATAAAAATCTTTTATTTCAGCTTCTAAGGTTTGGATTTTACCTATCTCAGGTTTTAGTTCCTCAAACTCGTCCCACCGGTTTATAATTTTTTGTCTTTTTAGGGGTAACAGTTTAAAAACCTTAGCTTTATAGTTTGTTAAAAGATGCTGCAAAAATTCTTTTTGGTTTTTTAAGTCCTGTTCTATCGCGGTTTTTTGGTTGGTAAGGCTGTTTATCTGTTTTTCTAAGTCGGTTTTTTGGGTTTCAAACTCAGTAATCTTTTTTTCTTCGGTAACGATTTTTCTTTTTAAAGCTTCTAAACTTATCTCTTCTGTAAGGAGAGCTTTTAAACTATTTGTTAATTCTTCCAGGCGTCCTTTTGATAGCAAAAGCTTCTTTCTTTGGTTTTCTAAGGCTAAAGAGAGGTCTTTTTCTTCTGTTTCTTTTTTAGAAAGGATATTTTTTTGTTCTTTGATTTTACCTTCAAGGATTTTAATGATCATAGGATTCTTTTGATACTGGGAAACAAGCTCTGGATAAGCACTTTTTTGTGCTTCTATTTGGGCTAATTTTTCTTTTAATTCTTCTTCCTGATAAGGGGAGAGCTCAGTTTGTAATGTGTCAATCCTTATCTCCAAGGTTTGAAACTGAGTTTTGTAGTGTTCAAAATCCCTTTTTTTCTCTGTTAAAATTTTTTCTAGATTGTTTAATTCTTCAGTAAAGTTTTTATCGGTGATGGGAGAGGGATGAGAGGTTGACCCACAGACAGGGCAAGGTTTTCCTTCTTCTAAAGCTTTAGCAACCGTTAAAGCAAGGTTTTTAACCTCAAACTCCTGTTTTTGCTTTTCTAACTTCTCTATTTCAGTAGAAAGATTAGCTACTTTGTTTTCTAATTCAGGTTTTTTACTTAAGAAATGGTTTAGTTTAGTAAACTTTTCTAAGAGCTGTCTAATTTGTTTTTCTTCGTTAAGCCAGCTTTGAATTTTTAATAAAAGGTTTAATTTTTCTGAGTTTTCCTCAAGGAGTTGTTTAAGTTTTTTAATTTCTTCCCGGATTGAAAAAATTTCTTCGTCTTTAGACTGAACCTCCTTAGAAAGTTGATCGACTGATATTTCTAACGCTGTTTTTTCTTTAAGCTTTTCTTCTAACTGTTTCAACTCCTTTACTTTTAACTTCAGGTCTTCTATTTCTGGAATTTGAGATAAAACTTGGGAGAGATTTTGGGAAAGGGTGTTTAAAACTGCAGATAGTTTTATTTTTTTGGCAGAAAGATCTTTGATTTTAAACCTTACTTTCCATATTTCCTGTTTAAATTTTTTAAAGTCTTCATAAAAAGGCAAATAATCTTTAACAGTGTTTAAAAGTTCTAACCTGTTTTCTTTTTGTTTTATCTCATTTTCTAAGGCAAAGAGATTCTCTAACCCTTGTAAAACCTCACGAAAGGTTTTTAGGTCAGACAAGAGGGTTTGTTTGGTTGATATTTCCTGACTTAGAGTTTCTCTTTCCTTAGTAAGGTTTTTAACCTCTGCCTCTAAGGTTGAAAGATTTTTTTTGGTTTCTTTTATTTGATCTTCCAGTTCTTTTAATTCGTTAATGTTAGCCAGTTTTTTGATCTGGTTTTCCCGGTCTAAGTTTGACTTGATCTGGTTTTGGAGTTCTTTTAGACTAAGTTTAAAAAACTCTTCTAACTCGGCAAACAAAAAGGTGTCAAAGATGATCTTAAAAAGCTCTTCTCTTTCCTTTTTTTCTGCAAGAAGTATTTTACGATACTCTCCTTGAGGAATAAGAAACACCTTTTTAAACTGGTCGGCATTAAGTCCTATCAAAGACTGTATCTTACCGTTGACCTCTTTTTCTTTGTCAGAAAAAAATTTGCCTTCTATCCATAGACTTAATTTTTTACCTTTATTATCTTTGAAAGGAAGCCTTCTTATGATTCTGTATTCTTTTCCGTCTAAGAAAAACTTAAACTCTATTTCTGGCAGGAGGTTAGCCTGGTGTTGGACAAGGTGAGAAACAAGGGCCTTTGGGTCTCGCTTTTCTATGGTAGTGGTTCCGTAAAGAGCATAAACGATGGCATCAAAAAGCGTGGTTTTCCCTGCACCTATCTCTCCTGAAATCAAAAACAGCCTGCTGTCGTTTAACTTTTTAAAATCCTGTTCGCTGATTTTAACGTCTAAATAAGGACCAAACCCTTTGATAGAAAGAAATAAAGGACGCATTCTTTTATTTTATTTTATATTTTCTTGAAAGTTCTCGTTCAAGATCTCTTTTTTTGATGTCTTCTCTGCGGTCGTAGACTTTTTTACCTTTAGCTAAGGCTAACTCTACCTTAGCCAATCCTCTTTCGTTAAAGTAGACTTTGGTAGGAATAAGGGTATAACCTCTTTCCTGTACCTTTCCTGCCAACCTTTTGATTTCGGATTTTTTAAGTAAAAGTTTTCTTGTGCGGGTAGGGTCAAGGTTTTGAGCTTCTCTGCTGTGAGGATAGGGGCTTATGTGCATGTTATAGAGAAAGACCTCTCCGTTGACAACCCTGGCAAAACTGTCGTTAAGGTTAGCCCTACCTAATCTTAATGATTTTACTTCACATCCATAAAGCTGGATCCCAGCTTCATAGGTTTCTTCAATGTTGTATAGATGATAGGCTTTTTTGTTGGTGCACACTACCTTCATATGTTTTACTAAATTAACACAAATAGTTTGCCTTGACAAGATAAATAATTTTGCTAATATCCTTGTAAAGGGTTAGTAAAGGTTGTTAAAGATCAATTAACGGGGGTTTGTCATGAGTGCTCAGAAACCTTTAATTCTATGGTTTGATCAGATTTCCAAAGATGACATTCCTTTGGTTGGTGGTAAAAATGCTTCTTTGGGAGAGATGTATTCAAAACTTACAGAAAAAGGGATTAAAGTGCCTTATGGTTTTGCAGTAACCGCAGAGGCATATCGATATTTTATAAAAGAAAACCATTTAGACGATAAGATAAAAGAAATTTTAAAAGGGCTTGATACTCATGACGTGTTAGATCTACAAAAAAGAGGTAAGAAGATCAGGACCCTTCTTCTTAAGGCTAAAATGCCAGAGAAACTTGAGGCTGCTATAAGAGAGTCCTATGCTGAGCTTGAGAAAAGATATGGCAAGAATACCGATGTGGCTGTCAGGTCTTCTGCGACTGCCGAAGATTTACCAGATGCCTCTTTTGCCGGACAGCAAGAGACCTTTCTTAACATCAGAGGGGTAGATAATGTCGTAAAATATGTCCAAAAGTGTTTTGCCTCTCTTTTTACCGACAGAGCCATTTCCTACAGAGAGGATAAAGGGTTTGATCATTTTTCTGTTTATATCTCAGTAGCCATACAAAAGATGGTAAGAAGTGATGCCGCTTGTTCAGGAGTTATGTTTACCTTAGATACAGAAACCGGTTTTAGAGATGTGGTCTACATCACAGGCACCTGGGGATTAGGAGAAGCCTTGGTTCAGGGTAAGGTCACCCCTGATGAATATTATGTTTTTAAGCCTACCCTTAAACAGGGGTTTCGTCCTATCCTTTCTAAAAAGTTAGGTTCGAAACACCTTAAGATGGTTTATGGAGAGGACCCAAAACATCCGGTTAAGACAGTTAAAACCACCAAAGACGAAAGATTAAGCTTTGTGCTTTCTGATGAAGAAATTTTAAAACTTGCCAAATGGGCGATGATTATTGAAGAGCACTATGGAAGGCCTATGGATATAGAGTGGGCTAAAGACGGAGATGGAAAAACTATCGGTACAGGAGAGATTTTTATCGTTCAGGCAAGACCTGAAACAGTGCACGCCATTAAGGAGTATAAATATTATGAAGTCTATAAACTTAAAGGAGAAGGGAAGGTTATCTGCACCGGTAAGGCTGTAGGTAGCAAGATAGGGCAAGGAAAAGCTCGAGTGATCCTTAGCTTAAACGAAATTGCAAATTTTAAACCAGGGGAGATCTTGGTAACTGAGATGACAGACCCTGATTGGGAACCTATCATGAAAAAGGCCTCTGCCATCATTACCGATAGAGGCGGAAGAACCTGCCATGCAGCCATAGTTTCTCGAGAATTGGGAATACCCTGTATTGTGGGTACAGAAAATGCTACCAAACTTATCAACACCGGAGATAAAATTACCGTTGATTGTTCTCAAGGAGAGATAGGAAGAGTTTTAGAAGGGTTGGTAGACTATGAAGTTGAAAGGATAGACCTTGAGAAACTCCCTGAAACCAGGACCAAAATCATGATGAACGTAGGTATCCCTGAACAAGCCTTTGCTCAGGCACAGATACCAAACGATGGAGTAGGTCTTGCTCGTATAGAGTTTATCATCGGGTCTCATATAGGGATCCATCCTCTGGCTTTGCTTAACTATGAAAAGCTTAAGGAAGAGGCTAAAAAAGATAAGGAAATCGAAAAGGTAGTAGCTGTGATCGAAGAAAGAGCCTATAACTATACCGATAAAGCGGATTTTTATGTAGATAAACTGGCTCAAGGTATAGCGATGATAGGTGCTGCCTTTTATCCTAAGGATGTTATCGTGAGACTTTCAGATTTTAAGACCAATGAATATGCTAACCTGGTGGGAGGATATCTCTATGAGCCAGTAGAGCATAACCCGATGTTAGGTTGGAGAGGGGCTTCAAGGTATTATGACCCTAAGTTTGAACCTGCCTTTGCTTTAGAGTGCAAGGCTATCAAGAAGGCCAGAGACGAAATGGGGCTTACCAACATCAAAGTTATGGTGCCCTTCTGCAGGACGGTAGAAGAAGGGGAAAGGGTTATTAAGGTGATGGAAAAATATGGGCTTAAACAGGGAGAAAACGGGTTAGAGATATATGTGATGGCTGAAATACCAAGCAACGTTATCTTGGCAGAAGAATTTGCCAAGATTTTTGACGGTTTTTCGATAGGGTCTAACGATTTAACCCAGCTTACCTTGGGATTAGACAGAGACTCAGAGTTAGTGTCCCACATCTATGACGAAAGAAACCCAGCCATCAAAATTTTAATAAAACAGCTTATTGAAACTGCCCATAAGTTCGGAAGAAAGGTCGGAATCTGTGGACAGGCACCCAGTGATTTTCCTGATTTTGCTGCGTTTTTGGTAGAATGTGGGATCGATTCTATGAGCCTTTCCCCAGATACTGTAATTAAAACCAGGCTTTTGGTTGCTGAGAAAGAAAAGGAGTTAAAAAAGAAAAAGTGAAAATTTTAAGGGTTATCTTTTTTTGGTTTTTTGTTTTTTGTAGTTTTGCCTGGGCAGAAATAAATGTAGGTATATTACCCTTAAAACTTGAGGCACCTGCAGAATACGGTTATTTAAGAGAAGCTTTACAAAACCATATTTATCACAGGCTGTGGGTGCCTTCTAAGGTAAAAACCGTGTCGTTAGAAGATGGACGAACGTTATCTGGATTAGACTATCTCCTTTCCTCAGAGATAAAGGTCGAGAAAGAACAGGTAGCATTAAAACTAAAGCTTGATAGCGTAAGCCCGACCCCTAAAGAGGTTTGGGCTAAAGAAGAAAAGGTAGCAAGAGATCAACTTTTTTCTAAGATAGCCGTTTACTTGGAAGAGATAAAAAGGGTTTTGGTTGAGGGTAGTCCTCAGCCTCAAACCTTTACTTCTTTTTCTGGACCTTCTCAGTCTCAGGTTAGTACTCCTGCGGGAGGAATTACTCCTTTACCTAAGAATCTATCCGAGACAAAAGAGTATAACGTTCAGATAATAAAAGAAAAGAAATCTTTTTTTAGTAAGTTAAACCCATTTGAAAAGTTGTCAGACTGGATGTCTAACCTTTTTGCTAAAGAAAGTGAGTTTAAAATAAGCATTCCCATCCCTCCCCCTCCCCCTCCTCCTGGGGTGGTGGTTTCTCATCAACCTTTAGAGGTAAACCCTCAGACGTCTTTAAAAACTCCTCAGAAAGAGGCGTATACCGTTAATCCGGCTTTTTCCAAACCTCAACCTCAAATTCAACCTCAACCTCAATCCTTGATGCAACCGCAGACCCAACCACAGCCATCACCCTGGCAATGGTTTTAGCGATGAGGAAGAAAGGTCCTCAAATTTATATAAGACCTTATGCTAAGAAAAAAAAGAGCAGGTTTAAGAAGGTTTTTTTTACCTTACTTTTGATTTTTTTAGGCCTTACATGTGCTGTTTTTTTAACGCTAAATTTTTTAATCAAAAAGGAGATGGAAGAGGTGGAACGAGTCAAAAGAGAAAATGTATATTATGAAGGTGAAATTAAAAGGTTAACCTCTTCTGATGAGCCTTATGAAGAGATCTTACGGACTAAATATGGATACATAAAAGAAGGAGAAAAAATCATCATCTATTCTTCTCCTCAGGCAAAGGGAGAAAAAAAACCTTAATCAAGGGGGCTTTTTATGAACTATAAAGTTTTAGAGGGGTTTTTTGAGGGAGAAGACGTCAAAGTAGGTATAGTGATCAGCCGTTTTAACGTGTTTATTACCCAAAAACTTTTAGAAGGTGCATTAGATGTGCTAAAAAGACACAAGGTAAAAGAGGAAAATATCTATGTAGCCTGGGTGCCAGGGGCTTTTGAAATTCCTCTTGTGGCTAAAAAGCTTGCAAAGACCCAGAAGTTTGACGCAGTCCTTTGTTTAGGGGCTATCATAAGAGGGGCTACCCCTCATTTTGAATACGTAGCCGCAGAGGCTTCAAAAGGTGTAGCTCATGTGATGTTAGAAACAGAAATCCCTATTATCTTTGGTATCCTTACTACAGACACGATAGAGCAGGCGATAGAAAGAGCTGGCACCAAAGCCGGTAATAAAGGGGCTGAGGCTGCCCTAAGTGCCCTTGAGATGATAAACCTTTTAAAAAAGATAAACCAGGTTTAAGGGGAAGGAGCCATGCTTAAAACCTTAAGGGATTTTGACCTTAAAGGTAAAAAGGTTTTTATAAGGGTTGATTTTAACGTCCCTTTAGAAAACGGCAAAATTTTAGACGATACTCGTATAGTAGAAAGCCTTTCTACCATTACCCATGTGTTGCATTCCTATGGTAAGGTTATCCTTTGTTCTCATTTAGGAAGACCTAAGGGAAAAAGAGTGCCTGAATTTTCTTTAAGGCCTGTTTATGAATATCTGAAAACGGTTTTTAAAGACAGAGAGGTCAAGTTTTTAGAGGATTTTTTGAGTCCTGAGGCAGAAAAAGAACTCGAAAACCTGAAAGAAGGGGAGATTTTGCTTTTAGAAAACATAAGATTTTACGAGGGAGAAACCAAAAACGACCCTGATTTTGCCAAGGCTTTAGCCAAGTTTGCAGACATCTACATTAACGATGCCTTTTCTGTCTCACACAGGGCACATGCCTCCGTTGTAGGAGTACCTCTTCTAGTTAAAGAAAAGGGGATAGGGTTACAGATGGAAAAGGAACTGAAATACCTTTCGAAGATTGTGGGAAAGCCTGAAAGACCCTTTTATGCGGTAGTAGGAGGAAGTAAGGTTTCCACCAAAATAGGGGTTTTAAAGAGCTTACTTAACAAGCTTGACAAGCTTATCATCGGTGGGGCGATGGCCAACACCTTTCTTGCAGCCAAAGGGTATTCTGTAGGAGATTCTTTTGTAGAAGAAGAATACATAGAGGTGGCAAAGGAAATTCTTAAAGAAGCTAAGGAAAAGGAGGTTAAAATTTATTTACCGGTAGATGTAGTGGTTGAAAACAACGGACAGGTTTTAGCTAAGGGCTTAAGGGAAATCGTTAAAGAAGATAAGGTGTTTGACATAGGAAAGGAGACGGTAAAACTTTTCTGCAGGAGTCTTGATGGAGCTAAAACTGTGGTGTGGAACGGGCCCTTAGGTTATTTTGAAAAACCACCTTTTGACTATGGAACTGTCGAGATAGCCAGAAAGATTGCCTCTCTTACCTGTACCACCATAGCAGGGGGAGGAGATACCCTTTCTGCCATAAAATATGCCTGCGTAGAAACAGGATTTTCCTATGTTTCTACCGCAGGTGGGGCCTTTTTAGAGTATTTAGAAGGAAAAGACCTGCCAGGAATTTTAGCTTTAACGAAGTAACGTTGAAAAAAGGGGTTAGATTTATGAAAAAGGTTCTTTTAGCTGGAAACTGGAAGATGCACAAAACTTTGTCTGAAGTAAAGGCCTATTTTGAGAAGTTTCTTAAAGACTTAGAAACAATAGACCTTTCAGCCAAAGAAATAATGATAGCTCCACCTTTTACAGCATTAGCTTACTCAAGAAAACTGACTGATGGTTCACCTATCAAGTTAGGTGCTCAAAATGCCTGTTGGGAGGAAAAAGGTGCTTTTACCGGAGAAATATCCCCTTTGATGCTTAAGGATTTAGGGGTTGAGTATGTGATAGTAGGTCATTCAGAAAGAAGACATGTTTTCGGAGAAACCAATGAGCTGGTAGGAAAAAGAGCAGAAGGTATTTTTCGTTTTGGGTTGACCCCTGTTCTTTGTGTAGGAGAAACTCTCGAAGAAAGACAGCAGAATAAAACCTTAGAGGTAATAAAATCGCAAATAGAGGCAGGTTTAAGCGGGATTAAAGAGGTTGGGGAAAGGGATCTGGTGATAGCCTATGAACCTGTTTGGGCTATAGGAACAGGCATTACCGCAACCCCTGAACAGGCTGAAGAAGTCCATGGTTTTATCAGAGATTTTCTTTCAGGTCTTTATGGAAAAGAGAAGGCAGAAACCATAAGAATCCTTTATGGAGGAAGTGTAACCCCTGAAAACATAGAAAGCCTTATCAAGCAACCTAACATAGATGGGGTGTTGGTAGGTGGAGCTTCTTTAGACCCTGAGAAATTTTTAAAGATTTGCGCTGTAGCCCTTTAAGGAGAAAGGGCCATGACAGAACAGTGTAGTTTACCCGATTATACCGACCTTTCTTACGAGATTTTAGAAATACCTAAGAAATACAAAAGATTGGCCATAGTAGGGGCAAGTCATAATCCAGAACGCCCAAGCTATCAGGTAATGGAATATCTACTAAAAGAAGGTTTTGAAGTAGTCCCTATAAACCCGGTAAGGGAAGAAATCCTTGGGAAAAAGGTATATCCTTCTTTATCTCAACTCCCTGAAGAGCTTTATCCTGAGGTAGTGATTATTTTTAGAAAGCCTGAGATGGTTTTACCGATAGTAGAAGAGGCATTGGCTTTAAAACCTAAGGTGATCTGGATGCAAGAGGGGGTGATTAACGAAGAAGCTAAAAAACTTGCTGAGGCCCACGGGATAAAGGTAGTGATGAATAAATGTTTTAAAAAAGTCCATATGATAGGCAAAAAGAAAGGCCAGTAGATGACAGAAGGCTTCCGCGAGGTAGAAGTATACACAGACTTAGAGCAATTCAGGAAAGTTTTTACCAAAAACAAACAGGAGGTTTTAAAGTATAATCTTTCAGAATTTGTGGCACTCCTATCAACCGTCCCTCTTCCCAAGCTTTTTTCTGGTTTATTTTTAGAGCTTATAGTTAAACTTTCTGAAGCCCTTTACTGGAAAAGCTGTTTTTTGTTAAACACACGTCCTCAGGAGGAACCTCAACCTTCTGAGGAATCTTATCCTGAGGAAGAGATTTCAATAAAAAGACAGTTTCACTACTATAACCTTATTCCCTTAGACCGGGTTCTCGAAGATAAAGTTTTTTTACCTAAAAGTTCAGAGGTTCAACTGTCTTCAGATGAAATTTCAAACAGTCCAGAAAGTCAACAGGCTTTCAATCTTCTTTTACAGGCTCTTCTTAGGGTGCTTCAACGGGAAACCCTTAAAACAGAAGTCTTAGAAAGGCTGCCACAGGTTTCGATAGACGATTACATAGATGAGGTCTATCAGTTTTTACAACAAAATCCTTCTTTTTATTTTAAAGATTTCCTAAAAACCAGAGATCTCGATGTGTTAAGAGTGGTTTGTTATTTTCTTGCTCTTCTTTTCATGTGTTTCTATGAACAGTGTAGACTGGTGCAAAATAGCGAGTATGAAGACATCTTGGTAATTAAGGTTTAAGGTTAAAAGTTTTTTTAAGATATGTGAAATATTTAACAAGCAGTTTAAAAAGGGGTAGCAGAGATTAGAGATTTAAGGATAAAGCTAACAAGTTATTCCTGGTTAAAGAGAGGTTATAGATGAAATACAAGATAAAGCATTATCCTGAACGTTGTTCTGGTTGTGGGGAATGTGTTAAGGCTTGTGCAGAAAATCATGAAGGGTTAAGTAATTGTGCTGTTTATGAGGTAGATGGCAAGTTTTATTATTTTTCTTGTCTTCAGTGTAAAAGGCCTCAATGTGCGTCGGTGTGTCCTGTAGGTGCTATAGAAAGAGAAGGAGAGGTGGTAAGGCTTTATCCAGAGCTTTGTGTGGGATGCAGAAACTGTGAGGAGGCTTGCCCGTTTGGTGTCCCTAAGTTTAACAAAAAAACAGGCAGGATTAACAAATGTGACCTTTGTTTAGAAAGGGTAAAGGCAGGTCTTTTACCTTATTGTGTAGAGGCTTGTCCTAATCAGGCTTTAGAGCTAGTTAAAGAAACTCCTAAACCTAAGGAGGAAGAAAAATAAATGAGTGGATATCAAGGGATTTTTTTGTTTGGTTTTTTGCTTTTCCTTCTTGGGGCTTTATTGGTGATAGCTAACAATTTTTTGGCTTTAAAAAGGTTTAACTCTGCTAAGTTTAAGCCCTATGAATGTGGTATAGATGTTTCTTGGGATGCAAGAATACCCCTTAAGGTGAAATTTTACCTGATAGCTGTGATTTTTTTGGTTTTTGATGTTGAGTTGGTTTTTCTTTATCCCTGGGCAGTAGTTTTTGAAGACCTTGGTTGGTTTGGTTTTGTAGAAATAGCAGTTTTTGTGTTTTTGTTGTTGGTAGCCTATGTCTATGCCTGGAGAGAAGGAGCTTTAAAATGGGAGTAGAAAAATCTACCATAGAGATAGCACCTGGAGTAAGACAGGTTCCTGGAGCCCCTGTAGTGGTGACTACTATAGACAAAGTGATAAACTGGGCAAGAGCAGGGTCTTTGTGGCCTCTTACCTTTGGGCTTGCCTGCTGTGCCATAGAGATGATGGCAACTGGAGCCAGTCACTATGACCTTGACCGGTATGGGATAATCTTTAGAGCTACCCCTCGTCAGGCAGACCTTTTGATAGTAGCAGGTACGGTAACCAAAAAGATGGCTCCGATCGTAAGAAGGGTTTATGACCAGATGCCAGAGCCTAAATATGTGATTGCCATGGGAAGTTGTGCCTGCTCTGGTGGAATTTTTAAAACCTATGCGGTAGCTCAGGGGGTAGACCAGTTTTTACCGGTAGACCTCTATCTCCCTGGTTGCCCTCCCCGTCCTGAAGCCTTGATCTATGCTTTATTGCAACTCCAGGAAAAAATAAAAAAAGAGACTAAAAGATGGGGTTACTGGAGATAGTGTATGGCACTTTATGAAGAGTTAAAGACTAAGTTCCCAGAGGTAGTGAAAGAAGGTTTTCAGGAAGTTGACGGAGAAGTGGTGGTTTGCAATAGAGAAGGTTTTTTAGACCTTATAGCCTGGCTTAAACAAGAAAAAGGTTTTATCCATCTGATAGACCTTTGTGGGGTTGACTACTTAGGATACAAACCTAAGACCTTTGAGGAAAGGTTTGAGGTGGTTTATCATGTTTTTAATTTAGATGAAAGAAAACTTTTAAGGTTAAAGGTTAGGGTTCCAGAAGAGGATCCCTGGCAGTATTCTATCACCTCTCTGTGGAAGGAGGCTAACTGGTTTGAGAGAGAGTGTTTTGATATGTTTGGGATAGTTTTTAAAGGTCATCCTGACTTAAGAAGGGTGCTTATGCCTGAAGACTGGAAGGGATATCCTTTAAGAAAGGACTATCCTCTTTTCTCAGAGGAAGAGGATTGGGAACCATACAAGGTTTTGGTAGAAAAGTATAAGAGGAGAGGCTAAAGGATGTCTTTAGTTTTAGAGGTTAATAAAAAACAGAAAGGCAAAGACAGCTGGGAGGAGCCTTTTTACCTGAACATGGGGCCTCAGCACCCTTCTACTCACGGGGTTTTACGCCTTTTCCTTGAGTTAGAGGGGGAAACCATCGTTAACTGCGACCCTATCATCGGTTATCTTCATAGAGGAATAGAAAAACTTGCAGAAAATCTTAACTACAACCAGACCATCGTTTTGAGTGACCGGTTAGACTATATTTCTTCTGCGGCAAACAACGTAGCCTTTGCCCTTGCCTTTGAAAAACTCTTCAAGCTTGAGGTGCCAAGAAGGGCTAAGCTGATAAGGACGATCGTTTCAGAGATGGCAAGGATATGTAGCCATTTGCTCTGGCTTGCAACCCATGCCCTTGATATAGGTGCGATGACGGTTTTTCTTTACTGTTTTAGGGACAGAGAATGGTTGTTAAACATCTATGAAAGGATTTGTGGGGCAAGGCTCACCCATACCTACGTTAGGGTGGGTGGGGTAAGAAGAGATTTTGAGCCTGAGGTTATAGAGGAACTCTATCGGTTTGTAGAGGAGTTTCCTAAAAGGATTACCGACTACGAGACCTTAATCGATACCAACCGTATCTGGCTTAAACGAACCAAGAACATAGCGGTGGTTTCTGCTGAAGAGGCTTTTAACTTAGGGCTTACCGGTCCTTGTTTAAGAGGATCTGGTGTTTCCTATGATGTAAGAAAATTTAGACCCTATGATGCTTACTCTGAGGTAGAGTTTGAGGTTCCTGTAGGACAAAATGGAGATACCTATGATCGTTATAAAGTAAGGATGATAGAGCTTCGTCAGTCTAACTGGATCATTAAACAGTGTTTAGACAAGCTTTCTGAAACTGAAGGAGAGCTTGTGTTAGCTGAAAATTCTCCTGACCTTCTTATGCCAGAAAAGGTGAGAGAGGTTTCTGCTCAACCCCATCCCAAGCTTGGGGTTATGTTTAAACCAAAGGAAAAAGAAATCGTCCCTGTAGGGGAGGCCTTTGCCTCTATAGAATCCCCTAAGGGTGAGCTTTCGGTTTATGTGGTAAGTGATGGTTCAAGTAGACCCTGGAGGCTTAGGATCAGGACTCCCTCTTTTGTACATATCTCTGCCATTCCTCATATGACAAAAGGGCATATGATTGCTGATCTGGTAGCCATTATAGGGACCCTTGACATAGTTTTAGGGGATTCTGACAGGTAAGGAGGATATATGGAAGACCTTTGGTCCAATCTGTTTTGGTTTTTGGCAGGAACGGTGATCCTGCTTATAGTAAGCCTTTTACACGTAGCTTATCTTACCTACGCAGAAAGAAAGATCATTGCCAGGATGCAACAAAGGCTTGGACCTAACAGGGTAGGACCAAGAGGGCTTTTACAACCCATAGCTGACATGTTAAAGCTGCTTACCAAGGAAGATATCATTCCTGCTCAGGTAGATAAGCCTGTATTTTATATCGCCCCTTTTATCTCTCTGGTTTGTGCTGGAACAGGGATAGCGTTGGTGCCTCTTTGGGAAAATTTTGTGATAAGCAACATAAACGTAGGTCTTTTGTTTATTTTGGCTTTAAGCTCTTTAAGTGCCTATGGAGTTATACTATCAGGATGGGCTTCTAACTCAAGGTATGCCTTTTTAGGAGGGCTTAGGGCCAGTGCTCAGGTGATAAGCTATGAGATAGCGATGAGCCTTGCCCTTTTAAGCGTGGTTTTGATGGCAGGGTCCCTTAACCTTGGAGATATCGTAAGAGCTCAGATAAACTCACCTTTTAAGGTTTATCTTATTCCTCAGCTGATTGGCTTTTTTGTTTTTATCATCTCAGCGGTAGCTGAGTGTAATCGCACTCCCTTTGATTTGCCTGAGGCAGAGACAGAGCTTGTTGCAGGGTATTTTGTAGAATATTCAGGTATGAGGTTTGCCCTTTTTTATCTGGCAGAATATTTTGGAATGCTTGTGATGAGTGCCCTTGCAGTTACTTGTTTCTTAGGTGGTTGGGCAGGGCCTTTTGAGGTTCCTTATGTTCCCTTTTTCTGGTTTGTGGTAAAGGTTTATGCCTTACTTTTCTTTTACATCTGGATAAGGGCTACCCTTCCAAGATATCGTTATGACCAACTTATGGACCTTGGATGGAAGGTGCTTATTCCTCTTGGTTTGATAAACCTGTTTTTAACAGCCTTGATAAAACTGATTTTTTAGGAGGAAATGGAAGGTGAAAAGCCTGTTTGAAAAGCTTTTTTTGATAGAAATTTTAAAGGGATTAGCCTTAACCGTTAAAAAATTACTGTTTGAAAAGCCTGTTACCATAGAATGCTACGACAAGGTAATCCCTCAACCTTATCCAGGATTTAGAGGAAGACATGCTTTGGTTAGAAGTGAACTTACCCAGGGACCTATCTGTGTGGCTTGCCATAGGTGCGAAAGGGTTTGCCCTTCAAGATGCATCTACATCAAAACTGTAGAGATAGAAGAGGAAGGAAAGAGGAAAAGACAGTTAGCTGAGTATGCGATAGATGCTTCAAGATGTGTGTATTGTGGGTATTGTGTAGAGGTTTGTCCGGTAAATGCCTTGGTGCTTACAGAGTTTTATCAGTATGTAGGCGAAAACAGAGAGGACCTTTATTTTGACCAGGAAAGGTTGCTTAAAAACTGGGACGAGTTTATCGCTAAAGCTGAAAGGCCTTACTTTAATCCATTCTGGAAACCTAAGGGTATCCCAGAGGGATTTTTCTCTATAGTAAAAAGAAAGGCTAAAGGGGTTTAAAATGGGATTAGGCATAGATCTTAACAGCCTTATTTTTGGGTATCTGGCTTTTGCGATGGTGGTTTCAAGTGTGCTTGCGGTTTTCTCGAAAAATCCAGTACACACCGTGCTTCTCGTTTTGGTAATGGTGGTACATCAGGCTTTTTTGCTTTTAACCCTTGGCTCTGAGTTTTTGATGGCTGTACAGCTGATTGTATACGCAGGGGCGGTGCTGGTCCTGTTTTTGTTTGTGGTTTACCTGATAAACCTGAGAAAAGAGACAAAACACAGCATCTTTGTTAAACGTTTTTGCCTCTGTAGTTTGGTTTTCTTGCTGTTTTTAGGTTTTATGGGGGTTAATCTTTACTTGATATACGGAGCCAAAAAATTTGAACAGGCAGTCTTACCCTTTAATCCTCTGGAAAAAGACAACCTTTGGTGGATAGCCCATTATCTTTTTAACTACTATCTTTTGCCTTTTGAGATTATAGGAGTGATATTGCTGGTAGCGGTTTTAGGGGCGGTCTTTTTGGTAAGAAAAGTTAAAACTACAGAGGAGGCTTAGTAAAAAATGGTACCTTTTGAGGCATATTTAATCCTATCATCGGTCCTTTTTCTGATAGGACTTTTTGGTTTCTTGATGAGAAGAAACTTGATAGTAGTTTTGGTTTCCATAGAGATTATGCTTAACGCCATCATCATCCTTTTTGCCGCACTTTCTTATTTTAAAAAAGACATAACTGGTTATGTGATGGTATTTTTTATCATAGCGATGGCTGCGGCTGAGGCTGCGATCGGATTGACCTTAGCTATATTGATCTACAAAAAACTTAAAACCGTTTATACAGACGAAATAAACCATTACAAGGGGTAGTTTTTATGGCAGAACATCCTTATGAGTTGATTACCCATTTTAACCTCTGGGTTTTTCTTATCCCCTTTATACCCCTTTTAGGTAGCCTTTTTACCCTTATCTTTGGGAAGAAATATTTACAGGAAAAGGCACATCAGATTCCAGTTTTAGCTATTTTCATAAGTTTTCTGATCTCTTTAAAGGTTTTGTTTGAGGTGCTTTCAGGAAAGATTTTTGATTTTGACCTTTATACCTGGATTTCTGCTTCAAACTTGAAGGTAGGGTTAGGTTTTTTGGTTGACCCTCTTTCTATAGTAATGACCACGATGGTGCTTTCGTTATCCTTTCTTATTCATGTTTACTCTATCGGCTACATGTATGGAGACCCTGGGTATTATCGATTTTTTTCTTACATCTCTCTTTTCACGTTTAGTATGCTGATGCTGGTTCTTTCCAACAACGTGGTTCAACTTTATTTAGGGTGGGAGGCAGTAGGGCTTTGTTCTTATCTTTTGATTGGTTTCTGGTATGAGAAAAAAAGTGCAGCCAACGCAGCCAAAAAAGCTTTTATCGTTAACAGGGTAGGTGATTTTGGTTTTGCCCTTGGGGTGTTTGCTTTGTTTTATTTTACCGGAACTCTTTATTATCACGACCTCTTTTCTAAACTCCCTCTTTTGTCTGAAAAATATATAGACTTTTTAGGTTTAGAAGTCCATGTACCTTTTCTGATAGCCTTTTTGCTTTTTTGCGGGGCTATGGGTAAAAGCGCACAGGTTCCGCTTCATACCTGGCTTCCTGATGCGATGGAAGGTCCAACCCCTGTTTCTGCGCTAATCCATGCGGCTACGATGGTTACCGCAGGGGTCTTTATGGTAGCAAGGCTCCATGGCCTTTTTGAGCTTTCTTCTTATGCCATGGCTATGGTAGCTTTCGTAGGGGCTTTTACCTGTTTTATGGCAGCAACCATCGCCCCTACCAGGTTTGATATCAAAAGGATCATCGCTTACTCTACCATGTCTCAATTGGGATACATGTTTATGGCCTGTGGAGTAGGGGCTTTTGCTGCAGGTATTTTTCACCTCTTTACCCATGCCTATTTTAAAGCTCTGCTTTTCCTTGGGGCTGGTAGCGTGATCCATGCGGTTCATACCAACGACATAAGGCAGATGGGTGGATTAAGAAAGTATATGCCCTATACATTTGTTACCTTTATGATAGGTGCATTAGCCTTGGCTGGTTTCCCAGGGCTTTCTGGATTTTTTAGTAAAGACGAAATACTTGCGATGGCCTATTTCTCTCAGTATCCCTGGGGTAAGTTGGTTTGGGTTACAGGGCTTTTGGTGGCGTTTTTAACAGCTTTTTATACCTTCAGGTTAGTGTTTCGGGTGTTCTTTGGAGAATATAAGGGAAGAAAGGATTTCCATCCTCATGAGTCCCCAAGGACGATGGTTATTCCTCTTTGTTTGATAAGTATAGGGGCTGTTTTTGCAGGTTGGTTAGGAGTTCCTCATTCCTTAGGAGGAAACCCTGTATTTTTAAACTTTTTAGAGTCGGTTCTTGGACACCCAAAGACCCTGCCCATGGAACACCAGACTGAGTATCTTTTGATGGGACTTTCTGTTATGGCAGCCTTTTTGGGTATCCTTTTAGCCTGGATAGTCTACCTTAAAAGACCAAGCCTTCAGTTTTGGTTATCCCAAAACCTTCCTTCAGTCTACAGATTTTTATATGCTAAATGGTATTTTGACGAGGTGTATGATTTACTTTTTGTACGTTCTACCTTATGGACAGCTAAATGGATGGTTACTAAGATTTCAGACGGTATTTTGATAGAAGGGATTATCAACGGCACAGCCAAACTTATAAGTCTTGCAGGCTCAGGTTTAAGGACGGTGCACTCAGGAATTGTTAACCATTACAATACTTTTATCTTGGTAGGTCTTATTCTTTATTTTATTTTGTATTTTTGCCTAAGATAGAAGCGGAGGAAGGTTTATGGAGTTTTTACAAAACAATCTACTTTCGGTAATATTATGGCTCCCTTTATTAGGGGCTTTACCGATTTTTCTTTTAGGAAAAAGATTTGAATATACAGCCAAATGCATAGCACTTTTTACGATGTTGATAGACTTTGGTTTGTCGGTTTTACTTCTATTTTCCTTTGATTTTCAAAATCCTGGGTTTCAGTTTGTAGAAAAGAGACTCTGGATAGACTCTTTAAACAGTTATTATTTTCTTGGGGTAGACGGTATAAGCATCCTTTTTATACCTCTTACTACCCTTACCACCTTACTTTGTATCACCATTTCCTGGGATTCCATCAAGGAAAAGGTCAGGGAGTTTTATTTAGCTCTCCTTTTTACCAACATAGCGATTGTAGGGACCCTTTGTGCCCTTGACCTGCTTCTTTTTTATGTATTTTGGGAGGCGATGCTTATTCCGATGTATCTTATCATAGGGATTTGGGGAGGACCAAGAAGGATCTATTCAACCCTTAAGTTCTTTCTCTATACCTTTTTTGGGTCAGTTTTTATGCTGATTGCCATTATCTATCTTTTCCTTAAATTTGGAACTTTTGATTACACCAAGCTTTTAGGGGTTCCTCTTGGGGGTTTGACTGAGAAACTTTTGTTTTTAGGGTTTGCCCTTGCCTTTGCGATAAAAATTCCTATGTGGCCTGTTCATACCTGGTTACCTGATGCTCACACTGAAGCTCCTACCGCTGGGTCTGTTATCTTAGCTGGTATTTTGATTAAGCTTGGGGCATACGGTTTTCTAAGGTTCGGGTTACCCATGTTTCCTCATGCAGCCCAGGAGTTTGCTCCGTTATTACTTTTACTTTCGGTGATAGCTATCATCTACGGAGGTTTGGCCTGTCTTGCTCAGGATGACTTAAAAAGGCTTATTGCCTATAGCTCGGTTAGTCATATGGGTTTTGTAACCCTGGGAATTTTTGCCTTTAATCCTATAGCTATGAAAGGAGCTATCTTACAGATGATTAACCATGGAATCGTAACCGGTGCTTTGTTTATGTGTGTAGGCATTGTTTATGACCGTACTCATAGCCGTGCGATAAGCTATTATGGAGGGCTTGCCTCTGTCATGCCTGTTTATGCTACCTTTTTTATGATTTTTACGTTAGCCTCGATCGGCCTTCCAGGAACCAACGGTTTTATCGGGGAGTTTCTGATCCTTTTAGGGACTTTCTTTACCAACAAACTCTTGGTTGTGTTCGCTGCCTTAGGTCTTATCATCGGGGCAGGTTATATGCTTTGGCTTTACCAGCGGGTATTTTTTGAAAGGGTAAATCCTAATATAGAAGGGTTAGCACCTTTAAGGGTTAACGAATTTTTATCCTTGCTGCCTATGTTGGTTCTGGTGTTCTTGATAGGGCTTTATCCTAAACTCTTCTTAGACTACATGACCACCTCTATCGAGCATTTACTTAATAACCTAAGGTTTTAAGGAGGCTTACAATTATGACCATAGAGCTTAACTTTGGAGTGATACTTTCTGAGATTCTTCTTTTGCTAGTAGGTTGTTTTATTTTTCTTTTTGATAGATTTTTTAAAAACAAAGGATATGCCTTTTGGTTAACCCTTTTGTCTCTTTTGATAGCAAGTGGTGTGCTTTTAATCTCGCCTTTTGGAGGGTTTACGTTAAGTTATCAAAACGATTTTTTCTCGATAGTCTTTAAGTTTATCGTTTTGTTTGGTGCCTTTTTGGTTGTTATCCTTTCTAAGAACTATCTTACCTATCATTCACAGCTTAACTACGGGGAGTATTATGGGTTTTTGATCCTTTCTCTGATAGGTGCTTTTTTGATGCTTTCTTCTATGGATTTGATCACCATGTATCTTTCGATGGAGCTGATGAGTTTCCCTGTATACCTTTTGATAGCGTTAAACTTTGCCCAACAGCGTAAATCCTTAGAAGGTTCTTTTAAATACTTCCTGGCTGGAGCTATGGGGTCGGTATTTTTACTTTTGGGTATGGGGTTGGTTTATAGTGCTACCGGATCTTTGTTTTTTATGCAGATTGCCCAAAGTCTGTTTGGTAAGGCAGAGTTAACCTATGTGCTGTTAGGATTTTTGTTTATTTTGGCAGGTTTTTCGGTGAAGATGTCCTTTGTGCCTTTTCATATGTGGGCTCCTGATGCTTATGAAAGCGCACCCTTGCCTATAACCTCCTTTATCGCCTCCATAATCAAGTTTGTGGTTATAGCCTGTCTGATAAAGTTGCTTATGGTAGCCTTTATTCCTTTAAAAGCCAAGATAGGGCAAATACTTATTCCTGTGGTTTTGTTAACCATTCTTATCGGAAATGTGCTTGCTATCAAGCAAGACCATCTGATAAGGATGCTTGCCTTTTCCTCTATTGCACATGCAGGTTATGCTGGTTTAGGCCTGATTACTGGAGACCTGATAGGCTATAGCTTTACGATTTTTTACCTTTGGGTTTATCTTATCATGACCATAGGAATGTTTAGTATAGCGGTGTTTTTGGCCAACTACCAAAAGGATCTTCTTTATATACCTAAACTGTCAGGCTTGAGCCAAATCTCCCCTGGGCTTAGTTTTTTAACCTTGATTTTTATGTTTGCTTTAGCAGGGATTCCTCCGACAGCAGGTTTTATGGGAAAATTTTATCTTTTTATCGGTTTGGTTAAGTCAGGATATATCTGGGTAGCTATCTTAGCTGTTCTTTTTTCAGTGATAGGGGCTTATCCTTATCTTAGGGTTTTAAAGTTTATCTACATGGAAAAAACTGAGGAAACCTTTTCCTACCGTTGGGAACCTGGGGTTTGGTTCCCTGTGAGTATAACCGCTTTTCTTACCCTTTTGATCGGTATCTACCCCAAACCTTGGGTAGACATGGTTTACAGAACCCTTTATCTTTATCTTACCTTTCTTTTTTATCCATACTAAACACCTTTAGGAAATCTTTTCCCTTCTCTTTATCAATAAACAGGACTAATTTTTCCTGCCCTGATCTAACTCCTTTTCGGCTAACCTTTCATTTTTCTTAAGTTTTGCCAAAGCCTAAGTTTTCAAATTTAGGCACACTTTTTGATTTTAAATTAAAAAAGCCTTGAGGGGAGCTAAGATGAAGATAAATTTAAATTCAAATAATTGTTCCTGTGGCAACCTTTTTTTATCTAATGGGGGTATTTCAGGAGAGATTAATCAGGAATTTAACTTTCTACAAGTTATCCTTCTTTATTTGCTTTCTAACGGAGATCCTTCTTCTCAGCTGTTGAGTTCTCAGGGTATAAACGCAGACCAAGTTCAGGGTTTAATACAGACTAAAGGAACACAAACTGAAGGTCTGTCTCACACTAAGATTTTTCAAAAAGACCAAGCTCAAGATGAGGACCTGCAAGGTGTGTGGAGTTTTTTGTTTTGGGGATATTTGGTTGATAGGACAGGTATTAACTTGGATGGAGTTATTCAATCCATATCTAAAGAAGGATTAACAGAGGTTTTTGGGTTAAATCTAAACCAAAAGGCGTTGGGAGAACTTTTGGATAGATTTTTAATTAATCCCTCAGAAAAACTTAGGGTTTATGAAGAATTGAACAAACTTTTATCTTTACCTGACCTTAAAACTGATTTTCTAACCTGGCTAAACCATAAGATAGAAAATGGATTTCAGTCTAACGAAGAGATGACGTCTCTTTGGGCTTATTCGTTTTTTAAGATAAAAATTGATCTACCTGTTACGGAGGAAGAGCAAAATTTACTCCAAGGACAAAAATTACAAACAGTTTTAGAGGGAAAGGATGGTTTATCTTTTCAGAACTTGATACAAAAACTTGAAGAAAGATTAAAGACCGAGGTTTTTTCTGATAAAAACTTTTTAGGGTTAAATCCAAGGTTGTTAGAGGTTGTAAATCAAGCTGAGGCACGTTTAAAGGAAGGTTTTATAACCAATAATCAGGTTGTCGATAGTTTGTTTAATAAGTTAAGAGAAAGATTGTCTGAACAACAGACTATTTTAGGGGAGAGAAATGCAGAAGTAAAGGGTTTGAACTTGGCTGAAGCCCCGTTTGAGGTGATTAAGGGATTATCTACTAAGCCTTCAGGTCCTCAAGAGGTTTCAGATAAAAGTGTTGGGATGTTTGAAAAATATTTTGAAAGGATTAAAGAAAAAGGGACTTTTTTAGCTGAGGGTATCTCCTTATCAAAGGAAAAACAGGGAGTTTTTCAAGAAGGGCAGGGAGAGTTAACACGGTTTCAATTTTTTTACCATCAAGTGTCTCACCTAAAGACTGAGGATCAGCACATGGTAAACATAGAGACTGTAAAGTTCTTAGAAGGAGATAAGATGTCTCCTCAGTTTTTTGAGTTTGTGAAGAGGTTTTCGGCAGAGGTCCTTCCAGAAGGAGAAAAGAAGGCTTATGTAAGGCTTGAACCTCCCCATTTAGGAGGTCTTGATTTAGAGATTAAGGTTAAAGAAAAAGAGGTAATCATCGTAGCCAGGGTGGAGAAAGAGGAGGCCTTTCGTGAACTTCAAAATAACGTTGAAACCATAAAAGAAAGTTTAAAAGAACTTGGGCTCTCTCTTAAAGATTTCCAGACCCAGCTTAACTGGGGTTATCAGGGGTTTGCAGGTGGATCTGGAGAGAAAAGAGAGGGGCCTAAGGGGTTAAAAACCGGTTTAGAAGCACAAAGTCAAGATCCTAATATTTTACCCCCTGAGAAAGGGTTCAAAAACCTAAAGGGAAAACATTATTTTATCGTTTAAGGAGGAAAAAGGTTATGGCTACCACCCCGGTTAACACCAATAGTTCTACCATTAGTTCAGTAAACAGCTCTTCTCAGAATACCCAGAGAACACCTAAAAAAGTTTTACAAAAAGATGATTTTATAAAACTTTTTGTTACTCAACTTCAGTATCAAGACCCTATGAAACCTCTTGAAAACAACGATATGGCTATTCAACTTGCTTTGTTCAATCAGGTAGACCAGCTTTTTAACATAAACGACACCTTAAAGAGTTTGGTTGACCTTGGTAAAAACCTTAATCTTACCTATGTCTCAAGTTTGGTAGATAAAAAGGTAAAGGTAGATTCAAACATAGGAAGGGTAGAGCAAGGTCAGTTTTTAGGGGGTGAGTTTAAGGTTGAGGGGTTTGTCACCGGAGGAGAAATAGTTATAAGGGATTCTAAAGGTAATCTGGTAAAAAAGATAACCCTTACAGACCTTAAAGAAGGGATCTATAAGATAGAATGGGATGGAAAGGATCAGGCAGGAAACTCTGTGCCTGATGGTAACTATACCTTTTCTATCCTCCTTTTTGATGGTAAAACGGTCAATTCGGTAAAACCAACGATGGTAGCTAAAGTTACAGGAGCTAAGTTAGGGGAAGAAAACAGGCTTGTGATAAACGGGGTCCAGGAAATTAACCTTTCTGACATCAAAGAATTGATAGGAGGTTAAGAAATGGGACTTTTTGGTGCCATGTATATAGGATATAGCGGGGTGTTAACCACTTCTATGGGAATGAATGTTTCTGCAGACAACATCTCTAACCTTAACACCACCGGGTTTAAAGGAAGTAGGTATGAGTTTGCCAATGCCCTGGTAGAAGCTTATGCAGAAACCTTTAGAAGAGAAAAAGGTTTGGGAAGTAACGTAAAGGCTATAAGAACGCTTTTTAACCAAGGGGCTATCGTAACCACAGATTCTCCAACTGACCTTGCCATCTCTGGTAAGGGCTTCTTTGTGGTCTCAGACCAAAAGGGAAATATTTTTTTTACTCGGGATGGACAGTTTTTTGTTAACCAGGTAGACGAACAACACTTGGCCTTACAAAACAGTATGGGACTTTACCTTTTGGGTTCAGATCCAGATGCAACTTCAGCCGATTTAACCAATCTTAAACCATATCTTATCCCTAAGGTTATGCCTCCTAAAAGCACATCTAACATAGACCTTCAGCTTATCTTTGATAGCACCAAACCTGTTGAACCTATAGACGATCCACTTTGGCAAAGTTATGATGCAACCTCTTCTAACATAATAGAAAATCAGAAGTTTGATTATGTCTTTGATTTTTATGGTTATGATTCCTTTGGGAACAAGACTAACTTTAAGCTTTATGTAGACCGCACTTCAAATCTTAATGAATATGAGCTTTTGTTTGCCCTGGAAGACCCCACCTTAGACGGAAGAGGTTCAGGGAAATATCAAGGGGCATTTTTGTATGGAAGGCTATCTTTTGGAGGTAACGGAGATATAGTGGGGGCTAATTTTTGGGAGATAACCAACCCTTCTTCCTTTGACCCCACAGTTGACCCACCGATGGATTTAACCACTCTTGGAAGACCACAGTTTCAGGTAAACATAGGAGGTGCTACCCAAACCATAACCTTAAACCTTGGTTTCAGGGTAGAACCAGACGGAAGTATAACGAGATCTGCCAATCCCAGTAAACTTCAGGCTAACCCTTTTGCTCAGATGTACTTTAACCAAGATGGTTATCCAGTAGGGGTATTTGACAAGATAGAGGTGATTACCGAAGAAGGTAAGGTGGTTGCCTGGTATACCAACAACAAAAACATAGAGGTTTCAAAGATTTTCTTAGCAGACTTTTCTGGGTATGAAGAAAATTTGATTAAGGTAGGAAATGGACTTTTTATGGCAAGAGAAGGGGCTCAGCCTTTTATCTTTTCTCCCGGGGTTTTTGAAAGGGGAAGGCTTCTTTCTGGAGCCCTCGAAAACTCAAACGTAGATTTAGCTTCTGAGATGGTGAGTTTAATTACCTTGCAGAGGGCTTTCCAAAGTAATACCAGGGTGATAACCACCGCAGACCAGATGTTAGAAGATTTCTTAAGTAAACGATAAAAAAATCCGATAAAAATATAAAGGGGGTGTTGATATGGGTTTGACCGATGCCTTGTTTACAGGAACAAGTGGGTTGAGGGCCCTTGGACATGGTATGAGCGTAATCGGAGACAATGTTTCTAATTTAAATACTACCGCGTTTAAAGGTGCCAGGATCTCTTTTAGTGATGTTATGTCTCAAAGTATCAATACCGGGGCTGGCTCAGGACAACTTGGAAGAGGAGCAAGTATTCAGGCACTTTATTCTCTTTTTAATCAAGGGTCTTTTGAATCAACAGCCAACCCAACTGATATGGCTATAGCCGGATCAGGGTTTTTTATCGTAAAAGACCCTAAAAGTACAGGAAATGTGTTTTACACCAGAGACGGACAGTTTGTGATAGATAAAACAGGATATTTAGTTAATGCAGGTGGGTTAAGGGTGCAAGGATGGAGGATAGATGAGGTAACCGGAGACATAACCGGTGCTATCACCGACATTCAAATAGACCGCTCTTCTCCTCCGGTTAAGACTTCTAAGATAGATGTTATCACAAACTTAGATGCAAGAGAGGAAACAAGAACTAAGCTTATTTTTTTAAGCGGAAATCTATACGACGACCCTTCAGACGGAAACTATACTTATTTCCCTAACGCAGGCTATTATGAGGTAGTAATAAGGGACGTAGATGGTAAAGACAATAAGATAGGAATAAGACTTGGATATAACGCAGCCACCCAAAAATGGGCCTATGAAATCTATAACTTGGAAACAAACCAGACTATAGTCAGTTCTACAGACAGCACCTCAACTAGAGCCTCTTTTGAACTCCCCTCTACCAAAGAGCTAATAAGTTTAGACTGGAGTGGAGTTACCCATGTAAACGGTGCTAACGACATTAAGATGCCAGGAAGAACAGGAATGATAGAATTGTCAGGTGATGTAGATCCAGATACCTGGGAATACATAGACTTTATTGCTCCTACTGATCCTCAGGTAATAGATGCTAACGGAACGCAAAGGAAGCTACGTGTGTATATAAGGTATGACAGCACCGATGGCAGGTGGGACTATAGGGTTTTTGAAAACCCTGCTGCAACCCCTGCAACTAATCCTGATGACCCTACTCAAGAGACAGGGACCCTCCTTGTAAAAGGTGACAACTCTGATGAAACGAACATTTTCTTCTTTCTTGATGGAACCACTCAAAGGATCAACTTAGACTGGTCTAACTTAGGGTATAGCGGTGGTACACCAACTGCTACAGTGTTTACCTTACAGGAAACTGATACCCTTCTTTCATACTGGGATGCAAGACAGGATGTTCCTATACCTTCTACCGCCTATTCTTACAGAACAACCCTTACTGTGTATGATTCCCTTGGGACTCCTCATGAGATTACGGTTTATTATAACCCTACCACCAAAGATAACGTTTACGAATTTTTGGTGGCTTGTAACCCTAATGAAGACGCAAGAGATTTTACCAAAGACACCCTTCCTATGCAGTGGCAGTACGAAGAAGGAACGATTACTCAACAGCTTCAAATACCCTCAGGTAATGTGCAGGCTAAGAGTTTAAAAGGGGTATTGATGTATGGTAGGCTTGAATTTGATAACCAAGGAAATGTAAAAAAGTTTTATGAAACCTACCGTTTGGATGCAAACACCGGGGCTTTAGTTCAGGTGGTAGATACCTCTGGTAATCCTGTTCCAGACCCGGTGGATAAATTTTCAGCCCTTGGTTCACACGGTTACCCCCTTATGATAGCCGACTTTTTGGGCATAGATTTTCCATATGATATTTACCCACCAAACTCGCAAGATCAAGGTCTTGTAAGAAATGACCTTCAGCAAATAGAGTTAAACTTTGGATACTTTTTTAAAGACTCCTGGAGGTCTGAATCTGTAAGAACTACGCAATACGCAACCTCTAATGCCACCATTTTTTACGACCAAGACGGTTTTGGCCCAGGTGCCTTGGAAAGTATAACTGTAGACAACCAAGGTATTATCACCGGCAATTACTCTAACGGAAGGGTTATTCCTCTCTGGATGGTTTCTTTGGCAAACTTTAACGCTCCTGAAAGGCTGCAGAAAGTAGGGGGTAATCTCTTTAAAGAAACCACCCACTCAGGACCTCCTGTAACCGGAAAACCAGGTAGCAATGGCCTTGGAACTATAGCTCCTAACTCGATAGAACAGTCTAACGTAGACCTGGGAGAACAGTTTGTAAAAATGATTGTCTTTCAGAGAGGCTTCCAGGCTGATTCCCGTATCATCACCGTCTCAGATACCATGCTTGAAGAACTGATAAATCTTAAGAGATAATTTTTTGTTTCTCCCTGGGAAGGGTTAGTTAGCCTTCCCAGGGTATCTTTCCTTTTTTCTAATCCACCCCTTACATCTCCTAAATAAAAGTTATCTACCGGTTAGGTGAAGACTCAAAGGTTATAAAAATAATTTAAAAAATTGATGTCTTGACTTTTAGAGAAAATACTTTATAATAATTTTTAAATAAAAAAAATAATAAGGAGGTTAGGTATGAAAAGTCTAAAGGGCACCCAGACAGAAAAGAACATTTTGACTGCCTTTGCTGGAGAGTCCCAGGCGCGTAACCGTTATACCTTTTACAGCTCTATAGCTAAAAAAGAGGGATTTGACCAGATTTCCTTTATCTTTGAGGAGACTGCTAACCAGGAAAAGGAACATGCAAAAAGGCTTTATAAGTTTTTAGAAGGAGGAGAGGTAGAGATTACCGCTAAGTTTCCTGCAGGAAAACTGGGAAATACCCTTGAAAACCTGCTTCATGCAGCAAGTGGAGAAAACTATGAATATAAAGTAATGTATCCTACCTTTGCTAAGATCGCAAGAGAAGAGGGTTTTGAGGAAATTGCCAGAGTGTTTGAAGCCATAGCTATAGCTGAGCAGTTTCATGAAAAAAGATACCTTGCTTTAGCCAACAACCTGAAGGAAGGAACGGTTTTCAAGAAAAAGATAGAAGTCATCTGGAGATGCAGAAACTGCGGTTATATTCACAGAGGACTTGAAGCACCTGAAAAGTGTCCTTCTTGCGACCACCCAAGAGCCTACTTTGAATTAGTCTGTGAAAACTGGTAAAAATCTTTTAAATGGTTTAAAGGGGCGTTAACGCCCCTTTAAACAGATTACTTTTTAAACTCTATTCTTAACCCAAAGGTTTGAGGCCAGGCCTTTACCCCTTTTATTTCTTCATATTCTTCGTCAAGAAGGTTTTTTCCCCATAAACTAAGGCCAACCCCGGTTTTAAACTGTTTTTTCAATTCCAGGTTTAAAAGGTATATCTCATTAGCTCGATAGGGTTTTCTCAGGTTGGCGCTAACGATCAAATCTATATCCCAGGGAAGTTTTGCATAAACCCCACCTACTAAGTTATATCTTAGATAAGAACCCTGGTATCTGGCTGAACTTAGGTTTTTGGCTACCTGGTTTAAGTAGGTATAGCTTAGAAACGGTTTAATCCTGTTAAATGCTATGTTTAAGTCCATGGTAGCTCCCAAGGTTTTTAGTTCCTCTATGTTTTGAGCTTGAGTTATAGCTCCTACCTTTATCCAGTCTATGATGTCTTTCCCTGTTCTATAAAAAAGCGTTCCTGAAAGAGCAACGTGTGAGGTCTTATAATCAAAACCTATTTCTGAGTTATAGGCCTTTTCGTTAGAAAGACCAGGGTTACCCTTGGTATAAGGCGAATCATAGTATAGTTCTGTAAAGCTTGGAGCTCTATAGGAAAAACTAAAAGAGGCCCTGGTTTTTAGCTTAGGGTTGATCAGATAGGCAAGCCCTAAGTAGTAAGAAAAGAGGTCTTCATTCTTAGCCAGGCTGTCATATCGAACCCCAAGGCTTGGGAAAAATTTATCACTTATCTTCGGATATATCCAAAAATAAGCCCCTAACCCTTGTCTAACATGGTCTCCCAGCCTTGAGCTATCAAGGGTTTCATAAGAAGCCTCAACTCCAACCACATAGTCAGCAAGTCTTTTTTCTAACCTTAAAGGCAAGTTTGCCCTTAATACCTGAGATTTGTGCTGGTTTTTATAAAAGTCTGGATTATTGCGATCAAGAAGATAAGTATCATAATGGATTCTGTATAGCAGTGCAGGCTCAAAAAACCATGAATTTCCGTAAAAATTCTTTTTGGCTACAAAAAGATGGGTCCTTGTTTCTTCCCATTCTGTGTTGTATTTAGTGGTATAAAAATTTCTTGCCCCAAAGTCTTTTTCCTGAAAACCATAAAAAATTAGTTTACTTTGGTCTTTTACGTAGGTATTAAAGGTTCTTATGTCAAAATCTCGGTTCCAGATAAAACCGTTTGATTTCTGCTGAGAAAGGTTGATCCCTATCGGGGTTTTTCCTAACACAAAACCTAAGCTACCTTTCATCTCCCATAGGTCATAGCTTCCGTATCCTCCTGATAAAAAAACTCCCTTTTCTGGCTTTTTGAGGTTAAAGTTGATGGCTCCACCAAAACCACCAGGGCCATAAAGGGCACTTGCTCCTCCTGCCAGCAACTCTACAGAAGAAAGCTCTTCTTGAGTGAAAGGAAGGTTCATAAGATGATGCCCTGTTTGAGGGTCAGAAAGTCTTATACCCTCAAAAACTACCAGATTTTGCTCAAACGTAGAACCTCTGATAGAAAGATCCTGCTGCACCCCAAACTCTCCTCTTTCTCTAAATTGCAAATTAGAAAACTTCTCAGGCCCGATCTTTAACTCCCAACCTTCTTTTAATACTTTCACCTCTTGAGAGACACGTTCAACCGTTTCAACACTTGCCTGGGCTGTAACCTTTACCTCCTCAAGAAAAACCGAGGTAATCTTTTCGCTGTTTTCAGCCTCTGCATTTGTGTTAAATAAAAAACACAAAACCCCTCCTATTCCTAAAATCCTGCCTATCCCCATCTTTGCCCTCCATGCTAAAGTAAATTTTGGTTTTTAGATAAAGGGTTTAAATTTCGTTAACCAAAAATTTTAGAAAGGTTAACATAAAAACATAAAAAGTCAATTTCCTCGTGGTGAATTTAAAAGGAGAAAGTAAAAAGACATGTTGGAAAAGGCTTAGAAGGTAACTTTTTTAAGAAAAATTTTGGGGTTAAATTATACCCTAAACATGAAAAAGTTTAAACAGGAGGAAAGGAATTTTCCCTTCCTCCTGTTTTTATAAAAATAAAAGAGGTTTAGCTTAAGGCTGCACGTCCTTTTTCTGTAAGACTGTATTTTTCCCCTTCTGATGAGGCAATAAACCCAGCCTCTGTAAGTTCTCTTAGCGAACTTCTTACTTGAAAAAGGGGTCTTTTGGTTATTTCTGCTATTTCAACAGGGGTAAGAGCCCCTTTTTCTTCTAACAACTTTAACAGCCCAAGAGCCTTTTCGCTAAGCCTTCCGTCTGGGCTTACACAACCTGTAGACATGTTTTTCCCTCTAACTCAGTTTTTTCTTGCAGAAATACCAGTCAATGCATTCATAGCCTTGTTTAGCCCTGTTTACTGCCTCTTCATAGGAGGTTGGAGGAGGTACTATTACCTTTGTGTTTTCCTCAGTAAACTCCCAAACCTGAGGCTCAGGCACCCAGTTGGCAGGGGTGGCTACCCCATACTTGTCAGCAGTTTGTAAGGCATCAATCAACCTTAAGATTTCTCTCATGTTTCTTCCTGCAGAAAGAGGATAGTAAATAATAGCCCTTATCTTACCGTTAGGGTCTATGATAAAAACAGCCCTTACGGTAGCGGTGGAACTTTCTCCTGGATGTAACATCCCATAAAGCTTCGCTACTCTGCCATCAGCATCAGCTACTATAGGGAAGGGAATCTCTATCCCGGTTTTTTCCTTTAAGTTCATAGCCCAGGCGATGTGAGAGAACACACTGTCTATGCTTAGACCTAAAAGCTGGACGTTTCTCTTGGCAAACTCTTCGTTCATCTGAGCAAAGGCTAAAAACTCGGTAGAACAAACTGGAGTAAAGTCTGCCGGATGGGAAAAGAACACTACCCACTGTCCTTTAAAGTCTTCTGGAAACTTGATAGGTCCCATCGTGGTCATAGCCTCAAAACCTGGGGCTTGGTCTCCAATCCTTGGCATACTGATTACTTCTTTTACCTCTTCCATAATCCACCTCCTGTAATTATTTTTAATTAAAACTAATTTTTAATAAAAATTATAATGCAGGATAAAATTTTGTCAAGGGGGTAAAAATTCAAATACCTTAAAAATTTAAAATTCAAACACCCTAAAAAGACTTGACAAAATAAAAAATATGAGTAAATTGAGATTTAATTTCAATTGCAATTTTAAAAAGCAGGATGGTAAAAACAAACAGGAGGCCAGGTATGACAGTTGCAGTCGTAGGAGGGCACGATAGGTTAAAACCTCAGTTAGAAGAATATGCTAAAGAAAACCAGCTGAAACTCAGGTTTATCAACAGATGGTCTCCTCAAGCTCCTCATTCCCTTTCATCAGCTGATTACATCGTCATAATAACGGGATGTGTATCTCATGAACTCGTTAAGCTGGCTAAAAGTTGCGGTAAGAAAAAATGTATCTTTTGCCGTGCCAAAGGGCTCTGTAGACTCAAAAAGCTCATCGACCAGTTAAAGGTGGATGCCTAAATTTTTTTTGCAGATTTATTGAAAATGAAATGCAGAATAAATTAAATAAGGGAGGTCAGACATGGTTGAGGGTTTAAAAGAAAAGGGATTAATTCCTTTAGCTCTTCTTAGAGAAGGAGAGCTTGGCAAAATCTATTCTCTTTCTTCAGACTTAAAGGTTGATTCTTGGTATACCTGTAGAGGTTGTGGTGGTGTTGAGTGTTGTCTAAAAGGTAAAAAAGATGTTGTTAACCAAAAGATTGGGTCTATGGGTCTTAAACCCGGGCAGGTAGTAGAGGTAAAACAAAACAGACCAGGTAATCCTATTCTTCTTAGGGTAGAAGAAACTTTTATCGCGCTAAGCCGAAAACTGGCGATGAAAATAATGGTTCTTAAAACAAACCATAAATCATAGTTTAAAGGAGGGAGGCAGGGATGAGTATACGAAAATGTCAAAAATTTACCGTTTATCCCCTGTCTAACTTCCCATTAGGAGAATTGGCTGAGGTGATATGTATTTCTTCCTTTGACTTAAGCCTGAGGTTAAAAAGCATTGGCGTTCAGGAGGGAACTTTGGTAGAAATTATCCATCAGGACCCTTCTGGAGATAGGGTGGTAGTCAGGTTTAACGAAAGTAGAGTGGCTTTAGATAAAGCATTCCTAAAGCATATCTTGGTTAGACCATTGAAAACCTCCTATGAGATGTTGAGAGATTTTGCAAGGGTTGATCAGTTGACAGGTCTTCTAACACGACAGTTTGCTGAAAATCTCTTAAAAAAAGAGTTAGCCAACCCACCGTATTGCTTGGTTTTAGCTGATGTAGATGATTTTAAAAGATTCAACGACACCTTTGGGCACCAGGCAGGAGATAAGGTTTTAAAGGACATCTCTCAAGTTATCAGAAGGAACTTAAGAAAAACAGACCTGGCTGTTAGATGGGTGGAGAGGAGTTTGTTTTATTTTTGAGGAACACAACCGTTGAGATAGGACAATTGATAGCAGAACGTATAAGAAGGGCTGTGGCTGATCATATAGTCTGGTGGCAAGGACAGACCTTAGGAGTTACTCTAAGTCTCGGGGTTTGTGGAGCTCCTCCGGTTAGACCTTTAGAACTACTTTTTGAGATGACTGATAAGGCCCTTTATCAGGCCAAAAGATCTGGAAAAAATTTGGTTTTTCTATGCGAGGAGTAGGGAAGATGTTGGCCAGACAATGCCTTTATGACCCTGAAATCGTAGAGTTATGTTGTCAGATAGAAAAATGTCAGCCTTTGATGGTTACTGTTCATCAAATCTGCGAAGTCTTGACCAATCTCATGGAAAGTAAAGACCTGCATACCAAATACCACTCAGAAAAAGTAGCGGTGTTAAGCTACATGGTTGCTTTATCCTTAGGACTTCCTCCTAAACTGGAAGACCTTATTCATATAGCAGGACATCTCCATGATATCGGAAAGTTTGCTCTACCTGATGAAATCTTGAAAAAACCAGGTCCCTTAACACAGCAGGAGTGGAAGATAGTCAAGAAACATCCAGTGATTGGGGCAGATTATCTCAAGGATATCAGAATTTTTCAAGGCAAAGGAGGGGTTATAGAGATGGTGCTTTATCATCATGAAAGATGGGATGGAAAGGGTTATCCTGCAGGTCTTAAAAAACGGGAAATACCTCTTGGAGCAAGGATAATAGCTGTAGCTGATGCCTTTTCTGCGATGACAGACAAGCGTCCCTACAGAAATCCTTTAAGTTTTGAAGAGGCCTTGGAGGAACTTAAAAAAGGCTCAGGTTCTCAGTTTGACCCAGAAATAGTAGACATTTTTCTTAGCATGGAAGAAAGAATAAGGGATTGGTTAGGGTTGATAAACAAATCTTAAAAGGAGGTGAAAAACGATGCTAAAACTTTCTAAGGTTAATTTAGGGAAGAGAGTTAAGGTAGTTTCTGTTGAAGGCCCCCCCTCGGTAAAACAACGCCTAAAGGAAATGGGTATAACCCCTGGGGTTGAGCTTCAAATAGTTAGGATTGCTCCTCTTGCTGACCCTGTAGATGTAGAAGTGCGAGGATATCATCTTTCTATCAGAAAAAAAGAGGCAGAGTTGATAGAGGTGGAGGTGATAGGATGAAAGAAATAAAGATAGCAGTGGTTGGTAATCCTAACACAGGTAAATCAAGTTTGATAAACGCCATTGCCAAGGCTAACCTTCAAGTTGGCAACTGGCCTGGGGTAACGGTAGAAAAAAAACAGGCAAAACTATCTTACAAAGATTATATTTTGCACTTCATCGACTTACCTGGTACTTACAGTTTAACCCCTTATACCGTAGACGAAACCATTACCAGAGATTTTCTCTTTCTTGAAGACTACGACGTTATTTTATGCGTGGTTGATACTACTAATCTTGAAAGAAACCTTTATTTTGTGGTACAACTGATAGAACTTGAGAAGCCTATGGTAATTGCCTTGAATATGTTTGATGAGGCAAAAAAACTTGGATATAAGGTAGACATAAAACTTTTACAAGACATCCTTAAAGTAAAAGCAATCCCAACGGTAGCGGTGAAAGAACAGGGAGTTGAAGAAATTAAGGAGGCCTTGATCGAAGTCTTTGAAAGGGCAATCGTGCCAACTAAGCTTCCTTATGGAGAGGAGTTAGAGGATTTAATAAAAACGATTTTATACCGGATAAAAGCGGTAAAACCGGATTTAGAAAGGGTAAGCTTGGCTGTGGTTTTTAAGTTGTTAGAGGGAGAGGAGGATCTTTTAAAAAAGTTGGGTATTGAGCTTGATAAAAGAGAAATAGAAAACATCCTCAAACACATTAAGACAGTCCACGAGGTAGAGTTTAGCGATTACTTGCTTGATATCAGGTATGGTTTAGCAACCGGAATTGCCAAAATGGTGCTTCAACGCCCAGAAATCAGACGGGAGACCCTTACAGAAAAGATAGACAAGATAGTTTTAAACAGGATTTTAGGGATACCTCTTTTTCTTTTGGTGATGTGGCTTTCTTTTAAGGTTGCGTTTGATGTAGCTAACCCTTACATAGATTTTTTAGACAAAGCTGTAAATGAGGTTTTTAGAAGATGGATAGAGGCAGGGCTTTCCTCTGTAGGGGTAACAGACTGGTTAAATTCTCTTATAGTGGATGGGATTTGGGTAGGAGTAGGGACTGTGTTGTCTTTTATTCCTATCATCGGGATGATTATGTTTATGATAACCTTTCTTGAAGCTACCGGTTATATGGCAAGGGCGGCTTTTCTTATGGATAGAATCATGAGATACTTTGGTCTTCAGGGAAAAGCTTTCATCCCTCTTCTTATGGGGTTTGGTTGTAATGTTTCGTCTGTATATGCTTGTAGAACTTTAGAACAGGAGCATGAGAGAAAACTTACGATGTTTATAGTTCCTTTTATGTCTTGTGGAGCAAGACTGCCAGTTTATGCTTTGTTTGTGGCAGCTTTTTTTGCAACTCACTCGGCAGCGGTGCTTCTTTTCATCTATCTGTTGGGTATAGCTGTAGCTCTTAGCCTTGCTGTTATTCTTCACAAAACCTATTTTAAAGGGGTTAGCGGACCTTTCATCATGGAATTACCGCCTTATCGTATCCCTACCTTTAAAAATCTTGCCGTCCACACCTGGCTTAAGCTAAAACATTTTGTGATCAAAGCAGGGACTTTGGTTTTGGCCTTTAATGTTCTCATATGGATGGCACTAAACCTTCCCTGGAAGCCTGAAAAACCTGAAGACTCAATCTTAGGCAAAACAGGATATCTGATAGCCCCTATTTTTAAACCCTTAGGTTTTGGAGATTGGGCAAGTAGTGCCAGCCTTTTGGCAGGGTTTCCTGCAAAAGAGGTTATAGTTTCAACGATGGCACAAATTTATGGCGGAGATGTTGAAGATAACCCCCAAGAGGAACTTTCTTTTAAAGAAGACCTTAAAGAATTGCTTTTGCTTTTTGCTGAAAAAACAAAAGAAGTAGGGGTTAATCTGATCTCTACTTTTAGGATAGTTACCCTCACGGCAGAGGTATCAGAAGAAGGTACAGGTATTTTATCTGAACTTCAAAATAGGTTTACCCCTGCTTCAGCTCTTTCTTTTATGGTTTTTGTACTCCTATATTTTCCATGCATGGTTTATGCAGCAACCGTGAGGATAGAAGCAGGATCCTTTAAGTTCGTTTGTCAGATAATTTTGGTTACCTTTATCGTTGCCTGGATAGTATCTTTTGTAGTTTATCATCTTGCAAGGTTAATTTTATAAAAATTATTTTTATGATAAAGGTGGCACAACTTTAAAGTTTATGTTAAAATTGTAAAAACATGTAGCTAAAACTAAATCAGGGGGGAGATTATGATAAGAAAGGTTTTTACGACCTTGTCCTTAGGTCTTTTGGTTTTTGGAGTTCCTGTTAAGGCTAAGGCTTATGAGGTAAACGAAAAACTCTCTATCGAGGCAAACTTGACAGGGGTTTACCAGTGGTTAGATAAGAGAAAGGGAGATTTTAAGGACGAGGAAAAAGGGTCTGTGGTTCTTGACGCAAGGGTTACGTTTAAACCTACAGAAAAGGATGAATTTTCTGTAAGAGGTAGTTTTGCCAAAGGAAATGGATTAAAAAAGGTTAGTCCTTTTAAACTCTCCCCTAATTCAGATGACCTCAGGGATGACCTTCACAACATCAACAACCGTTCAAGAGACCATTTGCAAGAACTCTGGTATGCAAGAACCTTTGATCTGCCAGGCAACTCAACCCTTAAGACAACCTTGGGAATTATAGACGCAACCGCTTTCATCGACCAAAACCGGTTTGCAAACGATGAGCTGACACAGTTTATGAATGAGGCCTTTGTAAACAACCCACTGGCTAATCTCATAAGTTATGACTATGGAGTAGCTTTAGAGTGGTCTAAAGGGCCTTTTAGCTTAGGCTTAGTGGGGATGCAAAGCAAAACCGACGAGAATGAGGACCCGAGGTTTGACAAGAAAATTTATAATTATTATGCTGCTCAGGTAGGCTATAAATTGGAGACCTCTCTTGGAGAAGGAAACTATCGGGTTTTTGCCTTTACTACCAACAAGCGTTTCCCTGATTGGGATGGAGAAAAGAAAAAGGCCTTAAAAGGCTGGGGTATTTCTATAGACCAGGATATAATCAAAGATACCCTTGGGGTTTTTGCAAGAGCTGGTTTTCAGGATGATGACGCAGAAATAGACTACAAAAGCATGTATTCCTTAGGGTTGAACTATAAGTTTAAACCCTTTGGTGTAAAAAACGTTGAATTAGGGGTAGGTTACGCTTACCTTAAAGCCTCTTCCAAAAACGAAGAACTAAAACATACACAAGCTGTAGAAGCCTATCTTTCTGTTCCTATATACGAAAAAGAAAAACTCTTTGCCTCACATCTCACCTTTGACTGGCAATGGATGAAAGATAGGCTTAAGTACGAGGAAAACCCAGAAAATAAAGGTCATATCTTCGGGGTAAGGCTAAACTTAACTTTTTAAGCTTTGTAAGACAAATAGTACAAAGGGATAACCCCTCAAGGTTATCCCTCTTAACTTTTAAATATTAACCATATTTAAGTTGATGTTCAGTAAAAAAAAAATTTCCCTCAGATAAAAACAGGTAGAAAATTTCGTATTAAAGGTCTTGAAATTTTTCTAAAATGAGTATTAATAAAAGTTAAGTTTTATATTATTTTGAGGAGGAGGTGGACTATGGGGTTGTGGAAATGTAGTAACTGCGGAGAAACAAAAGAATCAAGGTGTAAGCCTAAAAAATGCCCTAAATGTGGAGAGATGAACACGATGGTTAAAGAAGGGACAGAAGCTAATTCATCCTCTTCTTGTGAGCCTAAGAAAAGAGGATGTAAGAAAAAAGCTGGGTAATTCTATTTATCATGGTAGTTGCTACCTGGAATGTTAACTCTATAAAAGTTAGAAAAGAACAGGTTTTAGAATTTTTAAAGGAGGTCGGTCCAGACCTCCTTGCTTTACAAGAAACCAAGGTAAAGACTGAAGATTTCCCTTTTAAACCCTATCAAGAGATAGGTTATCATGTAGTTCATTCTGGAGGGAAGGGGAGAAATGGAGTGGCTTTACTTTCAAAGGTGGCTCCAAAGATTATAAAACGGGGTTTCGAAAATACTTCAGAGCCTGAGAGTTTTCCTGATGCAGAAGAAAGGCTTATTGGGATAGAGGTTGAGGGCTTTGGTTTCGCTTCTCTTTGGGTTTTTTCGGTGTATATACCAAACGGAGGTCAACCTGAGTCAGATTACTATTACTACAAACTAAGTTTTTTCTGGCAGCTCAAAGAGTTTTTTGAGAAAACCTTTTCTCCTGAGGACCCTATCATCCTTATGGGAGACTTTAACGTAGCCCCAGAAGATAAGGATGTGTTTGCCCCAGGTTTATTAGAAGGACATATCTGTTTTACTGAAAAGGAAAGAAGAGCTTTTTTTGACCTTCTTTCTTTTGGTTTTTATGATACTTTGCGAGAGAAGTATCCCGATGCCCGAGGGGTTTTTACCTGGTGGGATTATCAGTTTGGGGCTTTTAAGAAAAATCAGGGGATGCGTCTTGACCATATTCTTATCACTAGGCCTTTGTTAGAAAAGTTAGGAGACGTTTATGTAGAAAAAAGTTTTCGAACTAAACCTAAGCCGTCAGACCATGCCCCTTTAATAGCTAAATTTTTAGTCTAAAGAGTTTCCCAGTTAAGGCAAGAAGGACAAACCCAGGTTACCCCACTTCTGGTAAACATTCTCTGATTTTCTATAAAACAAGTTTGACAAATGGTAAGACCGCAGTGGGTACAGAGATAACAAAAGGACTGGGATTTTCCACAAAAATCACAGACCCCAGCCCCAACCTTTTTCTTTAAGCTTTTTTCCTTTACTAAAGAGAGGTAACACTCCCTTTTTTGGTCTTCCATTAATGTTTTCCTACAGGAGAAAAATTTACTTTGAAAGAACCGTCAAGCCTTACAGTTTTTCTTTCGTTAAACTCTTGTTGTTTACCTTTATTCCAGTTCTGTACCGGTCTAAAATAACCAACCACTCTGCTATAAACCTCACAAGGCACCACTTTTACCTTTTGAGTCTTTTCTTCTTTCATCTCAATCCTCCTTGGGTGTGAGTTTTAACCTGCAGCTGCATTAACAAAATTTTTAGCCAGACTAATCGGAAGCTCCATCTCTACCCCAAACCTGTTTAAGTCAGCCTCAGAATGAGGATAGGGGCAAAAGTCATGTCTCCCAGGTAGATAACCATGTATAGGACAGACAGAAAAGGTGGGTGTGATGGAAAAATAGGGAAGCCTAAAGTTTTCTACCACAGTTTTTACCAGGTCCTTTACCACTTTGGTATCATGGATTTCTTCTCCGATAAAAAGATGAACGACCGTTCCACCAGTAAAAAGTATCTGTAGGTCATCTTGATGGGTAAGTATCTCAAAAATATCGTCTGTATAGTTAACAGGAAGATGGCAAGAGTTGGTGTAATAAGGGGCTTCTTCAGTACCTGCGGTTTTGATCCTGGGGAATTTTTTCTTGTCAATTTTTGCCAGTCTGTAGCTTGTTCCTTCTGCTGGGGTGGCCTCAAGGTTGTAGAGATTTCCTGTCTCCTCTTGAAAAAGACTTATCTTTTCTCTCATAAATCTTAAAACTTTTATCGCAAACTCTTTAGCCTCAGGATCATAGATGGGTTTCCCTAAAAAGTTTATGCACATCTCATTCAACCCTACAAGCCCTATGGTAGAAAAATGGTTAGCCCAGTAAGCACCTTTCGCCTCTTTTACCGAGCTTAAGTAGACCTTACAATAGGGATAAAGTCCTTTTTCGGTAAAATCCTCGATCATTTTTCTTTTGATCTCAAGGGATACCTTAGCAAGTTCCATCAACCTTTCTAACCTTTCAAAAAGATCCTCTTCACAGGTAGCAAGATATCCAAGTCTTGGCATGTTGATGGTAACCACTCCTACGCTTCCGGTAAGTGGGTTAGCCCCAAACAAACCTCCTCCTCTTTTCCTCAGTTCTCTCTTGTCAAGACGAAGCCTACAACACATACTAAAAGCATCCTCTGGGTCCATGTCTGAGTTGACAAAGTTTGCAAAATAAGGTATCCCGTATTTTCTGGTCATCTCCCAAAGAGGTTCATACTCAGGATTATCCCAGTCAAAATCCTTGGTGATGTTATAAGTAGGAATAGGAAAGGTAAAAATCCTTCCCTTAGCATCTCCTGCCATCATTAACTCACAGAAAGCCCTGTTTATCATAGACATTTCTTTGTGAAATTCTTCATAGGTTTCTTCTTGAGGTTTTCCACCTATTATGACATTTGCCTTGGCATAAAGCTTTGAAGGCTTAAGATCAAAGGTAAGATTGGTAAAAGGTGTATTTCCAGTTATAAACACCTGCCCAGCTCTTCTTGCAATTACAGTTTCATTTTCGGTATGAACTGACCAGATGATACCACAGTAAGGAACCTTATCTATTTGTTGGATATAATCAGTTTTAGTCTGAGTAAAGGTTAGCTCATATCTTAATTTTTTATTATTTATTTCGGGTTTACGTTCTCTTATGGAAACATTGTATCCTGCGAGAACTCCCACTGCCATAAGTCCATCAGCAAAATCTTTATCAGTAGTTATAATTCTTATCCTCCCTCCATCAATCCATCCATCACCCTTAGCATAAGTTTCAAGGAAAAGACGAGCCTGGCTTTTACTTAACTGATAAAGATAAAAAGGGAATATCTTTTTTGGATTTCCCATTACCGCATGAACAAACTTGCTTGACTCTGGAGAAAGTCTTATATGGATACATTTCCCCCAGGATTCCTGTTCTCTTTCCGTATATTCAAGGTTCAATTTTTCAAGTAAAGCCTTGATTTCTTCGTAATTTTCAGGATGTTTTTCCTTAGACTGATAAATACTAACTCTTTTAGATCCGTCTTTTTCTATTGAACCCTCTGAAAGAACCCAGGCACAAAGCTTTAATTCCTCATCTGAAATGGGATAATCTTCTTTTGAGTTTTCTCCTGTAACAGGTATTGGAATAGGAGATTTAAACCCAAGTATCTCCTCAATAGGCTGAAGGATAAATTTATCTGTATTAAATATTTGTCTTACAACTCTATGGCCAGGTGAGATAAGCTGATCCTGGTTGCGATTTTTTAAGTTATACATTATGCCTTCATACTTCCTTCTAAACACATAAGTAACCTTTGCAGGTTCTATAGTCCCCTTTTCAAGATTAAAAGTATAGATAAAATCTCCTTCATTAACTTCATTCCACCTCTTCCAACCATTTGGAGTTAAAATTTCTGTATCTTCAGAAAGGCATTGAAAACCTACTCTGGTTGGCACATTTACATTAAAGAGAAATTCCTGCATACATTGTTTTACTTCAGGGTAGGTTAGTTTGTCATACCTTACAAAAGGAGCAAGGAGGGTATCAAAGTTAGAAAAGGCTTGAGCTCCAGCCCCTTCTCCTTGAAGGGTATAAAAGAAGTTTACTATCTGTCCAAGGGCAGACCTAAAATGCTTAGGAGGGGCACTTTCAACCTTACCACTAACCCCTCCAAATCCTCTTAAAAGAAGATCATATAAATCCCAACCCATGCAGTAGGCTGAAAGACAACCAAGGTCATGAATATGAAAGTCTCCTTCTCTATGAGCTTCAGCTATTTCCTTAGGATAAAGCTTTTCTAACCAATAACGGGCAACGATAGAAGAACTTACATGAAAATTGAGCCCTTGAAGGCTAAAACTCATGTTAGAGTTTTCCTTTACCCTCCAGTCTTCATTGCTTATATACTCCTCTATAAGGTTAATACCGTCAACTAAGGCTTGCCCGATTTCTCTTGCCTGACGCCTCTTTTCACGATAAAGAATATAAGCCTTAGCTACCTCGGGGAACCCTCTTTCCATCAAAGTTCTTTCTATGATGTCCTGGATGGTTTCCACATGAGGAATGTCTCCCTTTTTAAAATAATTTCTGTAAAGAAAGATAGACACAGCATCAGCTATTTTTTCAGCATCAGCCTTGGTGCCTATTTGGGTAGCCTTCATAGCTTTATGGATAGCGTTTATGATCCTAAAACGAGAATAAGGAACAACCTTACCAGTTCTTTTTCTGACTAACGGTTCCATCAAGATCCTCCTGTTAGTTTACATACAATATATTGTGTTTTTTCTTTGGAGATACCACAATATTTAGTTAATTTTAAATTTACAGCTTCTATCTTTTTTGTCAAGTTTGTTTTTGTTAAAGAAATTTTAAGCTTTGAATTTTTTTTAATGATGTTTTTTGATACTATTTGGAGTTTTCTTTTGTGGTATAATAATTTTATATGGTTTCATACAGGCCGGCAAGTCTTGAAGAGTTTATAGGCCAAAAGAGAATAAAAGAGGAACTTAAGATATACATTCCTTCTGTAAAAAGCAGGCAAGAAGTTTTTCCTCATACGTTTTTTGTAGGTGCCCCAGGTCTTGGGAAAACAACCTTAGCAAGGATTATAGCTTTTGAGTTAAGAAGAGACCTTAAGATTACCTCAGGTCCTGTCCTCGATAAAACAGGCACCTTAGCCGCAGTCCTTACAAACCTTAAGGAAGGGGATATACTTTTTATAGATGAGATACATCGTATGCCTAAGGTATGTCAAGAGGTGCTTTATGCAGCCATGGAAGACTTTGCGTTAGACATCGTGATCGGTAAAGGTCAGGTGGCCAAAACCATCAGGTTAAGCCTTCCTAAGTTTACGCTGATTGCCGCAACCAATAAACCTAATCTTTGCTTGGCACCACTAAGAGACAGGTTTCAGCTTATTTTTAAACTTAATTTTTATACTGACGAAGAATTAAAAGAGATTATCATTAAAGTAGGTAAAGCTTACGGTCTTTACATAGACGAAAAGCCAGCCTTAAGTTTAGCCAAGGCTTCAAAGGGCATCCCCAGGCAGGCTTTAAACCTGTTAAGAAGGCTGAAAGATTTTGCCTGGTTAACTCGTAGCCAGCCAGAAGAACATATAAAGGTAGACGAAGGCTTGGTAAAAGAGTTTTTAGAGCTTTTAGACATAGACGAATGGGGACTTACTCCTGAGGACAGAAAGTGCCTTTTAACATTATATAAAGAGTTTAAGGGTGGTCCGGTGGGTTTAGGGTCCCTTGCTTTATCTTCAGGTATAAGTGTTGAAGAGTTAGAAAGTATCTATGAACCAGCCCTCATCAGGTTAGGGATGCTTGCTCGCACAAGAAAAGGAAGGGTGCTTACCCAAAAAGGCTATCTTTATCTTAAAGAAAGGTTTGGTATAAATCCCTTGGAGGAAGGTTTATGTCTCTTTTCAAAATAAGCCCTTATGGTCTTAGGGAAAAAAAGGGAAAAGAGGTTATCGTGGCCTCAACTGCTTATGACTATACCTCTGCTCAGATTGCTGAGGCTGCAGGAGTAGATTTTATCCTTGTTGGTGATTCGGCGGCGATGGTGATGTTAGGACATGAAGATACCTTCTCTATTGGGATGGAAGAGATGCTTCTTTTTTGTAGGGCAGTAAGTAAAGGGGCTCCTAATACTATAAGGATAGGTGATTTGCCGTTTTTAAGCTATCAGGTTTCAAAGGAACAGGCAGTTTATAATGCAGGTTTGATGATCAAGGAAGGACGGTGTCATGGAGTTAAGGTAGAGGGTGGAGAAGAGGTGGCAGAGGTAGTTGAAACTATCGTCAGGGCAGGGATACCTGTGCTTGGGCATATAGGCCTTACCCCTCAAAGGGCGGCGGAGTTAGGTGGCCTTAAGGTTCAGGGTAAAACCATAGAAAGTGCCAGAAAGTTGATAAAGGATGCCAAGATTTTAGAGAAGGCAGGAGTTTTTGCTATAGTTATAGAATGTGTGCCTGCAGAGCTTTCTAAGGTGATAACCGAAAAAGTAAACGTTCCTACCATAGGTATAGGTGCAGGTCCCTTTGTGGATGGACAAATCTTGGTTTTTCATGATATAGTAGGTCTTTTTAAAAGGTTCAGACCTAAGTTTGTTAAGGCTTATTTTGATGGATTTGGTGCTTTTAAAAAGGCTTTAGAGCAATATATAAAGGAATGTAAAGAAAAAGTGTTCCCTTCTGAAAAGGAAAGTTTTTCCCTTTCTCAAGAGATTCTTAAAGAATTGTTAGAAGATTAAGGGGTTGTTTTTATAAAAAATTGGTGTAAAGTTTTCAAATTATAAAAATTTTATAAGGGAGTGTTGTCTTATGGCTAAGGTTAAGATGAAGACTAACCGTTCAGCTGCCAAAAGGTTTAAGGTTACTGCTAATGGTAAGATTATGCATAAAAAAGCCGGCAAAAGTCACCTTCTTAGGAAAAAGAGCAGAAAAACCAAAAGGCACCTTAAAAAATACAAAGAGATTTTTGCTGGGTTTTATGATCACGTGGCTAAGATTATCCCATATAAATTTTAGTTTGAATCTTTAAATTACAGGAGGTAAAAGTTTATGCCAAGGGCTAAAGGTGGTTTTAAGACCAGAAGAAGGCATAAAAAACTTTTAAAATTAGCCAAAGGCTACTGGGGACAGAGGAAAAACGTCTACAGAAGAGCTAAGGAAACCGTAGAAAGGGCTTTGGTTTATGCTTATAGGGATAGACGCCAAAAGAAAAGAGATTTTAGAAGACTTTGGCAGATAAGAATTAATGCTGCTGTAAGACCTTATGGTTTGAATTACAGCAAGTTTATGGGAGGTCTTAAGAAGGCAGGGGTTGACCTTAACAGAAAAGTGCTTGCCTATCTTGCGGTAACTGAGCCTGAAACCTTTTCTAAGCTGGTAGAAGTGGCTAAAGCTCAGTGGCAATGATGGTAATCGAGGAACTGGAACAACTTAAACAAGAAGCTTTAAAAAATGTTGAAACCCTTTCTACTCTTGAAGAACTTAACGCTTTTCGTCTAAAATATTTAGGAAAAAAAGGGGTCCTTACCAGCTATCTTAAAAAGCTTAAGGACCTCCCTTTGGAAGAAAAAAAACAAGTTGGAACCATCTTAAACGAACTCAAAGATCTCTTAGAAGAAATTTTAGTCAAAAAAGAGCAGGAAATTCTTTTTAAACAGGAAGATATTCTTCCAGGCTTAGACCTTACGCTTCCTGGAAGAAGGCCTGTAGTAGGGGGTCTTCATCCATTAACCCAGGTTATTAAGGAAATCTGTGAGGTTTTTGGGCGTTTAGGCTTTGATATGGTTCAGGGCCCTGAGGTAGAGACAGAATATTATAACTTTACCGCTTTGAACATCCCAGAATGGCATCCAGCAAGGGATATGCAAGCAACCTTTTATCTTAAAAACGGAAGTATCCTCAGAACCCACACCTCCCCTATTCAAATAAGGACTATGCTTGAGAGAAAGCCTCCTTTAAGGATCATCGCTCCTGGTAAAGTCTATAGATGCGATGACGATGTAAGACATTCCCCGATGTTTCATCAAATAGAAGGCTTGATGGTGGACAAAGAGGTGAGTTTCTCTGACCTTAAAGGAGTCCTTACTTATTTTGCTAAAGAGGTTTTTGGAGAAAAGACCAAGGTTAGGTTTAGACCAAGCTATTTTCCTTTTACTGAACCAAGTGTTGAGATGGACATCAGTTGTGTGATTTGTAATGGAAAGGGATGTAGGGTTTGTAGTGGTACGGGTTGGTTAGAAATTTTAGGGGCTGGGATGGTGCATCCTGAGGTGTTTAAGTCGGTTAATTATGACGTTTCTATATGGCAAGGTTTTGCCTTTGGGCTTGGTATCGAAAGGATAGCGATGATAAAATATGAGATAGATGACATCAGGCTGTTTTTTGATAACCATCTATATTTCCTTGAAAGTTTTAAGTAAAGACCTTTAAATCTTTAGCCTAAGACAGGAGAGACCTTATGAAAATCCCCGTCAGTTGGCTTTCAGAGTTCATAGACCTTCAAAAGTCTCCAGAAGAGATTGCTGAAATCTTTACGATGGGTGGTATCGAGGTTGAAGCAGTAGAAGATCCATACCAACGTTTGGGAGAGATAATCTCGGTAAAAATCATAGAAGTTTTAACTCCAGAAGACCTTAAGGAAGTAGCTCTTTGTAAAGTTACCGACGGGAAAGAGGTCTTTACAGTCTTTACCACAGCGAAAGATCAGGTAAAACCAGGACTTATTTTAGCCTTAGCCAAACCTGGGAGTAATACTTTTTCCGGAGATAAGGTAGAAGTAAAGAGGGTAAAAAAGTATCAATCTGAGGGGATGTTTCTCTCTCCTTATGAAGCTGGGACAGGCCCTGAAAAGGAGGTCTTACTGGTTTTACCAGAGGGTTCTCCGTTAGGAAGGTCTGTTTATGAAATTTTAGGAATAAAGGAGGCTGTGTTAGAACTTGCGGTAACTCCTAACAGAGGAGATGTGCTTTCTATCTTGGGTGCAGCAAGAGAACTTCATTTGTTAACTTCCTGGGAGTTAAAACCTCTTCTTTTTGAGGATTACTTAAAAGAAGGTAAATATTTTAAAGGTGAGATCAAGATTTTAGAGCCTGAAGGTTGTTTTAGGTATATAGGGAGAACCTTTGAAAACGTTCAAATAGGGGAAAGTCCTTTTTATATTCAAAAGAGACTATGGGAATGTGGTTTAAGACCGATCAACAACGTGGTAGATATCACCAATTATGTTCTTTTAGAATTAGGACAGCCTTTACACGCTTTTGATTGGGACAAGATAAATGGGCATGCGATAATCGTTCGTAGAGCCTATCCTCAGGAAAAATTAATGATGCTTGACGGGATAGAGAGAACTCTTACAGAGGAAGATTTGGTGATAGCTGATGCAGAGAAAGCCCTTGTGCTTGCAGGTATCATGGGAGGAGAGGATTCAGGGGTTTCTGAGGAAACAAAAAATCTCTTTTTAGAGGCTGCCTGGTTTAATCCTAAATGGATAAGGATGAGTTCTCAAAGGCACAAGGTTTCAACTGAAAGCTCTTACAGGTTTGAAAGAAACATAGACCCTGAAGGTATACCGTTAGCGGTGTTAAGGGCGACTCAGTTAATCTTAGAGATAGCTAAGGCCGAGCGTTTTTCTGAGATGGTAGACCTTTATCCCAAGCCTTATGTGTATCCCCAAATCGTGTTATCACAAAAAAAGGTAACCAAATATTTAGGGTTTTCTCTTCCTGTAGAGGAAATAAAAGGTATTCTTTCGAAGGTGGGTGAGGTAAGGTCTATAGGAGATAGTTTTGAAGTAAAACCTTTTTCCTACAGACAGGACTTAAAGATACCAGAGGACTTGATCGAAGAGATCGCCAGAGTATATGGATACGAAAAAATACCTACTACTTTTCCTAAAGCAGACCTTTGGGCTAAAGGGAAAAGCCCATTTTTAAGGTTAGAAGAAAAGGTAAAGGAGCTTTTTAGAGCCTTTGGATTTTTTGAGGTAATTACCTATAGTTTTATAGACCCAAAGGATTTAGACAGACTTCATCTCGATCCAGAAGACCTTAGGTCTAAACCTTTAGAGATAGCTAATCCTCTTGCCTCTAACCAGTCTGTGATGAGAACTACTTTAATCCCTGGGCTTCTCAGGACTGCTTGTTTTAACTTTTTTAGAGAGGTTAATTCTCTTGCTATCTTTGAAACGGGAAAGGTTTTTATCCCTAATCAAGAGCTCCTCCCAGACGAGCCTTTATACCTGGGAATTTTATTGATGGGTCAAAAGAATCTTGAGAGCTGGTATAGTCAACCAGAAAAGTTTGATATTTATGACCTTAAAGGGGTTTTGGAGGAGTTTTTTGAGATCCTAAACCTTGAAGTTGAGTTTAAGCCCTATTCTGTAGAGCCATTTTTAAGACGCGGGCTTTCTTTTGACCTGTATCTTGGAGAAGAAAAAATCGGTTTTGCAGGAGAAGTAAAAACCTTTATATTAAAGAGTTTTGACCTTAAGACCAACGTATTGGTGGGGGAGATAAACTTAGAAAAGATTTTGAAAATTTTCCCTTCTTTAGGTAGCATTAAAAAGCTTAAAAAGCCTCCTAAGTTTCCTTCTACCACCAGGGATGTAACCTGTGTAGTTGATAGAAATTTTGAGGTGGGAGAGATATTAGCTTTTATTAAAAATTTATCTATTCCTTACTTAGAGAAGGTCAGCTGTGTGAAGGTTTATGAAGGCCCACCTATTCCAGAAGGTCAAAAAAGCGTAAGTTTGAGGTTTTGGTATAGAGCTGAAGATAGAACCTTAACCGATGAAGAGGTCAATCACATTCAAGATGAGGTAGCTAAAAAGATTTTTGATAAATTTAACGCTAAACCACGATGAAAAAGACGATAACCAAAAAAGAAGTAATAAAGGTTTTGGCTGAAAAGACTGGTCTTTCTAAGAGGACCTTAGGTAGGATTGTGGAAGAAATCTTAGAAGAAATAAAACTTGGGTTAGAAAGAGGGGAAGAGGTTCAGATAGTAAGGTTTGGAAGTTTTATTCCTTATAAAACCAAGGAGAAAATAGGGAGGAACTTAAAAACTGGGGAGGTCGTCAAGATACCTTCGTTTAAAAAGGTAAGGTTTAAGATAGCCCCTCAGTTTAAAGCTGAACTCCAAGATGAAACCTAAAAAACCTTTAGAAACCCTCTATGTTCCTCTTTCTGAGGTCGCTCAGCTTTTAAAAATCAAACCTCATGTGCTTTATTACTGGGAAAAAAAGATCCCCCAGCTTAAACCTTATCGAATTTCTAACAGAAAGTTTTACAAAAAAGACCAACTTGAGCTTTTGTTTAAGGTAAAAAAACTAATAGAAGAAGGATATACCTTAGAAGGGGTTAGAAAGTCTTTGAACCTTTATAAACTTGAACAACCAGCCCTTTTCACTCCAAAAGAGGTCCTTACAAAAGAAAAAGCCCTGAGAAAGCTTATCAAGGAAGTAATCAAAGAACTTAAAGAGATCTACAAGTCTTTATAAATACGTTGCAATATTTATTTTCCTCAAACTCCCCATCCTTGACCAACTTGAGCATACTTGTCAAACTCAGCTGATATAAAGGACTTGGTGATAGGCAATGGCTTGACTTTTAAAGAGGTATCATCAAATAAGCTGATAATTTGATTTTTGGATTTATCTTGTTTGTGTTTAAGGGCTCATTTTTCAACTAACTTCATTTTAAACTCCTTTTCTGTAATCATTTTTTCCTCCCTGTACCTAAAAAATTGGGTGTCAGGGAGGAAATTTTAATTTCAGGGACAGAATTTTTGATTTAACAACCCTTATTTCAGGGACATTTTTTTGATCTGATGCGTAATCTTGACTTTTACAAAAAATAAAAAAATAATAAAATTAAGATTTGAGTTAAACTTTAAATGATTTTATGACTTGAGGTTTTGGGGTTGAATAGAGTTAAGTTTCAAAAATATGGAGTTTCGAGGGTTTCTATTTCAGGTTATTCCTTGATAGAGCTTATTGCAGTTATTTCTATTATAGCCATCTTGGTGAGTGTTGCTATACCTTCTATGTCTAAGTTTATTCGATATACTAAGTACCAAAACTACTGTAATTCTTTAGAGCTTCTCATAAAACAGGCTAAAATCCTTGCGATGGAAAGAAGCACCAACATAGGTATTTGTGTGTATGACGAAAGAACGGTAAAGATTGTTGATATGGGTACAAATAGGGGAGCAGGGGCTTGTGTAGGAACCACTTTAAGAATTCTTCAGATAGAACCAGGAGATACCTCTTTTGTTAGGTTTGCTGGAAGTAGTGCATCGTTAGACCCCAGAGGTTTTGCTATTTTTAATGGAAATGTTTGTGTTCATAATTCAGAAAAAAACGTTTATTTTTTAGTTTGTATAAGCAGGTTTGGCGGGATAAGGGTCGAGACAGGGCAAGGAGAGTGTAGAAATTGTGGAGATTAAAGTTTAGGTAATAATATGCTAATAAATTACTAAGGGGAATTAAATGGATAGAAAGCAAAAATTAAATATATTTAAAAATAAAGGAAGTACTATTATAGAAATTTTAATTTCTATATTTATTCTTTTTATAGTTATAATAAGTATTACTAGTCTAATTACTATTTTCGGGTTGCACATTAGAAATAGAGTTCTTTTAACTTGTTTAGTTGAGGGGGCTGCATCAGGAATAGAAGCTTGTAAAAACGGACATATAATAAATGAAATTCGTTGTGGAGGCTTTACTGTAAACATAAGTGTAAATGGTACTTGTAATTTAGCCACTAATTTATGTTCAGATATTGAGGTGATTGCAAGTTCTCAAGGAAAAGTTTTTAGTTTGAAAGATAAGGTATGTAAGTTCTAAAAGGAGATAGAATGAAGATATATAAAAAAAACCAGATTAAAGTAGAAGGATTTACTCTTATTGAGCTTTTGGTAATAGCAGTGTTAGCAACTATAATTGTAGGTGCTATTGTGTCTATTTATTTAGTTTCAGCGGAAGTTTTTAGGAAAAATCGACCTCTTTCCGATGTTATTGAAGAAATAAGAAGTGGGATTACAACTTTAGATTTTGTTTTTTCGAGATGGGGAGTGGGAGTTCCATGTAAAAATAATAGTTGTCCTTCCTACAGTACAACTATATCTTCTTGTGATGGCTATCCTCCTACGAATCCTATGTGTATGACCTGTGAAGAAGGGAATTTTTCCTCTGGCTGCTCTAAAGTTATGTTCTATGCTAATTTATATGGAATAGGTTTTGTTGTTAATGCTACAAACGATACTATAAGTTTAGTAAGTTGTAGATTAGATTCGAAATCTTCTTATCAAAATTTTTATTACATATGGACTGGAGAAAAAGTAATTAATTATAACTCAACTTTACCAACTGTTTACGGATTTGAATCTAAATTTTCTTCTATAGATTGTATAAATTTTGCAGGCACTACTAATTTAATGTTGAATTCTCGAAAAATGTGTAAATATGATAGAAATCTTAATAGTTATAATTGTAATGAATCTTATATTCTTAAAACAGGAGACCTCATTACAAGAGTTCCTCATCAAGTAAGGATTTTTTTGGAAGACGAGGCTATAAAAATGGAGTTATACGATTTAGCTAATAATCAAACAGAAGGAAAACAGTATATTGCAAATGCTAAATCTTTTCAGGTATATGTAACAAATGGAACTTCTGTAAAAGTTAAAGTGAATTTTAAAAGTCAATCAAATCCTACTCAAACTTTAGAAATAGAAAGATATTTTGGGAGATAAAAAATGAGGAAAAAGGCCAACAAAGGCTTTGCTCTTATATATGTTTTAATTTTGTCTTTAGTTCTTATTTTAATAAGTACAGGTATCTTTTATATACTTCAAATAGGATATTTTTCTATAAATGCGGAAGCTAAGTATCAAATTGCTGAAAAAAAAGCAAACAAGGGCTTAATGGTAGTTTTAGAAAATGGAAAGTGTACCAATTATCAAGATGAAGGCATTAATGTAAAAACTATTAAGGATGAAGGATATAATTTATGTTTTGTATGGTCAGAAGGGACTTTTAACGGTGCGAGAGTAGTGAAAGTATCTTTGTTTTCCTTAAAAGGTTCTAATTGGGCAGCTGCTATGTTTAGAAAATTAGACAACCTGTCTGGGATGCAAGGGAGTGCAGCTATTGTAGGGTATGATAGTCCAGAAAATAGTTGTGATGATCCTAATTCTTGCATCGCTCCAGCGCTTATGACAGGGAATTCCCTTTCTCCACAAAATATAGTACAAGCTTGTTATATAAATCCAAATAATCTTGGAAGCGGACTTATATCTATGGTAGAACCATATAAATATGATCCCACCCTTAATTATACAGATTTAACTTCGAAACTTTTTAATGCTGAAAACAGAACGGCATTATTTTATGATTTTAATGAAGCCTTTCAAGTAGAATTTCAAGATGGAACGCCTGTAGGTTTAAAAAACAACAATGATATAATAGATTTTTCAGGAGAAAACTTAAACTCCTGTGAAGCAAAAGGTACTACAATAAAATGTGGTAGTATAAATATAACCTGGAATTCTAATGATTCTTGCTATTATTATAATAATCCAAGTAATTGTAAACCTAAGATTAATTTTGGACAAAATACTAACATAGATTTTGATAACTTTTCAGGAGGAGGTTATATATTAGCAAATAGAATGAACTTTAAAGGAGATATAAAACCTGCGAAACCTATTGTTCTTGTTGCAAAAAATCAAATAGTTATGAGTACAAACAATATAGAAGTTGCCAATGTTTATATGTTTTCACAAAATTATTTAATAGACTCTAATAATTTAAAGATAGAAAATTCACTAATTTATAGTGGAGGAAAGGGTGTAGGAAATTTAGATATAAACTTAGGTTCAAATTCTCAATTGGGGACACAAAATAGTCCTGTACTTATTATTTCTGACAATAATATAAACGTAACAAGAAATGGGAATGCAGATATTTGGGGAGTTATTTTTGTTACTGATGCTAATAACAATTTTAATATAGGTTCAGGAAATGGTAATTTTAAAATCCATGGAGCGGTTATAAGCAACTCTTTAAACAACAATAATATCAATATTTCAGGTAACTTTGAAGTACGTTTTAACTTTGAAGTTTTAAAGAGGCTTTATAGTTTATTTCATAATACAGGGTTTAACATATTAAAATCTCCTTCTTGCGGTGAGGGTAATATAGGTAATCTGTATCGTTTAACCACTATTAAAATTTATTAGAATTTGATAGAACTTTTATTAATTTTCAGGACCCTTTTATACCTCTACGCCCATGCTTGTCCTAACTGTGTGAGAAACACAAGTGATCTCAATCAAAATCCCTGTTATACAGGAAGTAGTTATACAGGAAGTAATACCTACAGATGTGGCTGGTATGGAGGTAGTTATAACGCCTATGTAGGTATGTATGGAAACGGAACCTATGTGTTATCAGATGGGACTCCCTTGACTTCTCTTGTTATAAACAACAACTCTATCGTTAGATCTTCCAGTTTTTATATAGCTGGAATTTATTTTGGTCAGGACGTTAATTATTTAGTAGGGAGTACAAACGTTATAAAAGGATTTCTTGTGAGAAATTTCCCCTCCAATCTTTCACTTCAAATAGGTTTTACAGATAATACTAATTTTCAGTTTAAGTTAGACGCAATCAACTCCATGAGATATGACCCTGTGTCTCGAAGCGGTTTTTGGTTTGTAAGGAAGGTTAACTGTATTAGAGAAAAATCAACCCCAGCTTATTTTTCTATAATAACCAGGATGACTACTTGGTAGATGGTATAGGTTGTTATATATAAGTGATTTCTAAATTTGTAGTATAAAGACCTGCCTTGAGAAAGGATATACAAATTAAGTACTTCTTGATAATGTTTGGTCTCACAAAATGAAAAAATAGCTAAAACTCTTCCCTATAAGGTTTCTATATCTTCCCTATAAGGTTCCTATAGGGACAGATTTTTTTCTTTTGAGATTATTTTATCTATCCTTTCTTTTTTATAAAACCATTTGCTAAGAAAGAAATACATTGAAAGAAGAAAGACAGAAAAGATAAGTAACAGAGTAACCACAGTTACTGCATCATCCGGGGTTATTAAAACGTGCTTCCATTGATGGCTTCTTTTGGGAGGTAAAGGACGTATGACAAAACCAAATAACTTTATATTTATCAGGGTAAAAGCACTGTAAGTTACAAAAAAGCCAACAGCACCCCACATACCTTCGGGAGAGTAAACTTTAGATAGCATATCTGGATGTCCTATCTCTCTTATCTTTTGTTTTACCCTGAACCTCCAAACCAGAAAACTTACATAAAAGGATAAAATTGTAGATATAAAATTGGCAATCTTTACCTCAAAACTTACATTTGCATATTTAGGGCTATAAAATATGATAACCCAATAAATACCATACACTATAAAAAGGAGAAACACTACTAAAAACAAAAGTTTTTCTCTACGCATACCTATATTTTAACTTAAAATTGCAAGTAGAAAATCCTATGTTTTTGTCTTCATTTGTCAAAAGTGTTTCTCGATATAGAATCCTTCTGGCAAATATAGGCAATAGAGTTGACAGGAAGTTTTGCCTAAGAAAAAATTTGAGGGATCTTTTCAAATGAATAGTTTGTTGTTTCATAAAGTACCACTTTTTGATTATATTTGTATTTATTAAATTTTATGTGGTGTGGTAAGGTAGTTAGGATGATTACAGGGATAAACTCAAATTAAAAAAAACGTGCGGGAGGAGGGACTTGAACCCTCACGGGGAAATCCCCACCGGATCCTAAGTCCGGAGCGTCTACCGTTCCGCCACTCCCGCAAAAATTTCAAGCATTTTAACCATATTTTAATAGATAAAACCGCTCTTTTCAAGATTGATTTACTTTACCTTTCCCATAAATGATTTTAGAGTTATAATAAAAACATGAACGTTGCGCCTGTAGGTTCAACTTCGATTCAATCTTTTAATACTCCTAAAGAAAAAAACCTCGAAGAACTTAAAATCCGGGTGTTGATAGAAAAACTTAAAATCAGAGAAAAACAGGTTATAGCCCACGAGATGGCTCATAAAATCGTGGGAGGAAAGTATGCAGGAAGTGTGCATTATCAGTATACACGAGGCCCATACGGAAAGTTTTACATTTCTGGAGGAGAAGTAAGCATAGATGTTTCTGAAGAAAGTTCCCCTGAAAAAACCATTCAAAAAATGGAAATCGTAAGGGCTGCAGCCTTAGCTCCGGCAGACCCTTCCCCTCAAGACCTACAGGTAGCACAAACTGCCACAGTTAAAGAAATAAAAGCAAGAAGAGAATTGAGTCTTTTGAAAGAAAAGGAACAATACCTATCTAAAGGAAAAATTTTAGATATCAAAGTTTAAATCATAAAAGATTTTACGATAAACCTCAAAAAAAGGCTCTCCCTGGTAGTGATAGGTAAGCATCCCTATGGTTTTAGCAGGTTCTATGTCGTTTTTTAAAGAGTCTCCTATCATCAAGGCTTCGTGTGGATCCACTTTTAAGATTTCTAAGGCTGTTTGAAAAAGCTTTAAATCTGGTTTAAGATATCCTACTTCACACCCTATAAAAATTTCATCAAAAAGTTCGCCTAACCCAAGCTGTTTTAAAATGTTTCTTAGTCTGGCATCCCAATTAGAAATAACCGCTGTCTTAATACCTTGTTTTTTCAAAAGGGATAACATCTCTGGAAAATCTTGGGCTAAAATCACACAGTCCTTGGTTGCGAAGAACTCCCAACTTTTCCAGAAAACCTCCTCAAAACAAGGGGCTTTTTTCAAAGGCTCAAAGGTTTTTTCAAATATTTGATACCAGCTTTTCTTACAAAGCTCTTGGGTCCAACGTTCAACCTTGTCGTGCTTAAATTTATCCCTAAAAGCTGGTATAAACCTTTGCATTATCTCTGAAGGAGACACTTCATATCCCTTTTCTTTCCAAAATCTGGCGTAGACCTCACCTACCGACGGAGAGATATGTAAAAAAGTACCTTCTACGTCAAAAAACACTGCTTTTATCTTTTTCTCCATAAACTTATTTTCTCATACCTTTGAGATTTTTTCAACCTTTGATTAAGTGAAATCTCATAGTAGCTTTTGTAGTTAAAAAAAACTCTTTTAGTTCTGGGTACAGGCCTTTTTTATCTTTAACAGTAAAGGTATGGCCGAAAGTTGAAGAATTACCGAAACCATGATAAGGGCATAAACAGAAAAGTTATATAACACCCCTAAGATGGTGCTACCTAAAAATCAGAAGAACCCGTAGGTTGTGTGAAATACACCATATCCTGTCCCTCTTTTTTCCTGAGGTACTAATAGGGCAACCGCTGCCCTCATGATAGACTCCTGGGCCCCCATACCTATTCTCCATAAAATCATCCCTAAGATTGCTCCGTAAAATCCTCCTAAAAAGCATAAAGGGGTAAATCCCGCTGAGATTATTACCGAAAAAAGAAGGACAAAGAAACCTTTTTTATCGAATAAATAGCCGAATAAGATGGCAGCCAAGGCATCAACTCCCATAGCTATGGCATAAAAAACAGGGATCCAGGTTTCTGAGACGGTAGCTACCTTTTTAAAGTGATAAGCAATCAGGGGATAGTCTGCATATTCTGCTCCGTATAAACTAACTGCTATAAGATAGATCCAGTAGACTTTTTTAAATCCTTCAGTTTTAACCTAGATGGTTTTGATTTTTAAATAAGAAGGCGAAGGGTATAAAAACCTGGCTATCATTAAGATTGAAATCGCTAAAACCGCCGGTATCAACAAAACCCCAAAAGCCTCTTTATAACCTCCTTGAAAGTAAAAAACGAGGGCTATCATGAGAGGACCAAGCATGGCTCCTATTTGATCCATAGCCTCGTGAAGCCCAAAGCCCTATCCATATCCTATTTTCCCGGCTGCATGACTAAGTAGAGCATCCCTTGCCGGAGTTCTTATCGCTTTACCAATCCTTTCCATAAAAAGCAACATAACCGCCAATTCCCATCGTCCTACCAACGCCAAAGCCGGTACACTTAGCAGGTTGATAAGATAACCTGCTATTATAATCTCCCAGTATTTACCTGTTTTATCAGTTATCCACCCTGAAATAATCCTTAGCCCATACCCTAAAAACTCGCCTAATCCAGCGATAAAACCTACAACCAAGCTTGAGGCACCAAGGGTTAAAAGAAAAGGCCCTGTAATGCTTCTTGCCCCTTCGTAGGTTAGGTCTGAAAAAAGGCTTACAAAACCAAGTAAGATTATGAAAAAAGCAGGTTTTTTGAAATCAATCTTTAACATTTTGTCATTCTTTATAAAGGAGTTAGTCGTAAGAATATAGCTAAAAAAAATAGAAAAATCAACTTAAACACTGAATAATTTAAGTTTTATGGTTGTTATGATGGCAACGTCTTCAAATCATGTTATAATACGAATATTAAAGAAAGAAGGGGGAGGCACATGATACCAAGGTATACACGTCCGGTTATGGCTAAGCTTTGGAGTCCAGAAGAGAGATTGAGGGCCTGGGGGTTGGTAGAATTTTATGCCTGCGAGGCTTGGTATAAGTTGGGCAAAGTGCCAGAAGAGGACTATCAAAAGATTAAAGAGAAGCTTCTTCCTTATCTAGAAGAAGGAGGGTTTACCGAAGCCAACGTAAAAAGGGTGGAAGAGATAGAAAAAGAAACTAAACACGACGTGATAGCTTTTTTAACCCATCTGGCTGAGATCATAGGTCCATCAGCCAGATACCTTCACCTTGGTATGACCTCTTCTGATATGCTTGATACTGCCATGGCTTGGTTGATGAAAAGAGCCATGGAAATAATCCTCGAAGACCTGACGAGAATAAAGGAGGTTTTAAAAGCAAGGGCTTATGAATTTAAAGATACATTAATGATAGGAAGAACCCATGGGATTCATGCAGAACCTATTACCTTTGGATTAAAACTTGCGCTTTGGTATGAAGAAATGAAAAGAAACGAAAGAAGGTTAAAAAATGCCCTTGAGTGTATTTCCTATGGGAAAATATCTGGAGCTGTAGGCACTTTTGCCCATGTACCCCCTGAGGTAGAGGCTTATGTCTGTGAAAAATTAGGGTTAAAGCCTGCTCCTGTATCGAATCAGATAATCCAAAGGGATAGATACGCTGAGTATATGGCTTCTTTGGCTATTTTAGGAACCACGGTAGAAAAAATAGCTACAGAGATCCGACATCTGCAGAGGACTGAGGTGCTTGAAGCAGAGGAATTTTTTTCTCCTGGACAGAAGGGTTCTTCTGCCATGCCACATAAACGAAATCCTATTCTTTCTGAAAACCTTTGTGGTCTTGCAAGACTTCTTAGAGGTTATTTGGTTCCTGCTCTTGAAAACGTTGCTCTATGGCATGAAAGAGACATAAGTCATTCTTCTGCTGAAAGGGTGATTGTGCCTGATGCTACCACCACCGCAGATTTTATGTTAGTCCGTTTAGAAGGTTTGTTAAAAAATTTAGTGGTCTATCCTGAAAACATGATAAAAAACTTTAATCTTTTAAGAGGACTTACCTTTTCTCAACAGGTGATGTTAGCCTTGGTAGAAAAGGGGATGATAAGAGAAGAGGCTTACAAGATCGTACAGGAGTTGGCTATGAATGTGTGGAAAGATACGAATTTGAACTTTAAAGATTTGGTGTTGTCAGACCAAAGAATAAGAAACTTTTTAACCCAAGAAGAAATAGAGCATATTTTTGACGTAAAATATTACTTAAGGTATGTAGACCAGATTTTTGAAAGAGTTTTTGGATAGATGGCGGTTAAGGTAGTAGCAGGGTTTATAGAAAAAGATGGTAAGGTTTTAGTAGTAAAAAGGCCTACAGACAAAAAGAGAGGAGGACTTTGGGAGTTTCCTGGTGGAAAGGTAGAAGCTGGTGAAAGTTTACAAGAAGCCTTAAAGAGAGAGTTAAAAGAGGAGCTGGGATTAGAGGTTAGGGTAGGAGAGGTTTTAGAAAAAATAAAATATGTCTATCCTGATGAAGAAATAGAGCTTTATCTTCTGTCAGCAGCTGTAAACGGAGACCTTGGTTTAAAAGAATCGCTTGAGGTTAAATGGTTAAAATTAAAAGAATTAGAACATTTAGAGCTGTGTCCTGCTGATAAGGTTTTGTTATCAAAATTAACCCTTGTCAAAAACAAAAAATAGGTTAATTTTATAGACTGAGGCTTTTTTGGGCGGTTAGCTCAGGGGTAGAGCGCCATCCTCACACGGTGGATGTCGCAGGTTCAAATCCTGCACCGCCCATTTTGCCTCCTTGCTCCTTGAAGATTCAAGGGGCCCAAAAATAGGACCAAAAGGAGGGTAAAGATGGCTTTGTGGCGACCAGTTAAAAGGTTTCGTAAATGGGAAACCCTATTTATCATCCATCCTGATAGGGTACCTGAAAAGGACCAGGTTTTAGAAAAGGTCAAAGAAATTATCAACTCTAAAGAAGGAGATGTACTTAAGGTGGATGAATGGGGCTTAAGAAAACTTGCTTATCCTATTGCCAAGCGTAAAAATGGTTACTATGTCTTGATGGAGTTTTACGGGTTAGCAGATACCCCTAAGGCATTAGAGGATTACTTTAGGATAGATGAACGTGTAGTAAGATTTATCGTGGTTAAGTTGGAAGATAGATATAATCCAGAAACAGCAGCGAACGAAGGTTAACAGGAGGGATAAAATGGAAAACACGATTATAAAAAAGAAGGCCTTTGCTAAGAAAAAGTTTTGTCGTTTTTGCGCTGACCCAAGCGTTAAGATAGATTATAAAAACGCAGACCTCCTTAAACAGTTTTTAAACGAAAAGGGGATGATCATTCATAGAAGACAAACTGGCACCTGTGCCTACCACCAGAGGCGTCTTACTAACGCTATCAAAATAGCAAGGATAATGGCTCTTTTGCCTTTTGTAGCTGATGTAGAGGTAGAATAATCAGATAGGAGGCTAACCGATGGAAGTAATATTGAGAACCGATGTTCCCAAATTAGGTAAAGCAGGCGATATCGTAAGGGTAAAAGATGGATATGCCAGGAATTATTTAATACCAAAAGGCTTTGCCATCCCAGCCAACCAGAAAAACATAAAAGCCTTAGAAAAAGAAAGACAGATTATCTTGGCTAAGGCAGAAAGAGAACGTAAAAAACTTATGTCTTTGGCTGAAAAACTTGAAGGATTGGAATTGGTAATTTATAGGCGTAAAATAGAAGAGGATAGAATTTTTGGATCAGTTACGGTAGCTGACATAGTAAATGCCTTAAAAGAAAAAGGGTTTGAGGTAGATAAAAAGTTTATCCACCTAAACGAGCCTATTAAAAAATTAGGAGTTTATGAGGTACCTGTGAATTTTTCTTCTGATAAGGTAGTAAACATAAAGTTAGAAGTAGTAGAAGAAAAGTAATATTTTTAAATGCCACCCAAAAAAAACTTAAAATCTAAACAAGAGCTTGGGGAGGGTTTACCACCTGAGCTCTTGCCCCCTCAAGACCTACAGGCAGAAAAGCATCTTTTAGCAAGTATTTTTGTAGATCCTCCCTCAATAGTAAAAGTTCTTGACATCATCAAACCTGAAGATTTCTATGCCTTGTCCCATAGGTTGATCTATAGTGCTTTTCTTTCTCTTTTTGAAAGGGATGAACCTATTGACATCGTAACCGTACATAACGAGCTTGAAAAGAGAGGAGAGTTAGATAAAGTTGGTGGGGCGGTATATTTAGCTGAGCTGGTTAGTCTTCTTCCTACCTCTGCCCATATTCTCTATTATGCTAAAATAGTAAAAGAAAAAAGCGTTCTAAGAGAAATCATCAACATCTCACAAGACCTTATCTATAGAGCCTATTATTCTACAGAAGATTCTCAAGAACTTTTAAGTTACGCAGAAAAGTCCTTCTTTGAATTGTCGCATTATGGCAAAAAAGAGGGTTTTTCTCCTTTAAAAGATATTGTAAAAGATACCATCAAGTATTTAGAAAACATTTATCAAAAGGGAGATCTTATAACCGGGATACCTACAGGTTTTTATGAGTTAGACCGAATGACCGCGGGGTTGCAAAAAGGAGACCTTGTTATCATAGCTGCTCGTCCTGGTATGGGTAAAACAGCCTTAGCCTTAGACATAGTGAGAAACGCTACCAAACAAGCAAACATAGGGGCCGCGGTTTTTTCTTTAGAAATGAGTAAACAACAGCTTTGTGCAAGGATGCTTTGTGCTGAAGCCAAGGTAAATTTCCAAAAATTTAGGACTGGACAACTGGAGCCTCAAGAATGGCAAAAGATAGCTCAGGCAGCTTCCACCTTAAGTCAACTGCCTATCTATATAGACGAAACTCCAGGGATCAACATTTTAGAAGTAAAAGCCAAGGCCAAAAAACTGCTTAAAGAAACCCCATTAGGGCTGATCGTGATAGACTACCTTCAGTTGATGAAAGGACTTGAAAGAAAGGAAAGAAGAGAACAAGAAATATCAGAAATATCTTCTGGTTTAAAGGCTTTAGCTAAGGAACTTAACGTTCCGGTGGTTGCCCTTTCTCAATTAAACAGAAAGGTAGAAGAACGTCCAGATAAAAGGCCCCAGCTTGCAGATTTAAGAGAATCAGGGGCTATCGAGCAAGACGCAGATGTAATTCTTTTTATCTACAGAGATGAGTTTTATAACAAAGAAAGCCCAGAAAAAGGTATAGCTGAAATCATCATCGGTAAACAGCGTAATGGCCCAATGGGCGTAGTAAAACTTGCCTACTTTCCCCAGTATACTTCTTTTGGAAATTTAGACCCTAATCTCCGTTTTTCTTAATGACTAAAATAGGTACCGGGGAGTTAGCAATTATTTTTTGAGCAGCACTCCCGATAAGTTTCTTCCCCGTCTCTTCGTCAGCTCCTATCGCAAGTAGAGTGGCCCCAAGATTTTTAATGATGTTTACGATAACTGCATAGGGTTCTCCTTTTTCTATAAAGACCCGAGGTTTTAGGCCTAATGCCTCGATTTCCTTTACAACAGGGTTTAATTGGTTAGAAATTTCTTCTTTTAATATGTTTAAAAGTTCTTCTTCTCCTATGATAGTTTCAGGAGGAAGTTGAATAACTGAAGCAATATCCAAGGTAGCGCCATACGCCTTAGCTATCTTTGCTGCCCGTTTAACTGCATTGTTACCAGGGATCGAACCATCTGTAGCTACCAGTATTTTTTGAATCTTTAAAAGGGTTTTTCTGGGTATTATAAGTACGTCTATAGGACTGTCGTTGATGATTTTAGCTGCAGTACTTCCTATAAGGATTTTTTCAAAACTGGTAACCCCTCTACGTCCTGTTACTATAAGGTCACAGTTGTTTTTGATGGCTACTTCTATTACTTTTTCACAAGGTCTCCCTTCTTCTAAAAAGGTTTTAAGTTCTATCTGATTTTCTTCAGCAAAAATTTTAGCCTCCTCTAAAGCTTTTATATATGTTTTTTTGATGTTTTCTTTAACATGCCCAAAGATAGAAAGAGAACTCACTAAACCTTTATAGGGAGGTATAACACTTATAGCCATAAGCTCTATACCTTCGTTTTTAGCAAAGTTTAAAGCCTCTTCAAAGGCATGTTTACTTGCATCTGATCCATCAAGTGCAACCAGTATTCTTTTAAACTTACACATTTTCTACCTCCTCTTTTTAATTGTTGTATACTTTTTATTTTTATAAAAAATTTAAAAATAGTCAAGATAGCAACAATGATTTGGAAGTTTAATCTTGAGTTTTATTATTTAACCTCATACCATTCATCGGAAAAAAATATGAGTTGAGGTTTGAGATAGGAAACAAAGGAAAGGAGACAAACTGAAGCCCCTAAGGGGCCTCCTTAGGGGCTAAGAAGTAAATGGTTGTTATTCTTCAGGTTTCTTAATCCAGGGCATCATAGCACGGAGTTGTTTTCCTACCTCTTCTATCAGATGTTCTTTTTCTTTTTTGCGAAGAGCGTTTAATACAGGTCTCCCAGCTTGGTTTTCAAGAATCCATTCTCTTGCAAACTCACCTGTTTGAATCTCTTCAAGGATTCTCTGCATTTCAAACCTTACGTCCTCGTTGATGATCCTTGGACCTCTGGTAAGGTCTCCATATTCAGCGGTATCACTGATAGAATATCTCATGAAAGAAAGCCCTCCTTCATAGATCAAGTCTACGATAAGCTTAAGTTCATGAAGACATTCAAAATAAGCCACCTCAGGCTGATATCCAGCTTCTACCAAGGTTTCAAAACCAGCTTTTATAAGCGCGGTAACTCCACCGCAAAGCACAACCTGCTCTCCAAACAGGTCTGTTTCTGTCTCCTCTTTAAAAGTAGTTTCTATCACCCCAGCTCTGGTTCCTCCTATTCCTTTTGCATAGGCTAAAGCTTTTTGGAAGGCTTCTCCTGAGGCATCCTGGTGAATGGCTACTAAGCAAGGAACTCCTGCCCCCTTGGTGAATTCTCTCCTAACTAAGTGCCCTGGACCTTTAGGTGCAACCATGGCTACATCCACATCAGCCGGAGGAACGATCTGGTTGTAATGAATGTTAAATCCATGAGCAAAAAGTAACATTTTGCCAGGAGTTAACACCGGTTCTATTTCGTTTTTATAAACCAATGGCTGGTCTTGGTCTGGAAGAAGGATCATGATAATGTCGGCTTTTTCACAAGCTTCCTTAACTGAAAGAGGGACAAACCCATCTTTTTTAGCCCTTTCATAACTTTTTCCACCTTTTCTTACACCAACTATCACGTTTAATCCAGAATCTCTTAAGTTTAAGGCATGAGCATGCCCTTGACTCCCATAACCTAAAACCGCTATGGTCTTCCCCTTTAAAACCTCCAAACTTACATCCTCGTCTTTGTAGACCTTCATAAAACACCCCCTAAATAAGTTTTAAGATGCTGAACTATATTTTAACACTTAATCCTTTTTTGAAAATTTTAAATCCACTGAAGTGTAAAAAGAGGAAGTTTAAAATATAGATTTTCTTAAAAAATAGGCTATAAAAATTTTGAGTTTTTTAATTAGAACGAGGCTCAAAGTATTCGTAGGTATTTTGTTCTTTTTTGTCAGAAAATACATATATCCAGAGATGATGTATCAGATAAAAAGGATATTTTTGATTGCCATAGGTCTTTTCTCCAGAACGGACCTTAACGGTTATAACCCACCATCCAGGGTTCTCGAAGGAAACCACAAAAAATCCGTTTTTTGAAAGGCGAACCTTATTTTTAAGGTAAGGATAGTTTATCTGACCATAGCTGTCTTTGGGAAGATCTTCTTCGCGTAAAAACACCGGAGAAAAATATTCAACTTCTATCTCACCTGAGGATAGGGGTTTGTTTTGATACCAAACCTGTCCCCAAAAAACTCCATGTTTTTTAAACCCATAGGGTCTGGTATAAGGTTTGATTTCTAAGTCAAAACCACAAAGGGTTGGCTCCTTATTTTCCTTTAACACATGTAAGGGGGTTTTTACCAAAAATTTACCTACGGTTTTGTCTCTTAACAAAGTATAATCGCTTTCTAAACAAACGAGATGGTCTCCTTCATTATTAGGGGTAAACTTAAAATTATAACCTACCCTTTTGGTGTTAAGTGAACGGTCAAAAAATTCGGTTTTTAGAAAAGTAGGTTTTTCTGTAGTCCCGTTAGGTAGTAAAACATAAAGGTTTTTAGGGGTTTTAAGATCTAAGATTAGACCAAAGGCAGGCTCTGCTGCCCCTACATAAAAAGTTTTCTCTTTTTTTAAGGCTCCATAATTATCAGGAAGGCTGATCAAAAAAATCTTATATCCAAAACTTATCTCAGGAAAAAATAAAAAGATAAAAAGAAAAATTAAACCTAAAAAAGGCATTTTTTAGGTGAACCTGTTAAGTATCCAGGAGATGATCGCACTCTTTAGTTGAAGTTCCTGTTCAGGGGTAAGACTTGTTAACCAGTATTTTATCCATTTTTGTAGTCGGTTGACATGAAGCTTGGGAGGTTTGTCTCCATAGACTAGTTCTAAGGCTTTTAGATACCAGATAAAAATAGCTTGAAGAGGCATAAACCTGTATTCCAAGGTAATAGGATAAAGAACTTCATAAAAAGCACGGTTAGCAAACTTTTTATCTTGTTCGCTTGAGATCTTTCTGATGTTAAGTTTGGATACCGTGGTTGGTCTACTCCCCTCTTTTTCTTCTAATTCTCTCAAGGCCTCTAAGTTTTTTTCTAAAATAACCAGTTTATCTTGGTTTTGTCTGATGATTTCGTCTTGAAGGGCAAGCAAGGCTAACGGATTTTCCCTTTCTCTATAATATTTTGCCAGTTTTTGCTTTAATATAGACTTTCGTGAGCGTCCACCCATAATCTCTCCCTCTTTAAAAAATTAACCCTTTTTCTATAAAACCACATTTTAGTTTTTTTTCAACTGGTTAATCCATAGATGTAGATAAAAAGCTGATAACACTTGCTAACCCTAAAAAAGCAGTTTCTGCTTTTAATACATAAGGAGCAAGAGATAAGGATAGAAATCCAACTTTAGATAGCAGCTCCTCTTCGGTTTTTTCAAAACCTCCTTCAGGCCCGGTTATAAAAACCACGGTATTGTTTTTCTTAAACTTCAGGCGCAGCTCTTCTACTTTCAGACAAGCCCCAAGGCCTCCTAACAGTTTAAGACTCTCCTTCCAGGGAAAATCTTCTAAGAAAGTTTTCAGTTCTACCGGAGCCAATATTTCAGGCATAAATAGCCGTCCCGACTGTTTTAATGCCTGTTTAGCCTTATTTATAAGACGGGGGATTAGGTTTTTAGAAGGCTTAGCTACACTAAAACTGCTGTAAAAAGGTATAAAAATGTCTATCCCAAGCTCTGTTCCTTTTTCTACTAACCACTCGGTTTTTTCCCCTTTTAAAATAGGTAATATCCCAATAATCTTAGGTATCCTTGGTTTTTCTTCTCTTAAAAGTTTTAAGATTTTAACCTTGGCCTTAAAGTTTTTACCATCCTTTAAAATTTCCTCAATTTTAGCCTCAAACTCTTTGCCTTGTCCGTCTATTAGAAAAAGTTTGTCCCCTTGTTTTTTCCTAAGTACTTTAATTAAGTGAAAACTTTCTTCTTCTGAAAGGAAGCCTTCTTCTCCAGAAAATTCAAAAAAAAACCTATTTCCTCCTTGAAGGTTCATAAAATCTATAATACAATAAATTTTGATGGAGTCAAAAGAGCCTAATATCATCATATACAAAGCCAGTGCAGGAAGCGGAAAGACTTATAATTTAGCTTTAAACTATCTTAAGTTCATCTCTCAAGAAGGAAAGGATTCACTCAAAAAATTTCTTGCGATCACTTTTACCAACAAAGCCGCCTTTGAGATGAAACAAAGGATAATAGTGTTTTTGAAAGAAATAATAAAACAAACAGAAAAAGGAAAAACTTTAAGCTCTCAGCTTAATCTCTCACCTGAAAAAGCAGAACAAATCCTAAATCACCTTTTTTTAAACTACGACTATCTTCAGGTTAAAACCATAGATAGTTTTTTGCTAACCTTGTATAAGGCTATTTCTTATGAGGTAGGTTTGGAACCAAATTTCAGGGTAAGTACCTACCTTAGAGAAGAACTTATAGAAAAGGCTCTTACCGATTTTTACCAACAGACAGAAAAGGACCAGTCGTTAAAAAGCATTTTAGATAATTTTGTGAACACCTTAATTACAGAGAAGGAATCGCTTAAAATTAATTTTAAGAACAGCCTTGTTTCTGAATTAAAAAAACTTCTGGCAAAACTTACTTATCATAAAGAGGTTTTAACCCTTTTGAATAGCTTAAACAAGGATGAGAACGAATTAGATCGAGAAATAAAAACCTATTTTGGGTTTTATTCTGTCTTAAAAAACTTCTTGGAAAGAACTTTTTTTCGAGAAAAAGAGCTTGTTATAGGACTCTGGAAAGAAAAGATAGCAGATATTTTGTTTAAAGAAGAGGATGGACTTCTTCCTTGGGTATATGTCAAGCTTGGAAGCCTTAGAGGGGTTATCATAGATGAGTTTCAGGATACAGACCGCCTTCAGTGGGAAGCGTTAAACCCTATTGTAGAGGATTTAATAAGTAAACAGGGATTTTTAATCTGTGCCGGAGATCCTAAACAATCTATCTTCCAATGGAGAGGGGCAGATCCTAAACTGTTTGAAGAGGTTTTAAGGCTGCGTTCTTACAATGTTAAAGAAGAAGTTTTAGACTACAACTATCGTAGTAGTAAAACAATAATAGAGTTTAATAACCGATTTTTTAGCAAACTTATAAGCCATGCCCATGAGATTTTGATAGAACTTGTTTTTTCTAAATCAAATAAAGAAGAGGAAAAGGATAAAGTTCTTAAAAAACTTGTAGATGAACTTGTAGATGAGTTTAAAAACAATTTTAGGCATGTCCTTCAAAATCCATCAAATACACAACAGAGAGAAGATAAAAGTAGAGTTGAGATACGAAGGTTTAATATTGATGAATCATCTAAAGATAAAGCTATAGAAAAAACAAAAGAAGAGGTTCTCAAAATTTTAAACGAGCTTAAATCTCAAGGAGAGTTAAAGGATGTAGCTATCTTGATGCTAGAAAACGAAGAAGTAGCAGATCTTTCTTCCTTTCTTATTTCTCAGGGTTTTAATGTATTAGCCACTTCTTCTTTGCATCTTAAAGAGTCGCTGATAGCAAACGCCTTGACATCTTTACTTAAGTTTATAGCCTATCCAGAGGATGAGGTTGCCCTTGCAGGTTTCCTTTCAAGTGCTATCCTTCCAGAAGGAAAAAAAATTTTAGAAGAATACCTAAATTGGATTTTAACTAAATCCTATTTAAGTATTGCAGCGTTTTTGAAAGAACATAGAAAAGAGTTTTGGGAAACGCAGATATTGCCTCTTTTGGACCTTAAGAAAGATGCTTCTTTGTATAAAATCTGTATAGAAATAGTTAAAAACTTGGAAATAGAAAAGAAATTTTCGACAGAAATAGCAGCACTTTCTAAATTTTTGACGGTAGTTTTTAACTTAGACAGAAAAGGGGAGGGACTTGAAGAATTTTTGTTATACTGGGAAAAATATTCAGAAGATGAAATGGACATCCCCGAGATGGAAGATTGCATAAAAATTTTAACCATTCATAAAGCCAAAGGGTTAGAGTTTGAAACGGTGATTTTTCCGTTAATTTGGAAGGAAAAAAGGTTTGTTATAGACCTAAAGCTGGTTTTTCATAACGGAAAAGTATTTTACGGGAAAAAAAATGACCTTGCTGAAGAGGGTAAGTTAGGTTGGTATCTGGAAAAAGCTAAAAACCGGCTTGAACTTTTAAACCTACTTTATGTGGCCCTTACCAGGGCTAAGAAAAATCTGTTTGTTCTCCTTCCAGACCATATAGAAAAAACTAAGTTTTCTCCTTTAGTAAAGATCTTTAGAAAGGTTTACGACCTTTTGGAAAGCGAAAATCTGGAAAGCAGCAATTCTTTAAGTTCATCAAAGCTTTCTACGTAATAATCTGCATCAAGTTTTCGGTTTTTAAACGCTACCAAGGGAACTTTACAAGCTTTACAAAGGGCTTCATCTACCTTAGAATCTCCTACATAAAGAGTTTCATAAGGGGCAGTTTTAAAATGTTCTAAAATCTGGAGAAGGGCTCGAGGGTCGTTTTTGGGAACGATGCTTGCATCCATAACATAATCAAAATAATCGGTAAGGTTGAAGTGAGATAACAAAGGATAGGTAGAAGTAGTACGGTTGGTGCATAAAGCAATGTATAAGTAATTTTTGGCCCAACCTAAAAACTCCTTTAAACCTTTTTCCATAACTAAGTAGTCAAAAAAAAGCGAGTAAGAAATCTCTTTTTGGATATCTTTAGCTAAATCAAGTTTGTCTGGTATGTCCCTGAAAAGATAGGCTAAACATTCGTTTACTGAATGCATATGAATAAATTCTATCTCTTCAGGGCTCATAGGAGGTCTTCCTACCCTTTCAAGGATATAATTATAGAAATAGGTATTGGCCTGTTTTGAATCAAAAAGCACTCCATCACAATCTAAAACCAAAAGTTTGAGTGTATTCATAACCCTTTATTTTTTTCTGTTAGTCAGATAATCTGTAATGAAAAAGAGCATTTGTTTGTAGATGTTTTCTGGTAATCCATTTAGGGCGTTTTTAGCCTTATTTATATAGGATAAGGCTTTCTCTTGGGCAAGCTTAAACCCCTGATTTTTTTCTATAAGGTTTTTAGCTTCTTCAAAAAATTCCTCCTTAGGCTCAGGGAGATTTAACAACTCTAAGAGCCTTTTCTGATCCGCCTCTGAGGCTTGTTTTAAAGCATAGATTACCGGCAAGGTGATTTTCCCTTCCTTAAAATCTCGTCCCAAGTCTTTTCCTGTTTCAGTGCTTAAGTAGTCTAAAAGGTCATCTATGATTTGAAAAGATAGACCTAAGTATTTCCCAAAAATTTTTAAGCTTTCTCGTTCCTTATCAGAGGCACCTCCTAAAATCGCCCCTACTTCACAACAAGCAGAGATAAGAACCGCTGTTTTTCTGAAAATAACTTCTTCGTACACCTCCTCCGAGAGGTTTGTTTGATAAAGGTTTAAGAGCTGAAGGACCTCTCCTTCGCTCATGATAAGGGTGGTTTCAGTAATGATTTCCATCACCTCTGGGTTTCTTAGCTCACTGGCAAGTTTTAAAGCCTTGGCATAAAGATAATCGCCTACTAAAATGGTGGCTTGATTGCCCCAAAGATTTCTTGCAGCCTTTCTCCCCCTTCTAAACTCTGCTGAATCTACTACGTCGTCATGAAGAAGGGTTGCTGCATGTAAATACTCAAAAAGAATAGAAGACCGATATAAAACCTCAGAAACAGAAGGAGAGAAAAGCTTAGCACAGATTACGGCAAGAAGAGGTCTTATCCTTTTTCCTCCTGCAAAGAGGACATATTCACTTACTTGATTGATAAACGGTACTTGAGAACTAAGAAAATTTTTTAGAGCCTCTTCTATCAAAAGAAGTTCTTTTTTGATTTCTTCAACAACCATTTTGCTTTTTAAACTTTTTTGTGGAATTATAAAGTATAAACTCTTTTTTGACAATCATAATTTTCATAATTTTGAAAAATAAAAAAAGAAAGAAAATTTTTGAAAATTTAAAAAAAAGAATATTTAATAAAAATAATCGTCTTTATTAAACAAAAAAACAGGTTAAACGCCTTTTAACTCCATTGACTTTAATTCTTAATTGTTTAATAATTTGAAAATAATTCAATAATGTAGGTAAAATAATTCAACTGAAAGGAGGGTTGCTATGGAGCTTTATTTTAACAGGCCTATGCCTCATGGTGGGCGGTTGGTAGAAAGGGTTCTTAAAGACAAGAAGGCAGCTAAAAAGATCGTCCAGGCTTGTGAAAAGGCTGGTGCTGTTTATGACATCAAGCCTACCTTGCACTACAAAAGAGGCACACCTGTAAGAAACGTTTATCGTGAGATTATGTCTGTTTGTTATGGTTTTTTTAGCCCTGTAGAAGGTTCTATGACCTCTGCTGAGTTAGAGTCTGTTCTTTCAAAAAGAAGGTTGTTAAGCGGATGGGTTTTTCCTTATCCTATTCTTTTTGACATTTCCAAAGAAGACTATCAAAAACTTGGGGTTGATGCTGGAGACAGATTGCTTCTTAGGCTTAAGGGTAAGCCTTTTGCAATTTTAGACATCGAAGAAGTTTATGAGATTGACCCTGCTGAGCTTGCGGACAGAACTTTTGGTACCCCTGAAACCAATCCTGAAGTAGTAAAAGAAAAGTTTGACGATAAACATCCTGGTTGGGTTATTTATAGAAGCCATCAGCCTATCATTTTGGCTGGGAAGTTTACCATTATCAACGAGCCTATTTTTAAACCACCTTTTGACAGATTTTGGATTCCTCCAAGAAAATGTAGGGAGATTTTCGACGAAAGAGGTTGGAGAACTGCCATCGCTCACCAGACAAGAAACGTTCCTCACGTTGGACACGAGATGCTTATGAAGGCTGCTGCTTTTACCGGTGATGTGGAGCCTTGTCATGGTATTCTGGTAAATGCTATCATCGGTGTTAAAAGAAGAGGAGATTATCCTGATGAGGCTATCTTAGAAGCCCATGACATGGTTAATAAGGCAGGATACATCAAACCTAACAGACATCTTGTTTCCTTTACCCTTTGGGATATGAGATATGGTAACCCCTTAGAAAGTTTGCTCCATGGTATCATCAGGCAAAACATGGGTTGTACTCACCACATGTTTGGTAGAGACCATGCAGCTGTAGGTGAATACTATGATAAGTTTGCTACCCAGATTCTATGGCTTAAGGGTATTCCTAGCTACGGTTTTGATAAACCTCCTACAGAGGTCGAAGGTGGCTTGCAGATTAGGCCTCAAAACATGAGAGAATTCTGGTATTGTCCAAAATGTAAGGAAATGGCTTACAGTGAAAACTGTGGGCATGACAAAGAAAAACAAAAACTCAGCGGTAGCTTGATAAGAGGATTGGTTGCTGAGGGTGTTCAGCCTCCAGCTATTATCATGAGACCTGAGGTATTTAAGACCATCGTTAAATGGTGGAAAAAGTTTAACTATCCTTTTGTTAACGAAAAATATGTACAATATAAAGAAGAGACTTTAGAAGTTGATGTTCCTGATATTGATTAGTTAAAAACTTTTAAAAACATAGGGGGTGAAAACATGGAATACATTTTAGAAGTATTTTTAGATGATTACAGGTTGGCAAAACTTAAGGGCACTCCTGTAGAGGCCAATATAGAGGCTGTTTTTGGTGGAGAGTTAAAGGTAGTTAGAGTAAAAGTAGGAGAGGAGGTTAAAAACGATATCTTAAAAGCTTTTGAAACCGCAAGGATTGATTCTCGTGCCTGTATCACCGATACTCCTGTAGCTTTCAAAAGAGCTCTTTTTGAAGAGATTGTTAATCAGAAGAGTTTAGGTGAAGAGGTAGTTAAGGCAGTTTTGGCTAACATCGACAAAATCAAAGAATTAGCTGCTAAGGAAGCTGAATACCTTCCTGCTCCTGAAATAGAAACTGAGTAAAATAAATTTTGTTGGGGAAAGGGGTCGATCCTTTCCCTTGTTCTTTAAAAAGATAACAAGAGAAAAAAAGAGATAAAATAAGTTTTAAAGGCTTTTATAGAAAATTTTAGAAAAATTTGGTTGTTTTTTCAAGTTGACTTTTAATTAAAGTTGTTTATAAAGATATAAAAGTTTATAAGAATAAAACTAAAAAGGAGGTTGGCTATGCCAAGTTATGTGAACCCTGAAAAGTGTGACGGTTGCAAGGGTGGTGACAGGACAGTTTGTATGTACATTTGTCCTAACGACCTTATGATCCTTGACCCTGAGGCTATGAAGGCTTACAACCAGGAGCCTGATCAGTGCTGGGAATGCTACAGCTGTGTAAAAAGCTGTCCTCAGGGTGCTATAGCTATCAGGCACTATGCTGATTTTGCTCCGTTAAACGGAACTTGTCAGCCTATGCGCGGTACCACTGACATTATGTGGACCATCAAGTTTAGAAACGGTGTGGTAGTAAGGTTTAAGTTTCCTATCAGAACTACACCCGAAGGTTCTGCCGATCCTACAGTTGGTAAACCTGCTCCTGATCCATCTAAGATCAACACCAACCAGCTCTTTACTCAGATAGCTGATGGGGTAGAGCCCAAGAAACCTGAAGCTGTTCTTAATAAGAAATTTGAAGTTGGTGCCCTTGGTAAGGTTGCGAAATACTAAAAAATTTAAAAAATTTTAAAAATAAAAGGAGGTGGCAGCTATGCCTAAGATTTGGTTTTATAATCCTGGTTTGGCTTGTGCAGAGCCTGAAATAGTAGAAAAAGAAACAGATATTTTGTTTGTTGGCGGCGGAATGGCTGCTTGCGGTGCCGCTGTAGAGGCAGTTCAGTGGGCTAAGCCTCATGGGTTAAGAATTATCCTTTGTGATAAGGCTGCTATGGAAAGATCTGGTGCTGTGGCTATGGGTCTTTCTGCTATCAACACCTATATAGGAGAAAACAAGCCTGATGACTATGTAAGAATGGTTCGTTGTGACTTGATGGGTATTGTTCGTGAGGATTTGGTTTTTGATGTTGGTCGTCATGTAGACGATACCGTTCAGTGTTTTGAAGAATGGGGTCTTCCTATTTGGAAAAAAGATCCTAACACAGGTAAAACCTTAGACGGAGCTGAGGCTAAGGCCAAGGGTTTAACCTTAAAGGGTGGTGCTCAGCCTGTTCGTTCTGGTCGTTGGCAGATCATGATTAACGGAGAGTCTTATAAAGTTATCGTGGCTGAGGCTGCTAAAAATGCTCTTACCAGCTATGATAAGGCTGAGATCATCGAAAGATGCTTTATCGTAAGGCCTTTGTTGGATGCAAATGATAAGAGCCGCTGTGCTGGTGCAGTAGGTTTTTCTGTCAGAGAAAACAAGATTTACATCATCAAGGCCAAGGCTACCCTTCTTTCTACTGGTGGGGCAGTTAACATTTTCCGTCCTAGGTCTATAGACGAAGGAAAGGGTCGTGCCTGGTATCCTGTATGGAACCCTGGAACTGGTTATGCTATGTGTGCTATGACTGGTGCTAAGCTTGTACTTATGGAAAACAGGTTTATCCCTGCCCGTTTTAAAGATGGTTATGGTCCTGTGGGTGCTTGGTTCTTGCTTTTCAAGGCCAGAGCAACCAATGCTTTTGGTGAGGACTATGTAGCCAAACATAAGGATGAACTCAAGAAGTTTGCTCCTTATGGAGAGGCTTCTCACATCGGTACCTGTTTGAGAAACCATGCAATGCTTATCGAAATGGAACAGGGTCGTGGTCCTATTTATATGCACACTGAATGGGCTCTTCAGGAAGCCGCTGAAAAGATGGACAAAAAAGAGTTTAAACACCTCATTGCTGAGGCTTGGGAAGACTTCTTAGACATGTGTGTAACCCAGGCTGGATTGTGGGCTTGTTTGAACATCGAACCTGAAAAATTGCCTTCTGAAATCATGCCTACTGAGCCTTATCTCCTCGGTAGCCATGCTGGTTGTGCCGGTGCTTGGGTATGCGGTCCTAATGAAGATTGGGTACCTGAGGAATACAAGGCTCCTTGGAAAGAAATCGGTCTTTACAACAGAATGACTACTGTAAAAGGTCTTTTCTGTGCTGGTGACACCGTTGGAGCTTCTGGGCATAAGTTCTCCTCTGGTTCTCACGTAGAAGGACGTATTGCAGCCAAGGCTATGGTTCAGTACTGTCTTGACAATAAAGACTATACACCTACCATCAAGGAAACTGCTGAAGAGTTAAAGAAAGAGATCTATGGTCCTTGGTATAGGTTTGAAGAATTTAAGAATACTTCTACCCACTATGAAATCAACCCCAACTATCTCATTCCTCGTCATATTCAGGCCAGGCTTATGAAGCTTATGGACGAATATGTGGCTGGTGCCTCTACTTTCTACAAGACCAACAAGGTCATGCTCGAGAGAGGTCTTGACCTTCTCAGAATGCTTAAAGAAGACATGGAATATGCTGCAGCCAGAGATTTGCATGAACTTATGAGAGCTTGGGAAAACAGGCACCGTGTATGGACTGCTGAGGCTCACCTCTTGCATATCCTCTTCCGTGAAGAGACCCGTTATCCTGGTTACTTCTACAGAACTGACTTTAACGCCCTTGATGATGCTAACTGGAGATGTTTCACCCTTTCCAGCTGGAATCCTGAAACCAAAGAATGGACCTTAGAAACCTATCCTTATGTCCAGATCATTCCTGATCCACTTGGACCGTAAATAGTTAAATAGTAATAAGGGAGGGGGCTTGGTCCCCCTCTTTTTTTATTTTTTCAGAATAAAGCCCTTTAGGAAAAAGGGTTTTATTCTGAAAAAGTGTTTAGGAGGTTATAACATGGGTAAACCTATATTGGTGGTAGGTGGGGGTATAAGTGGAGTAACCGCTGCGGTAGAGGCAGCAGAGGTTGGAGCTGAGGTTGTTTTAATAGAAAAACAACCTACCTTAGGTGGAAGGGTAGCTCAACTTAGGTATTATTTCCCTAAGTTGTGTCCTCCTACCTGTGGTTTAGAGATCAACTACAGGAGAATTAAGAGTAACCCCAGGATTAAAGTATATACAATGGCAGAGGTTTTAGAGGTAAACGGGGCACCTGGAAATTATAATGTTAAAATCAAGATAGCTCCCAGGTATGTGAATGATAACTGTACTGCCTGTGGGGAGTGTGAGAAGGTTTGTGAAGGAGAAAGGATAAGTGACTTTGATTTTGGCCTTTCTAAAACAAAGGCCATCTATCTTCCTCATCCTGTAGCTTTTCCTATGAAATATGTATTAGATAAAGATGCTTTGGCCCCTGGGGATTTAGAAAGGATTATGGCAGCGTGTAAATATAATGCCATAGAACCAGAGATGAAAGAACAGATTTTGGAGTTAGAGGTAGGATCTATCATCTGGGCTACAGGTTGGAAGCCCTATGATGCTACCAAACTTGATAATTTAGGTTATGGAAAATATGCTAATGTAATCACTAATATGCAGATGGAAAGAATGGCTTCTCCTTGGGGACCTACGCAAGGAAAGATTGTAAGACCTTCTGATAATCAACCACCTAAAAAGGTGGCATTTGTTCAGTGTGCTGGTTCTCGTGATGAAAATCATCTGCCCTTCTGTTCTTACATCTGTTGTTTGGCATCTTTAAAACATAGCCTTTATTTGGCAGAACAAGACCCTGAAGCAGAATCTTATATCTTTTATATAGACCTTAGAACCCCTGGTAGATATGAAAAGTTTTTAAAGAAAGCTGAAGCTGAGGCTAAGATTAATTTTATCAAGGGGAAAGTAGCCAAAATAGAGGAAGATCCTGAAACCAATGACTTGATCGTTACTGCAGAGGATACCCTTTCTGGTAAAAAGATCAGTCAGAAGGTTGATTTAGTGGTATTAGCCTTAGGAATGCAACCAAGTTTAGCTTCTGCTGAGATTAAGGGTATAAAGATCGATCAAAACGGATTTGTGGTTGAGGAAGAAGGTATGATCAGTTGTGGTTGTGCGAAAATGCCTTTAGATGTTATGACTTCTAATGAGACTGCTACTGGCGCAGCTTTAAAAGCCATTCAAATCATAAAAAGGGGGTAAAAAATGGAAAAAATAGGAGTTTTTATATGCTCTTCTTGTAATATAGGTGATCGTTTGGAGTTGGCGGATTTAGAAAATGCAGCTAAAGACCAAGGTGCCGCAGTTGTTTATACAAAAGAATTTTTATGTTCAAAAGAAGGAAAAGCTTTTATCGAAGAAAAGATAGCTCAAGATGGGTTAGATGCTGTTTCTATATGTGCTTGTTCTCAAAGGGTAAATTACGAGGTCTTTTCTTTTGATCAAGTAGCGGTTGATAGGGTAAGTTTAAGAGAGGGAGTGGTTTGGAGTAGATTTTTGTTAGGAGAAAACGGGGAGATATTAGAAGATACTGCTGAGTATGTTAGCGGGGTTACTTTTAAAGACGAATTGATGGCTTTAGCTAAAGACTATGTGAGAATGAGTGTGGCTAAACTTCAGACCTACAAAAAGCCAGAGCCTTTTAAACCTGAGGAAGAAATTTCTAAGGTTATCTTGGTTATAGGAGGTGGTGTCGCAGGGTTAACCGCTGCTTTAGAGGCAGCAAAAGCAGGTTATGAGGTGGTTTTGGTAGAGAAGGAAAAGGAACTTGGTGGTTTTGTGGCCAAGATGAAGGCCCATTGTGAGGTAAATCCTCCTTTTCAAAAACTCGTTCCTCCTGTAGTAAAAGATTTGATTGCGCAGGTAGAGGCAAATGACAAGATAAAAGTATATAAAGGTGCAGTTGTAACCAACATCGCAGGTGCTCCTGGTTTATTCCAGGTAAAGATAAAACAGGGTGGCAAAGAGGAAGAGATAAAGATAGGTTCTATAGTTTTAGCAGCTGGTTTTAAACCATATGACGCAAGCAAGCTTGCAGATTTAGGTTATGGGGTTATCCCAAGCGTAGTGACTAACGTTAAGTTTGAAGAAATGGCTAAGAATGGAGCTTTGGTAAGACCTTCAGATGGCGCTCCAGTAAAGAGTGTCCTTTTTATTCAATGTGCCGGTCAAAGGGATGAAAACCATCTTCCTTATTGTTCTGGTTTCTGTTGTTTAGCTTCTCTTAAGCAGGCTCAATATGTAAGAGAGGCAGACCCAGAAGCCAAAGCTTTTATCGTTTATGATCACATGAGAACCATGGGTATTTTTGAGAATTTCTATAAAACTTTACAAAATGACCCAGGGGTGTTTTTAACCAAAGGTAAGGTAGTCTCTATAACTGAAGGAGAAAACGGTAAGGTTAAGGTATTGGTAGATGAGACCTTATTAGGAGAGAAGATCGAGGTTGAGGTTGATTTGGTAGTATTAGCTACAGGTATGGTTCCAGTTACAGCTGAAGAGTCTGTGCTTAATTTAGAATACAGACAAGGTCCAGGATTGCCTGAACTTGAACTTTTCTATGGTTATGCAGATTCAAACTTTATTTGTTTCCCCTATGAAACCAGAAGAACAGGAATCTATGCTGCAGGTGCTATCCATCAACCTATGACCATTCAACAGGCGATAGAGGATGCTAAGGGAGCGGCTTTGAAGGCTATTCAGTGTTTGGTTGCCATTGAAGAAGGTCACGCAGTCCATCCAAGGACTTGGGATTATGCTTATCCTGAATGGGACTTAAAGATGTGTACTCAATGTAAAAGATGTACTGAGGAGTGTCCTTTTGGTGCTTTAAATGAAGATGAGAAAGGAAACCCTCTTACTAATATTACCAGGTGCCGTCGTTGTGGGACCTGTTTTGGTGCATGTCCTCAAAGGATTATTAATTTCAAAGACTATTCTATCGATATGGTTTCAACGATGATCAAGGCTACAGAGATGCCTGAACAGGGGTATGAACAATACAGGCTTATGGCTTTTGTTTGTGAAAATGACGCCTTACCAGCTTTAGACATGGTTGCTTACAACAAAAAGCCTCTTCCTGTAGCTTTTAGGATCATTCCTGTAAGATGTTTAGGAGCGGTTAACGTAGCTTTTATAAAGGATTCTATGAGTAAAGGATATGATGGTATTCTTCTTTTAGGTTGTAAGTATGGGGAAAACTATCAGTGTCACTTTATAAAGGGTAGTGAACTTGCTAATAGACGTATGGAAAATGTAGCTGAAACATTACAACAGCTTGCATTAGAGTCAGAAAGGGTTACAATACATACGGTAGCGATAGATGAAGTAGATTTAGTAGTAGAGAAGATGCAAAAATTTACTGAAGAAATTAAAGGATTTGGTGAAAACCCATTTAAAGGCTGGTAAGGAGGATAGACTATGAGTAATGGTATTTTAAAAGTAGATCCAGATTTAAAGGCTATTCAAAAGCTACAAGAAATAGGTGGTGATACTGTTAAAAAATGTTATCAATGTGCTACATGTGCAACTGTATGTCCTCTTTCTCCAGAAGAGGCTCCTTTTCCTCGTAAACAGATGATCCTTGCCCAATGGGGGTTTAAAGAAAGACTTTTAAATGATCCTGCAGTTTGGTTGTGTCACCAATGTGGTGATTGTAGTAAATATTGTCCAAGAGAGGCTCAACCAGGAGATGTTTTAGGAGCCTTAAGGTTGATGGTGATTAAAGAAGCAGTGCCTCTAAAGTTTTTGCATACCTTTTATAACAACAGCTGGGGGATTTTGGTTTTACCTGCTATTGCTTTATTGTTTATTCTTTTAGCAACTTTGGCTACTTTTCAAGGACTTCCCAACTTTTTTGATGCCAACTCCTTCCCTTACGGTGGTCCTACCTATGATATTTGGATTTTTCATTTGCCAGCAAGGGTGTTGATGATAGACGTTGTATTTTTACCTCTTGCAGCTTTTGTGGTTATAATGCTTGCCTCTGCGATAAACAAAGTATGGAATGCCTATGTGGATACGTATAAGATACCTCAGGCCTACAGGTATGGGATGTGGACTATCTTAAAAAATTATTTTATTCCTGCTATAGTAGAGATTTTATCTCATGCAAGGTTTAAAAAGTGTAATTCTAACCACTGGAGGGCAAATCCTCATATGTTGTTGGTTTATGCTTTTATTATCTTAGCCATTACTACAGCGATTGTTTTCTTTATGGCTGATGTTTTAGGTTTCCATACTCCCTGGAATCCTCTTACCCATCCTGTTAAATGGTTAGGCAATTTTGGAGGTCTTTTGCTTCTTTATTCCATCATAGCTATAATGGTGGGAAGAGGTAAGGCTGAGGCTGAAAAGAGTGTAAAGACAAGCTATGCTGACAGTTTCTTGATCAATCTTATCTTAATTATCGGTTTAACCGGTTTTGGTATAGAGGTGGTACGTAGTATACCTTCTTTAGAATCTATAGTATCTTTAGTCTATTTAGCTCATTTGGTTGCGGTGTTTATCTTATTTTTAGGGGTAGCCTATTCTAAGTTTGCTCATTTAGCCTTTAGAACAACTGCAGTTATGTTTGATTTATACTATAAGGACATAAATCAAAAGATGGCTCAATAGTGTTTCATTCTCTTGACAAAATGTAAAATTAAGTTAATTTTATAGAGACTAAAACAAGGAGGGGTACCCGAGCGGCCAAAGGGGCCGGGCTGTAAACCCGGTGGCTTTCGCCTTCGGAGGTTCAAATCCTCCCCCCTCCACTTTTATTTATTTTTAGAAGTTGAAGCGGGCGTAGCTCAAGTGGTAGAGCATCAGCCTTCCAAGCTGAGGGTTGCGGGTTCGAGTCCCGTCGCCCGCTCTTGAATAGAGGTTTTTGGGTGCCCACGTAGCTCAGGAGGTAGAGCACTTCCTTGGTAAGGAAGAGGTCACCGGTTCGAGTCCGGTCGTGGGCTCCAGTTTTTAAACCTATTTTAGGATAGGAGGAAGGGAAGATGGCCAAGCAAAAGTTTGAGAGGAAGAAGCCGCATTTAAACGTGGGGACGATTGGGCACATAGACCATGGTAAGACCACATTAACCAGTGCGATGACGAGGGTATTGTCTACGAAGGGTTATGCGCAGTGGATTCCATTTGACAACATAGACAAGGCACCTGAGGAGAAGGCAAGGGGGATAACGATTCAGCTTGCCCATGTTGAGTATGAGAGTGACAGGAGGCACTATGCACATATAGACTGTCCTGGGCATGCTGACTACATAAAGAACATGATAACTGGTGCGGCGCAGATGGATGGATCTATATTGGTGGTTGCGGCAACAGATGGTCCTATGCCACAGACGAGGGAGCATGTGTTGCTTGCGAGGCAGGTTAACGTACCTGCGATAGTGGTGTTTATGAACAAGGTGGACATGGTAGATGATCCAGAGTTATTGGATTTGGTGGAGTTAGAGGTTAGGGAGTTGCTTAGCAAGTATGGATTTCCAGGGGATGATGTGCCGGTGATTAGGGGTAGTGCGTTGAAGGCTCTTGAGTGTGGATGTGGTAAGGAGGAATGTGAGTGGTGTGGTAGGATATGGGAGTTGATCAAGGCGATGGATGATTATATACCTGAGCCTGTTAGGGATATAGACAAGCCGTTTTTGATGCCAGTTGAGGACGTATTTAGCATATCTGGAAGGGGAACGGTGGTAACAGGGAAGGTAGAGAGGGGAGTGCTTAAGCCTGGGGAGGAGATTGAGATAGTAGGGCTTAGGCCTACGGTGAAGACGGTGGCAACGAGTTTGGAGATGTTTAGGAAGATATTGGACGAGGCATTACCTGGTGACAACGTAGGGGTGTTGTTGAGGGGTATAGGGAAGGATGAGGTAGAGAGGGGACAGGTGTTGGCAAAGCCTGGTAGTATTAAGCCTTATACAAAGTTTAAGGCAGAGGTGTATGTGTTGAAGAAGGAGGAGGGAGGAAGGCATACACCGTTTTTTAACGGGTACAGGCCACAGTTTTATTTTAGGACAACGGATGTGACAGGAGTGGTTAAGTTACCAGATGGGGTTGAGATGGTGATGCCAGGTGACAATGTGGAGTTAGAGGTTGAGTTGATCAAGCCTGTTGCGTTGGAAGAGGGTTTGAGGTTTGCGATTAGAGAAGGTGGAAGGACAGTTGGTGCTGGCGTAGTAACTAAAATAATAGAATAA
>NZ_ATXI01000009.1 GCF_000421605.1 Thermodesulfobacterium thermophilum DSM 1276
TAAGCATCAAAACTATGTTTTCAAGCCTCTTCTGCCTGGTAATGTCTATCAAAACCACAAAACCTGCTGGCTTACCCTGATAGGTGATGGTGTTAGCAAAAGTAAGGGTATACCTTATCTCCCCAGTTTTCCTTAAAATTTTTAACTCCTTATAAACCCTTGTAAACCTCTCCCCTCTAAGTCTTCTTTCCACTACAGATTTAAGATATTCTCTTTCTTCAGCTGGAAAAATATCCAAAATACTCATCCTGTTTAGTTCTTCTAAGGAATATCCGGTAAGTTCTAAGAAAAACTTATTAGCATAAACTATGTTTTCCTGATAAATCAGCACCCCTACCGAAGGGGCCTCTAAGATAGCCTCAGCAATATCTTTTAAATGAACCTCTTTTTCATTTGCAACCATGAAACCTCCTATTTACTTCTTTAAACCTATCCTTCATCTATTCTTCAATATACTCTTTCTTGAAATTTTTGTAAATATTTAAGCAGTAAAACTAATGAACCAATCAAGGTAGGTGGTGCAATTTCTTAAATCGATGATATAATACATCTGTGTTTCTAAAAAAAATAGAAATCTACGGGTTTAAATCCTTTCCCTACAAAGTTACCATTCCATTTTCACCAGGAATTACAGGGATAGTAGGGCCAAACGGAGCTGGAAAAAGCAACGTCCTTGATGCGATTAAATGGGTCTTAGGGGAACAAAGTCCTAAAAAACTCAGAGTTAAGGAGCTTTCAGACCTTATCTTCGCAGGTAATGAAGCCAAAAAAAAGGTGGATTTTGCTGAAGTAAGGATGACCATAAACCATGACCCTCCGGTATGGGAAAAATACAAAGATTTTCCGGAGGTAGTCATTACCAGAAGATTTTACCGAAACGGAGAAAGTGAATTTTTTATTAATCAAAAGCCTTGCCGACTTAAAGACATCCAGTTTTTGTTTTTAGAATTAGGGATCAACACCCAATCTTATAGTATCATAGACCAGGGAGAAGTATCTAAGTTTATAGAACTTTCACCTAAAGAAAGAAGAATATTTTTAGAAGACTTGGCAGGGGTTTCTAAGTTTAAAATCACCGAAGAAGAAACCAAAAAAAACCTAAAACTTACTGAAGAAAACCTAATCAGATTAAACGATGTGTTAAAGGAGGTAGAAAATCAATATCATCATCTTAAAAAACAAGCTGAAGAAGCCAAACAATACCTTAATCTTAAACAAAGGTTAGAAAAACTAATAGCAGAAAAAAACCTATATCTTTGGAAAAAAAACCATCAAGAAAAAAAGGAAATAGAAACTAACATCTTAGGTTTAAAAGAAAAAATCTCTCAAGCAGAAAAACAAATAGAGGTTTTAGAAACCGAAGAGCATGTTCTTTCTCAAAAACTTTTAGGTTTAGAAAATACCATAAGAAGCTTGAGAGAAGAGCTTGAAAGTAAAGAAAAAATCTATAAAGACTGGGAAATGAGGTTTGGCAACCTACTAAGAGAAGAAAGAGACCTTGTGCATAGGATTGACAAAGAAAAAGTAAAAGAAGAAACTGAAAAAAGGCAGTTAGAAGCCTTAGATAGAGAAAATCATAACATAGAAGAAATCCTAAACAAACTAAAAAACCAGGCAGAAAAATTAAAAACTCAGTTAGAAAAACTCAAAACTCAAAAAGAAACACTTAAAAACCTGTATGAAGAAAAAATATCCCAATTTAAAACACAAGAAGAAATTTTCTTCAGGTTGCAAAAAGAGGTAGAAAAATTTAACGAAAAAAAACACCTTCTTGAGAGAGAAATTCAAAATTTAACCAGAGAAAAAGAATCCGCTAAAAAGTTCTATCAAAATTTAAAGTTAGAAAAAGAAAAATTAGAAAAAGAAAGTACTTTATGGGATAATTTAATCGATGAAAAAGAGCAAAAACTAAAAAAATTAACGCATGAAGAAGAACTTCTATCTAAAGAAATAGAAAACCTAACACAAAAATCCAACCAGCTAAAACTTGCTGTCGAAAACCTAAAGGGAGAAAAAAAATCTATAGAAGAAAGAATTTTATTAATCAACAGGTTATTACCTAACAAAGATAAAAACTCTTTTAAAAAATTACCCTTTCATGTTGATTTTTTGCCAAATTTTTTGAATGTAAAAGAAAAGGAAGATTTGGACTTATTAGAAATAGTGTTTAAAGAAGACCTAAACGCTCTTTTAATAGAGGGAATCCCTCATATCAAAACGATTTCAGGATATGTAAAAGAAAATACCCCCCTTTTCCTTAAAAATCCAAAGTTTATAAGGTTTTTTGAAATAGAAAAAGAGGGAGAGCTTACAGAGGTACTTTTAGAAAGTTATGCCAAAAATCCTCGTTTTATTTACGTTAAAAAAGAAGGTTTACTTTTTACTCCATTTGGGTTTATTTATATTTTAAAGAAAAAAAATGAAGGTAAGATTCGTCTTCAAAAGGAATTAGAAGAACTTTATCAAGCAAAAATACAGGTTGAAGATAGACTTAAAGCCTTAACGTTAGAGGAACAAAACCTAAAAGAAAGGTTATCTTCTTATCAAACCAAACGCAATCAATTTTTAAATGAAATAAAAAAGCTAAAAGCTGAGATAGAAAACATACAAAAACAAAAACAAAATTTTCAGCTTTCATGGGTAAAAATCGAAGAAAAAGAAAGCAATGTTAAAGAAAGACTGAATCAAATCAGTCAAGAGATTAATAGACTTAACCAGGAAAAAGAAGAAATTGAAAATCAGTTCCATCTCGTTAAAAATGAATTAGAAAAAAATAAAGAAACCTATCAAAAAACCAAGGCAGAAATAACTGGTTTAGAAAAACAAATTAAAGACATAGAAACTTCGTTAAACAAACTTCTCCAAGAAACAATCCAAATAAAAACCAAAAGAGATAGCCTTTTACAAAGAAAAACAGAGATTCAAAAACAGACTGAAAAACTAAAAAATAATCTAAAAACATATCAAAATTCTATAGACCTCCTTCAACAACAACTCCTACATATAAAAGAAAGATTAAAAGAAGTCAGAGAAAAAAAAGATTCTTATTTAAAAGAGATAGAAGGTTTAAAAAAAGATTTAGACAAAGTTAATCAACAAAAAATTGAAGTAGAAAAAAACTTACGTTCTTTAGAGCAACAAAAAAAACAAAAAGAAAAAGAGATTAAGAACTTAGAAACCCAAATCTATAACTTGGAAATAAGGCTTACTGAGAAAAAACTTTTGTTAGAAAATCTAAAACAAGCTTTAGAAGGAGTAGAGTTTGATCCTTATTCTTTTGAAAACGAAAAACTGGATAATAAAATAGATTTAAATCTTTTAGAAAAAGAAATTCAAAAGTTAAAAGAAGATTTAAAAAATTTTCAAGAAATAAATTTAGCCAGTATCAAAGAATTTGAAGTAATTTCTGAAAGATACCATCAACTCCTTAATCAAAAAGAAGATTTAGAAAAAGGCATCTCAAAACTTCAAGAAATTCTCGAAAATCTCAAACAGCTTTCTAAGGAAAAAATCCAAACTACTTTACAAGAAGTAAACCAAAAGCTATCTGAAATTTTTTCCCTGATTTTTAAGGGAGGAGATGCTCAACTTATCTTTAATGGAGATGACCTTTTAACCGCGGGACTTGATTTTCAAGTTAAAATACCAGGAAAAAACATAAAACATCTAAACATGCTTTCCGGAGGGGAAAAAGCTCTGTGTGTATTGGCAATTTTGATAGCTTTTTATCTGGTAAAACCAGGACCATTCTGTATTTTTGACGAGGTGGATGCACCACTTGACGAAAAAAATTCTCTTAAATTCATCAGGCTATTAAATCTTATAAAGAAAAATTCTCAGATTATTCTTGTAACCCATAATCCTAACGTGATGAAAGAAGTAGATACCCTCTTAGGGGTAACCATGGAAGAAAGGGGAATCTCTAAGGTTTTTATCATAAAACCCTTTGAAAGGGTTAACGAAGATAGGTATCAAGAAGATTGGTTAAAGCATGCTCAGAGATAAGAGAAGTTAAAGTTTCTCTATCTTTCATAGACATTTCGATAAATTTTACCCCAAATTCGGTGTTAAACCTTTCGGTTTTTATCCACCTAATCTCTGCCTTACATTTGATAGAACTTTTCCATTTTATCAATAAATTGATAATGTCTCCTTCATACAAAGGTATATCTCTATCGGTTTTTAGGCGAGCACCTTCTATGCTTAAATCTAAAATCTCTACCGGAAATACCTGCCCTTTCTCTGTAGCAACCTTGCCCTCCAAACGAATCCTATAACGCGTATAATATCTTTTATCTTTTTCATACATAAAAAACTCTTTTCAGTTTTTTTGCAGGTCTTCTATATAACGCAAGACGACTTTAAGCCTATCCATAAGCTCTTGATAGGTTCCTCTTTCTTTTTCTACCACCTCCTTAGGTGCTTTTTCTAAAAATTCCTGGTTGTTAAGTTTTTTTTCTATTTGTTTTAACTTAGACTCAAGTTTTTCCTTTTCTTTGGTTAACCTTTGCAACTCTTTTTCTAAATCTATAAGGTTTTCTAAGTTTATTAAAACTTCCCCTTTAGATAAAATATAGGATACTTCTCCTTTACTTTTAATATGTTGTTTTACGCCCTCAATTTTCTTTACTTTAGCCAAAAACTCTATTACCTCGCTTTCTTGAGATAGAAGATTTAAATATTGATCTTCAGAACAATGATAAAAAACTTTTAGATCTGTCTTAGCCGTAAGACCATATTCTGCTTTAATATTTCTTATCCCAACCGTTAACTCCTGTAAAAATTGAACTTTTTCTTCTGCCAACTCATCTAACAAATTTTCTTTAAAGACAGGGTAATTAGTTTTTATTATATGTTCTGTATCTTTTTTTGGCAAGTGAGCCCAAATTTCTTCAGTAACAAAAGGAATAAAAGGATGAAGTAATTTTAGACAAGTGGTTAACACCTCTAACAATACCTTTTGTGTTTGAAGTTTTGTTTCTTCTTTTTTAAGGTAAACTTTGGCTACTTCTAAAAACCAATCACAAAATTTACCCCAGAAAAAGTGATAAACCTCCATAGCTGCCTGATCAAACTCAAATTCTTCCAGTTTTTCTCTGACCTTTTTAACCGTTCTCTGAAGTTCAGAAAGTATCCATTTGTGCCACAAAGGAAGTTTGGCTGGTTCTATTTCTACTTCAGCAGACTCTCTTTCAATGTTCATAAGGACAAACCTACTTGCGTTCCATATCTTGTTGATAAAGTGTTTAAACCCCTCAATCCTTGCCTCAGAAAGCTTTATATCCCTACCTTGAGCAGCAAGGGCTATCAGGGTAAACCTTAGGGCATCTGCCCCATATTTTTCTATCATTAACAAGGGGTCTATCACATTACCCCTGCTTTTACTCATCTTTTGACCTTTTTCATCCCTCACCAAAGCATGTATGTAAACTTTTTGAAAAGGTATCTGTCCCATAAAATGAATTCCCATCATGATCATACGAGCTACCCAAAAGAAAATGATATCAAAGCTGGTAACCAAGACAGAGGTTGGATAAAAGGTGGTTAAGGTTTGAGTTTTTTCAGGCCACCCCATCGTAGAAAAAGGCCAGAGAGCTGAAGAAAACCAGGTATCAAGCACATCTTCATCTTGATAAATCTTTTCAGAATTACACACAGGACATCTTTCTACCACTTCTTCCTTACTGACGATGGTTTCCCCACAGTCTTTACAATACCAAACAGGTATACGATGTCCCCACCATATTTGACGAGAGATACACCAATCTCTTATGTTCCTCATCCAATCAAAATAAAGATTCGTCCAGTTTTCTGGTATAAACTTTATAAACCCATACTCTACAGCTGCTATAGCAGGTTGAGCCAAAGGTTTGGTAGCCACAAACCACTGTTTAGAAACCAAAGGTTCTATTACCGTATCACATCTATAACAGTGTCCTAGTATAAGCTTATAATCTTCCTCTTTCTCAAGAAACCCCTGATTTTTTAAATCCTCCAATACCTTTTTTCTCGCTTCATATCTTTCCAGTCCTTTATAAGGCCCAGCTTCTTCTGTCATAAAACCATCTTCACCTATTACTTTTACTAAAGGTAGGTTATGTCTTTTAGCCATTTCAAAATCTGCAAAATCATGGGCTGGGGTAACCTTTACCGCACCTGTTCCAAACTCAGGGTCTACTGCTTTATCTCCTATTATCGGTATTTTTCTTCCTATTAAAGGAAGAACCAAAAACTTACCGATTAATCCTTTATATCTTTCATCCTCAGGATTTACAGCAACCGCAGTATCCCCTAACATGGTCTCAGGTCTGGTAGTAGCTACCACCACAAAACCACTACCATCTTCTAAAGGATACTTTAAGTACCAGAGTTTTCCCTGAGTTTCTCTCATCTCTACCTCTAAATCAGCAAGAGCAGTGCCACAACGAGGGCACCAATTTATGATATAATCCCCCCGATAGATAAGACCTTCTTTCCAAAGGTTTACAAAAACCTCTTTAACTGCCCTCGAAAGACCTTCGTCCATCGTAAACCTTTGGTATGACCAACTACAACTTGCCCCTAACTTTTTCAACTGGTCTATGATGATGTTTCCACATCTTTCTTTCCATTGCCAAACCCTTTCTATAAATTTCTCCCTTCCTAAGGCTTGTCTGGTCAAACCTTCTTTAGCGATTTCTTTCTCTACCACGTTTTGGGTAGCTATTCCTGCATGGTCAGTCCCCGGAACCCATAAAACATCGTATCCATCCATTCTTTTATAACGTGCTAACACATCTTGTATGGTGTTGTTTAAGGCATGACCTATATGTAAAACCCCTGTTACGTTTGGAGGAGGGATAACTATAGAAAATTTTGGTTTATTCTTGTCAAAAGATGGTTCAAAATACCCTTTCTCTTCCCATACTTTATACCATTTGTCTTCTACTTTTTTAGGATCATAACTTTTGTCAAGGTTCAACTCGATCAAAGCCCTTCCCTCCTTTTATCGTTTTCTTCTATAGTCTTACCAACTCAATTACTATTGTTCAGTAAAAACTACCTGAGTGCCTAACCCTTCGTCGGTAAAAAGTTCTATGATTAAGCTATGAGGCACTCTTCCGTCTATGATATGTACCTTCTTGACTCCCCCTGCTAAAGCCTTTTTGGCACTCTTTAACTTAGGGATCATACCTCCTTTTGCGATACCTGTTTCTATCAATCGGTCTATATCTTTTATGGTTAATGTAGAAATTAAGTTCCCTTTTTCATCCTTAACTCCTTCTACATCAGAAAGGTAAACCAATTTTTCGGCTTTAAGAGCAACAGCCAAGGCTCCTGCCACTAAATCTGCGTTTATGTTATAAGCCTCTCCGTCTGGGCCTATTCCTACTGGAGCAATAACCGGAATGAAATCTTTTTCTATCAAAGTAAAAAGGACCTGAGGATTAACCTCTTTTACTTTCCCTACTCTTCCTATGTCTATGATTTCTGGAGGTCTATCTTCCCCTCTGTATTTATAAACCTTCATTTTTTCTGCAACGATAAGCTCTCCGTCTCTTCCAGAAAGTCCTACTGCCTTTACTCCAGCTCGGTTTAACAAACTCACGATGTTTTTATTCACCGTCCCTACCAGCACCATCTCAACCACGTTCATGGTTTCTTCATCTGTAACCCTCTGTCCTTCTATAAACACAGGTTTCAACCCCATCCGTTCCATAACTTGATTAATCTGAGGTCCTCCTCCATGGACTATCACAGGACAAATCCCTACATATTTCATCAAAGCAATGTCCTGAGCAAAATTTTGTTTAAGAGATGGATCTACCATGGCATGACCGCCATATTTAATAACCATGATTTTTTTATAAAACTCTCTAAAATAAGGTAAAGCCGAGATAAGTATCTTTGCCTTTTCTAATATCTCCATAGTAGAAACTCCTTACCAAAGAGCAGGGGCATGAATAATGTAACATCTCATAGGAATTTCTCCTTTCACCTTTAAACCATGCTCCTCTTTAGGAAGTATGGTTACGATATCTCCAGCCTTGATAGGTTCCCACTTTCCATTAATAAAAATTTCTCCTTCTCCTTGAAGCACAAAGATGGTATCAGCCTCTTTTTCGTGGGTATGTATAGGGAGTTCTGTTTCACCAGGAATTTCAAGAATGGTTATACTTGCTTCACAACATACGTCTTTGGTAACCACAAAACCTATTTTTACCCCATCAAACTTAGGATGAGGGTTCATCTCAACATCAGCTATGTTAATTTTAACTCCCATCTGCCCCTCCTTCATTACTGTATTTTTTCCTTTACTTTATAAACTACCATATGAGGAAAATCATCTAACACCAACTCAAAATAAGCAGGATCATAACTTCTAAGAAGATACATCTTATTAAATAAGGTTTCAGCTAACATAGGATTAAGGATAAAAAGGGCGGCGTGATTCTCTTTAAACTTTACTATCTCAACTATTACTCCATTTTCAAAAAATTTCTTTTCTATCATTCCTTTAGGGTCTTTTACAACTAACTTTCTAATAGGAATACTCTGGTTACCAGCAGTGACAACTCCTACATTTAGGTCTAATTTAGCGCCTATATCCTGGCAATCAAGCACGTTGGCTGTGCTCATAGAGCATTTTTCAGGAGCTATGATGTTTCCATGAATTCCCTGTTTTTTATCAAAATCATAGCTACCAAAATAATGAATCCAGGCAAATTTGGGTATCAAGTCCTCGGTAAAAACCCAATAAACAGGATGTTTTATGTCTTTACTAAAGTATCCTTCTTGAACCTTTTTAACCAGTTCTTTGGCGGATATCCCCTTTTTTAATTCTTCGGCAATCCCTTTTAACCCATAGTTAGTAATAAAAGAGGTAATGAACCAGGCTTCTTTTGGGTCGCTGGTAGTAAAGCTTCTTGCAATAAAATAGGTTTTAGGAGAAGCCTGTGAACCTCCGTCATGAAAGGTAGGTCTTCTTGAATAATACTGAAAAGCATAACCATAGTCCCACCAAGTCCAGATAGCCGAACCTTGAGGAGTTTTTTGTTTTAGATAATCCATGTCTTTTACGATAGGGCTAAAAACCTTAGGATAACTTGCCCAACTTATGACAGGTTTTTGTACCAAAAACAATAAACATAAGAATAAACTTCCTATCAGGTTTACTGTAATAACCTGTTTTTCCTTATGCTTAAAAAGGTCTAAATACCCAAGGGCTTTTTCAAAAAGAAAATGTACCAAAAAACCTATCCCAACCCCTATAAAAGGCGAGAGATACATGATAAACCTTGCACCTGAGACAAAAGATAAAAACCCAATCCCTAAGAAAGGAAGTAGAAAGAATAAGTTTTTAAAATAATAACCAAAGCATAAAATTACCCCTATAATTCCTAAAATCCCTAATATAGGACTATAAACAGCTGTTTCAAGAACTTTATCAAAGCTTTCTCTTTGCAACTCAGAGATAGACATAAAAACATTGGGAAAATCTTTAAAAAGTTGTTCTGCGCTGGTGGTAGTTTTGAGGTTAAAAACAAGGGTTTTTACCTGTATAAAAAGATGGTAAGGGCCTTCGTAGATATACCAGATTTGAGGAACAATTAGGATAGCTAAATAAAGATAATCTTCCTTCGTGAGTTTTAGCTTTTTATCCCATAGATATCTTATCAGAAACATAAAAATCAACACAAAACACAGATTAGGATGACCGTACCAAAGATAATAGAAAAGAACTACCAGAGAGGCAAGGCTAATCCATAAATACTTTACCCTGTTTTTAACGGATGAAAAAAACTTATAAAAAAAATAAGCTGCTAAAAAAGGTAGGGTGAGATTAAGAATATCCTGGTCCAACCTCATGAGATTGGTCCTTCCCCAATACATAGGAGAAGCAATGGCTACCAACCCCCCGAGCAAACCTGCATAGGCACATCCAAGGTCTTTAAAATAAAAGAAAAGTGGAAGCACTACCGAAACAGCTAAAATTGGGATTAGATAAAAAGTTAAAGTCTCAAGAGAAAGGTTAAACCATTTTGAAAGATAAGCCCAGGTCACACTAATAAAAACACCAGGCACCTGATATTTAGCATAAAATACGTTTTTTTCATCCAGTTTGGCTGAAGATGAATTATCTGGGAATACTCGATAGTGGTCTATCTCTCCAGTTCTGAAAACCCCCTGTTTGATGTCTTCAGCTAACCTCGCAAAATAGAAAGAATCATATTCGCTGTAAATAGGCTTATCTTTGTAGTAAAAAAGGGCTTGATTAGAGTGCCAAAAATTTTTGTCTTCAAATCTTATATAAAGTCCCCAGAAAACAACAACGAATAGCAACAAAAAGGGATAGTAAATCTTTAAAAATTTATCCATTTTAACTCCCCAAGATAAGTTGATAAACTGATAAAAATTATATTAAAAAATTTGTGAAAAACAAGAACTTGTTTGTTTATATCATCTTTTTTTCGATTTTTTGGTATGTTGAGAGGTAGATTTGGCTTTTTTCTTTTTATTAGAATTTTTTTTAGAAGACTTGATTTGTTTAGACTTCTTAGCAACCTTTCGAGGTTGTTTATTTCGTGTAATGGACAAAGATTGATTTTGAGTTGAGTTTTCTAAAATTAAATCTTTTTCTGACAATTCAGAATTAGCAAGGGTTACGATGTAAAAAGTTCCGTCTGTAGTTGTTTTTTCTATCAACTTTAATTTTAGACGATTTAGGTTAGCCTGTATTTCCTTTTTTTTGTCTTGAGGAACTTTGAGTAAATAGGGTTTGCCCGGTGGTGTTATCTGTCTTCTAAGCTCTGCGTTCATCATCAAAAGCAGGTCATAGTTTATCTGTCCAGCTACAGCAAATACCTTAAGGTCAACCCCTCCGTTAACCTCCATCTCTTCATATTCCAAAGCCTTAGGCTCTAAGGGTTGAAATCCGTATTTTTGGGGATTTTTAATGATAAAGGTAATAGCCATCCACTGAGGGAGATAAGCCGCTGTCTCTAAAGGGAGGCTACCTGAGTTTAATAATTGCCAATAATCTATAAAGTTTTTAGCCCTTAAAATCCTTAAAAGCCTACCTTCTCCAAGGTTATAGCTTGCTACCGCAGGCCTCCAGTCTCCGAAGATATCATAGAGTCTTTTCAAATAACGAGCTGCCGCATGGGTAGACTTGATAAAATCTTTTCGCTCATCTACCCAGTAGTCTATTTTTAATCCGTAAGATCTACCGGTTTTTTCCATAAATTGCCAGATTCCAACCGCCCCTGCCCTTGAAATCGCAAAAGGATTACAACCACTTTCTATAAAAGCAATATAAACAAGATCCTCAGGGACTCCATACTCTCTAAAGATAGTTTTAAAATAAGGAAGATAAGGACTACAGCGTTTAAGCCATCTTTCAGTAACTTCCCTTTTATCCTTGGTAAAATATTTTATAAAATAAGCTACTTGATCGTTTATGTCTTGAGGTAAATTTTTAATAACCTTAGGAGGAAGTTCTTCTAAAACTTCATAAACCTCTTCGTCTTGTGGGTTGATATTTTGAGAAAAAACAGGTAAATTCCAGCTTAACCCAAGAAAAACCATTAAAACTATGGTTAAAAACCACCTAATAACTACTTTAAACCTTTTACTCTTGTAATTTTTCCCATTCATCGGTTAGAACCTTCAAGTTTAGATAGGTATCTTCCTCGTTGTGAGCTTCTGAAGTCAAGATTGGAACTATCTTTTTCTCCTTTAAAAACTTAAAAATGGCGTTAAACTTCAATACCCCTTTCCCTAAGGCTAAATGGTCGTCTTCTTCCCCTAAGTTATCATGGCAATGAATTTCCTTCAGATATGGATAAAGGATGTCTAACCAATCAAGTTCGTCCTTTTTAGAAAACACCCTTGCATGTGCTGGGTCAAAACACCAGCCAACCCTTCCGGAAAAAGCTTCAAAAATAGGTAACATAAACTCAGGAGTAGGTTCATAAACATTCTCTAAAGATAGAGACAACCTCTCTTCCTGGATAAATTCCAATAATTTATTTAAATTTTCTATAAATATAGAACGCCATTCTTCTTTTAATTCGTGATAATTATAGGAATAACCAGAATGAAGAACAAGGTTTAAGGGTTGGAAAAGAGAGGCCCTTTCAATGGCAAGAAAAATCCTTTTCAGGCTAACCTCTCTTATCCACAGGTCAACAGACCCTATAGAAAGATCTATAAAAGGCAGATGAACGGTAGTTAAAAGCCCTTCTTCCTTAATCAGGTTAGCAACTTCTTTAAAAGTATGGTAAGAGTAATTATCCAAAGAAAAAGCGTTTAAAGATACTTCTACGTTTATTCTATTCTCTAAAACCAAAGAAAGATACTTTTCTTTTAAAAGGTTAAAAGGAATGGAAACAAAAACCAACGGTCTCATTTTTATCCTCTTTTAAAAAATTCTCTTACCCAGTAGACTACATAGTCTATTTCTTCTGAGGTTAGATATGGGAAAAACGGAAGGCTTAAAACTTCTTGGGCAACTTTTTCTGTTACAGGAAGCATACCTTTTTTAAAACCTAAATCTTGATAGACTGGTTGCAGATGTAAAGGATGTTCATAATAAATCCTGGTTGTAACCCCTTTTTCCTTAAGAAATTCCTGTAGGTCCTTTCTATAAGGAGTCCTTACAGTAAAAAGAGACCAGCTTGGGGTATAGGTTTTAGGAATTTTAGGTAGAAAAAGCTCAGGCTCAAGATCTTGCAATCCTTTTATATAAGCTAAAGCATATTTTTTTCTGAGGTCTAATTCTTCCTTAAAATATTTGAATTTTACAAGCAAAATAGCACAATGGATTTCATCTATTCTTCCGTTTATACCGTGATATTCATAAAAATAAGGTTTGGTCTGTCCATGTTCTTTTAAAATTCTAACCCTCTTTTCTATCCCTTCGTCTGCAGTAAAAACCATCCCGCCATCTCCAAAGGTGGAAAGAGGTTTGGTAGGATAAAAGGAAGTGGCAGAAGCAACCCCAAAGGTTCCAACATATCTATCAAGTATCTTAGCCCCAAAGGCTTGACAAATGTCTTCTATAAGTAAAATCCCTTTTTCTTGGCAAAACACTTCAATCCTTTCTAAATCAGCAGGAATACCAAATAAACTTACTACTATGGCTGCAGAGACCTTTTTACCTCGTTTCGTAAGATAAAGATAAGCCTCTTTTAACGTTTCTAAGGAAACATTAAAGTTAGATTCTTCTATGTCAACAAAATAAGGAATAAGTCCAGCCCGTACTACTACCTCAGAAGTAGCAATAAAAGTAAAAGATGGTACTAACACATAACTTCCCTGAGGTAGGTCTAAGGCCTTGAGTATTAAGTATAAACCCTCTGTCCCTGAAGAAACTCCTATAGCATAAGGAATATCTAAAAAAGAAGCTAAAGTTCTTTCTATTTCTTTTGTATAAGGTCCATTCAAATAAACCCCACTTCTTAAAACGTTAATAACTTCTTTCTCTATCTCTTGTCCATATTTTTGATATCCTCTTTTCAGGTCTAAAAAAGGAACCTCCATTTTTTCTCCCCTTTACTTAAAAAATCTTAGTTATTATACTTTATTTGATTAGATAAAACAACCCTTTACTAAACAATCACAAAAACCTTGAACTTACTTGATGAAAAGGTTACTTTTTTACCGAAGAGGAGGATTAGGTGATACCCTTCTTACGTTTCCGGTTCTTGAGGTTTTAAAAAGTCAAGGTTATAAAATAACTGTCATAGGGGTTAAGGCCTATTATCAGTTAGCTCAAAAAGTAGGATGGGTAGACGAGATCTATGAGGACCTTTATCCGCAGGTGTTAAACCAACCCTATGATTTAAAAATTTTCTTCTCTAAAACAGAAGGATTTGACCCTTTCCCTTCAAAAAGAATCTGGTTGATAGATTATTACTTTGGTTGTTTAAACCTGCCTAAAAAGTTTTCTCAAATTTTACCTGTCGAAGGATCAACTGAAAGCATCCTAAAAAACAAGGTAGTCCTTCATCCAGGAAGTGGTTCCTCTAAAAAAATCCCTGATTTTTTGCTTTTTTCGATGATAGAAAAATTTTTAAAAGAAAAAAAATTTGACTATATTTACATAGTAGGAGAGGCTGACAAGTGGATAAAGGCTTTTACCTCAAATTTTTGGGAAGTAGAGGACATTGAGGTTTTAGCTAAGGCTTTAAAAACCGCTCGAGGGTTTATAGGGCTTGACAGTGGGATATCACACTTGGCAAGTTATTTAGGAGTAAAAAGTTTTATCTTTTTTGGCCCCACAGACCATATTGTATGGCGTCCGATAGGCCCTAACCATACCATCATAACCTTAGGTTTAACCTGTAGTCCCTGTTTCCCTAAGACCTGTTCTGAAAGGCCTTGCTTAGATCCTCAAAAGTTTTTCTTTAAATTTTTAGAAAAGGCAGATTTATAGAGATTTTTAAAATAATTTTATTTATTTTTTCTATTAGATGGTTTAGGCTAAGGTGTTAAACTTAGAAATTTGAAAAAATTTTAAAAGGGGGCATATGATGAAAACGTTAGACGTAAAAGGGCTTCCCTGTCCTCAACCTGTTATTCAAACAAAAGATTTTTTAGAAAGTTTAGAAGAGGGAGAGGTTTTTCAGATAGTTTTAGACAGTCAAACGTCAGCTAATAATGTAAAAAAATTTTTAAATTCCCAGGGACACAAAATCATTTCTGAGGTAGAAAAAGGAGAAGAAATTTTATTGGTGGTAGAAAAAAAAGGTTATGAAGTAAAGGTAAAAGATGAAGAGCTTGCTCATTTTTCATGCGAAACAAATTTAGAAAAAAAAGAGCTTTTTGTTATTCTAACCAATGATGTAATCGGTAAAGATGAGGCTTTAGGTAAGATATTGATAAAAGGCTTTTTTGAGACCATGCTTGTACAAAACCTTTTACCAGACAGAATGTTTTTTATGAACAAAGGGGTATTTTTAACTACAAAGGACGAAGAAATAATATCTTTACTAAAGGAGATTGAGAAAAAAGGGGTTGAAATCTATTCTTGTGGTACCTGTTTAAAATACTATGGTTTAGAAGATCAACTCAAAGTCGGGAAAAGAGGTGGCACAGACATCTACTTAGAAGGTATGTTTTATTTCAAAAAAACCGTTTGGGTAGGTTAAAATACCTCCAAAAAAGGCCTTGACAACCTTGGTAAAGATGTTTAAATAATATAAAAAACTTGTTAAATATGGCGGCGTAGCTCAACAGGTTAGAGCATGTGGCTCATATCCACAGGGTTGGGGGTTCGAGTCCCTCCGCCGCCACTAAATTAAATCTTGGAAGAAAGACTATGAAGGATAAGGTTGAGGTAAAAAAGATTACCACTCCTCAAGAAGCAGCCCAGCTTCTTCGTCAAATTGCCGAGGAAGTAGAAAAAGGTAAGATAAAGATTGAACAGGTGGAAATAGATTTGCCTGCCAATTTTGAATGTGAACTGAAGTATAAGGTTAAAGAGGACAAAAAAGAATTTGAAATAGAGTTTACTTGGAGGAGTTAAGTTTTAGCTGGCGGCGTAGCCAAGCGGTAAGGCGACGGCCTGCAAAGCCGTGAATCCGGGGTTCGAATCCCCGCGCCGCCTTTATTTTTTATATCACTTTTAATTATGTTCAGATTAAAAGTACAAGATTCTTTTTCTTCAGCCCACTTCTTAAGAAACTACGAAGGTCCATGTGAAAAACTTCATGGACATAATTGGAAGGTAGAGGTGGTAGTAGAAGGAGAACGTTTAAACGAGCTTGATATACTCATCGATTTCAAAGAGCTAAAAAAAGCCCTAAAAGAAACTTTGAAAAGCTTAGACCATCGTCTTTTAAACGACCTCCCCTATTTTTTGGAGGTTAACCCTTCATCTGAAAGGATTGCCCAATATATCTTTCAAGACCTCAAGAAAAAACTTTCTTTATATACAAACTTAAAGATTAAAGAAGTAACTGTTTTTGAAACAGAAAAGGCCTGTGCCACCTACTTTGAACCTTAAAATCTCTGAGACCTTTTTCTCTATCCAAGGGGAAGGTCCTTTTGCAGGTTATCCTACGTTTTTTGTAAGACTTTTTGGGTGTAACCTAAAATGTACATGGTGTGATACCCTTTATGCAAGAGAAAGTGATAAATACCAAAGCATAACCTTAGAAGAGATAATTAAGTTATGGGAAAACCACTATTCTTCAATCCCCTACATCGCTATCACAGGTGGTGAACCCCTACTTCAACCAGAAGTCTATCCTTTAATAGATAGATTTTTGAATAAAAAATGTATAGTTTGTATAGAAACCAACGGAAGCCTCTCTATTAAGCGCCTCCATCCTCAAGTGATTAAAGTCATGGACCTAAAAACTCCCTCTTCTGGAATGGCAGACCACAATCTATATGAAAACATCGACTTTCTTAGCCCAAAGGACGTCATAAAGTTTGTAATACAAGACAGAAAAGATTTCGAGTTTGCTTTAGATAAAATTAAAACTTTTGACCTTATCTCTAAAACCCAAGTGTATTTTTCTCCGGTATTTGGAAAGCTTTCTCCTAAAGACCTTGCTAACTGGCTTTTAGAAATCAAACTACCTATAAGATTACAACTTCAACTGCACAAAATTTTAAACCTAAAATAAATCTATACGATTTAAATTGTAGATTTTATATTTTTGTGTTAAAATAATCACTATGAAAGAACAAGATTTAAATGTTTTAGAAAAAGAAACAACCGAAGTTTTATCTCAACTGCCTGCAATCGCTGAAGAAAGTCTCCCTGCTAAATTTGACCCTCTCCAAAAATATCTGAAAGAAATCAGTAAATATCCGGTACTTACCAGAGAGGAAGAAGAACAGATAGCTAAAGCTTATTATGAAACTAAGGACCCTCGATTAGCTTATAAATTGGTGGTCTCAAATCTTAAATTAGTGGTAAAAATAGCCTTAGAATTTCAGAAATTTTGGGCTCACAACTTCTTAGACCTTATCCAAGAGGGTAATCTTGGGTTAATTCAAGCCGTAAAAAAATTTGACCCTTATAAAGGGGTTAAATTTTCTTATTATGCCTCTTTTTGGATAAAAGCTTACATTCTTAAGTACATCATGGATAATTGGAAGCTCGTTAAAATGGGGACTACCCAAGCTCAAAGAAAGTTATTTTATAAACTTCGTAAGGAAAAAGAAAAACTTGCAGCCTTAGGTTTTGAGCCAACTTCTGTAGAGATAGCTAAACGTTTAGGAGTTAAAGAAAAAGAAGTAGAAGAAATGGAACAGAGAATGTTTTCTCAAGACCTAAGTCTTGAAGCACCGATAGGGCACGACTCTGAAGATACCTTAGCCAGTTTTCTTAAAGATCATAGACCTACTCCGGAAGAAATCTATGCCAAAGAAGAGGTGCTTTCAAAGTTTAGAAAGCTTTTAAAAGAGTTTGCGCAAACTTTATCTGGCAAAGATTATGTTATCTTTCACGAAAGACTATTTACCGAAAACCCTAAAACTTTGAATGAACTTTCTCAAAAGTTAGGGATTTCTAAGGAAAGGGTTAGACAAATAGAAGAAAAAGTTATTAAAAACCTTAAAAAATTTCTTGAAGAGAGGCTCCCTGATGTTCAATATTACACCCTGGCACTTCCAGAAAATCTTTAGTTTATCTCTGATATTTGTTCTCTTCTGTCTTTTTATTCCTGCCTGCTCCTTTGCTTCTAATCACAAAGGCTTAGCTTATTACTACTTTCTTTTAGCCTTAAGACAGGAAAACCCAGAAAAAACAGAACAATATCTAAAAAAAGCCATAAAACTTGACAAAAAAAGCCTTTATCTACAAAAACAGTTAATTTTATATTATCTTCAAAACAAACAGTTTAAACAGGCAGAGAGTTTAGCAAAACAGCTCCTTTCTGAGCATCCCGATGAAAAAGAACTTACCTTAATTTTAGCCAAAATTTATCTTTTTGAAGATAGACCTTATAAGGCAGCTAACCTACTTGAAAACCTCCTGGAAAAAGAACCTAAAAATGAAGAGATTTTAAGTTTATTGATAAACATTTATCTTGAAAAAAAAGACTGGAATTCTGCTTTATCTCACTTAGAAAAATTACTAAAAATAGACCCTAATAATTACGTCGCTTGGTTGTTTAAAGGTAGAGTCTTAAAAGAATTAAAGAGGACAAAAGAAGCTAAAGAGGCTTATTTAAATGCTTTAAAAGCTTCTTCTGATAACAGAATGATTTTGATTGAACTCCTAAAATTTTTAGAAGAAAATAAAGAAGACCAACAGTTAGAAGAGATTTTAAAGGTGCTTATTCAAAAATATCCTACAGATGAGAACCTTATCAAGCTCTTGTTAGGTTTTTATGTAGAAAAAGGAGACTGGCAAAACTCTGAAAAACTTCTCAAAGACATCCCAGAAGGTCTAAAAGATAAACCTGAAATGCTTTTTTTCTTAGGATTTTGTTTAGAGAACCAGAAAAAATTAGACGAGGCTTTAGAAATTTATAAAAAAATCTTACCTCAGAATGAATGGGGATTAGAGGCTTCTAAGAGAATAGTTTTTATCTTGAGAAAAAAGGATAGGAAACAAGCTTTAGATTATTTCAAAACCTTAGAAGAAAAAACCAAAAAAGATAAATCATGGTATAAGCTGTTGATAAGCTCAGCTGAGGCCTTAGATCTTTGTGAAAAGGGAGTGCATTACGGAGAAGAAGCCTTCAAACTATATCCAGATGATTTAGAGATAATCCTTGGTTTAGCGTCTAACTATGCCTGTTTAGAAAACTATCAAAAGGTTTTAGACCTTACCCTTCCATGGTTAAGTAAAATGCCAGAAAATCCTCATGTTTTAAATTTTGTGGGATATAGTTATGTAGAATTAGGGAAAAATCTTGAAGAGGCAGAAAAACTACTTCTAAAAGCCTTACAGTTTAAGCCTAATGACCCTTACATCCTTGATAGTTTGGGCTGGTGTTATTATAAGATGGGAAAAATTGACCTTGCTTACCAGTATTTAGAAAAAGCAGTAAACAACTTGTCTGAAGAAGAAGCAGTTATCCTGGAGCATTTAGCTGACCTGCTGGTGGTTAAAAAAGAATCACCAAGGGCATGCAATCTTTATAAAAGAGCCCTCAATGCCTCTTTTCATATCAGGGATACTGAAAGGATAAAAAATAAAATAAAAACCTTAGGTTGTGAATAAAGCCTCTACTCTAACTAAAATTCTCTTTTGGTTATACTTACCCTTTTTCTTGGTTGCTTGTAGTAAAAAACCTGTCTATTTTTTGCCTGAAACCCTATCTGATAGCATCTACACCGGGAACGTATGGATTACGATAGAGATTAATCAAAGAGAAAAACAAGAAATTAATACAGTTTACGGAGATTTTCAGTTAAGTGCTAAGTTTTTTTATCTAAGGCTAAAAGACCCCTTTGGGACAACTTTAGGGGTTTTGGTTTGGAATAAAGAGGAAAAAGAACAGATAAAAATATACGACTTATACCATCATAAAATACTGGTTATTTCTTTTCCTAAAGGTTTTAATCCTAAAGACCTTCCTCAATATTTTTTAGGAATAAAAGAACAGGAAAAAACATGGGAAGTTCCTAATCATGGTATTATAAAATATAGTTTTGACAAAAATTCTGGACAAGGAAAAGTTAAGGTTGAAGTGAAAGGTTTTGAAGTATCTTGGAAGTTTAAAAGTCTAAACTCTGTAAAAGAACTCCTTTGGGACCCTAAGTTTTATCAAAAACATTTAGAAAATGAGGGACAGAAAGAATTACTTAAGTTTTGATTTTTCCTTTTTGATAGGTCTAATTTTTATCAGAACCTCATCAACTGTTTGTGGACTGGCTTTTAAAATTTTAATTTCTAAGTTATCATAGCAAATCACCTCTCCTTCTCCTGGAATTTTTCCTGTAACAGAATAAATAAAACCATTTAAAGTCTCATAATCTCCTGAAGGAATAGGGATACCCATTTGTTGTAATTTTTCTATCTCTATAAAACCCTTAAATTTATAAGTGTTTTCATTAATCTTTTGATATTCGGGTACATAATAATCCAGAGCATCTCTAAACTCTCCTAAAACCTCTTCCACCAAGTCTTCTATGGTTACGATTCCTGTGGTGAGCCCATATTCATCAACAATAACCGCTATTTCCATACCAGACTTTTGAAGGGTTGAAAGAACCTCATGAGCCCGAGCAACTTCAGGGAAAAAAAGAGGGGAATAAGCAATATTTTTTAAGGGTTTTTCCTCTTCTAACAAAGTTTTACCTAACAAATGTTGTACCTTTACGATATATTTTATGTGATGAATATCTTCCTCATAGAGTGGTATGTAGGAAAAATTATATTTTTTACTGAATTCTATACCATCTTTTACCGTTGCTTCTAAAGGTAAAGCCTTTACTTGACTTATCGGAATCATAACCTGAGAAACCTTTTTCTTTGCAAAATCTATGATTTTATGCATTAAATCTTTTTCTGTAAGGTCTATTTCTTCTTCATATCTTATAAAATTAAGAAAAACTTCCCTAAACCTAGTTAAAAAAATGGGATTTTTTTCTTGAGGTTTAAGCAATTTCTGGGCTAAAAAAGTATTGATATATACTAAAGGCCAAAAAATAAAAGAAATGACATAAACCAAAGGGAGTAAATAAAGAATCAGAGGATAAGCAAACTTTTTACCGATGGTCTTTGGTATAATCTGTCCAAAAACTACCATGGAAAAAGGAAGTATAGTTGAAGATATTACTATTCCTATGTTTCCAAACTCTTTGATTAGAAAATAAGAAGTAAAAACACCGTTGCCTGCGATACAAAAGGTAATTCCCATAAGGGTTGTGGTAAAAAGCCTTTCAGGGTTTTCCCAGAACTTAAGATAAATCTTGGCTGCCCTTTCTTTTGTAGCCAACTTTTCCATGAAATATCTTTCTACAGAAATAAAAGAAATCTCGCTACAGGCAAAAAAAGCCTCCCCTAAGAGAAAAAAAAGAAAAGAAAAAACACCCAACATCAAACCTCTCCCTGGGGAATTCTTTCTATCTCAACCCAAAGAATTTTTCTTCCTTTAACCCTTTTTACCGTAAACCTGTATCCACCATAAACTATGGTTTGACCTTCTTTAGGAATCTCTTTAAAAAGGGATAACAAAAATCCGTTTAAGATCTTGATGTCTCTTAAGGTTTCTTCGTCTAATTCTAAATCTAACATAGACTTTAAGTTTTCCATAAGTACTTTTCCATGAACCAACCATTTTTGTTCTCCTATTTTCTGAATCAAATCTACTTTAGCTTCTTTTTGTTCGTATATTTCTCCAAAAAGGACCTCTAACACATCTTCAAGGGTAACTAATCCTTTAACCATACCATATTCGTCTACCACGATGGCGATTTTAAGATGTTTTTTTTGAAATTCAAAAATTAAATCTCTTACCTTAAAATTTTCTGGCACATAAAATACCGGTCTTACTAAATCAGAAAGCTTAGTTTTTCCTAAGAGCTCGGGTGAAAAATTTTGAATGATATCTTTTACGTACAATATCCCTATGATATTATCTAAGGAATCCTCGTAAACCGGAAATTTGTTGTAGGGCATATATTTAATTTTTTCTAAAAATTCCAGGGTAATATCCCTATCTTCAAAGGCTACCATTTCAGAACGTGGAGTTAAGATAGCTGAAACCGATATTTTCTCAGAAAGAAATACACCTTTGATAAAAGTTTTTTCCTTCTCAGTAATCCTTCCCTGTAGATAAGCTTTTTCAATAACATAAACTATAATTTGCTCTACTTTAGAAAACGTTGTAGAATAGATTTCTTCTACCGGGAAAATTTTTTCTAAACTTTGATAAATGAACCTATAAATTTTCCTAACTGGCCAAAAAATACAATACAAAATATAAATGATGTATATTACTTTAGTTATAAGCCAGTCTTTAGCCTTAAAACCTATTACCTTAGGGAAAAAATCTCCCAGCCAAAACATCAAAAAGCTTAAAGCAAAGAAAGCTATGGCCTTTCCTTTATCAGGAAAAAGAGAAGAAAATAACTTAGACCCAAGGAAACTGGCAAAAAAATCAACTACTTCATTTCCAGCAATAAGAACTACTAATAAATCCTCTGGTCTTTTTAGCAGATCCAAAAGCTTTTGAGAAACCCCTGAAACCCGTAAATTTGCAAGTTCTATCCTGGAGATAGAAAAAATAGCTGCTTCTGAATACGTCAAAATCATCGAGGTTAACAAAAAAAATAAAATAAGAAAAAAATAAAGCTCGATCATTTATACTTTAAGGTATATCACAAAAGAGCTTTTTTGATCAGCATTTAAAGGGATTGAAAAACCTAAAAGATCTTCTATCTTTGTTTTAAATTCGTAAACTTGGAACTTCCCTTCATCCTTTACAGAATAAGTATGTTTTTCCTGCCATGATTCTAATAATTCTGAAGAGGTAATTATCAACCCGTCTAACCCTGAAGCATGATTAAAATCTATATAAGGACCTAAAGTCTGCCAAGCTTTGATTCTTTGTTCAAGATTAAGTAAACTTTCTTGAACTTCTATAGAGGATAATACTAAACGATTTAACTCTTCTAAGGGTTTAAAAGAAAAGTCCTCTCCTACTATTTTTTCTTTAAACACTTCTTGATATTTTAATTCTAAACTTTCTAAATCAACTTTTATTTCATAAGTAGAAACATCCAGTTTCTCAGCTAACATAAGAGTTATAATCTGCGATTTTACCATAAACTTATCTTCTTGTAATGTTTTTACACCCTTTATAGCATATAAAAGATCCTCCAAAAAATTTTCAAATACATCTCTAAACTGGCTAAAATATCTCAAATTTTCTGGAGTTCTAAAGTTAGCCCCCCATTCTTCTAAATGGGCTACCTCTTTTTTGACTTCTTCAAGGTCAATCTCTAAGTCTGGTTTAAAACCTAAAAAAACAACTTTTTCTTTTAAATCTGTTTTTTCATGATAAAATTTAAGCCAATTTTCCTTAGTTGTACCAAGATCTAACACTAGCAACCTTTCTATTAATGTTATAACTTTTTCAACCTGTTCCACGCCTAAAAAAGTTTGAGGATATAATAATACCTGATAACCCATATTCCTTCCTTTTAACTGACGATTTTATTAAAAATACCTTTTAAATACTCTAATTGCCTGTTATATTCTTCGTCCAGTTTTTCTTTAATTTTTCTCCACTCTTCTTTAAATTTAGGATGATTTTCTGGATCTACATGTACCTCTGCCCCTAACTGACTGGATAAAGCCTGTTCGATCATCTCTATTTCTGCAGAAAAACGTTCAACCATTTGTTGATAAATAGTTTCTTTGTGGGTATTATACTGGATTAAAAGTTTCTCAATTTCCTTTAAAAGACGATCCATCTCAGGCATCTTTTCAAAAACCAGCTTTAAACCTTTTAGAGCATTTTTGGCATCTTGCAGTTGATGCTCATTCAAAGGTAAAACTATGTTTCTTAAAAAAACTTGAACTACCCCTTTAAGGATGGCCTTTTTTTCTTGTGGTTTTCTATCTTTAAGCATTGTTTCTAATTCTTCGCGAAAATCTGACGATTCTTCTCTCAAAAATTTAGCCGCAAGCCTTTGAGCCTCTTCCTGTAGTTCAAGTAGTCTTAGTTCTTCCTTAGAAGCCTTTCCTATTTTTTCTGCCTTTTCTAAAGCGATCTCAAGACTACTTCTTATTTCATCAGGCATAAAACTGCCTCCTCTCGATAGAATAAAACTGTTTATTTTAAAAAATTAACATCTAAAACCCTTTTCGGCAAGAGAAAACTTAGGAAGCTTAAAAGTTATTTTTGTTGAGAAAAAACTCTAACAGGATCTTACCTGGAACACACAAAAGTATAAGTTAGCTTAAATTTGTGCAATACTTTCAAAGCTTTTTACCGCATAATAGGTAGATTCTAAAAAACTTTTCTAAAACCCAAAAATCTCCAAAGCATAAAATGTATCTTACACAGTAGGTGGAAGATAAGGAGTTGATCTAAAACCTCCGGGGTCTTTCTTGTTTTTACAAGCTGAGATATCTGTTTCCCAATAAATTAACCAAACTTTTTAAACATCATATTTCCACAGGACGACCTTGTCCAGATTTTTTCCTTGTAGTAAAAAATAAAATTTTCAACGTTATTTAATATTTTTTAGGAATTTAATTTTATTTTTGAAGAAAAATTTTAATCTATCTTTACAAATTGTAGGTTTTTGTTAGTATAAAAATTATTATATTTGTCGATAAATTTGAATAAATAAGCTACATAAATCTTAATAAAAAGGGGGAATATTATGGAAGAGTTAGCACGTTTTGGAATTTCTATTCCTAAGGAGTTACTCAAAGCCTTCGATGACTATATAGAACGTAAACATTATGCCAACCGTTCTGAAGCTATCAGAGACCTTATTCGTCAGAAACTAGTAGAAGAAGAGTGGAAAGAGTCTAAAGAAGAAGTAGTGGGGGTGATTACCTACCTTTATGACCATCACAAAAGGGAGCTTACCGATAAATTAGTAGATATTCAACACGAGTATTATGAAAAAATTATTACAACCCAACACCTTCACGTAGACCACCACAGATGCTTAGAAATAATTTTGGTTAGAGGTAAGGCTAACGAGATCAAGGATTTAGCAGATAAAATTCAAGCCCAAAAAGGTGTACTTCATCTAAACTTAGCTCTAACTACTTTAGGAAAAAGTATTCCTTCTTAATTTTTTTATTTTATTTTTGTGAAATTTTTATTTTATTTATTGTCTTTTAGTGTTTTTTTTACATTCTCTTTTTTTCAGAGTATTTGAGAAATTAGCTGGAGGTATTTTATGCAAAAAGAGTTACAATATTATCATGAAGTAGTTAAAAATTTTAAGCTACAGGTTCCTGAAAAATTCTCATTTCCCTTAGACGTGTTTGACAAATGGGGTAGCCTTCCTGCGTTAATTTGGACAGATGGTAAAGAAGTTAAAAGATTTACTTTTGAGGAGCTTACTGCTTTTTCGAGCAAATTGGCAGGAGGTTTAAAAAATTTAGGTATAGGTAAAGGAGACAATGTTTTAATGTTTTTACCTAACCGATATGAATGGTGGATTACAGTATTAGCTTTAATGAGACTAAACGCTGTTATCGTTCCTTCTACCGTGATGTTAACGGTAAAAGATTTAGAGTATAGACTTAAATCTTTAGAAATTAAGGCTATCATTTCAGATGAAGAGAATGCTAAAAAAGTAGAAGAAGCGGTAAATATTACAAATTCTAAGGCTATTCTTATAAACATCGATGATATTCCTGGCTGGGAAAAGTATAGTGAGCTTTTTAAGTTTGACCCTTTTGTAGGAGAAAGGACTTTTTCAGAGGATACATCTATCATCTTTTTTACTTCAGGTACTACAGGACCACCTAAAATGGTAAGACATACTCAAGTTTCCTATCCTTTAGCCCATGTTATTACCGGAAAGTTTTGGTTAAACCTAAAGCCTGGCATAATACACTGGAATCTATCTGATACAGGTTGGGCTAAGGCTGCCTGGTCAAGTCTTTTTGGCCCATGGAATACAGGGGCAACCATTTTTGTAAGGCGAAGAGGAAAAAAGTTTACTCCAGATGTTATGATAGAAACTTTAAAACATTTCGAAGTAAACTCTCTTTGTGTTCCACCCACTGTTTACAGAATGTTAATCAAAGAAGTTCCCTTAAAAGATCTGTCTTTCCCCACGGTTGACCATTTTGTCTCAGCAGGAGAACCACTTAACCCTGAGGTAATCGACATATGGAAAGAGGCTACTGGAAAATACATCTATAATGGCTACGGCCAGACAGAAACTGTTAACACCATAGCCATGTTTCCTTTTATCCCTATGCGGAAGGGTGCTATGGGGCTTCCTACTCCAGGGTTTAATGTAGAAATAGTAGATGACAACGGAAATATTTTAAAACCTTATGAAGAAGGCAACATAGCCATTAAAATCCATCCTGAAAGACCTGTAGGTCTTTTTAAAGAATACATAGGAGACGAAAAAGAAATGGCAGCTGCCTTCAAAGGTGAGTGGTATTTTACCAGAGACAGAGGATATAAAGATGAAGACGGCTACTTTTGGTTTTTAGGAAGAGAAGATGATATAATCATAAGTTCAGGATATAGGATTTCTCCTTTTGAAGTAGAAAGTGTTCTTATCAAACACCCCGCAGTAAAAGAATCTGCTGTAGTAGCAAGCCCTGATGAAATAAGAGGGGAGGTGGTCAAAGCTTTTATTGTTTTAAAAGATGGGTTTAAACCCTCTCCTGAGTTAATAAAAGAATTACAAAATTTTGTCAAAACAGAAACCGCTCCTTACAAATATCCACGTAAGATTGAGTTTGTAGAGGAGCTTCCTAAAACTGTTAGCGGGAAGATCAAACGAAAAGAATTAAAGTTAAAAGAATTTGGACTTTGGCCTAAATAAAAGTTCCTTTAAAAGGCTTGCTTAGGGGGCATAGTTCCTCTAAGCAAGCACAAAATTAATATAAAACCTCCTTAAATCTACCTCTTTGACCCTTACCGTTACAGATTGTCCTATTTGAAAAACCTTGCCTGTGTTTTGTCCTATCAAAGCAATTCCTTTTTCATCTAACACATAAAAGTCATCTTCCAAATCAATTACCCTAACCACCCCACTTACCATATACTCTAACAGGTCTACAAAAAAACCAAAAGCAGTAACTCCGGTAATAATTCCGTTAAAAGTCATTCCTATCTTATCCTTCATGAAGAAACATTGAAATCTCTTTAAAACCTCTCTTTCTGCTTCTTCGGCAGTTCTTTCTCTTTCAGAAAGATGTTTACCCATTTTTTCTAATTCTTCTTCTTTGTAAACAGGCTTTTTTCTTCTTAAAGCAGCTTTTAAAGTTCTATGGACTAATAAGTCTGGGTATCTCCTTATAGGAGAGGTAAAGTGACAATAACAAGTGGAGGCTAAACCAAAGTGACCTATGTTTTCAGGCGTATATTTAGCCTGTTTTAAGGACCTTAATAATAGATGATTAAAAAAATAGGCATAAGGTTTTCCGCTAAACTGAGAGATCAATCGTTGAAAAAACTGAGGGGTTACTTCCTCTGGAAAAGTTACTTCTATCCCATAAGAGAGGAAAATTTCAGACAATTGTTTTAATTTGTTTATATCCGGCGTTTCATGGACTCTATATAGAAATGGATAGTCTTTTTGAGTTAAAAAACTTGCCACCGCTTCGTTAGCTGCGATCATAAAATCTTCTATCAACATATGAGCTAAATTTCGCTCTCTTTTTACTATATTTTCCACCTCTCCTTTGATGTTAATTATTATTTCTGGCTCAGGCAAATCAAAATCTAAACTACCCCTTTTTAGTCTTTTTTCTCTTAAAATAAAGGCAAGCTCGGCTGCAGTATCAAGCATAGGATAAAGGTCTCGATATTTTTGAATGATCTCTTGGTCGTGATCAACGACCATCTGTTTTACCTCTGTATAGGTCAACCTGGCATGAGAATGGATCACCCCTTCATAAAATTTCTGGTTAATCACCTCTCCATCATGACTAAAATCTATCTCTACTATCATAGCTAATCTATCTACCTTAGGCTTTAAGCTGCATAGATGGTTAGAAAGTTTTTCATGAAACATAGGGATAACCATGGTAGGAAAATAAACGCTGGTTCCCCTAAGATAGGCTTCTTGATCTAAAAAAGAACCTTTTTTTACATAATGAGCTACATCAGCAATAGCAACCCAAAGTTTATAGCCTTTTTTAGTCTTTTGAACACAAACCGCATCGTCAAAATCCCTTGCATTTTCACCATCTATGGTTACCAAAGGAATCCTGGTCAAATCTTTTCTACCCTTTTTATCTTCTAACATGACTTCTTCAGGTAATTTTTGAAGTTCAGCCATCAATTCTTCGGTCCATAAATGAGGAAGGTCATAGGTATACACCACCGCCCAGGTATGAGATTCGAGATTAAGAGGGTCTCCTAAATCTTTAATTATCTCCCCTACCGGAAATCCATACTCTGAGGTAGGTTGAATAATTTTTGAGACCACTAAATGGTTTACTTGAGCTTTGTTAAGCCTTTTTTTTGGGATATAAATCTCAAAAGGTATCCTCGGATCTTCTGGTTCTACAAAATAGGCCTTTTTTCTCTTTACTAAGTATCCCACTAAATTTTTTCTTTTTCTTTCAACAACCTCGATAATCCTACCTTCAGGACCTTTTAAACTTACCCTGTCTATCCTAACTAACACTATGTCTCCGTCTAAGGCCTTACCTATAAACCGAGGAGGGATAAAAACACGCTCTTTTTCTGTCTCTACAAAGCCATAACCATCAGGATGAACTCTCAATCTTCCTCTTAAAAACGAAACATGCTCTGGAAGACCATACTTTCTCTTTTTTAATTGAATAACCTTATTTTGGGCCTCTAAAAGTCTCAAGGCCTCTCTAACTTCTGGTCTTTTTTCTTTCGGAAGTTTCAATAGATGGTAAATCTCTCTTAGTAACAAAGGCTTTTTTACTGATTTTAACAGGTTAAGGAGGTCCTCTTGAAGTTTATCTTTAAAACGATGACCTTTATTTCCCTTTTTTTTAGTTAAACCTTTTTTTTTCTTTTTAGAAGACATTTAGATTACTTAAGGTTTAAATACTGAATAGCTTTTTCTAAGTCTTCTTCAGGTACGGTTACATGAAGACCTGACTTTGGGCCTTTTCTTATATAAAACCTCAATTCTTCTGCTGTTTTGATATTTTTCTCCTTTACTATGTTAGGGAGACTCTTACTTCCTTTATGACATTTTAAACATTTAAAATCTTCAGCGGCAAGTTCTAATTTATGATAGGAATAAGCAACCAAAAGACTGCCTAAAAAGATAACAGGTAAAATGCTAATATCATAAAATCTAACTTTCATAACCTCTCCTCAAAAATTTGTCTACACATCTACAATTTCTTTTAATGTTTATACTATAACATATAAAAATTTTTGTCAACTCTCTCCTATGGAGAAGGTGTTCGGAAAATCTTTCTACTATTTTTTACATAACTATTTTCTTCCTGATCCCTTTTGCCCCCTTTTAAAATATAAAATTAGATCCCTTTAAATTTTCATGAAACAAGAGATGATTGTTTTTTGTTAACTCTCTATTTTACTATAGAATAATTTGTTAACGAATCATAGACAAAAGGAAATTTTAAAAACATCTTCTACAGGTTAATATTGACACAGAATAAAAAAATTGTATGATAACATTTATATTCTCACTATCAACTTCCATTAAAGGGGTGATTTATGGAATTTGAGGCAGTAATAGGATTAGAAGTCCATGCTCAGCTTAACACCCAAACTAAGATGTTTTGCTCATGTTCCACCAAGTTTGGTAACCCTCCTAATACTCAAGTTTGTCCGGTATGTACAGGACAGCCAGGGGTACTTCCAGTAATCAATAAAAGAGCCGTAGAATTTGCCATAAAATTAGGTTTAGCCCTTGGTTGTAAAATCAACAAAAACTCTGTAATGGCTCGTAAAAACTATTTTTATCCAGACCTACCCAAAGGATATCAAATCTCTCAGTACGAACTTCCCATAGCTGAAGGCGGAGAAATAGAAATTGAGGTAAATGGAACAAGAAAAATCATACCTTTAGTTAGGATTCATATGGAAGAAGATGCGGGTAAGCTAATCCATGACGAGAAACAACCCTTTTCTTATGTAGATTTTAACCGGTGCGGAACTCCACTTTTAGAAATAGTAAGTACCCCCACTCTTTCTTCCCCAGAAGAAGCGGTAGCTTATCTTAAAACTTTAAGAAGAATCGTAAGATATTTGGGTATTTGTGATGGAAATATGGAAGAAGGAAGTTTAAGATGTGATGCTAATGTTTCGGTTAGACCTAAAGGAAGTGATAAATTTGGTACTAAAGTAGAACTTAAAAACATGAACTCATTTAAACATGTAGAAAAGGCCTTATCCTACGAAATAAAAAGACAGATAGGATTGCTTCTCGAAGGTAAAACCATAGTTCAAGAAACCAGACTTTATGATGAAGCTACCCAAACTACCCATCCGATGAGAGGAAAAGAAGAAGCCCATGACTACTGCTATTTTCCTGACCCTGACCTGATAGAAATCCAGATTGATGATGACATGTTACAAAAGGTAAAAAATGAACTTCCAGAACTTCCTCATGTGAAAAAACAGAGATTTTTAACTCAGTATCAACTCACCCCTTATGAAGTAGAAATTTTGATAGAAGAAAGAGATTTTGCTGAATTTTTTGAAAAAACCTTAGAAATTTATCCTAACCCAAAGATGGTTTCTAATTTTATGTTAACAGAAGTTTTACGTTATTTAAATCGAGACAACATAACCATTACTCAGTCAAAACTTACCCCTGAAAACTTAGCCCAACTTCTTAAGTTGGTTGAAGATAACCTTATTTCTATAACCATAGCCAAACAAATCTTTCCAGAGGTTTACGAAAAGGGTGTTGACCCCAAAAAACTGGTAGAAGAAAAAGGGTTAGTCCAAGAAAGTTCAGAAGAAAAATTAAAAGCTATCTGCGAAGAAGTAATCAGAGAAAATCCTGCAGAGGTAGAAAAATATAAAGCAGGAAAGAAAGGATTACTTGGTTTCTTTGTAGGACAAGTTTTAAAGAAAACCCAAGGAAAAGCCAATCCTAAAGTAGTTAATAAACTTTTGGAGGAGTTGTTAGAAAAATGAAAAAGAAAAAAAACGACATAAAAACCCCCAGTCAAGCAGACATAATCCAGGCCTGGATTTGGAATGAAGAAGGACTTTTTTTATTAGACCAAAGAAAACTTCCTTTAGAGGAAAAATACGTTTTTTGTAATACCCTAAATAAAGTCAGAAAGGCGATCAAAGAGTTGGTAGTAAGAGGGGCTCCTGCTATCGGAATATGTGCTGCCATAGGATTTACCATAGGATTTAAAAACTTTTTAGAAAGAAATAAGAATTTTTCTATCAGGCGTATCACCGAAGAAATAGGAAAAATTAGTCTACTTTTAGAAACAGCCAGACCTACGGCTGTTAACCTTAAATGGGCTGTAAACAGAATGAAAGGGGTTTGTGAAAAATTTCTTAAAGAGGTTGAAAAAGAACCAATAACGTTAAAAACTTTAAAAGAGCTTTACTTTATTTTAGAAAAAGAGGCTTTAAAAATCTGGGAAGAAGATGTAAAAGGAAATCTATCCATGGCAAATTTTGGGAAAGATCTTATTCCTGAGGGAGGGGTTCTCACCCATTGTAATACTGGAGCTTTAGCTACAGGAGGTTATGGTACAGCCTTAGGGGTGATAAGAGAGGCTTATAAACATAAAAAAATCTTTGTATTCGTAGATGAAACAAGACCTTTTTTACAGGGTGCAAGACTTACTGCCTGGGAACTTAGTAAGCTTAACATACCTTATGCTATCATCACAGATAACTCAGCGGGATATCTTATCAAAAAAGGAAAAATCAAGGCTATCATAGTAGGGGCTGATAGAATAGCCTTAAACGGCGATACAGCCAATAAGATAGGAACTTATAGTTTAGCTGTCCTTGCCCATTACCATAAAATACCCTTTTTTGTAGCTGCTCCATCCTCTACGTTCGACTTAGAAATCTCCTCAGGAGAAGAAATCCCTATAGAAGAAAGGCCTTCGAAAGAGGTACTCTCTTGTGGAAAAACACGGGTTGCTCCTTTAAATGCTAAGGCTTATAACTTTGCCTTTGATATAACACCAGGAAAGTTGATTACTGCTATAATTACAGAAAAAGGGGTGATATATCCTCCTTACAGCCAAAATATACCAAAAATCATAAAAGGGAATAAAAATTAAGGACCTACCAGAAAACACCTTAGAAAGGTTGATTTTTTATCTTAAGATCCTTGAAAGCCTTGAAGATAAAGGTATCCTTTCACTTTCTTCTGAAGAGTTGGCAGAACTTGCTGGAGTAACCTCTGCTCAACTAAGAAAAGACTTAAACTTTTTAGGAACCCTTGGCACTAAAGGTGTAGGCTATAACATTAAAACATTAAAGTTTAATCTAAAAAAATTCTTAGGCCTTTCCCGAGAATGGAACCTAATATTAGGTGGCATTTCTCCCTTAGGGATATTTCTGTTAGAAAATAAAGAACTCCAGAAAGAAGGCTTCTACTTTATGGCAGCCTTTGATACCAGAGAGGAGCATATAGGAAGAATCTATAGCGGAATTTCTGTTTACAACTTAGACCAGATTTCCTATGTGTTTAAAGCAATTCAAGTAGACATAGGAGTTATTACCGCAGAAGAAAACGCAGAGGTTTACATAAAGACTTTTTTGGATAATGGATTAAAGGCTATTTTAAACCTAACCAAAATCCCATTTTTTTCCAGGAATGATTCAGTTCGGATAGAAAACCTTTCGTTTAGCTTAGGTTTAACCAAATTATCTTATTTTTTAAGTAGATAAAAATTTTAATTGTAATCGTAAAAGGAGTTAAAATGAAGATAGAGGTTTGGAAAAAAGACGAAAGAGCCAAGCTTCCTGAGAGAAGTACCGAGGGTTCGGTAGGATATGATATTTTCGCTTTGGAGGATTTAGAGATTTTACCAGGAGAGTTTAAACTTATAAGAACAGGTTTAGTAATAAAGGCCCCCTACCCTTATGCCCTTTTAATTTTCCCTCGTTCTTCCCTTTTTAAAAATAAAGGACTTATCCTTCCTAACTCAGCAGGAATTATTGACTTTGATTACTGTGGTGTTGAGGATGAGATAAAAATACCTGTAGTTAACATCACCCAAAAGACTGCTTTTATAAAAGCTCAAGAAAAGGTAGCTCAGGCCATATTTATCCAGGTGGGATTTCCTGAAATAGTAGAAACTAAAGAACCACCCCAAAAAACTTCCAGAGGTGGTTTTGGGTCAACAGGTGGCTACAGATGAACCTCGCGGACTTAAGACAACTTCAAAAAGAATTTATTTCTGTAATAGTTGAAAATTCTGATATTAAAGCTATAACAGATTTTCTCTTCTTTAGCTATTTAGGAGCAAGGATATGTTACGCCTCTTCCCATCCTTTGGCCCTTTTTTCTGAAGAAAAGTTTAAAAACTTTGAGACCTTTAAAAATTTTCTTCTTCATCTAAAAAAACTGGAACATTACAGTGTTTTTGCCCATACTCCGGTTTTCGTCAACACCGAAAACATCGAAGTTGAACAAAAACTTCTTCTCGCACAAATTTACTTTAAAGTATTTTGGGATGAAACTAAAAAACAGGCCTTGTTTAATCTTAGACATCTTGCAGAAAATCTTTCAGAGGAACAATTTGCCAAACTGATAGAAATTCCTCCTGACTTAACCTCGATTGAGATTGTTTATTTTAAAAATAACCAAAACTTATATCAGGGCACACTCTTAGAGTTCCCTTACCATCTTGTTGAAGAAGACCATAATAACTTTTTTGCTATTCCTGAGGTCATCATCATAAAACAACTGAAACCTTATCCCTTTAACTGGGTTGGAGTAATCGTTCATAACTTTTCAAGAATCTTTAGTCACCAATTCGTAAGACACACCTGGCTTAATTTCAATCAACGTTCTCATAGATATACCGAGGTTGATAAGTTTATCTTACCTAAAAATTTTAGCGACTACCATATCAAAACCTACCAAGAAATCATAGAATATACGATGAAGTATTACAAAGATTTTATGAAAGACCTAAAAAAAGAGAGTGCAAGGTTTTTAGTTCCTCAAGGTGTAGCTACCACTCTTTTAGCCACCGGGCCAGAATTTGTATGGGAAGATTTTATCAACAAAAGGGCGATACCCCAAGCCCAAGAAGAAATAAAAAATTTAGCGTTCCTGTTAAAAGAACATCTTTTTAAGAATCGTTAGAATTTTTTTTGAGAACCCTCTTCTTTAAAATTGCTTTTCTGGCCTTTTTCTTTACGGGCATAATCTGTAACATACCAGCCAGAACCTTTTAAAATAAAACCGGTATTTCCGATAAGTCTTCTTAACTCTCCTCCACACTTCTCACAAGTTTTAAGAGGATCTTCAGTAATTTTTTGCCAAATCTCAAACTGGTGTCCGCAAGCCAAACACTCATATTCATAAATAGCCATAAGCAACCCCCTTCTCCAAAATTCAAAACTTACCTGTGAATTTGAAGAAAAAATTCGTTGGAAAATATAATGCAGAATGATAACTTTTAAAGAGGATTAAACACAAAAATTATTAAAAACCTATTTTTTGACCAAAGGAGCCAGGATGGTTATCAGCTGTTTTCCCTCTAACTTAGGAGGACTTTCCACCTGAGCCTTATCCTTTACCGCCTCCAAAATAGCTAGTAACACCTTATCTGCCATTTCGGGATGAGCTATTTCTCTTCCTTTAAAAACAATTCTCACCTTTACTTTATTTTTGTCTTCTAAGAACCTGATAATATGTTTAATTTTTACTTCCAAATCATGCTTATCTGTTTTAGGACTAAGTTTAATTTCTTTGGTTTCAATCTGAACCTGTTTCTTTTTAGCTTCTTTAGCTTTTTTAGCCTCTTGATATAAAAATTCTCCAAAATCCATTATTTTACATACAGGAGGATTAGCAGTAGGTGCTATTTCTACCAGGTCTAAACCATAATCTTCGGCATATCTTAACGCTTCGGTTAACGACACAATACCTATCTGTTTACCATCTGGACCTATCAGTCTTACTTCTTTAGCTTTAATCTGTTCATTAACCCGATACTTTTTCTTCAAGTCTTTTTGCATACTACAACTTTCCTCCTAAGTGAATTTTAATTTTTGGAGATGTTAAAACCTTAACTTTATGACGAAGAGAAAACTTAAGACCTTTCATTAAGTTGATAATAAGGCTGATTTTCAGTTTTTAATTTAGAGATAAGATCTTCCAAGGAAAGATTGTTTAAAACCTCTCCTGTACGTGACCTAAGGCTTACCACTTGATTTTCTTCTTCTTTATCTCCAAGGATTACCATGTAAGGGACTTTTTCTTGTTGAGCTATCCTTATTTTATAGTTGAGTTTCTCACTTCTAAAATCCCTTTCTACTCTAAAACCTGCTTTTTCTAAAGTTTGAGCTACCTTTTCTGCATAAGGAATAGTTCTATCGGTAATGGTTAAAACCTTTAACTGTACAGGTGAGATCCAAAAAGGAAAAGCACCTGCATAGTTTTCTATCAAAACCCCTAAAAATCTTTCTAAAGACCCTAACAAAGCTCTATGCACCATGATAGGACGATAAAATTTATTATTTTCTCCTACATAAACCAAATCAAATCTTTCAGGCAGGTTAAAATCTACCTGAATGGTAGAACATTGCCAAAAACGACCAAGGACATCTTTAATCTTAAGGTCTATCTTAGGGCCGTAAAAAACTCCTTCTCCCGGGTCTATTTCATAAGAAAGTCCCTTGTTTTCTAAGGCTTTTTTAAGTGCCTCTTCTGCTTTGTCCCAAACTTTAGGATCTCCTACAAACTTTTCTGGCCTGGTAGAAACGAAAATTTTGTATTCATAAAAACCAAACACCTTAAGAAAATAAACCACCAAATCAAGAACGTTGGTCAATTCCTCTTCAAGCTGATCCTCACGGCAAAAGATATGGGCATCGTCCTGAGTAAATCCTCTAACTCTTAAAAGGCCATGTAAAACCCCACTTCTTTCAAAACGATATACCGTCCCAAGCTCACAAAAACGGATAGGAAATTCTCTGTAGCTCCTTCTTTTTTGGTTGTACACATATATATGGAAAGGACAATTCATCGGTTTTAACTGATAGGCTCTGTTTTCAAGCTCCATAGAAGGAAACATATTTTCTGCATAAAAATCTAAATGTCCAGAAACCTTCCATAGGTCTCTTAAAGCTATATGAGGTGTATATAATAACTGATATCCTCGCTTAAAATGTTCTTCTTTCCAAAAATTTTCTATCAAATTTCTAATAAGTGCACCTTTTGGCAACCAGATAACTAACCCAGGACCTATGGCTTCTTCTATCGTAAAAAGCTCAAGCTCTTTTCCTAATTTTCTGTGGTCTCTCTTTTTGATTTCTTCAAGTCTTTTTAGATATTTCTCAAGCTCTTCTTTACTAAAAAAAGCAGTTCCGTAAATACGCCATAACATAGGATTTTTTTCATCGCCTCTCCAATAAGCACCAGATACAGATAGGAGCTTGATTGCCTTGATGTCTCCTGTCGAAAGAACGTGAGGACCTCTACAAAGGTCTACAAAATCTCCTTGAGAATAAATAGAAACTGTATCTTCGTTAATCTCTTTTATAAGTTCAAGTTTAAACTCTTCTTTTAACGAAGAAAACAACTTTTCAGCTTCCTCTTTACTAATCTCCCTTCTTTCTAACGGTAATCTTTTTTGAATGATTTCCTTAACTTTTTTTTCTATTTTCTCCAGGTCTTCCTCATTAAAAGGTCTTGTATAATAGATATCATAGTAAAAACCATCTTCTATCGCAGGGCCTATACCCAACTTTGCCTCTGGAAAAAGTTCCTTTACTGCTTGAGCAAGCACATGGGAAGCGGTATGTCTCAAAAACCATAAAGCTTCCTTGTCGTCAGGATAGATAGGAATAAGCTCCACCAACTCACCGTTTCCCAAAGAGCTGGTAACAGGAGTATGCCAATCTAAGTACTCTTCTTGAAACTTAAAACCTACAGGAAGTTTTTTGACAACTTTTTTGATTTCAGATAAAATTCTTTTTAAAGGTTGACCTGGCTGAAGGTCAAACTCCCCGATGTCCTGAATAACTATTTTCAAACCTAAACCCTTTTCTCCTCAAGGTTTCAACAAAAATGGTAGGCGCGGGCGGGATCGAACCGCCGACCTCTTGCGCGTCAAGCAAGCGCTCTCCCACTGAGCTACGCGCCTACAGTTTAATTAATCCTTAAAATAACAAAATTTTGGCTTATGTCAAGGTAAAAAATAAAAATGTACCAAAAAATTTTAGCCTGTTTATACAATTTTAACGTCCCCCTCTGGATTTTGTCATAAAGAATTGTATCTTTAAATGTATCTTTAAATAAAAAAACACGGAGGTGAAAACTTGAAAGCTTATAAACTATCTTTTATAGCCAAACAAATAAACGGAGAACTGATAGGAGAAGACCTTGAGATAAGAGGAGTTAATGCCCTTCCTCTTGCCAAAGAAGATGAATTAATTTTTATAGACTCTTTAAAAAAAGTACCTCAGGCTAAAGCCTCTAAAGCAAAAGCTGTGCTTTGTCCTAAAGGTTTGGCCAATCAATTAGAAGAAAAATCTGTGGTCGAGGTAAAGGAGGTTAGGTTAGCCTTTGCTAAGATTACTGAACTTTTTAAAAAGGAACCTCCTATAAGATGGGGAATAAGTGAAAAGGCATTTATAGAAGATGGGGTAGAAATAGAAGAACCGGTTGCTATTTACCCTAATGTATACATACAATCAGGGACAAAAATAAAAAAAGGGGTAGTCCTTTATCCAGGAGTTTTTGTAGGGGCCTTTTGTGAAATTGGAGAAAACACAGTAGTTTATCCTAACGCCGTGCTATATCCCTATTCTAAGATAGGTAAAAATTGCATCATCCATGCAGGAGTCGTCATAGGCGCTGATGGTTTTGGGTTTGCTCAAGAACTTTTAGATGAAGGCTACAAAAACGTTAAAATTCATCATTTTGGAGGGGTCTTGATAGAAGATGATGTTGAAATAGGTGCTAATTCTACGGTTGATAGGGCTGTTTTTGGGTTTACTGTTATCGGAGAAGGAACTAAAATTGACAATTCTGTCCAGGTGGGGCATAACGTTAAAGTTGGGAAACAAAACATCTTAGTTTCTCATACTGCCATAGGAGGTAGTGCTGTTTTAGAAGATTTTGTGATGATCGCAGGACAGGTAGGAATAGCTCCTTCAGCCAAAATCGGTAAAGGCGCAAGAGTAGCAGCCAAATCAGGGGTAGTTGGAGAAGTTCCCCCAAACACCGAGGTAGCAGGAATACCGGCTATAAAAGCAAACGTTTGGAAAAGGGCAATAATAATTTTTGAAAAGCTCCCTGAAATATATAAACAACTTAAAAAAATCCTAAAGATTTCTTAGTTTCTTCCACAATCCTGTGGACGTCTCCTAAACATCAAGTCTTCTTGGGATTTCTAAGATAACATTCACATTGGCCCTTTCTTTTTTTATCCATGATAAACTCTAAGATTTCAGAACGTCCCTGGTTTTCTTTTACATCCCTCACAATATCCTCTTTAGCAAAACCAAAACAATAACACACCAGTTCTTTCATATATTTTACCTCTCTTTTTTCTCCTTATTTTACCATATAAACCTTCTTATCGCAGAAAACAAAAAATCTTCCTGTTTTATGTAAGGGTAACTTCCAAAACTCTTTAAACCCTTCTTCGTCAAAAGCTTTAGCCTCCCAAAACAAAACCTCTCCTATGTAAAAAACATGATCTCCTACCTTGATGCCCTCTAACACTTTACATTCAAAAGTTGCCATACTCTCCTCTAACAAAGGTAACTTGAAGTTAGGACTTGGTTTGGTTTTTATGGCAAATTTTTTAATTTTATCGATTTCTCTTCCCTTGACAGAACCTACGTTAAAAATCAGCTCATAGTTTTCTGTTATGTTTACCGAAAAAGCTTGATACTTATCGATAAGCTCTTTTGTATAATGTTTAGTTGCACAAGCAAAACCTATGGTAGGAGGTTCCACAGAGATAGGGGTTATCCAGGAACAAGCCATAAGATTAGCTTGTCCTTGTTCTACGTTGCCACTACCTATGATTACAGCTGGTCTTGGATGAAAGGCCCTGTAAAATTTCATGTTTAGCCCCCTTTAGTTTTTTAATCTCCTTTAGTTTTTTAAGCTTATATTTTAAACACTGGTTATTTTATCTTACCAAAATAAAAAAACAATAACTAACCCACCGGGTCCTCAAACCTGATTTTTTTTGCTATTTATTATTGACAAAAAAAATTTTTAAGCTACTTTTCTACTATTAATTATAAAAAAACAACATTTAGAGGTAAATCCATGTTAGTAAAAGACGTGATGATCGATGACGTCTTTAAGGTTGACCCTGAAAGTAGCCTATTAGAATTGGTTTCTTGTTTTATAGATAAAGAGATCGGAAGTGTGGTTGTAGTAGATCAACAACAAGAACCCATCCAGATTATTACTCTAAGAGACCTGCCTAAAATTTTCTTATTTGCCCCAACACCTTCTAACGTAGAAGAAATTCTCCAGACTTTAGGTAAAGACAAGAAATCTCTTATAACTGTTAAAGTTGGAATGCCCCTTATAGAAGCCATAAACCTTATGGCCAGGTTTAACATAAGCCATCTTCCGGTAGTTGATGATAATTCTAAACTGGTAGGTCTTCTAAGCTTAAAAGACATAATAAAGTCTGTACCTAGCATGATGTATATAGACCATCTTACTGGGCTAAACAACAGACTTTACCTCGATTTACTAATCCCTAAACTTAAAAGAACTAAAGGTCCTATTGGTTTTATTATGGCAGACATAGACAACTTTAAAAACATAAACGACCTCTATGGACATCTGATAGGAGATGAAGTTTTAAAGGTAGTTGCCCAAACCTTGAGAAAAAACGTAAAAATAAGTGATGAGGTTATAAGATACGGAGGAGAAGAATTTTTAATCATCCTCTACAGGTGTGATTTAGATAAGGTAAAAATGGTGGGGGAAAGGTTGAGAGAACGGGTTATGGAAATAAATTTTGAAACTAATCCTAATCTAAAGGTTACGATCAGTTTAGGGGGATGTGAATACAGAGGAGAAAAAAACATAATGGAATACATTTCTTTAGCTGATCAAGCGCTTTATCGGGCAAAACAGTTAGGTAAAAACCGGGTTGAAGTTTTAAGGTTAGAGGAAAAACAGGATTTTTGTGAGATAAGCCCTATTTTATAGTCTCTCTTTTTAGTCTAAAGAATTCTTTTAAAAGTTGAGCTGCTTGTTGTCTCAATAAACCTTCTTTCATTTTAATCCTGTGGTTTAACCTTAGATCACTGATTATTTGATAGAGGCTAACACAAGCTCCTGTTTTTTCATCTCGGGTAGCAAAGATCAATTCTTCTATTCTTGCAAGCACAAGAGCATAGGCACACATCGGACAGGGCTCAAGAGTCACATACATCTTACATCCCAAAAGTCTAAAATTACCAATCCTTTGACAGGCCTCTCTTATGGCTAAGATTTCGGCATGCGCGGTTGGGTCGTTTTGTTTTAGAATTTGGTTTCTTCCTCTACCTATGATTTCCCCCTTAGGAGAAACTATCACTGCCCCAACAGGTACTTCATCTTCTTCAAAAGCCTTTAAAGCCTCTTTAAGGGCCTCTTCCATAAAAAATAGGTCTTCTTCTTTAAACATTTTTATACTACCCTAAACTTCTAACAAAAAAACCACACGCTAAAAAAGCTAAAGAAACTATAAAAACTAAGGTTTCTAAGTATACTACCTGCCCAAGAGGTCTCTTTTTAACTACTAAACCAAGAAAATAAGCTACTCCCCAAACCAAAAAGAATACTCCAAATTTGTAATGAAAAAGAGTTGTTAAGCTGGTTATCAATAGTCCTATTAAGATAGTTAAGTTCAAAATTTTAAAGAAAATTTTAGGCTCATACGAAAAGGTAGAAAGCAAAAAATTTTTCGGCAAAAAGCCATCTGTCTGAAAGTAAACGATCTCTAAATAAAGTTTTAGGTATAAAATCACAAGAACAGCTTGCAAAAAAACGACTCCAAAACTAAAAGTCCAAAAGGGATATAGATAAAGAGAAAGGGCTGACAAGAAAAGTATCTCCCAAAAAAAGGTTAATGCACTTCGATAGGTAAGAAAGTCAATCAACAAAAGTGCTATCACCAAACTTATTATCCTTGGTTTATAAAGAAAAGCGGTTATTAAGGTAAAAAAACCCGTTAGCACAGCAAAAAACAAAAGTTTTTTTTGATTTTGAGAAAGAAACCTGTGTTTTATCGGAAGGAAAAACTTAAAACTTTCTTTTAAAAGACTCTGGTTTAAAAGGTTTCTAAAAAGGCTAAAACTTAAAAACCATAAAAGAAGATAAGAAAACTTAGAGTTTAAAGGATGGTTAATCCCTAACAACAGCCCAAGAAAAATTAAAAATAGGGTTAACGACCAGGTAGCCGAAGAAAAACACATAGCTTTTAAAAACTTATAAAAAAAAGAAGTTCTATTTTTTAAAAAATCGACTACCTCATTGATTAACCAGTTTGGTGTTGAGGCTCCTGCGGTTATACCTACTGTTTTGTGTTTCTTTAAATCTTCCCAAGAAAGTTCTTCAGGACTTTCGACAAGAAAAACATCTTTATTTTCTTTTTTAGCTACGTCTGCTAAACGGTTGGTGTTTGCACTAAACTTTCCACCTATAACCACGATAGCTGAACATTCCTCACAAAGTTTTCTAACCTCGTTTTGTCTGACTGCTGTAGCATTACAGATGGTATTGATGATCTTTCCGTTAGGATAAAGAGACGTTATCCTTTTAGAAAGATGGTTAAACAGTTTTTCGTCTTGGGTAGTTTGAGAGAGGATGACATAATCTTTAAAAGGGGGAAGGTTTACAACGTCTTCTTCTGAGGAAACCACATATCCTTTACCTTCACAATAACCAAGAATACCCTTAACTTCTGCATGATCTTTATCTCCTATGATCACTACCTCTTTTCCCTCTGATACAGCTTTTTTAGCCAAGGCCTGAACCTTAAGAACCCTTGGACAAGTACCATCTATAACCTTATGTTTTTCTGCCAACACTTTATATTCCTTTGGAGGCACCCCATGAGCACGAATAATTACTACCCCTGAGGGAAGGTTTTCGTTAGGGTCTTTTAACACCTGTACTCCAAAAATATCAAGAAGTTTTAAGGTCTGAGGATTATGGATTAGTGGTCCGTAAGTATAAATATATGATTCTTTCTCGTTTAAAGCCTTTAATACTAAATTTACCGCCCTTCTTACACCCATGCAAAACCCAGCTTTCTTAGCGATTTTTATCTTCATAAGATTTCTCTCCTTATCTCTGCCTTTAACCTCTCTATATCTCCTTTTTCAGCCATACTGTAGTATCCATTTTTACCTACGATAACATGATCAAGCACTTTAATCTGAAGAAGGTCTCCTGCCAAAACCAGTCTTTTAGTAAGCATTAAATCTTCTTTAGAAGGGGTAGGATCTCCAGAAGGATGGTTATGCACTAACACTATGGAAAGGGCCTTTTTCTCCAGCGCTTTTTTAAAGATTTCTCTTGGATATACCGCGCTTTCATGTAGAGTTCCTTCAAAAAGGGTTTCTCCTCCTAAAAACTTAGACTTAGCATCAAGAAAAAGAACTTTTAAAACCTCTCGGTCCAAATTTTGCATTTCATACTTGAGATATTCATATACCTCTTGTGGAGACCTTAGATATTCTGACTTTGTCGCCCTATTCTGAAGATACCTTCGAGCAACCTCATGGATAACCTTTAAAGGTAAAATAGCTTTTTCCTTAAGTCCCTTAAACTTTTTAAGTTCTTCTAAAGGAGCATCAAGTACTTGGTCTAAAGTCTTATATTGCTCTAAAAGAGCTCTTGCAAGTTTTCTGGTATCTCTGTAAGGAAGGCTAAACATCAAGAGAAGCTCAAGCAAGTCTTCGTCGGTAAAACTTTTTGGCCCTTCTTTAAGAAAACGTTCTTTTACCCTGGATCTGTGTCCTTTTGCCTTTTCATAAGCCTCTATCAAAATTTTCTGAGAATATCTCTTTTCAGACATGTTAGAAAATAATCAGGTTAAAAACTCATCTGAAATTGAGCCCTTCCGTGAACCTGAAAATTCCCTTCTTTTATATGATAGGTCATACCCTTTCCCCTAACTAACATGCCCTTTTGTTTTACTAAAACCTCTCTTTCCGTAAAAAGATAGTTCTTTTTAGGGAAAAATATCAACTCTTCGGTATATACTTCTCCATGGTTTTCAGTAACCAATTTTACATTGCCTTGAAAAACCATTTTATCCTCTTTGGGATAGTAATAACCTCTCTGAGAAGAGACGTTAATTCCTTTGGATGGACTGATTAAAGTTAAACCCTCTGCCCAAAAAGTACCTTCTTTATCACGTTTAAAGAAAGATGCTTTAAGCTTCCAAAGAAGTCCTTCTTTACTGTAAAAACTGTACTCCAAATCTTTGGCTACCATACGAAAATCTTTGGATAAGGAAGGAGAAACTAAAAACAAAACTAAGATAGATAAAATTGCAACGCCTCTTCCCATTTTCCCTTAGCCTTTAAAATGAGGTCACAGACCTCCCTTACAGCCCCTTTCCCTCCAGGGAGCTTTGTTATGTAATGGACATACTCGTTTACCGGAGGCCATCCGTTAGGAACTCCTATAGCTAATCCTACCCTTTTAAACACAGGAAGATCTATCCAATCATCTCCCACATAGGCGATTTCTTCGTCTTCAAGACCTTTTTCTTGTTTGATCTTCTCATATATCTTGAGTTTAGTTAATTCTCCTTGAGAGACAAAGAGGATACCTAACTCTTTGGCTCTGTGCTGGGTAACTTGAGAAAACCTGCTTGAAAGGATGGCTACTTCAACCCCAATTTTTTGTAAAAGTTTTATCCCCATTCCGTCAAGTACGTTAAAATGTTTAACCTCTTCCCCTTCGCTGGTAAGGATGATCCTTCCATCGGTAAGCACACCGTCTACATCTAACAAAAGCAACTTAATTTTCTTCGCTTTTTGCAGAATTTCTTGAGGAAAGTCCATGTTTTTTTAACACCTCTCTTAAGTCTCTAATTTGAGAAAGTAGAGGATCTAACCAACTAAGAGGTAAAGAATTGGCTCCATCACAAAGGGCTTTTTCCGGCTCTGGATGAACCTCCATAAAAATCCCATCTACTCCTACTGCTACTGAAGCCCTCATCAAATAAGGGATAAACTCTCTTTCCCCTCCAGATTTACCTTCCCCTCCTCCAGGAAGCTGAACGCTGTGGGTAGCGTCAAAAATAACCTTATCACTAAATCTCTGCATTATAGGAATACCTCTAAAATCTACCACCAGGTTTCTGTACCCAAAGGTATAGCCTCGTTCGGTAGTCCATACCTCTTGAGAAGTAAACTGCTTAGCCTTTTCTACTGCGTATTTCATATCCCAGGGCGAAACAAACTGACCTTTTTTGATGTTGACCACTTTTCCAGTTTTTGCTGCTTCCACTATCAGGTCAGTTTGTCTACAGAGAAAGGCTGGAATCTGAATAACATCCACTACCTCAGCTACAGGTTTAACCTGCCAGGTTTCATGTACATCGGTAGTAACAGGAACTCCTATTTGGGTTTTTACCTCGTATAACCAGGCAAGACCTTTTTCAAGCCCAGGTCCTCGGTAGGAAAAAATAGAGGTCCTGTTAGCCTTATCAAAAGAGGCCTTAAACACAAACTCAAAATCATACTTAGTAAGAAGATCTTTAAGCTCCTTGGCTATGTAAAGGGTCAACTCAAGGTCTTCTAAAACACAGGGCCCTGCTATGATTAAAAACCTGTTCTTCATAACCATTACCTTTCTTAGAAATTCAATTTTTTAAAAAGTATTTTATAATCAATTTGACATACTTGCAACCCTATGAAAAATCTTATGGACTATACAAGGTTTGAAAAAAACTTTTTCCGTAAAAAATGGACAGGAAGAATTTCTATAGCTTTAGTATTTCCTAATCATTATCAGGTTGGTATGTCTAACTTAGGATTTCTTTATGTATATCAAAGACTCAACTTTTATCAAGAAATAGTATGCGAACGGGTTTTTTTACCAGAAAAAGATGAAAAAATAAGGTCTATTGAAAGTTCTCGTCCTCTTAAAGATTTTAACCTTGTACTTTTTTCCATACCCTTTGAAGTAGACTATATAAACGTGGTAAAAATCTTACAAAAAGGAGAACTTGGGTTAAACCCTACTCAAAGGACACAACCTGTGTTAGCAGGAGGAGTGGCTACTTGGTTAAATCCAGAGCCAATCGCTTCTTTTGTTGATGCTTTTTTACTTGGAGAATGGGAAGAAATAGAAAAACATGTAGTTCCTATTTTTATAGAACATTCTAACGACAAAAAATTACTTCTTGAAAAATTAAGCACTTTAGACTTTGTTTACCTTCCTTTGTCCTCTGACCAGAAGAAAATAAAAGTAGCCAAAATAAAAAAACCAGAAAAGGTGGTCTATTCAGATCTTATCAGTCAAAAAGCAATATTTTCTGAAACCTATCTCATAGAAGTAGCCAAAGGTTGTGGGAGAGGTTGTAGATTTTGTGCAGCAGGTTTTATATATCGTCCTCCCAGAGGTTATCCAGAAAAATCTCTATCTGACGTACTCGAAAACATACCAGAAAACTCTAAAGTTGGTTTAGTGGGGCTTGAATTTGCTAATAAACAAGAAATCCTTGAGTTTGGAAAAAAACTTTTAGAAAAAAGTTGTATCCTTACCTTTTCTTCTCTTAGGATAGATGCTTTAAACGAAGATTTTTTAGAACTTTTAAAAGGAACAAAAAGTGTTGCCATTGCACCTGAGACAGGGTCTCAAAAACTTAAAAAAGTTATCAACAAAAACCTACCCCACGAAGAAATCTTTGAGGTGTTAGAAAAATTCCAGCAAAGGGGTTTAAAAAACATAAAATTTTATTTTATGTTAGGATTACCCTTTGAAACCCAAGAGGATTTAGAAGAAACGGTGAAATTTATAAAAAAGATACTCGCACGAAGATACAACCTTAATCTTTCTTTTACCTTTTCTTTCTTTGTTCCTAAACCTCATACCCCCTTCCAATGGGCAGAACTTTCAGATTTAAAAAATTTAAAAGAAAAAGAGAAATGGATAAAAAAAGAATTAGGGCATGTTAAAAACCTAAAGGTTGAACCTCCAGAGGAAGCACTTTTACAAACTTTGATAGCCCGAGGTAGCAAAGAATTAAAAGATTTTTTAATTAGTTTAGCTCAAGGTCAAAATCTAAAAAAGGTTATAAAAAGTATGCCTAAGGTTTTAGAAAGTTTATGTCCACAAGATTCGTTAGAGACAGAATTCCCATGGGATAAGATTGAGTTAGGGGTAAAGAAAGAGTTCCTATGGAATGAATGGCAAAAGGCAAAAAACTTAAAACTAACTGGTTTTTGCCATCCTGGGAAATGTAAACTCTGTGGAGCCTGCTAAAAGCAAACAGATTGAGTTGCTATCTCAAAAACCTGTGGTAAAATGATTTTTAATCATGAGTGTGTTGATGGCGATAAGCATCTTTCCGGTAGATAAGGGAGAAAGTTTAAGTAGTTTTGTAGCTCGGGCTGTAAAGACAATAAAAGAGTATAACTATCCTTATGTAGTTACTCCTATGGAAACGGTGGTAGAAACAGAATCGATAGAAGAGGCTTTGAAGCTTGCCGAAGAGTGTTTCAAAGCTTTGGAAGTAGATTGCAACAGGATCATCGTTAACATAAAAATCGACTACAGAAAAGGCAAATCAGGTCGTATCAAAGGAAAAGTCGAATCGGTACAAAAGAAGATCAACGAACCTTTAAGTACTGTCTAAGAAGGAGGTCTTTCTCAGATGCCTAAGAAAATTGTCTTAGCTTATTCTGGTGGCCTTGATACTTCAGTAATTTTAAAATGGCTTATAGAAAGGTATCAATGTCCGGTGATTGCTTTTTGTGCAGACCTTGGACAAGAAGAAGACTGGGAAGAGATTAAACAAAAAGGACTTAGTTGTGGAGCTGAAAAGGTTATCATAAGGGACCTTAAAGAGGAATTTGTAAAAGAGTATGTATTTTTTGCCATAAAGGCTGGAGCAAGATATGAAGACTGGTATCTAATGGGAACCTCTCTTGCTCGTCCACTGATTGCTAAAGAACAGATAAAGATTGCCCTTGAAGAAGGGGCTGATGCCGTAGCCCATGGAGCAACAGGAAAGGGAAACGATCAAGTAAGGTTTGAACTTACTTTTTCCGCCTTAGCTCCTCATCTTAAAGTGATTGCACCCTGGAGAGAATGGGATTTTAAAGGAAGGCAAGACCTGATTGCTTACGCCCAAAAACATGGTATCCCAATTCCAGTAACCCCAGAAAAACCTTATAGCATCGATGCCAACCTTTTCCATATAAGCTATGAAGGAGGTATTTTAGAAGACCTGTGGACTGAGCCACCAGAAGATATGTTTCTTATGACGGTATCTCCTGAAAAGGCACCTGATAAACCAGAATATATCGAGATAGAGTTTGAAAGAGGAGAACCGATAGCAGTTAACGGAGAAAAATTAAGCCCTGCCAACCTTCTAAAGAGACTCAATGAAATAGGAGGAAGACATGGGATTGGCAGAATCGATATGGTAGAAAACCGGTTTGTTGGACTTAAAAGCAGAGGCATTTACGAAACCCCAGGAGGAACCATCTTACACATAGCCCATAGAGCTTTAGAACAGATTACCCTTGATAGAGAAGTAATGAGGCTTAAAGATAGTCTTATGCCTAAGATAGCAGAAATGATATATTATGGTTTTTGGTTTAGTCCTGAGTTTCAGGCGTTGAAAACCATGGTAGAACAAACTCAAGAAAGGGTTTCTGGAACGATAAGAGTTAAACTTTATAAAGGGAATGTAATGATAGCAGGGAGGAAAAGTCCTAACAGCTTATATAAAAAACGTTTGGTAAGTTTTGAAGAAAAAGAAGGATACAATCCTAAGGACGCAGAAGGTTTTATAAGACTTCAAGGATTGAGATTAAAAATTTACAACCTATCGAAGGAGGAGGAAGCATGAAAATCTTTGTTGACACCGCTAAGATCGAAGAAATCAGAAAGGTTAAAGAATGGGGTATCCTTGACGGAGTAACTACCAACCCTACCCTTCTTTCTCAAACAGGGAAACCTTGGAAAGAAGCTGCCCTTGAGATTTTAAAGGAAGTCCCAGATTTGCCTGTTTCTTTAGAGGTTTTAGCTACTGACTCTGAGGGCATGGTTAAGGAAGCGAAAGAACTGGCTAAGATGGGAAATAATGTAGTTATTAAAATCCCCTTTACTGTGGATGGAATAAAAGCTGTCCAAGCCTTAGCTGCAGAGCAAATTCCTACAAATGTTACCTTAGTTTTTAGTCCTATGCAAGCTCTTATTGCTGCCAAAGCAGGAGCCACCTTTGTTTCTCCCTTTGTAGGAAGAATAGATGACATCTCCTATGATGGAATATCTGTCCTGGAAGAAATTATTCAGATTTATGCAGCTTATGGGTTTGAAACTGAAATCATCGCTGCAAGTATACGTCATTTAGATCATGTAAGAAAATGTGCTCTTTTAGGGGTAGACATTGCTACCATTCCCTTTAAAGTAATAGAACAGATGTTTAAGCATCCTCTCACAGACATAGGTCTTGCTAAATTTTTAGAGGATGCTAAAAAAGCTAATATTTCTATCCTGTAAAAGACTGAGTTTTAAGGGTTGCCTTGTTTTTATGTGAGTTAGACCTCAAATTATTTTATGTTATCAACCAATTTAGACATAGGTTATTAGATTTAACCTTACCTTATTTTAGCCATCCAGACCTTATTTATGTCTTTTTTGTTACGTCTGGATGGCTTATCCTTAAAAAGAAAACTTTATTACAAAGTTTGATAATCTGGATTTTTTTAATCTTAGGGTATGTATGGGTAGATTTTAGTTGTGCTAAAATTCTTAAGCCTTATTTCCAAAGACCAAGGCCTTTTGTATCTCAGGAAAACCTTTATTATTACTCTGATCAAAAACATCGTTACCTTAACCAACCTTTAAAAAAAGAAACTTCCTACAGTTTTCCTTCAAATCATGCTTCAAATGTCTCTTTTGCTTCCATTTACTTAAGTCTTTTTTATCCTCCTTTTGCCTGGGGCTGGATATTGTTTATGTTGTTGGTAGGTTGGTCAAGGATATACCTTGGGCACCATTATCCCTTTGATGTGCTGTTTGGTTTTTTCTGGGGTGGTTTTTGGGGATGGACGTTTTATCTTTTGGTAAAAACCCTTCTTAAAAAATTAAGACATGAAAAAAAACTTTCTGCTTAAACCACTTTTCTTCTTATTCTCTTTGTTTTTGATAAAACTTTTATATCTCCTACTTTTAGACCTCCCTCTTTCTTATGACGAGTCTTATTATTGGGACTGGTCAAGAAATCTTGCTTGGGGATACTACAGTAAACCACCGATGGTTGCATGGTTAATTAAGATTTCAACTGGTTTTTTTGGAAATTATGAATGGGCAGTCCGGTTACCTGCACTTTTTTCTATTACCTTTACCACCTTGTTTTTTTATCTAATCCTAAAAAAACGCATTCCTTATGAAAAAGAACTTTTTTTAGGTCTAATCTGTCTTAGCTTAATCCCTTTACTTACTGTATACAGTTTTATCATGACCATAGACCCTCCTCTTATACTTTTTTGGACTGGAGCTACCTATTTTTTTATAAATTATCTAGAAACGCTAAAGGTAAGACACGCTTTCTTGGCTGGTCTTTTTATGGGCTTAGGTCTTCTTACCAAACAGACGATGTTGGGTTTTATAGCGATTGCCATAGGATATATCCTATGGTTTAAAAGACCTGCCTTAAAAAAACCTGTAACTTTTCTTATGTTTGGATTACCTTTCTTGATGATTCTACCCAATCTTTACTGGAACTGGATAAATGGTTTTGTTATGTTTAAACATACAGAGGAACATTTTTCAAGAACCGGGATAGAGTTATCCAAGGGACTAAAAACAATTCTTGAGACCTTACTACTTTATACCCCTTTAGCTTTAGGTTTTATACTCATGGCACTAAAAAACTTAAAAGATGAGATATACAAAACCAGAGATTTTATTTATTTTCTTGGGCTTCCGTCTTTATTATTCCTGGGGCTTTCTTTTATGGTAGAAATAAACGCAAACTGGATCTTACCTTTTATGGTTTCAGGACTAATCTGGGTAGTTTATACCCCTCCTTTTCCTAAATTTATCACTTTTCTCAGGTTTAACCTCCTTTATGGTATTTGTTTCCTTATACTGGCCTTGTCATTTGGAGCCTTTTTTGACCGATTTCCAGAGTTTACCCGAGACCTTTTAAAGAAATTTATAGGATGGAGAGAACTTGCCTCTTATGTTGAGACCTTTTATGATGGGAAAACTCCTATCGTTGTCTCTTATCGAGATATAGCTTCCTCTTTAGCTTTTTATCTAAAGTCTCATCCAGAAAACATTTATGTAGTACAAAAGCACCCTTACCCACAAAATCAATACCATCTATGGAGAAAAGACTCAGATTTATCAGGAAAAGAGGTTATCTTTATCCAAAAGAACCCTATCCCTCCTAAAAACCTTAGAAACCCTGTTAAACTTGGTGAAGTTCGGGTTAAAATATCTCAAAAAACTTATAAAGAGTTTTTTATCTGGAAAGGAATTTGGGAAAAGGAAGGATAAAACATGGCTTACTATTGTCAGGAATGTGGTTATAAAAGCCTTAAATGGTTAGGACGCTGTCCTGAATGTGGGGGATGGAATACCTTTATAGAAGAAAAAGAAAGCTCGATAAAACCAAAAAACAAAAGCAGAATAAGCAATAAACCGATAAAGGTCTTAAAACTTTCAGACATAAAGTATGAAGTAAAACCAAGGATTTTAACAGGTCTTAGCGAACTTGATTTGGTATTAGGAGGAGGATTTGTGCCTGGGTCTTTTATCCTTATAGGAGGAGATCCAGGAATAGGGAAATCTACCCTTCTTACTCAAGTAGCAGGTGTGCTTGCAGAAAAGGGGCTAAAAATAGTTTATCTATCTGCCGAAGAATCTGCTGAACAAGTTAAGTTAAGGGTTGAAAGACTGGGGTTGGGAGATGAAGTCCTTTTTATAGGAGATACTGAACTTTCCACGATAATAGAAGAGTTGAAAACCATAAAACCTGACCTTCTGATAGTAGACTCCATCCAAACAGTTTTTTTACCTGAGTTAGAAAGCCCTCCAGGTGGGGTTTCTCAAATAAGAGAGTGTGCGAATCTCCTTATGCGATTTGCTAAAGAACAGGAGGTGGTAACAATTGTGGTAGGCCATATTACCAAAGGAGGCTTGATTGCAGGACCAAAAGTTTTAGAACATTTGGTAGACGTGGTACTTTATTTGGAGGGAGAGAAAGAAACAGGATTTAGGATTCTAAGAGCAGTTAAAAATCGTTTTGGTCCGGTAAATGAGATCGGAGTCTTTTTGATGACCTCCAAAGGATTGGTTCCTCACTCCCAATGTGAAGACCTCTTTCTATCAGGAGAAGAAAACGCGGCTGTATTTTGTGTGATAGAAGGAACCAGACCTTTGCTGGTAGAGGTGCAATCCTTGGTTGCCAAAAGTTTTCTTGCTTTACCAAGAAGGACAGCAGTTGGATTTGACCCTATAAGGCTATCTTTACTTGTTGCTATCTTAGAAAAAAAACTAAATTTCAATTTTAGTAATCAAGACATTTATGTTAAAATATCCGGGGGGCTCAAGATAACCGACCCTTCTGCAGACATGGCAGTAGCTGTGTCTTTGGTGTCAAGTTTATTAGAAAAACCTCTTCCAGACAAAACTATTTTTATAGGAGAAATCGGGCTTTCCGGTGAGATAAAACCAGTAAGAGAAATAGCCCTACGGCTAAAAGAGGCAGAAAAGAAGGGGTTTAAAAGAGCTTTTGTTCCAGAAAGATTAAACCTTCCTAAGCATAACCTATCATTAGAAATAATCCCTTGTAGAAAGCTTTTAGAAGTTTGTGAAAAAATCTTTTAGTAGAAAAATATAAAATCCTATGTTTGAAGATTTTATAAACCTTTGGGATAGCAGAGAAGAAATAAGGGTTTTTGTAAAAAATCATCCCATAGCCGGAGGTATTTTATTTGTTTTTTTACAAGCTTTACAAGTAATAATAGCCCCCCTCCCTGGAGAAGTGACAGGATTTTTTGCAGGTTTTCTTTTCGGAGGGATCTATGGGTTTATGTTAAGTATGGCAGGCTTGATGATAGGATCTTTAATTTCTTTTTATATAGCAAGGTTTTTAAGAAAAAAATTTTTTAAAAAATACTGTCAATTTCCAACCTATTTGAAGGTAAAGAAAATTTTTTATAAACATGGGCTTACCGGGATGTTTTTACTTTATCTTTTTCCTGGCTTTCCAAAGGATTTATTAAACTATTTACTCGGTTTTATGCCTGTCTCTTTAAAAGGTTTCACGGTGGTATGTTTTTTAGGTAGAATACCAGGCACTTTTGCCCTTTCCCTTCAGGGGGATGTAGTATACGGTGGGCATCCTCAAAGTATAATTTTAGTAACTTTCACTTTTGTTATAGTTTTTTTAATTTTTTTGGTGATTAAAAAAAGAATTGAAGGTTGGTTAGAAAAAGATCCTACCACTTAGTTCTTACCTTTACCCCCTTTTTAGCTAAGTAATCCTTGATTTCTTTCACGGTATACATTCCATAGTGAACCATAGAGGCTATAAGCGCTGCATCAGCTTTACCTTCGGTAAGAACCTGATACAAATGTTCAGGGTGACCTGCACCACCTGAGGCGATAACCGGAATGTTTACCGCCTCTGCTATCATCCTCGTAATGGTTAACTCATAACCTTCTTTAGTGCCATCTGCATCTATAGAATTAAGACAAATCTCCCCTGCCCCTAAGTTTTCTGCTTCTTTTGCCCACCAAACAGCATCTATTCCCATCGGTTGTCTTCCACCCTTTATCCAAACCTCATATCCAGAGGGGATTTTAGAAGAAGGTTCAACCTTTTTCACATCCATACCAAGTACGATACATTGAGAACCAAAGGCCTTAGCCCCTTCGTAAATCAGTTTGGGATTAAGCACAGCCGCGGTATTAACCGAAACCTTCTCTGCTCCTGCAAGCAAGACCTGTCTCATGTCTTCGACTGACTTAATTCCACCTCCCACTGAAAAGGGAATAAAAATCCGTTCAGCAGTCCTTCTAACCACGTCTATCATGATCCCTCGATGTTCTGCACTGGCAGTAATATCGTAAAAAACTATTTCATCAGCCCCTTCTTGATAATACTTTTCAGCCATCTCTACAGGGTCGCCTACCTCTACATTGTCTTTAAACTTTATCCCTTTAGTCGTTTTACCATCCTTTACGTCAAGGCATACGATTATTCTTTTACTTAACATGTAAAACCCCTTTACACTTTTTTAAAAGGCAACCTGCCTTTTTCTCTTTTTAAGCTCAGCTAAAACCAAATCCTCCTCCACAAGAACTCTTCTTATAATCACCTACCCCTTTCATCATCGCACATACATTAGATACTACCTTTTCTACCTTTTCTGAACCACAAAAGGGACATTTTACCTCTTGTTCTTCTGTTTTACTAAAAATAAGTTTTTCAAAAATCCTCCCACAATCATAACACCTAAATTCATAAATAGGCATACCCTTCCCCTCCTATATCCTTAAATTTAGCTTCGCAGTAAAATAATAAAAAATTTTTAAATTTCAACCCCTGTTTCTTGTAAAAGCCATCTATAAAAACAGGGGGTAACCTCAGAAACCTCTATTTTTGCGATACAAGGGCAAGAATAAGAATGGTTTTTAAGTACCTCTTTTTCTACCTCAGGATAAAGAGATTCGCGGGTTTTTACTATTAAAACAGCTTCTTGAGAAACTTCTATCTTACCTTCCCACCAATACATAGAGTTAATGTTAGTAAAAAGGTTAACACAACCACAAAGTCTTTTCTCAAGGAGTATCCTTCCAACTTTTTGAGCCTCCTCTGAATTGGGAAAAGTTATGTAAACAAATACAATCTTATCTTGTGCCATAATTACCTCCTGTTTAAATTTCTCTCTAAAAGAGCTAAAGTATAATTATACCTTAATCGTTATAAATTGCCAAAAAATAAAGGTTTTTTCTGTTGTTGGAAAATAACAAAAAGGTTTTATAATGGAGCAAAAATTAGTTATGAGGAGGAGGGATCAGATGGAAAGAACGTTGGTTATGATTAAACCTGACGGGGTCCAGAGAAACCTTATAGGAAAGGTTATTAGTATTTTTGAAGAAAAGGGTCTCAGGGTGGTTGCTTTAAAAAAAGTTAAACTATCTAAGGAGCAGGCAAAACAATTTTATGTCGTACACAAAGAACGTCCTTTTTTTGAAAGTCTAACAGATTACATGAGTTCTGGTCCAGTGGTGGCTATGGTTTTAGAAGGAGAACAGGCTATAAAAAGGGTACGTGAAATCATGGGAGCAACCGACCCTAAAGAAGCTCAAGAAGGTACCATAAGAAAACTTTTTGCGATAGACAAGGAAAAAAATACCGTTCATGGTTCTGACAGCCCTGAATCTGCCGCTAAGGAAATACCATTTTTCTTTAGTGAGTATGAACTTCTCAGCGCTGAATAATGACTGAAAAGGAATGGATAACTTATTTAAAAAAACATCTTTTTGAAAAACCTCCTGTTTTTAAAACCTATAATGAAGACTGTACTGTTATTCAAAAAGAGGAGCAGGAATTTTTACTTATTACAACTGATGCGCTAGTAGAAACAATCCATTTTAAATTAGATTATTACTCTTTTTTTGACTTAGGCGTTAAATTAGCTAACTCTAATTTAAGCGACATCGCTGCCTGTGGAGGGGAGCCTGAATGGGCTCTCCTTACCTTAGGAAGTCCGATCCCTGTAGATGTTAACTGGGCAGAGCCGTTTTTACAAGGACTTAATCAAAGCTTAAATAAGTTTGGTGCCCATTTGGTAGGTGGAGACACAGTTAAAAGTCCCTTCTTTTTCTTTAACCTAACTTTATTTGGTAAAACCAACTTCCCTATTTTAAGAAAAGGAGCAAAGGAAGGAGATTTGATCTTTGTCTCAAGACCCTTAGGAGGAAGTTCTGCTTTTTTAAGAATGGTTAAAACCTCTCCTTTAAAAGAAATACCTGAAAATCTCAAAAAAGCCCATCTTTACCCAGAACCAGAAATAATCTTAGGTAAAGAACTCTCTTCGAAAAATTTAGCTACCTCAGCCATAGATATCTCCGACGGTCTTTTACTTGACCTTTGGAGGATATGTGAAGAAAACTCAGTTGGGGCTGAATTATTACAAGAGGCTATACCTATAGAGCCCGGAGCTACCTTAGAAGATGCCCTTTCAGGAGGAGAAGACTATGCCCTTCTTTTTACTGTTTCTCCCTCTAACTTACACCAAATAGGTGAAATCGAAACCAAACTAAAAAGGAAGTTTTTCTGCATAGGAAAAATTTTGCCTGAAAAGAATCTATATTTGGTTAACGAAAAAAAAGAAAGATTAAAGCTAAAACCCAAAGGGTTTGACCACTTTAATCTTAAAATAACTTAATAAAAAACCCCCGAGGGTCCCCCCCCGGAGGTTACCCTCCTAAAGGATTATTTCTCTACGTTGATCTTGATAAGTTTTTTCTTTTCTTCAGGTTTTTTAGGTAAAATTATCTTCAAAACACCATCTTTATAGGTAGCTTCTATCTTATCTTCTTCAACCTCACAAGGAATAGGTATAGACCTCATAAAACTTCCATAAAATCTTTCAATCCTATAGAAGTTTTCTTTTTTCTCCTCCTCTTCTCTTTTCTTTTCTCCTTTAATAACCAAAACATTCTCCATCAAGCTAATTTCCATATCCTCAGGATTTACACCTGGTACATCAACTTTTACGATAACTTTATCATCTGTTTCCGAAACATCTACAGCAGGTGCCCAACTTATACCTTCCCATCTTTCTGTTAACAATTCTTTACCAAAAAATTCTTGCCATATACGATCCATTTCCTTTTTTAAGTCTTGTAATGGACGCCAAAGGATTAAATCTGCCATAGTTATCACCTCCTTTTTACTTTATTTTTTTATTTTCAAAATTAAAAATAAGTATACACTTTAAAAGTTTCAAGTATCCGTTTATAAAAAAATTTCAATAAAAAAATCTGTGATAACTGTTGAAAGTCAAAATATCGTATTTAATTTTTAACTAATAAATACTAACATTTGGAGGTCAAAGAATGAAGCTTGATAGGTATACTTTTAAAGCTCAAGAGGCTTTACAAGAAGCCCAAAAGTTAGCCGAGTCTAAAAACAATCCTCAGTTAGAACCAGAGCACCTTTTATTAGCTTTGGTTACCCAAGAAGGTGGGATTATCCCTACCATCCTGGACAGGCTGGGGGTAAACTCCAAAATCATTGCTTCTGAGCTTGAGGAAATTTTAGATAAATTTCCCAAACTTACCCAAGGAGCTTATCAGCTATATCTTTCTTTAAATCTTAAGCAAATTTTAGATAAAGCCGAGGGATTAGCCCGAGAAATGAGAGATGAGTATGTTTCAACAGAACATCTATTTTTGGCTATCATAGATAGTCCAACTAAAGCAGGAGAAATTTTAAGAAAACGTGGGGTTACCTTTAGCAACACAAAAGAGGTTATCAACAAAATAAGAAAAGGACAAAGGATTACTGACCAAAATCCAGAAGAAAAATATCAATCTTTAGAAAAATTTGGTAGAGACCTTACTGCTCTTGCCAAAGCCGGAAAACTTGACCCTGTGATAGGAAGAGACGAAGAAATAAGAAGGGTTATGCATATTTTAAGTAGAAGAACCAAAAATAACCCGGTGTTGGTCGGAGAGCCAGGTGTAGGTAAAACAGCCATCGTAGAAGGATTAGCTCAGAGGATAGTAGCTGGAGATGTTCCTGAGATTTTAAAAAACAAAAGAATTATACAACTTGATTTGGGCTCTTTGATAGCAGGAACTAAGTTTAGAGGAGAATTTGAGGAAAGACTAAAGGCGGTTTTAAGAGAGGTGCAAGCAAGTGAAGGAGAAATCATCCTTTTTATAGATGAGATACATACCTTGGTTGGAGCTGGTGCAGCCGAAGGAGCTATGGATGCTGCTAACATGTTAAAACCAGCCTTGGCAAGAGGCGAATTAAGATGTATAGGTGCTACTACCATAGATGAATACCGGAAGTACATAGAAAAAGATCCTGCCTTAGAAAGGCGTTTCCAACCTGTATATGTAGATGAACCCTCTCCAGAAGAGGCTATCGCTATTTTAAGGGGTCTAAAAGAAAAATATGAAGTGCACCACGGAGTAAAGATTACAGATAACGCTATCGTAGCAGCGGTAATGCTTTCTCACAGGTATATCACAGATAGATTTTTACCTGATAAAGCTATAGACCTTATAGATGAAGCGGCAGCTAAACTTAGGATTGAAATAGATTCTATGCCTACAGAAATAGATGAGATAGAAAGGAAAATCAAACAGTTAGAAATAGAAAAAGTGGCTTTAGAAAAAGAAACCGACCCAAAGGCCAAAGAAAGACTTACTAAGATTTTAGAACAACTTCAAGACCTTAGAAATAAGGTAGAACAGTTAAAGGAACAATGGCTTAAGGAAAAAGAAATAATTCAAAAAATTAGAAAGCTTAAAGAGAGAATAGACCAATTAAAGGTCGAGGCTCAACAAGCAGAAAGAAAGGGAGACCTAAACCGGGTAGCAGAAATTATCTATGGTATCATACCTCAGCTTCAAAAAGAACTTGAAGAGGAAAACCGTAAACTTGCTGAAATCCAAAAAGAGCATAAATTCTTAAAAGAAGAAGTAGACGCAGAAGACATCGCTCAGATTATCTCTAAATGGACGGGAATTCCTGTAAGCAGGCTTTTAGAAAGCGAAAGAGAAAAACTGCTCAGAATAGAAGAAAAACTAAAAGAACGGGTGGTAGGACAAGATCATGCTATTAAGGTCATCGCAGATGCTTTAAGAAGAGCCAGAGCTGGGCTAAAAGATCCCAACAGACCTATCGGTTCTTTTATGTTTATAGGTCCTACAGGAGTAGGAAAAACTGAGCTTGCTAAAGCTTTGGCTGAGTTTATGTTTGATACCGAAGATGCTATGATTAGGATCGACATGACAGAATATATGGAAAAGCATTCGGTATCAAGGTTGATAGGTGCCCCTCCAGGATATGTAGGCTATGAAGAAGGAGGACAACTTACAGAAGCTGTAAGAAGAAGGCCCTATTCAGTAATACTTTTTGACGAAATAGAAAAAGCTCATCCTGATGTGTTTAACATCCTATTACAGGTACTTGATGACGGAAGACTTACAGATGGAAAAGGTAGAACAGTAGACTTCAGAAATACCATCATCATCATGACTTCAAACGTAGGTAGCTTTTACTTCCAAGACCTTTCCTTGAGCCATACTGAGATAGAATCTAAAATACATGAACTTTTAAAAGCTACTTTTAAACCTGAATTTTTAAACAGGATCGACGAAATTATCATCTTTAATAACCTGCAAAGAGAACATATCATAAAAATAGTTGACATACAAATCAAATATCTAAACGAAAGATTAGCTGAAAAGAACATGAGTTTGGAACTCACCGAAAAAGCAAAGGAATTAATAGCTACCTATGGATACGATCCTACTTTTGGAGCAAGACCTCTCAAAAGAGCTATACAGCGTTACATAGAAAATCCTTTAGCCTTAAAGATTCTTGACGGGACCTTCGTAGAAGGGGATAAAATCATCGTAGATGTAAACGATTTCGGAGAGTTTGTATTCACCAAACAACCAGTTCATTAATAATATAAGTAACTTCCCCTACCCCTCTATATCTTTCCAACTTTAAGGATATGAGGGGTAGGGATTGAATTTTATATGAAAATTGGTAAACTTTATCATAAAAGGGAGATAAATTTTTTAAATTTTATCTAAGGAGGGTTTACGAATGATGGAATTTAATTTTACGTTTAAAGGTCTTGATCCTTCAGAGGCTATCAAACAGTATGCTGAAAAAAAGATTAGCAAGTTTGAAAAATATTTTGAAGGACCTGTAAACGTACAGATAGTTTTTAAGAGAGAAAAATTTAGAGAAATCGTAGAAATAGTACTTAAAGGAGATGGAGAGGTATTGGTGGTAAAGGAAGAAACTTCAGATATCTATGAAGCCATAGACCTTGCTTATGAAACTTTAGAAAAACAGGTGAAAAAATTAAAGGAAAAAAGAAAAGAGTTTAGAAAAGGAAGGACCGTTGAAATGTCAGGAGAAGCCTCAGTTCCTAACTATGAAATCAAAAAAGTTGAAGTTAACCATCTTTCTACCGCAGAAGCTATAAATTGGTTTAAGAAAAACCATAAAGAAGATTTTTTTGTTTTTTACAACACTGATTATGATAAAATATGCATTATCTATTTGAAAGATGATAAACCAGTGGTTCTTGTACCAGAATTTGCTTAAAGATGCCTAATTTAATCATCATAACTGGCACCTCAGGTTCTGGGAAAAGCACAGCTTTAAAGGCTTTTGAGGATTTAGGCTACCTTGCTATAGACAACTTTCCTACCCGACTTTTAATTTCCTTTTTAAAGGAAGTTAAGGAAAGCCTGTCTACAGACAAGGTAGCCTTAGTAATGGACCTAAGAGATAGATACTTTTTGTCTGAGTTTAAAACCGTACTTTCTGAAATAGGCACCTTAGGTTATTTTTGGGAGCTCATCTTTCTTGATGCAAGAACTGACGTTATCATTTCAAGGTTTAACCTCACAAGAAGATTGCATCCTCTTTTAAGAGAAAAAGAAGTTGGTTTAGAAGAGGTTATAGAGAGGGAAAAGGAACTTTTAGCAGACATCAGAGAACTTGCTACTCTCTTTATAGACACCTCTAACTACAACGTCCATCAACTAAGAAATGAAATTTTTACAAGGTACCAGACAAGAACTGACCTGAAAATTTTAGTCTTACATTTTATCTCTTTTGGATATAAATATGGAATACCTCCTGAAGCAGACTATGTCTTTGATGCAAGAATCCTTCCTAACCCTTATTTTAACCCAGAATTAAAACCTCTTAGCGGAGAGAACCCTCTTATTAAACAATATTTACTAAACTACGATATAACCAAAACATTTTTAAACTTTCTAACCGAGTTTTTAAATTGGTTAATACCTGTTTATGCCAAAAGCAACAAAAGATATCTTACTTTAGCCATAGGATGTACTGGGGGTAGACATCGTTCAGTTGCTCTAATCGAATTTTTAGTAGAAAATTTAAAAAAATCTTTGTTTGAAGTAGAGTTTATAGTATCTCATAGAGATATTAATAAAGATGCTTAAAATCGAGGTATTAAACCAAGAAAAAGACCTTGAGTTTATAGCCCTACTTGAAAAAGAATTGTTTAAAAATGAGCCTTGGGACTATACAAGACTTTTGTCTGAGTTCAAAAATTCTTTTTCTCAGATATGGGTCTTAACCAAAGAAAAGGAAAAACTCGGCTATCTTGTGTTTAGGATAATCTTAGACGAAGCAGAACTATTAAGGATTGGGATAAAAAAAGAACATCAAAACAAAGGGTTAGGAACTTATTTTTTAAAGGAATTTTTAAATCATCTTAAACAGCAAGGGGTGAAAAAAGTACATTTAGAACTAAAAATAGACAACCATCCTGCACTTAAGTTATACCAAAAAATGGGGTTTCAAAAAGTCCAAGTTAGAAAAAATTACTATCAAAATAACGATGCTTTAGTTATGACCAAAAACCTTTAAACAATGATAGAAAAGTTCACTTCTAAAGCCTTATTAGCCAATTTAGCCTATACTTTTGTAGAAAACGTAGAGTACGACCCTAAGTATAATGTTTTCCCAGAAATTTATGCTAAGTTTCCAGCTCTTAGGCAACAAATAGAAACACTTTTAAAAGAGGCCTTCCATCCTTATAAAAATAATCTTCTTGTTTTAGAAGAACTTAGAAGTTACTTTTTAAAGAACCTTTCGATTTTACTTAAACATCCCTACAGAAACAGGGCTTACTGGTTAATTTTTGACCTTTTATTTAAGTTTTTTGGAAAAGACCAAGAAACTAACATCAAAACCGCAGAGACTATTTTTTCTATACTTGATAAAACAGCAGACCTAATCGACCAAGAAACTTTTTACGAGCTAATCCCTGTTTTAAAAGAAATTTTAAAGGCCATAACCAACCTTCCAGAAGAATATTTTCTAAATTTTTTAGAAAACTACTATTCTTTTAAACGTTTAGTTCAAAAACTGAGCAAACTTTCTTTTTCCCGAGAACTTGAGTTGGTTTATATAGACCTTCTTAAAAAAACTTATATTTCAACCTATACTTTTTGGGGAAAATTAGCTAAAACCTGTGAGGCTAATCTTATACAAAACCCCTCGGACATAAAACTTAAAGAGAATTTTTTAACCTCAACCTATTTTGAAAGTCTCATCAACTCATTAACTGAAAAATCTGTTACCTTATCTCATCTTTTATCTCTTCCAGATCATTTAGACCTACTTAAAAAATTAAAAAATTTTATATCTTCTCTCAATCAACTGAACCATTACAATATTTCTGACGAACTAAAAATCAATTTTCTTTTTGATTTGATAAAAGCCCCCATTCTTAAACTCATCCATGAAGAATTAATCAGAGAAGTAAACCATAATTTAATCTTAATGATTAACTCTAAACCTTACCAAAACTTAGACGAATTTATCAGAAAATTTTTTGATATTCTAAAAGAAAAACTCAACCTTTATCCACGGACTGCCCTTGAATGTATTAAAAACATAGGGATTTGTATTCTAAACAAAAAAGAGGTTTATCTTATAGAAGTTTTGATAAATGAAATCATAAAGGTTGGGTTTCAACCTCCACAGATCAAAGGAATAGGTTTAAATTGGAAGATTATCCAAAACCCGCACCATCTCCTTAACATAAAAACTTGGCTTGAGATTTTTAAGGTTAATCCTGAATGGTGTAGTAGTCTTTTGGCTGCTATGATCTTAAACCTAAGACTATATGGAATTTCTATCAAAGATACAGATCTTTTTCAAAAAGAGATTACCCACCTACTTAACGCTCCTATCAAACCGGTTTACAACCTTACCAAACAGTTTTGTAAACTACTACCTGTTTATTACAACGAAATCGGAGCAGAAGGTCTTATAAGAGACATATCTACAGAATTAGATGAACTCTTTAACAGGCAAGATTCTTTAATCCATTTTTTAAGAAAGTTTATACACATCGAAAACTCAAGCTTAGCAGTTGAATTCATAAAAGATATTCTTAAATACTGGTTTACCCTGGAAGATAGACATATTTTAAAATATTTACCAGAAATACTTCATAACAAGTTAAAAAATGAAGAAATTGAAATGCATATCAAAATGCAAGGTTTACTTCAAGCTGTTTTTCAGAAAGCAAATTTAAAAAATTTTGAGGAACTTTTAAACATAGACCTTTCATCTTTGGAAAAAATCCTTAAAGAAATAGACTTTGAAGAAACATATAAAAAGAAACTTTATCTTACGGTTTCTTTGTACCATTTAGAATATCAGAAGTATTTTGGGGTGTTAAAAGACATAAATCTTTTGTTAACCCAATACGACGAAAAGGAATTTCCTTTTATCGCCGAACTAAAAGAGCTTTTACAAAAAGAGCCTCAAGATTTATATGAGGTTTTAGAAAAAATCTTAGCTTGGATGTCTGACCTAAAAGAGATTATCCTGTCTAAGCAGACCTATCCTCCTATAGAAGAAATCCTTCAGAAAAGACATGTAGCTGCCGACATTCCCTCTATGTACGGGAGATATAAAGAAAAGAAATTTGATGCCTTAGGACTTACCTTTCGTCTGGAATACCTTGCCAACCTTTTATTTGAAAGGCTTATAGAAAGGTTTGACCTTCAGTTTATCACAAGAGCCTCTTTCTTTAAAATTCTTAAAATATTAAAACTTTTTAAAATGGCCTTAGACATCGATGGGATTTTTTCACAAAAATTTGAATCCTCGTTAAACCTTCTTGAATATTCTTTGAAAAGTTATCCTTTAACCTATAATCAATACCTGGACATTTTTCGTGGATTATTAGAGGGGGTTCAACATATAGTAAAAGTTTACTATGTAAACCCCTTTCTCAAGGTCTTTCCCTTGGTATTTCAAACACTAAGTGAAGAAGAAATTTTAGAAAAGTACAGAAAATGTTTCTGTGGTTTAGAAAAAGAGCAACGTTATTTTTGTATAAGTGAGGTAGTAATAAAAGACCTTATAGGAGAGGCTTTTAGTCTAACCCATCTAGACCGTTTTCTTAAAAAGATCTACGATATACTTTCTTCTTATTTAGAAAAGATAGCTAAAGAGGACTTAAACCTATTAATGAGCTATGACCCCAGAAGAACCCTCTCTTTTATACATAAACCCAACAAGTTAGTAACAGACTTGATTTATCTCGGAAACAAAGGATACATTCTTACGGTGTTAGCTCAGGAACAAGAAATAAAAAACAAAATACCCCCAGGTTTTATTCTAACTACAGAAGTGTTTAGATGTTACCCTCTTATAAAAAAATATCCTGAATTATGGCTTGATTATACTGAAAAAATTGAACAAAATATCAAGATGTTAGAAGATATTTCTCAGAAAGTTTTTGGAGGTAAAGAAAATCCTTTAATATTAAGTATAAGAAGCGGGGCAGCCCTTTCTATGCCTGGGATGATGAATTCTATCTTGAACGTAGGATTAAATCTTGAAACAGTAGAGGGATTGGCCAAGGTTTCTGGGAATACATGGTTTGCTTGGGATACATACCGCAGGTTTATTCAAAGCTGGGCTATGGCTTTTGGGGTACCTCGAGATTTTTTTAACCATCTTATGCGAGAGCATAAACGAAAGTATAAAGTAAAGAAAAAAAGGGAGTTTAGCGGAGAACAGATGCAAGAACTTGCGTTACTCTACAGGAAAAGTATTCAAGAGTTAGGAATTCCGGTCATCGATGATCCTTGGGAACAGCTTTTTAAAGGAATTGAATTGATTTTAACCTCTTGGTTTAATGAAAAAGCGAAGTCTTATCGGGAGATAATGCAGCTTTCTGATGAATGGGGAACGGCTGTAATCGTTCAACAGATGGTTTTTGGAAACATAGGCGACCAAACAGGTACAGGGGTAACACTTACCACCTCTCCTGTAGGCAAGTTTCCAAGAATTCTTCTCTGGGGAGATTATACCTCCTATAATCAAGGAGAAGACATCGTATCAGGTTTGGTCAACGCCTACCCAATTTCAATAGAACAAAAGAAAATAGAAGAAAGGGAAGGCCCTTGTTTGCAAGAAGCCTTTCCAGAGGTATATAAAGCTTTACTTGATTTAGCCTATTATCTTGTCTATGAAAAAGGATGGGGGCACCAAGAAATAGAGTTTACTTTCGAAGAAAACTCCTCAGACTCTCTTTATATTTTGCAAGTAAGAGATATAATTCTAAGAGAAGAGAGAGATATTCCTTTCTTCTCTAAGGAGTTGCTTAAAAATTTAGAGTATATCGGAAAAGGGATAGGAGTTACAGGGGGTTTAATCTCAGGAAGGATAGTTTTCGGTTGGGAAGACATCGTAACCATGGATACAGGAGACCCTTTGGTGTTAGTAAGATATGATACCGTACCAGACAACATTAGAGAAATCCACAGAGTAGATGGAATCCTTACGGCAAGAGGAGGGCAAACCTCTCATGCTGCTATCGTAGCCTCAAGATTAGGTAAAATCTGTGTAGTTGGCTGTGAAAACTTAAGCATAGATGAACTAAAAAAAGAGGCAAGGATTAATGGCCACAAACTAAGGTTAGGAGAATGGATTACGTTAAACGGTATAACCGGTCAAGTTTTTAAAGGAAAAATCAACCTTTTAACCAAGGCCTCTAAATATAACACTATAAAATAGGAGGGTGCTATGAAATTAGGAATAAATGGATTAGGAAGAATTGGAAAACTTACTTTGTGGCATCACATAGCAAGAAAGTATTTTGACGAAATCGTAGTAAATGTAGGGAGGGAAGTTGGAACTTCGTTTGCTGATATCGCAAGCTATTTAGAAAAAGACAGCACCTATGGATGGCTTCCTGTATATCTTTACGGGCATAAAGGTAAAAGAGTTATCGAAAATTTAGACGAAAAACAAGGAACGATGTATATAGACGGTATTAAGGTAAAAGTCTTGAGAACTAGTAGGAATCCGAAAAACATAAACTGGAGAGAAGAAGGGGTAAAACTGGTGGTCGATTGTACTGGAAAGTTTAGAGACCCAAATACAGACCCGGAAGATTCTAAAGGTTCAATTAGGGGTCATTTTTTAGGAGGAGCTGAAAAAGTAATTCTTTCGGCTCCTTTTAAAATTAAAGATAAAGAAAAAGGCATCCCAGAAGACGCAACCACAATAGTTTATGGAATAAATGAAGAAGTATATCAACCTAACAAACATAACCTTATTTCAGCTGCTTCCTGCACCACTACTTGTTTAGCTTATATGATCAAACCTCTTTTAGACTATTTTGGGGTAGATAGAATACTTTCTGCCTCGATGGTGACAGTTCATGCTGCTACAAGTTCTCAGGTAGTACTTGACCGTTTACCTAAGGAAGGGGCAAAAGATCTAAGAAGGATGAGAAGTATCTTTAATAATATCATCCTTACCACTACAGGGGCTGCAGAAGCTCTTAGTTTAGTCATACCTGAGATGAAAAAAGTAGGTTTTATGGCAGAAAGTGTAAGAGTTCCGTTAAACACCGGAAGCTTGATCATCCTGACGGTTAACATCCAAGATGAAAGCATAGAAAATCATATAGATAGAGAACTTATCAACAACATTTATAAAGAGGCAGCCAATACTAAATACAAAGACTTTTTGATTTTCACCACAGAACAAAACGTCTCTTCTGACATCATAGGATATCCTAAAGCAGCCGCGATAATAGAGGGAAGTGAAACCCATACCAGAACTGCAGCTGCCAAGGTAGACATCTGTAAAGCTCTTCCAGAAGGTAACACCACGATATGCACTCATGTAGAGATACCCATTACCCAAGTGGTGGTTAACGGTTGGTATGATAACGAGCTCGGTTCTTACACCAACATGTTAGGGGAACTGACGGTTTATATAGCTGAAAAGATGATTTAGGCGTGGTTAGTGTCAGTTATGATTAGAAGAAAAGGTAGAGAAATAGCTTTACAAATTTTGTACCAAAAAGAACTATCTAACGTCTCTATAGAAGAGGCTATAGATCTTTATAAAAAATTTCTTAACATAAACAGTCCAGAGGCTCTAAAGTTTGGAGAAAATTTAGTAAGAGGTATTGCTGAAAACTTAGAGTTTATTGATTCTATAATAAGAAAATATACCCCTTCCTGGCCTTTAGAACGGATAAATGTTACAGACAAAAATATATTGAGAATAGCGGTATATGAAATGTTTTTTAGACCTGACATTTCTGAAATAGTTTCTATCAACGAGGCAATAGAGATAGCGAAGATTTATGGTACTGATGATTCGCCAAGTTTTATAAACGGGGTCTTAGACAGCATCTATAAAAAAGAACTAAAGGCGCATAAAAATGAAAAAGCCTAAGATAATAACCATTGACGGACCTGCAGCCTCTGGGAAAACCACCATAGCTAAGCTTTTGGCTAAATCCCTTGGATATTGTTTGTTAGAATCAGGGGCTTTTTATAGGTTGGTTACCTACCTTCTTTTAAAACACAATCTTTACGAAAAATTTATCCAAAAAAACTTAAACCTTATAGAAACATTAAGCAAGCTTTTTTCTTCGGTGAAGATAAACCTTACGGCTGAGGCAACACAAATTTTTTACGAAGGAAGGGAAATAAAATCTGAACTCAGAGAAATCCAAGTAGAGGAAAGAGTTTCTGTAGTAGCTTCTATACCAGAAGTAAGAGAATTTATCAACGATTTTTTAAGAAAGTTGGTGGACAACCGTTTAGTAGTAGCAGAAGGGCGTGATATGGGAAGTGTGGTTTTTAAAGATGCTGAGGTTAAAGTTTTTCTTACAGCTGATGAAAGGATTAGGGCTGAAAGAAGATTTCAAGAGAAAACCGAAAAAGAAAGTCTACCTTATACCCAAGTGATAGATAGTTTAAAAAAAAGAGACCAGCTTGACAGCACAAGAAAGGTAGCGCCTTTAACTGTCCCTGAAGGAGCTTTGATTTTAGATACCTCTCACTTAACCCCTGATGAGGTATTAACCAAAATTATTCACCACTTAGAAAAAGTATGAAGAGTGATTTTTTGAGTATAGAGGAATTTATAAAAAAAGAAAAGGAAAAAGCTCGTAAACTTAAACAAACAAGATGGTGGAGAAGACAGTTAGAAAGAGGAATATGTTATTATTGCGGAAAAAGAGTAGGTGCGAAAAAACTTACGATGGATCACAAAATTCCTCTTTCAAGAGGAGGCACCTCAGACAGGCTCAATATAGTCCCTTGTTGTAAAGAATGTAACAATAAAAAAAAGTATCTTTTACCTTGGGAATGGGAAGAATACATTAAAAAACTCAAATCTGAAAAAGGAGATGGAGAATGATATGTGCGGAATAATAGGGTATATAGGAGATAGACCGATCATTTCTGTTTTGTTAGAAGGTTTAAGAAGGCTTGAATACAGGGGTTATGATTCAGCAGGGATAGTGTTTTTAGAAGACGAAGAAATAAAATTAGTTAAGACTAAAGGAAAAATCTTAAACTTAGAAGAAAAACTCTTTAATGATTTCCCTAAGAAAGCTAAAGCTCCTGGGTTAGGACATACCAGATGGGCTACCCATGGAGAACCTTCTGACGAAAACGCTCATCCTCATTTTGACTGTCACAAATCTCTAGCCTTGGTGCACAACGGCATCATAGAAAATTATTATGAATTAAAAACTAAACTTATAGCTAAAGGTCATAAGTTTTACTCAGCAACTGATACTGAAGTGATTGTGCACTTAATAGAAGATTTCTTAAACCAGGGAATACCACTTAAAGAGGCGTTTTTTAAGGCTCTAAAAGAACTAAAAGGGGCCTATGCTGTGGCTTTGATTCATAAAGAAAATCCTGATTTTATTTTGATTGGAAGAAATCAAAGTCCTGTAGTAATAGGTTTAGGGAAACAGGAAAATTTTGTAGCCTCTGACATCCCTGCTCTTTTACCTTTTACTAAAGAAGTTTTGTTTTTAAACGATGGGGAAGTAGCTATACTTAGGAAAGATCAAGTAGAAATCTATGATTTATCAGGCAATCCTGTTGCAAGAGACCCATATTATGTGACCTGGGATATAGCCTCAGCTGAAAAAGGTGGTTTTGACCACTTTATGCTAAAAGAAATCTATGAGCAACCTGAAGCCATAAAAAACACGATGTTAGGAAGGATTGATTTAGATAAAAACCAGATTGATTTTTCTCAGGAAGGATTAGACCAAAAATTTTTAGAAGGAATACAGCGATTTTATGTCGTTGCTTGTGGTACCTCTTATCATGCTGGATTGGTAGCAAAATATCTCATAGAAAAGGAGTTAGGCCTTCCTGTAGAGGTAGACATTGCCTCTGAATTTAGGTATAGAAGCCCTATTTTAGACGAAAAAACCCTTTTTATAGGAATTTCACAATCAGGAGAAACAGCTGATACCCTTGCTGGATTACGTTTAGCTAAAGAAAAAGGTGCTAAAACCCTTTCCATCTGTAATGTAGTAGGAAGTACCATAGCTAGAGAGAGTGAGGTAGTATTGTACACTAAAGCTGGGCCTGAAATAAGTGTGGCTTCTACTAAGGCTTTTTCTACTCAGGTTTTAACCTTTGTCCTCTTTACCTTTTATCTAAAACAGCTATTATTTGGAGAAAATAAAAAAAAACAAAAAATCGAGGCTTTAATAAAACTACCCTCCCAATTAAAAATTTTTATCGAAAAGGTCCATTCTAAAGTTAAAACTTTGGCTCAAAAGTGGTATCAAGCACAAAATGCACTTTATTTAGGAAGAAATATCCTTTATCCTATAGCCTTAGAAGGTGCCTTAAAACTTAAAGAAATTTCTTACATCCATGCAGAGGGTTATGCAGCAGGGGAGATGAAACATGGACCTATAGCCCTGATAGAAGAAAAAGTTCCTACTGTAATCCTTGCAGCCAAAGAAATGGGCATTGTTTACGAAAAAACTTTGTCTAACGCTGAAGAAGTAAGGTCACGTAGAGGGCCTATTATCTCATTGGTAACCGAAGGGGCCAAAGAATTCCAAAAAATTTCTGACGAATGCATAGAAGTTCCCTTGACTTTCTATGAATTTTTACCTATTTTTTATGTAGTTCCTCTTCAACTTTTAGCCTATGAAATAGCTACTTTAAGAGGTTGTGACGTAGATAAACCAAGAAACTTAGCCAAAAGCGTAACAGTTGAATAAAAAAGATAGGAGTAGGCTTATGGAATGTAATAGGGATAAAAACCTTAAAAATTGTAATTGCTCTTATGATCCCTGCCCTAAAAAAGGGATTTGTTGTGAATGTTTACATTACCATAGAAAGATGAGACAACTACCAGCTTGTTTTTTTCCCCCTGAGTATGAAAAAACCTATGATAGAAGTTTTGAACTTTTTGCTAAATTAGTTTCTGAAGGGAAGGTATAGGACATGGAAAGCAAAGTGTTGGCAGAAATAATCTTAAAGTTACTTGAAGATAAAAAAGCAGAAAACATAGTGCTTATTGATGTAAAGGATAAAGTAGACTATGCTGACTATTTTATCATATGTAGTACCCATTCAACCAAACATACCCAGGGGCTTTCAGACTATATTTTGTTTGAATTAGAAAAAATAGGTATCAAACCTTTAGGTATAGAAGGAGCTGAACTGGGACAATGGATAATTCTTGACTTTGATTCTGTTATAGTCCATCTTTTCTATGAACCTATACGTCAAGTTTATGCGTTAGAGGATCTTTGGATGGATTTTCCTCTTCCAAGGAAACAGGCTCAAGAACCTTATCTGTTAGATACTCAAGAGGAGTTTTAAACAGTATTTCTTCTATTTTGGTTAGAAGTAGGTCTAGGTTATCTCCTCTTTTGGCTGAGACAGGGATAGCTTTATATCTATGAGAAAGTGCTTTTATTAGTTGAAACTCTGAAGGAGGTAAAAGGTCAATTTTGTTAAAAACCATCAACAAAGGATAATGTAAAAGTTCCATCTCTTCTAAAATTTGATTTACGGTTTCTATTTGGCTTTCAAAATCCGGATTACTTATGTCTACGATGTGAAGTAATAAATCTGCTGAGTATAATTCTTCAAGGGTGGCTCTAAAGGCTTTTTTTAGGTCTTCTGGTAGGTTTCTTATAAAACCTACGGTGTCTGTGATAAGAAATACTTGATTGTTTGGAGTTCTTATAGCTTTGGTTACAGGATCAAGGGTAGCAAAAAGTTTATCTTCTGCCAGATATTGACTCTTAGCCAAAGTATTAAACAAGGTAGTTTTACCTGCATTGGTATAACCTATCAACGCAACGGTCTTAAAAGCTAATTTTTTCCTGCGTTTTCTTTTTATATCTCTTTCTTGAGAAATCTTTTCTAACTCCCTTTCTAACTTAGCAATACGGTCCTTTATCCTTCTTTTATCTATTTCTAACTTAGTCTCTCCCGGACCTCTACCTCCTATACCTCCAGTAAGTCTGGAAAAAGCATCGTCCTTAGCCCTAAGTCTTGGAAGAGTATATTTTAGCTGAGCTATCTCTACCTGAATTTTTCCTTCTTTAGACTTTGCTCGTTGAGCAAAGATATCTAAAATAAGTTGGGTTCGGTCTATAACTCTTAAATCAGTACTTTCGGTAAGGGCTCTTACTTGAGAGGGAGTAAGCTCTCGGTCGAAAATCAAAAGATTGGCACGGTTTCTCAAGGCAAGAACCATCACCTCAAGAAGTTTTCCTTTACCTATTACATACCTTGGGTCTGGACTTGGCTTTTTCTGAACTATTTCTCCTACTACCGTTACTCCTGCGGTACGGGCTAACTCTCTTAATTCAAATATCCTTTCTTCTAAATAAGGATCGTTAGGTTCTCTTAAAAAAATAAGAATAGCCCTATCCTTTTGTTCCTCTACCTCTTTAAGTGGTTTTACCCGTTCGAGCTCATCTTCTAAATTTTTTATAAGCTCTAAAAAATTTTCTTTTAACTCCCAAACATAACAGGGTCTTAAAAAATAAAAAAATTGGTTTTCTTTGTCTGAAAGAGAACCTCCTGCAAAAAACTCTGGATCAGGGATAATATGAGCTATATGAATTTTACCTGGTTCTCCGTTCGGATGAACTTCTAAAGCACCTACTAAATCGAGTCTTAAAAGAGCTAGGTCTATCAAATCATCTTGATCAAGCTCAGAATGGGTAATTTTAGAGGTTAGAAGATGGGTATGAATAAAGCGCAACCCCTTTAACCTTGCGATGTGATCACGATATCCTCTTAATTCTGGGAGTTCAATACGATTAAACGTACCCACTACCACATAATCTATCTCACCCTTTCGATTAATAAGAAGTCCTACCTGACGGTTTAGGTCTGCTGAAACCTTAGCCAGTTCTCTTGCTAATTCATGAGAAATAATAGACGCAGGAGGGACTCTCCTTCTATAGAACCTTTCCAAATTTCTTAATTCGCTTGGCTTTAAACCTACGGTATGTCCGAATACGTTATATCCCATACCTCCTCTTTATATTTCTCCATTTTGTTTAAAATTTTAATACACATTTAGCGTGTTTAAAGTCTATAGCATTAAAATAAAAAAATTATCTATCTCAATTGGCCAAAAATTATTATAGCCTTTATTAAATTTTTTTAAATTTTGGAAATCAAGGAGGTTTTTAGTATAAATTTTAAGTATATAAATTTTTATAATTAATAAAATCTCTGTTCTTATCTTGATACTATCATAAAGTTGGTTTAAAATATTTTTAAAGTAAAGTATAAAAAGTTTGAGTAAAAATTAGATGATAGTAGTTACAGTAAAATGTTTTAAATGTAGACGTACCTTTGACAAGGTTTTCCCTGATAGTGAGCTTTCTTTTATGTCAAAAACCATAACCTGTCCTTTTTGTCGGTCTATCAACACGCAAAAAGTAATGGTTAGGCAAGTACCTGACGAAAAAGAGGCTAAATGCGATTTTATCATCGAATGTCTTAAAAAAGGCTGATAGTCCCATTTAACCCTGCTTGAAAGCAGGGCAAAAGTTTCATACTACTTAAAACCACTTACTACTTAAAACCACAAAATTAATAAAACCTTGACCTAATTTACGATTACTTTTAGAAACTTCTTTTTGCCTATCCTAAAAACATACTCTCCTGTTGAAAGATTTAGCTCCTCTTGAGTTAAAACTTCTTTATTCAAATCTATAGCCCTCTGAGCTATAAGACGCCTGGCCTCAGAGTTGCTCTTTACTAACCCTTGATCTTTTAAAAGTCCTGGTACCCATACCTTGCCTGCTGGTATTACCACCGTAGGCACCTCGGTAGGTAGCTCTTTTTTACTAAACACTCTTTCAAACTCTTCTTCTGCCTTAAGGGCTGCCTCCTCTGAATGAAACTGGGTAACGATATACTTGGCCAACCTCTTTTTTACTTCCTTGGGATGTAACTCTCCTTTCTCTACAGAAGCTTTCATGTTATCAATCTCTTCTTCCGAAAATTCGGTAAGAAGTAGATAGTATTTCCACATAAGTTCATCTGGTATAGACATAAGTTTTCCAAACATTTCATAAGGTGGTTCCATAATTCCTACGTAGTTACCAAGGCTTTTACTCATCTTTTGGACACCGTCAAGCCCCTCTAATATAGGTAATGTAAGGATAACTTGAGGTTCTTGGCCATATTCTCTTTGAATGTCTCTTCCTATCAATAGGTTAAAAAGTTGGTCGGTACCTCCTAACTCTACGTCTGCCTCAAGGGCTACTGAATCGTAGGCCTGAAAAAGAGGATAAATAAGCTCATGAATACTTATAGGAAGTCCACCTTCAAACCTTTTTTTAAAGTCCTCTCTTTCTAATATCCTTGCAACGGTATATTTAGCACATAACCTAACCATGTCTTCGGCAGTCATTTTAGACAACCATTGACTATTAAACACAATCTTCGTTTTTTGGGGGTCTAAAATCTTAAAAACCTGTTCTTTGTAAGTTTTAGCGTTTTCTAAAACCTGTTCTTTAGTAAGAGGAGGACGGGTCTCAGACCTACCTGTTGGGTCACCTATCATAGCAGTAAAATCACCTATTAAAAAATAGACTTCATGCCCAAGGTCCTGGAATTGTTTCATCTTTCTTAAAAGCACCGTATGTCCAAGGTGAAGGTCAGGAGCTGTAGGGTCAAACCCTGCTTTTATCCTAAGAGGTCTCCCTTCCTTATTGGCCCTCTCAAGTTTTTTTATTAACTCATCTTCTTCTATCAAATCAACCGTTCCCCTCTTAATAAGTTCTAATGCCCTTTTTATCTCATCATTCATAACTCCCTCCACTTCTTTTTAAATAGATTTATCTGTAAAATAGGCTAAAATTGCCTCTACCAGACCTGGTATGGTATATTCTTTAGCCTCTATCTGTGGGCTAACACCATATTTTACAAGTTCTTGAGAGGTAATCGGACCAATAGAGGCAAAAAGTGTATTTTTTAAGTCTACTTCTTGTTCTAACTCTAACAAAAGCCTGAAGAAATTCTTAACCGTCGAAGAACTGGTAAAAGTTATGATGTCTATTCCTTGTTTAAACTCTTCTTTAAACACAATTTTTGTCTCTTCTGGAAGGACGGTTTGATAGATGGGAACTACCTCTACGATAGCTCCAAGTTCTTCTAAACCCATAGGTAACACATCTCTAGCTTCTTTAGCTCGTGCAATAAGCACTTTCTTCCCTTTCATAGGTATTTTTGAAAAAGCTTCTAAAAGCCCTTCTTGGGTAAAGTTTTTTTCAGGAATAAGGTCAGCCTTAATACCCCAACCTTCTAAAGCCTCAGCCGTTGCCTTTCCTATTACAGCTATCTTTAAATCCTTTAAAGCCCTCAAATCCTTTTCGTTTTCTAACAGAGCTTTTATAAAAAATTTAACCCCGTTCTCAGAGGTAAAAACCAGCCAATCATAAAGGTTTAAGCTTTCTAAAAATTCGGTGTTATAAACTGGCACAACCTTTATCAAAGGCAACTCTACCACATCTGCCCCAAGATCTTCAAGCAAAGAAGAAAGTTTACTTGCCTGTTCTCTGGTACGTGTAACCGCTATTCTTTTACCAAAAAGAGGTTTCCTTTCAAACCAGTTAAATTGAGGTCTTAGTTTTACCACCTCTCCTACCACGATGATAGCCGGAGGCTTTATCCCTGCCTTTTCTACCTCAGCTATGATGTTTTCTAAACATCCTGTAACTACTTTTTGCTTTGGAAGAGTTCCCCACTGGATCAAAGCTACCGGGGTTTTAGGGTCTTTGCCTTCTTTTATCAAATTTTCGACGATATGTTTAAGATTTTTAACCCCCATCAAAAACACTAAAGTTCCAAGTTTAGCTAAAGCTTTAAAATCGATTTTACTTTCAGGTTTTCCTTCTGCCTCATGTCCGGTGATGACAGCTAAGGTAGAGGTATAGTCACGATGGGTAACAGGAATCCCAGCATAAGCCGGGACTGCAATCGCAGAGGTAATACCAGGAACTACCTCAAAAGGAATACCCTCTTTAACAAGCTCCTCTAACTCTTCACCACCTCTACCAAAAAGAAAAGGATCTCCCCCTTTAAGCCTTACGACTTTTTTCCCTTCCTTGGCTTTTTTTACTAAAAGTTTATTGATTTCTTCCTGTGGTAATGTGTGTTCTCCTCCTTTTTTACCTACATAAATCTTTTCAGCCTCTTCTTTACAAAAAGAAAGAAGTTTGGGGTTAGCTAAATAGTCATATATCACTACCTCTGCTTGTTCTAAAATTCTTTTTCCTTTAAGGGTAAGAAGTTGTGGATCTCCTGGACCAGCACCTACCAGATATACCTTTCCTTGAGTCATGTTTTATCTCCTTGATTAGCTGCTTTGATATATTTCGGATAAAATCTTTTCTCCTCCTAAAGAAAGAAGACACTTTGCAAGCCTTTCCCCTAAGATTTCTGGATTTTCGACCTCTCCCTTTTCAACCTGTTTGTAGAATCTTTCACCTTCTAAATCGCTTATAAAACCCACCATAAAAAGTTCGTTTCCTTCTAACCAAGCATAGGCTCCAAGAGGAACTTGACATCCACCTTCCAAAGTCTTTAAAAAGGACCGCTCAGCCCTTATACATATCTCTGTAGGCTTGTGGTGAAGACAGGAAAGCAAATTTTTTATATCTAAGTCGTCCTTTCTTATTTCTACAGCTAAAGCTCCTTGCCCTACAGCTGGAACCATTTCTTCTATAGAAAATCTTTTATATTCTATGCATAAGTTTAATCTTTTTAAGCCAGCCTCAGCAAGCACAATCCCTGCAAACTGACCTTCTTTCCATTTTCTTAAACGGGTATCCACATTTCCTCTTAGAGGTAAAATTTCTAAATCTTTTCTAATTTTTTTAAGCTGCGACATCCTTCTTAGACTACTTGTTCCTACTCTTGATTTAGATGGAAGGTCTAAAAAATCCCGATCTGAAATCCAAACATCAAAAGGAAACTCTCTTTCAGGAATACAACCTAATTCTAAACCATCAGCCAGCACCGAAGGAACATCTTTAAGGCTATGAACTGCTAAGTCTATCTCACCTCTTAAAAGAGCCTCTTCTATCTCCTTAACAAAAAGGCCTTTTCCTCCTATTTTACTCAAAGGGGAGTCTAAAATTTTATCTCCTGTGGTCTTGATGATTACCTTTTCAAAGTGTATGTGTGGAAAAAAAATTTTAAGACGACCTATTACCCAATCTGTTTGAGCTAAAGCTAACTTGCTTCCTCTGGTACCAACCTTTATTTCCACAAATCCTCCGATAGACGAATTTATCCACAGCTACTACAACTTCCACCTTTACAGGTGGCACAAGCAGAACCTGCTGAACTTACAAACTTAGAACCTGATTTAAAAGCTACTTGTGACATAAGTTTAGTAACTTTTGGGCTTTTACATTTTTTACACCTTATTTCTTCTGTAGGTTTTAAAACAAGCTCTTCAAAGACCTCTCCACATTCTTCGCATTTAAACTCATAGATAGGCATGGAGCTTAACTTCCTCCTTTTAGAAAAATTTTCTCTAAAACGATTTTAAAATAAACCTTTCTACCGTTTAGTCAAGACTTAAAGACAAATCGAAAACCTCAAAGTCTATAATGATTATGAAAGAATTTTTCAAACCTTTACTTACAGGGATTGAAAAAAATAGCAAAAAATGATATATTCAAAATCTATGAAAGCCATAAGAATAGAAGTAGCGGTTAAGCCTGAAATTAAAGATGTTTTTGGTCTAAAAGTCCAAAAAAAGATCGCTACAGACCTTAATCTTGAGGTTGAAGTTGTTAAATTTATCAAAGTCTACCTGGTAGAAGGGGATTTTTCCCTTGATGTTTTAGAAAAATTTGCTCAGTCTGCCCTTTGCGATCCGGTAATTCAAACTTACACCCTTAACCATCCGATAGGGTTAAAGCTCCAGTATGATTTCGATTGGGCTTTAGAAATCGGATACAGGCCAGGAGTTACAGATAACGAAGGGAAGACAGCAGAAGAAGCCCTTTCTTACCTTCTTGAAAGACCTTTAGATTCGCAAAAAGAAGGGGTCTATTTTGCAAAACAATTCTTAATTAAAGGAAAGCTTTTAAGGGAAGACATAGAAAAAATTGCTAAAGAACTTTTGGCTAATGAACTTATAGAAAGATGGTTTATTCTTTCTAAAGAAGAATTTTTAGAAAAAAATGGATTTACTTATCCTGTTCCAAGGGTCACAGAGTATTTTCCTCCTTTAGTTGACACTTTTGACTTAAAATCTTTTTCAGATGAAGACTTATTAAATCTTTCCAAGCAAAGGCTTTTAGCCTTAAATTTAGAAGAGATGAAAAAGATCCAAAGTTTTTTTTCTGATCCTGAATTCATCCAAAAAAGAAAGGAAGTTGGGCTGAACGAAAAGATTACTGACGTTGAGTTGGAAAGTCTTGCTCAAACCTGGTCTGAACATTGTAAACATAAGATTTTTAACGCCAAAATCTTTTACAAAGATTTAGATACTGGACAAGAAAAAGAGATTGATAGTCTTTTTAAGACCTATATCAAAACTTCTACAGAAGAAATTCGTAAAGAAAAAGGAGACAAAGACTTTTGTTTGTCTGTTTTTGTAGACAACGCAGGCGTTATAAAACTTGATGAAGACTGGGCTTTAGCTTTTAAAGTAGAGACCCATAACAGCCCCTCAGCCCTTGATCCATATGGTGGTGCCTTAACAGGAATAGTAGGGGTTAACAGAGACCCTTTAGGCACAGGAATGGGGGCGAAACTCATCTTTAACACCGATGTCTTTTGTTTCGCTCCCCCTAATTGGGACAAGCCTTTACCTCCAAGAGTGTTACATCCGAAAAGAATATTTGAGGGAGTAAGAGAAGGTGTAGAACATGGAGGCAATCAGAGTGGTATTCCTACGATAAACGGTTCTATTGTTTTTGACCCAAGATATATAGGTAAACCTCTGGTTTATTGCGGAACAGGTGGACTTTTACCTTTATATTTGAAAGACAAACCTTCCTGGAAAAAAAAGGCTAACCCGAATGATTTAGTAGTGATGATAGGTGGGAAGATAGGTAAAGATGGGATTCACGGTGCTACATTTTCTTCAGAGGCTTTACATGAAGGTTCTCCAGCCACAGCTGTACAAATAGGAGACCCTATTACCCAAAAAAAATTGGTTGATTTTATCTTAAAAGCACGAGAAGAAGGTCTTTATAATTCTATAACCGACAATGGTGCTGGAGGGTTGTCCTCCTCAGTAGGAGAGATGGCTAAAGAAGCTGGTGGGGCTGAAATAGACTTAGTCAAAGCTCCTTTAAAATATCCTGGTTTAAGACCTTGGGAGATTTTAGTTTCAGAAAGTCAGGAAAGAATGACCTTAGCTGTTCCTCCGGAGAAAATCAAGAGATTTTTAGAATTAGCTGAAAAAATGGGAGTTTTAGCCACAGTCTTAGGAAATTTTAACGATTCTGGTTACTTCCACGTAAAGTATCAAGAAAAAACAGTAGCCTTATTACCTTTAGAGTTTTTACATGAAGGAGTACCGCAACTAAGACTTTTTGCCGAATGGAAGGCTCCTCAATATCCGGAAAAGTTAAATTTTGAACCTCCTAAAGATTATGGAGAAGTTCTTAAAAATCTTTTAAGTTCTTACAACATCTGTTCTAAGGAATACGTAGTCAGGCAGTATGACCACGAGGTACAAGGAGGCAGTGTTATCAAACCCTTAGTAGGGGCTGAAAATGACGGCCCAAGTGATGCCGCTGTGCTTCGTTATGATTTAAACTCTGAACGGGGAATAGTAGTCTCTCACGGAATATGTCCCAAGTTTTCAGATTATGATACCTACTGGATGGTAGCTAATGCCATAGATGAAGCTATAAGAAATGCGGTATGTGTGGGTGCTGACTTAGAACATATGGCAGGTCTTGACAACTTCTGCTGGTGTGACCCTATAGAAGGAGAAAAAAATCCTGACGGAAGGTATAAATTAGCTCAGTTAGTAAGGGCCAACATGGCTCTCTATGATTTTACCAAAGCTTATGGAGTCCCTTGTATCTCAGGTAAAGACTCTATGAAAAACGATTACCTAATGAATGTGGGGTTAAAACCAGATGAACCTAATCCTTATGGTGTAGGAGTAGTTCTTCCAGATGGGACACTTAAAATTTCTATCCCCCCTACCCTACTCTTTTCTGTAGTAGCTACCATTCCTAACATCAAGTTAGCCCAAACGATGGAAGTAAAAGCTCCGGGAGATTTAGTCTACCTTTTAGGAATAACCAAAGAAGAACTTGCTGGGTCAGAGTACTTTGGTCTACTCGGACTAAAAGGAGGGGTCGTTCCCAAGCCTAATGCTTATCTTAACAAAGAACTCTATCTAAGACTAAGGGATGCCATTTATTCAGGACTTGTTTCTTCTGCCCATGATGTTTCAGACGGGGGTTTAGCAGTATGTCTTGCTGAAAAGGCTTTTTCTGGTGGTTTAGGTCTTTTTATAGACCTAACGGCTGTTCCCTATGAAGGAGAAAAAAGAGAAGATTTTATTCTATTTTCTGAAAGTGCTGGGAGAATAGTAGTAACAATAAAAAAAGAAAAAGCCAGAGACTTTGAAGCTTTGATGAGAGATCTTCCTTGTTCTTTGATAGGTGAAACTATCGAAGAAACTTACTTAATTATAAAAAGTTTCGAAGAAAAGTTGTTAATAAAAGAGCCTCTTAAAGGACTTAAAGAGGCCTGGCAAAAACCTTTCAAAAATTGGTAATAAGAGGTAAATAACATGCCTCTAAAAATTTTTTCCTATCCTTCTAAAAGAGCTGAAAACTATCTCAATAAGCTTTTAAACCGGGTGGAAACCTTTCCTGCCAAAAAAGAAAAATATGTAAAAGCTATAGGAGATAAGGTAAAAAAATTTGGAGACAAAGCTCTTTTAGAGTATACTCACACCTTTGATAAAGTCTCTTTAAATCCATCAGACCTTAAGGTAAAAGAAACAGAGATAGAAAAGGCTTACCAAGAGGTATCTGAAGAACTTATCAGTGCCATCAGGCTTGCGGTAGAAAAGGTTAAACGTTTCCATGGTCAGCATTTACCTACTTCTTGGTTTATTAAGCAGGAAAAAGAGGTACTTCTTGGTCAGTTGGTTACTCCGGTAGAGGCGGCAGGAATTTATATACCTGGAGGTACTTCAGGAGAAACCCCACTAATTTCTACCGTGGTGATGACAGCAGTTCCTGCAAAGCTTGCCGGGGTAAAAAAAGTAGTTATGGTATCTCCTCCTCGAAAGGATGGAAGCTTACATCCAGGGCTTCTTGTTGCAGCTAAAGAAGCAGGAGTAGACGAAATTTATAAAGTAGGTGGCCCTTGGTCTATTTTTGGATTGGCCTATGGGACAGAAACTTTACCTAAGGTTGACGTCATCTGTGGTCCAGGTAATATCTATGTTACTATCGCTAAAAAACTGGTCTCTTCTCAAGTAGGTATCGATATCTTAGCAGGCCCAAGTGAGGTTTTGGTTATAGCAGACGAAACCGCTAATCCTGAGTTTGTGGTTTGGGACTTACTTGCCCAGGCTGAACACGACCCTATGAGTCTTGCTGTACTGGTTACCACCTCTTCTTCTCTGATAAAAGAAGTTAAAAGACTTCTTCCATCGGCCCTAAAGAAAGGGTTAAGAAGTGAGATAGCAGAAAAGGCCCTAAAACAAAGAGGTGCAGTTTTTAAAGTAAGAACACTTGAAGAAGCCTTTTATCTTGCTAATGTTATCGCTCCTGAACATTTAGAGTTGATGATAGAAAACCCTATGGATCATCTTTTTAAAGTAAAAAATGCCGGGGCGGTGTTTTTAGGTGCCTTCACCCCAGAAGCTATAGGAGATTATATAGCGGGACCTAATCATGTTTTACCGACTATGGGGCTTGCCAGATTTTCTTCTTCTCTTTCTCCAGAAAAGTTTCTTAAAAAAATAAACTTTATCCAGTATTCAAAAGAGGCATTGGTAGATGAGGCATCTAAGGTCGTTCTTCTTGCTGAGACAGAAAACCTTCCCTGTCATGCTGAAGCTATTAAGGTTAGAATAAAAACTCTAAAAAGGGAAGACCTATGAAAAACCCTTTCTGTTATCATGAATTCTTAGAAGAAATAACGGAAGAGATTTCTACTGAGATAGAAACCTTAGGTCCTTGTAAAATACCCAATCCAATGCCACTTTCTCCCTCTTGCTTTGTAGAGGATAACACTAGAATAACCCTAAGGCTTAACGTAGACTATTTAAAAGCTCAACTAACGCAAGAAAAACCTGTCATTTCTTTAGAGGTAGCTGGACCAAGACCTTATATCTATTTTGACCCCTCTAAATTAAAAGTGGGTATAGTAACCTGTGGGGGATTATGCCCTGGTATTAATGATGTTATAAGATCCTTAGTGATGACTTTGTATTATTCTTATGGAGTTAATAAAATTTTAGGCTTTAAGTATGGGCTTCAAGGTTTTATCCCAAGGTATGGACATGAAGTGGTAGAGCTTTCTCCAGAAAAAGTAAAAGATATTCATTCGATGGGAGGGACCTTTCTTGGCACCTCAAGAGGGCATCAACCTATCGAAGAGATAGTTGACACCCTTGAAAGGTTAAACATCAACCTTTTATTTATGATAGGAGGAGATGGGACTTTTAGAGCAGCCAACAAAATTAAAGAAGAGATAGATAGGAGAGGAGTAAAAATAGGAATTGTTTGTGTTCCTAAAACGATAGACAACGATATCTGGTTAGTTTCAAAAACTTTTGGTTTTAATACCGCGGTAGAAATGGCCTGTTATGCTATTAGATGTGCTCATACAGAAGCTATAGGAGTACCTTATGGGATCGGCTTGGTAAAACTTATGGGTAGGCATTCAGGATTTATTGCGGCTGCAGCCACCTTAGCTACCAGAGAAGTTAATTTTTGTCTTATTCCAGAGATGGATTTTGATTTGGAAGGGCCTCAGGGACTTCTTTGTAAGTTAGAAAAAAGATTGTTAGCAAGAAAACATGCGGTTATAGTGGTAGCTGAAGGTGCTGGGCAAAAATATGTACAAAAAGACCCTCCTGAATATGATGCTTCAGGTAATCTAAAATTAGGAGATATAGGCAAATTTTTAAAGGAGAAAATCGAGGAATATTTTAAGCAAAAAGGTCTTCCTGTGGTTATACGTTACATAGACCCAAGTTATATCATAAGAAGTGTTCCTGCCAACGCAGAAGACAGAATCTTTTGTGGATTTTTAGCTCAGTATGCTGTTCATGCCGGTATGGTGGGAAAAACCGGTCTTATGATAAGCTATCTCAACGACCAGTTTGTCCATATACCGATAAAAGAGGCGATTAAAAAACGAAAACAGGTAAATCTTTATGGCCGATTCTGGCTTTCGGTTTTAGAATCTACAGGACAAGGTACACTTAAAAATAGCTGATGAGAAAGGGCCAAAAATTAATCTTAGTTATCTTTTCTTTTTTTATTCTTTTAACTTCTGTTGTAGTAATTGAAAAACTTTATCCAAAATACGAGCTTCTTACTTACAGCGAGTTTAAAACCTTAGTAAGGTTTGGATTGGTTGACAATCTTACCTTAAAAAAACATGAAATTACAGGAATTTTTCGTGAACAAGCTGCAGAGAAACTTTATGAACTAAGAAACAAACCGGTAAAAAATTCTAACTCATTTAAAGTTTATCGAGCAGAAGATCCTGACCTTTTAAAACTTCTTGAAGAAAAGGGAATCAGATATCAGGTTAAACCCGAGAGCAACCATTGGATTGGGTTATTTTCCTGGTTAATACCGTTGATAATACTTATCGCTTTTTGGCTTTTCCTTTTTAAAAAGTTTACGTCGTCAGACGGAGGAATCATCAGTTTTGGTAAAAGTAAGGCTAAAATCTATGTAGAAGACGAAATACAAGTAACCTTTAAGGACGTGGCAGGAGTGGATGAAGCTGTAGAAGAACTAAAAGAAATCATAGAGTTTTTGAAACATCCTGAAAGGTTTACCAAGCTTGGAGCCAAAATTCCGAAAGGAGTATTACTGGTAGGTCCTCCTGGTACAGGTAAAACTCTTCTTGCAAGAGCCGTAGCAGGTGAAGCAGGAGTCCCTTTTATTTCTATTTCAGGATCTTCTTTTGTAGAAATGTTTGTGGGAGTAGGAGCTGCCAGGGTGAGAGACCTTTTTTCTTAAGCAGAAAAAATGGCCCCTTGTATCATTTTTATAGATGAAATAGATGCAGTTGGAAGAGTCAGGGGGATTTCTCCTGCAGGAGGTACTGAAGAAAGAGAACACACCCTGACCCAGCTTCTTACTGAAATGGATGGGTTTGACCCAAAAAAAAGGAGTTATCATCATCGCAGCCACCAACCGTCCTGAAATCTTAGACCCTGCCCTTCTCCGTCCAGGAAGGTTTGACAGGGTGGTTGTGGTTGATAGACCTGATTTAAAGGGGAGAGAAGAAATCCTTAGGTTGCATTGCCAAAACATACCCCTTGGTCCAGATGTAGACTTAAGGGTTATTGCCGCAAGAACGCCTGGTATGGTGGGAGCAGACCTTGCTAATGTGGTAAATGAAGCAGCTCTGCTTGCCGCAAGAAAGGGTAAAAATTATGTTGAGATGGAAGATTTTGAGGAAGCTATCGATAGAGTAATAGCAGGCCTTGCTAAGAAAAACCGTTATATCTCCCACGAAGAAAAAACCAGAATAGCCTATCATGAGGCAGGACATGCGGTGGTAGCCTCAATATTAACCCCACAGGAAAAGGTGCACAGGATTTCTATCATCCCAAGAGGTATTTCTGCCTTAGGTTACACCTTGCAACTTCCTACCGAAGAAAGATATTTGATGACCAAAACTGAACTTTTAGCCAAAATCTCTGTACTTTTAGGTGGTAGGGCTGCCGAAGAATTAGTTTTTAAAGAGGTATCTACAGGAGCTCAAAACGATTTAGAAAGAGCTACCGAAATAGCAAGAGCTATGGTCATGGATTACGGAATGAGTGACATCTTAGGACCGCAAACCTTTAGGAAAAGAGAACATCTATTTTTGGATGTTCCTTTTAAAGAGAGAGAAATGGTTTCTGAACAAATAGCCTCTCTTATAGACCAAGAAATAAGTCAAACCCTAAAAACTTGTTATGAAACCTCTACCAGAATCCTTTCAGAAAGGATAGAAATTTTAGAAACTATTGTTAAGATTTTAATGGAAAAAGAAGTTTTAGAAGGTGAAGAACTAGAAAAATTGCTCTATCAAAACCTAAAAGGAGGAAACAGTCGATGAAATTAATATCTAAAGTCATAACCTTAGTCTTTTTTATTCTTTTTACCTACCAACTCAGTTTTAGCAGTATACCCCCTGAGGTTTATGAACAAGTCAAAAAAGATTTTTCTCCTCTTTCTGGGTTACTTATTGGTATAGAAGATAGAGAACTTATAATCGATAAAGGTTTGGTGCAAGGAGTTAAAAATAAAGATCTTTTTACGGTTTATAAAAGAGGAAAAAAAATCGTCCACCCTGAAACTCAAAAAACCCTTGGATATCTAAAAGAACCGGTAGCTAAAATAGAAGTTGTCAGAACATACGAAAACTTTGCCATGGCAAAGGTTATCTATCAAAAAGAGCCTTTAACGGTTCCTATGCCGATTACCAGGTATGCAGACCTAAAAATTCTTGTTATCGTGGAACATACCAACCCAAACGAAAACCTCTTTCTAACCCTTAAAAACAACCTCCCAGACTGTACTATAATTTTTGATCCTAATCTTAGATTTAGCCAAATAACCCCTGAGTATTTATTAGCTGAAAAGTTTGACCTTCTCTTTGTAGAAGAGGAAAACACCATAAAGGTATATAACTCAAAGTTAGACCTTATAAGATACTATGGAGGACTTTCTTATTCAAAGGTATCTACCTCAACTTACCTTAGACCTTCTCAAACCAAAGTAGAACCTAAACCTTTAGGCGAGACACAACCATCCCTTATAGGTAAGACTAAGGGAGAGGTAGTACAAGCTGAGTTTACTGATATAGATAACGACAGAATCCCAGAAATGATTTACTTTAACTCACAAGGGCTTTTTATCGTCAAACTAAAAGGAGGGCTTTTAGCCTATTACAAACCTGCTTCAGGAAAGATAGTAAATTTTTCTGTAGGACCAACTGGTTGGATCGCTTTAAACGTGTATGACGATAGAGTTGGGATGAAAAGTGAAATTTTACATTACACCAATCAAGGACTTAACCCAGTGATAACCAATATCAACCTGATTTTAAACTTTGTAGATTATACTGCAAGAGGAATTAAAGATACCCTTTTAGGACAAACCTTTGACCCAGAAAACTTTTTCGGAAAAGAAGTGTTTATTCTAAAAAGAGAAAACAACCAGCTTATTTATGCCCACAAACTTAATCTTTTTGAAGGATATCAAAATATAGGGACCAGCTTTGTAGACTTTGACCTGGACGGACAACCAGAGATTTTAACTTACTTAGATGACGGAAGATTAGGTGTGTATAAAAACAATCAGCTTCAATGGACTTCTCCTTATGCTATAGCCCAACACTTTTATGAAGTAAGGCTTATAAAGGGGAAAAAGGGACAAGAAGTGATTAAAAAAGTGGTATTACCCTTTATTTCACCTCTGGTTCAGTATGCTAACGGTAAAACCTTTGTATTTTTTGCTTCAACAGAGTTTCCTTTAAACACCGTTAAAAAAGAATTAAAATATCTTCCTTTAGATAGCGCTACTTCTCAGATTTTTGTCTTAGGATTTGAAGGAAACTATTATTATAAAAACCTTACTTCTGCTCAGAGAGGATTTATTACCGGAATTGGATACGATAATAGCCTTCTTTATTTTACAGTAGTAAGAGGAAAATATCCTGTGGATACAGAGACAGAGCTTTATAGCCTTATTTTGGGAAGGTCTTCTTTTTAGGATTTTAAGGCTTTTCTACGGTTATGACAGTATGAACGTTCCCTCTGGGGTTAAAATCCCCTATTACTTTCAATTTTTTAGGTTCTAAAGCCTTCCAGAGGGCATCGAAGATCTCATTGGTAGCGGCTTCATGAGAGATGTAACGATTTCTGAACTTGTTAAGCCATAGCTTTAACGACCTAAGTTCAACGATCTTTTCATTAGGTACATATTCGATCTTGATTACCGCAAAATCTGGATATCCAGACCTGGGGCAAAGACAGGTAAACTCGGGAAAAGTGATGGTTATTGTATAATCTCTGTCAGGATAAGGATTGGGCCAAACCTCAAGTTCTGCCTGTTCTATGGCTAACTCGCCATACTTTTTCTCACTCATGTGGTTAATTATAACATCTTAATCATTAATGCCAAGGGTGAAAACCTTTATTTTAGAAGAAACCTAAAAACTAAACCTTGGAACAACTGTCTCACTTGATAAAAGTTGTCTTTATCGATTTTAAGGTATAAAATTAGAAAAAACTCTTAATTTTTCGGAGGTTTATCATGCCAGAGGAGAAAAAAGAGTATCCTCACATCCCTCAGGAAATCATAGAAAGGGTTAAAAAACTTAGGGAAGAGATAGAGTATCATAATTATCGTTATTATGTACTTGATTCCCCTGTTATTTCTGATGCTGAATACGATGCGTTAATGAGAGAACTTAAAGAAATAGAAGAAAAGTATCCAGAATTGATTACCCCAGACTCTCCTACCCAAAGAGTAGGGTTCAAACCAGCAGAAGGATTTAAAGAAGTTCCTCATGCAGAACCCATGTTATCTCTGGATGATGCGATGGACGAAAACGAAGTTTTAGAATTTGATAAAAGAGTTAAAAAATTTTTAGGGTTACCTGAAGAGGCTCAAATAGAATATACGGTGGAACCCAAAATAGATGGTCTTGCGGTAGAGTTAGTTTACGAAGATGGAACCTTAAAATTAGGGGCTACTAGGGGCGATGGATATGTAGGAGAAGATGTTACCGCTAACATCAAAACCATTAAATCTATCCCTCTAAAACTAAAAAAGTTTGATGAAAACGCCCCTGAAATACCACCAAGAATTGATGTAAGAGGAGAAGTTTATCTAAATAAGGAGGAATTTGAAAAAATCAATCAAGAAAGGATAAAAAAGGGAGAACCTCCTTTTGCTAACCCAAGAAATGCTGCTGCTGGTTCTTTACGTCAGCTTGATCCTTCAGTTACAGCCAAAAGAAAATTAGATATATTCTGTTATGGAGTAGGAAAGGTTGAAGGTTATAACTTCAAAACTCAATGGGAGATACTTCAAACTTTACCTAAGTGGGGTTTGAAAGTAAACCCGCTGGTAAAGTTAGTTAAAAGTATTAAAGAAGCTATCGAGTATCATCACGAAATGGAAAAAAAAAGACAAGAACTTCCTTATGAAATAGACGGTATTGTAATCAAGGTAAACGATCTATCTCTGTGGGAAAAACTTGGTACCAAAGCAAGGTCTCCAAGATATGCCATCGCCTATAAATTTCAACCTACTCAAGTAACTACCAAACTTCTAAACGTGGTTTTCCAAGTAGGAAGAACCGGTGCTATTACTCCGGTAGCTATCTTAAAACCTGTACAAATAGGAGGAGTTATAGTAGAACGAGCTACCCTTCATAATGAAGACTACATCAAAAGCTTAGACATAAGGATTGGAGATTGGGTGCTTGTACAGAGGGCAGGAGATGTGATCCCTCAAATCATTATGCCAATAAAAGAAAGAAGAACAGGTGACGAAAAAGAAATTAAATTTCCTACAGAGTGTCCAAGATGTGGCACTAAACTAATCAAAAAGCCTGGAGAGGCTGTCTGGAGATGCCCCAACCCTAATTGCTACGCCAGTTTGATAAGAAAAATTTTACATTTTGCCAGTAGACTTGCGATGAATATAGAAGGATTAGGAGAAAAGGTAGCCAAAGAACTGGTAGACAGAGGTTTAGTAGAAAACATAGCAGATCTCTATTATCTTCGGTTAGAAGACTTTTTACGACTACCTGGCTTTGCTTACAAAAAAGCTAAAAACCTCTATGAAGCCATCCAAAAAAGTAAAAAGACTACGTTAGCTCGGTTTATTCATGCCTTAGGAATAAGACACGTTGGAGAGGCAATGGCTCAACTTTTAGCCAAAAAGTTTAAAACCTTAGACAATCTTATGAAAGCCTCTATGTCTGACCTAATGTCAGTAGAAGGGGTAGGTTATGAAGTAGCTAAATCTATAGTAGAATTTTTTAAAAACGAGCACAACCAAGAGATTATCAAAAGATTATTAGAGGCAGGGATTACTTTCGAAGAGGAAGAAGAAAAACCGGAAGAAGTTTCTCCAAAACTTGAAGGGTTAACCTTTGTGTTTACCGGTGCCTTAAAAAGTATGACCAGAGATCAAGCTAAATCTAAGGTTTTACAACTGGGAGGTAAAGTCTCAGATCATGTGTCTAAAAACATTGACTACGTAGTGGTAGGAGAAAAACCAGGGTCTAAATATCAGAAGGCTATAAAACTTGGTGTTAAAACCATTAACGAAGAAGAATTCTTAAAACTTATAGGAAAAACCTAATAATTCGTTAACCTCTTCCATAGTTTTTTTAGCTATACTTCTTGCTTTTTCTATTCCTGCCTGCAGTAGCTCTTCCCAGTTTGCTTTTTCTATCTCAAGACGTCTTTCCCAGATTTCAGTTAACCCTTCTATAACTTTAGAAGCCAATCTTTGTTTACATTCAACACACCCAAGCTTAGCCTTTTTACAATCTTCTACGACTCCCTGCCTTTCTTCCTCAGAAAAATAAATTTTTATCAGATTATACGCTACACAACGATTTTCAGGATCTCCTGGATCAGACTTTCTGGGTCTCTGAATATCAGTCACATAAGATAGAACTTTCTTCTTGACTACCTCAGGGGGATCATTTAAAAAAATAGCGTTTCCATAACTTTTACTCATCTTTCTTCCGTCTGTTCCTGGTATTTTGGGTACCTCAGACAAAAGGGCTTCAGGTTCAGGAAAAAACTCGATACCGTACAGATAATTAAATCTTCTGGCAATTTCTCTGGTTAATTCTAAATGAGGTACCTGGTCTAAACCTACAGGGACTTTTTCTGCTTTATAAATTAAGATGTCAGCTGCCTGTAAAACCGGATAGCCTAAAAAACCATAGGTAGTCAAATCTTTATTTTGAAGGTTTTGAACCATATCTTTATAAGTAGGATTTCTTTCAAGCCAAGCTACTGGAGTAATCATAGAAAATATCAAAGAAAGTTCTGCATGTTCTTTAACAGCTGATTGTAAAAAAATCACACTCTTTTCTGGGGAAAGTCCTACTGACAGCCATTCTAAAAATAGTTCTTTTACAAAATCTCTTAATTTTCGAGGAGAGTCATACTCTGTAGTTAGGGCATGCCAGTCTGCCACAAAGTAAAAACATTCGTGACTTTCTTGAAAACTCAACCAATTTTTTAAAACTCCATGAAGATGTCCCAAATGAAGCGGACCTGTAGGACGCATTCCACTTAAAACCCTAAATCTTTTCACCGTCCCCACCCTTCCTTCTAATTTTATTTGATAACTCTTTAAATTACCATAAATTCTAAAAATTTGTAGTAAAAAACCTCTTTTAAAATGTTTAATTTTGGATAAAATATTTTTCATACTTTTTACGGGAAATAAACAGGGAGGTACAATTAAAATGAATTGCGATAGATTAAAAACCCTTATCAGAGATTGGTATCAAGAAGTAAGGTCTTTTACCCTTTCTCCTGTCAAAATGATGGATTTAGTAGAAAAACATGTGCAAAACTGTGAAGTTTGTCAACAAGATGAAACTTTACCTTTAGAGTTAGAACAATTAAGAGAAATAATTAGGGTTCCTTATAAACCTCCTAAAGAAGCTGATTTTAAGTTTTCTGAAGATGTGGAATACATCTATAATGAAGATTTAGAAGAATTAGAAGAAGAGGAAATTTAATCTAAGAGGTGGCTTTTGGCCACCTCTTCGTTATTTAAGACCTCTTATGGCAGTCATTACATTTAACAGGTGCTTGTTTCCCTTCTTCAGCATTAACTTTTTTATGGCATTCAACGCAGGTCTTATGATAAGCATCCATAGCTTTTAACACTTTATCTTTAGCCTGAGCTATATCATGGCATTCTACACATTTTTTCACCTCTTTGGTAGGGTCTGCTTCTGCATGATGGCACACTTTACAATCGATTTTATATACATCTACATGGTTTGCATGATTAAATTTAACACCTGGAAACTTAGCTCCTTCAAATTTTAATTGTATTTCTGTTGGAAGAGCAAAAACTAAAGTAAAACAGGACAAAATTCCTCCTATAATTAAACCTCCCCAAACCTTCTTTTTCATGGTTTTACCCCCTCGTTTTTTAATTAATGTTCCGTATGTTCTTCATGTTCTTCTTCATATCCGGTAAACATAGCTATGATGTGAGCTAAAGGAGTATGTCCTAAAGTACTTAAATAAATATGAACAAAAAGGAAAAACCCGTAAAACACCCAAAGGCCATTGTGAATTAAAGAAACAATCTGAATACCTCCCATCAAACTTTCTAACCAAGCAAACTGAACAGGATCCCAAAGCACAAGACCTGTCAAAATTTGTAAAGGTATACAAAAAATCATGATGATAAAATAAAAAACCTGTTGAAGAGGATTAAATTTGCTGTCAGGGGTCGGATGGTGAGGATTTTTATCTCCTACCATGATACCATAGGCATAATACTTGGCCTGGTTAAAAGCCTTTTTGATAAACTCTATAGGTCTCCAAAAAGGAGGAATGTAAATTTTAAAAATTTTTCCGGTAAACAGATAGTAACATAACCAGATAAAATAATTAGCAAGCAAAATAAACCCTAACCAACTATGTATCTTAACCGCACTTTCAAAAGACATAAGATTTATCTTATCTACCAATCTGATCTGCAATCCGGTAATTATCAATACTATAAAACTAATTGCATTGATCCAGTGCCATATCCTTACAGGTAAAGGATGTAAATATACCTTCTTCATTATTTCCCCTCCCTTCTTTTTCTTCTAATAGGTGTGGTTATAATTCTTAAAGATAGATGCCCTAAACCAAAACCTATACCGCAAACCACAGCCAAAACAAACAATATATCTAAAACACTAATCCTTGACAGACCTAAAACATAAAAATCTCTAACATTTGGTATGGCATATACCGAATTTAAAATCTTTCTATCTACTAAGGTTTTTAAGGTTTTATCTCCTTCTTTATTGATTTCTAAAACCCCAGCAAACTTAGCCTCAGAACTATGACAGACAGTACAATCTTTTATAGCCTCTTTCTTAGAAAGAATTTTATGAGCATCATTAGAGTTTACTAAGTCTAATCTTCCTTTTAATTCAACTTTCACCTTCTGTTTAACCGTATTCAAAAACTGCCAGAACTCTTTTTCTTGGACCAAACCATCTTTATTAAGATCTATCTTATTTTTTACCTCTTCAACTGACCAATTTAAAGCTTTACTTAGATCTTCTACCGTTATGCCTGTTTTTTTAGCTTTATCTACCAAAGACAGCATCACTGCCTTTTCACCTTTTGCGTGACACACACTACAAGAAGCACTCTTAAAATGGACATCTACGAAGGATTCTAAGGTAAAAGGTGGATTATAAAGCCATTTATTATGAGCCTTCTTGGAGTCCTTATGGCAGGACAAACAAGAGTCGTTTAACTTTGCCATACTAACAGGTAAAACGTCATGGGCTTTATGACAGTTAGAACAATTAGGAGCATTAGGCTTGGATTCAGAAAGAGCTTTAAAATGAATACTATCTTTGTAAGCCTTGGCCTCTTCTCCATGACAACTTGCACAGAGATTGAACTTTAACTCATTATTAGGTAAAATACGCGCCACTTTATGATAATCATGACATCTTATACAGTCAGGAGCCTTCTCTTTCTCTTGATAAAAAGCCTTGGCATGGATACTTTTGTTAAACTGATCTACCTCTTTAGTATGACATTGCTTACATATTTCTATAGCTTGTTTTCTATACTCTTTTAGTGATGCTATCTTTTTAATAGGATGCTCTGTTTTAGAATAACCTTTATGACAATCAGTACACTTAAGGTCTTTATGTACAGAACTTAAAAGATGAGACCCATCTACCTTTACTGAAAGAACTTCACCATTTTCAAGCTTTTTAGTTATGGATTTACTATGGCAAGTCAAACAATATTGATTTTCAGGTAAATTTTTACCTATTTTGGCTGGTTTAACCCCATGATATCCATGACATTCTATACAAGAAGCAGTCTTAGAAATGGTGTAGTGTACCTGATTTCTTCTTAATGTGGCATCGGTATGACATTTCTGACATATCTGTTTAGAAAGATTAGCAGCATACTCTCTTTTATTCTTAAATCTATATAAAGGATGTTTAGTTTTTGAAAAATCACTATGACATACGATACACTGAAAGTTACCATGAACAGATTGCTTAATTTCATTTAAATTAACCTTAAGATTTAATTTTTCACCACTTTTTAACGTTTTGCTTAGATCAATTTTATGACAAGACATGCAGTATTCATTAAAACTTGCTTTTTGCTTCCATTCCTTCAAACTAAGGTCTTGAGAAGGTAAACTTCCGATAACCCTTTTAGAGGTAGCAGCAAGCAAACCAGTTGTTAATAAAAGAAGACTTAACAACAAGAAAGAAAAATATAGCGTCTTTTTCATTATTTAACCCCCACAGGAATATTTGTATGATATCCGTGGCAATCAATACACATAAACCTTTTATCTTTAGCTACCATAGCATGACCTGGATGTTTAGAGATACTTTCATAAGTATGACATTTAGTACAACGAGAAGCCATTTCTTTAGTGTAATCTTTTATAGATCTGATGTTAATAGGTTTAGGATGAAAATCTGTGTTATAAATATCATAATGGCAAGCAAAACAACCTATTTTACCGTGAGGAGTTTTGGCAAATTTTTCTGAATTAACATAAAGATACATCTTTTCACCGTTACCTAAAACCTTAGGCAACCTTTCTACTTTATGGCACTTTATACACTCTTGGGTCTGTTTTCTTACCAATTTGATAGGTTTAACATAGTGAGAATTATGACATTCAGAACAAAGAGTCTTTCCTTCTTTTACTATGTTTTGATGAAAAGAGGAAAGTCCGGACGCAGGATGACAGATTAGACAGTTTTGGTTTACCCCTTTGGAATAGCTGTAACGACTTTCTATTTTGATTGGTTTAGGATGGGTAGATTTATCGATATCCTGGTGACAGAATAAACAGTGAACCTTATTTCCATGAGCAGAATCATAAAACTTCTTTGAATCTACATAAAGAGCCATCTTTTCTCCGTTAGGTAAAACCTTATGAAGCCTTTCTAATTTATGACACTTTAAACA
>NZ_ATXI01000010.1 GCF_000421605.1 Thermodesulfobacterium thermophilum DSM 1276
TTGGAGTGGATAGCAGAGAGGACGTTGCCGTGGAGTTATCAGAAGGCACCGTACATTAAGAAGTTAGGTTGGAAGGGGATAGTGGATGGAGAGGGGACGAGTTTATACAGTGTGGGACCGCTTGCGAGGTTTAACGTGGGGAATGGATTTGACACACCTGGTGCGCAGGAGGCGTATGAGGAGATGGTAGAGTTTTTTGGAGGAAAGCCTGTGCATAACATACTGGGTTATCACTGGGCGAGGGCGATAGAGTTGTTGCATTGTGCGGAGAAGGTGAAGGAGCTTGCGTCAGACGAGAGTATCACAGCTCCTGACGTGAGGCAGGAGTTAGGTGAGGCAGTAGGAGAGGGAGTAGGGATTGTTGAGGCAGCGAGAGGAACGCTTATCCATCATTACAAGACAGATAGTAAGGGTATAGTAACTGACGCAAACATCATAGTTGCGACCACCCACAACAAAGGGCCTATGAACATAGCGATCAAGAGGGCGGCAGAGAATTTTATCAAGGAAGGAAAGGTAGATGAGGGAATTTTGAACCTGGTAGAGATAGCTTACAGACCCTATGACCTTTGTTTTGCCTGTTCTACTCACACCTTACCTGGGAAGTTGCCTGTGCAGATAGACATCTACACCAAGGACGGAGAGCTGGTAAAAAGTTTGAGAAACTTTAAATAAGTTGTGTTTCCGTAGGAAGAATTTTTAAAGGGGGCTTTATAGCCCCCTTTTTTATTTTGATAAGTAGTTTATAATTAAACTATGCAGAAAAAGGCCATAGTTATAGGAATAGGCAACCCTAACTTTAAAGACGATGGGGTTGGGTATAAGATAGTAGAACAGCTGGAAGGTTTGGTAGATACTGTTTGTTTGCTTAACACAGACCTAAAGGTAATAGATGCGATGTTAGGGTATGACGTTGCTATCATAGTTGATGGAGTAAAGATAGGAGTTGAACCTGGGACGATAGTTGAGATTGACCCGTTTAAAACCTTTGATAAGGTTTATGCCAGCGGTACTCATAGTCTTACAGTTTTTGAGGTAATAAGGATTGGTTATCAAGTTTTTCAAGAAGAAATGCCTAAGGAGATAAAGATCATCGGGGTAGAGGTAGAAGACATAGATACTTTGGATAGAGATTGTAGCCCTAAGGTTAAGGCAGCCATTCCTAAGGTAGTAGAGATTATCAAAGAATATTTAGGGCTAATTTAGTCAACAGAAACGCAAGGGTTACTGAAGTCGTAAGTGTAAATACCCAGTTGATACCTATTTTTTTGATCAGGTCTAATTTGATGGTTTTAAATCCTTTGGTGAGGCCAACACCAGTTATCCCACCTATGATGCAATAGGTGGTTGAGATAGGCATCCCTAATAAAGTAAAAGAAAAAATACATAATCCTGCCCCAAACTGAGCTACAAAACCTGAAAGAGGGTCTAAAGAGGTAATGCCTTTTCCTACGGTTTCTATTACCCTGTGGCTGAGTAAAACAGCTCCCAGAAAGATAAGGGTTGAGGCGATAAAATAGAGTAATACTTTATTTAAGCTTAATCCTGTATACATCACCGGACCAAGGACTGTTGCCAATTCATTAGCTCCGGTATTATAAGAGATGAGGGAAGAACTTATTAATAAGAAAATCTTTAAAAGGTTTTCTATCCTAAAAAAAGGCAACCTGGAAGTAATCCTGATCACCAGTTTGTATAGAAAAAAGCTTACTAAACAGGCTATTATAGGTGAGATAAGCCAGGAAACCACTATCTTTATTAGAGAAAAAACGTTAACACTGAGGTTTAGAGCCAAACCACTACCGATAAGGCTTCCTATGATAACCTGATGGGTAGATAGAGGAAGTTTTCTCCAGTTGGAAAAAAGTATTAACAATGCCGATAACAGCAGTGAGAGGGTTAAACTAAGAGGAGTGGTTTCTACAAGGGATTTACCTACGGTTTTCATCACTTTATCTCCGTTAAATAAAACCCCAAGAAAAACCAGCACCCCAAAAAGAAGTACAGCCCTTTTAAATCGGATTATCCCTGCTCCGATCGAGATACCAAGAGCGTTTGAAGCGTCGTTTGAACCTATACCAAAGGCAATCAAAAGGCTGGCTATGATGGCAATTTCTATCATAGATAAGGGAGGACTACCTTAAACTAAGGTCTAACAAATAAAGATAATCGCTTGCATCCTCTATGACGTCGCTAACAGACACAAGAGCATCAACAAAGTCAGACATAATCTTTCCTTCCCAGTAGTTAGTAATCTTACATAAGTTGCAATTTCTTATCTTTTCTATAAGTTCCAACTTGATTTCATCTACCTTTTTTTCTAAAATTCTTATGGCAAGATTTCTTTCTCTGATGTTGTCTTTAGTCCAGAGTGCCTCAAAGGATTTTATCAGGATCTGACACATCTCAACGTTGATGTGGGCTATCCTTAAACACTCTTCTTCTATGTTTTTATAGGTGAGTCCATAGAGGTCAGAATTTAAGATGTAGCGATACTCAAAGGCACAAACTTTCATATGGTCAAAGGCTTTTTCGATGATTTCGATAAAGTTGCAAAGGTTAGGTCTTATGTAAGGTAAAAAAGCCCCCTCATAGATGATACCTATGATCTCTCTTTTAAGAGAGTCTGCCTCTCGTTCAAGATTTTCTATACAATAGGTTTGTTCAAAACTCTCTTGAAGCAAGGTCTCTTTTAGACATTCTGTAGCAGCACAAAGGGTTTTAAGGTATTCTTGAATTTTGGTTATGGCTTTTTTTTCTAACTTTCCTCCACCTAAAAGTTTTTCAAGCATATCTTTAACCCTCTCTTATTTTTTAGCCTGTTCTATTAAAACATTGTACAAAACATCAAAAAAAGACACCACCCCTATGATTTTTTTGTTTTCATCAGTGATAAAAACACGCGCTATGTTATGTGAGTTCATGATCTCTAAGATTTTTTCTAAGGGGGTGTCTTGAGAAACACAGAGAACAGGCTTCGAGGCTATGTCACCTATTTTTATCTTATGAGGGTCCAGATTCTTAGCTAATACCTTAAAAATGATATTTCTTACCGTAACTACCCCATAGGAATCATCATGATTTTTAGGTAAGACTAACAACGACCTGATACGTTTGTCAATCAACCTTTCTATAGCATCATAAACCGTAGCGTCTGCAGATATGGTTTCAAGTTTTTTATTCATGATGTCTTTGGCTACTTTTCCCATCTCTCCCCCCATAGTGTTTTAATTGTTTATAAAATACATTATAAATTTGACAAATAAAAAATCAATAAAATACTGAGAAAACTGTGATTTGATAGAAAGGATTTTAAGAGGAAATTAAACAGGAATTTCTAAAGAATGGGCGGAAGAGGATTTGAACCTCTGACCCCCGGCTTGTAAGGCCGATGCTCTCCCCCTGAGCTATCCGCCCGTAAAAAGAATATAGTCTAAAAATAATATAAAATAGGGTTTTGTCAATAGTTTTTTGGTTAAACTATGTATAAGAAACTATTTTTTTGCTTTTGAATAGACCTATAAATGAGAGGATAAAAACTAAAAGAGGTTAGGTTATATGTTTAGAGAAGAGGTTTTTCATCTATTTTTGGTTGAGGCAAGCACCCCTGAGTTAGCCTTCTCTCAGGTTTTAAAATTTCTTTCAACCTATCAGTTAGTAAGATATGATGAAATTAAGGTCCTGGAAAAAGAAACCTTAGGTTTAAGAGACCCTAGTTTTTGGGAAACCTTAGAAAAAGGACTTACAAAAAATTTAGAAGTGTTAAAAAGTTTTGTAGATGATTTAAACCAGGAAGGCTATGTTAATATAAAAGACCTTTTGTTTCTTCCTCAAGGTTATCTTAGCAAGATATTTCACCTGATAGCTCATCTTCTGGACGGGTTTTTTGGGATAGATTTTTATTTTTATAACCTGGTTGAAGACTCTCATTTTATAAGTCATCAACTAAGGCAAAAACTTAAAAAAGAGGAAACAGGCTATTTTCTGGTCCCAGTTAAAGCTTATTTTGACGAAAAAATCTATTCTTTTGAAACTATATCACCTAAGAAATTTTTTAAAATTTAGAGATATGAAAGATAGCTTTTTTATCAGATCTTTTTCCAGGAGAGGTATGTCTAAGAACCTCTCCTGGAAGTTTAGTTTTTTAGTCCTTAGGTTCTATTTTGTATTTTCCGTTTTCAAAACTCACGTTAGCGTTGAGATAATAGGCCTTAAACCCTGCTCTTTTTAAAATATTATAAGCCATTTCAGCCCTAATACCTGTTGCACAATGAATAATTATGGTTTTGTCCTTAGGGATTTCGTTTAATCTTTTTTCAAGTTCTCCCAAGGGGATGTTTACCGCATGGGGGAAGCTACCTTCTTGAGTTTCGTTTACTTCTCTTACGTCAAGGATGAAGTAGTTAGCAGGTAGGGTAGGAGATTTAAGTAGTTTTTTAAACTCTTCCACAGAGAAGGTGCCAGGCCTGGGTTTATGAACATAAACTATCTTAGAGGAGGGTTTCCCTACTTCAACCTTACCTCCTGCTTTTTTCCAGGACTCTAATCCGCCAGGAATGTAGGCTATGTTGGTGTATCCCCAGTTTTTAATGATATTGATAGCTAATAAAGCTCTTTCGTCTTTTTCATCATAAACGAAGATGGGAGCGTTTTTCTGTTTAGGAAATTGCTTTTTAGCAGCTTTAAGTTTTTCAAGAGGAAGGTTTACTGCCCCAGGTATGTAGCCTTTTTCTGCCAAGGTCTTAGGCCTCAGGTCTATAAGCACAAAAGATACTCCCTGAGAAATTTCTGAAAGGATATGTTGAGGTTCTACTGCTACTGGGAGGCCTGCTTTTTTCCAGGCAGGTATACCTTCTACAAAGCCTTTAACGTTTGCATATCCAAGAGAAGCGGCCACACTGACCGCCGCAGGGGTTAACGCTCAGCGTGGACCTTCACAATATACCACAGCTAAAGCTTGCTTATCTTTCAAGACTTCAGGTAGTTTCTTCCCAAACTGAGCCAAAGTAAGGTTGATAGCCCCAGGTATATGTCCTTCAGCATACTTGGCAGGAGGTCTAACATCTATGATCAACGCTGACTTTTGTTCTACCAGTTTCTTGACCTCCTCTAAACCTATTCTTTTTTCTTCTGGAAACTTAACCGGAGGTTTTACTGCTATGATAGAGGCATATCTTTTACCGTCTTTTTCTGTATAGACAACCTTTATAGGGGTGCCTTTGTTAAGTTTGTTTAAAGGTTGGTCCCAGTAAAGCACCTTTACCTTGTCGTCAAAAAACACGTCAAGATTTTGACCGGTATCAAGTTGAAGAAGCCCAGCTTTTTGAGAAATGGAAATAAGATTGCCCCAAAGTTCATTAGGGGCTGAAACCTTGTGACACCCAGGTTGAACACATGAAGGAAGAGCCTGTTTGATCCCTGGCTCTCCTGGAGCAGAAGTCATCTCCTTTATCCCTATACTTAAACTAAAAAATAAAGAGGAGACTCCTAAGGCTACCAGATACTTTTTATTTCATAAAATGGGACCTATAAATGTGGTGTCTATAGAACCAAGAGGTCCTATTCTTGCCAGAGGTTTTTTTCTAAACTGCGGTATTGAATGGCCTCTGTGATGTGATGTTTTAAGATAATCTCAGATTGTTCTAAATCAGCTATCGTTCTTGCTACCTTGAGTATTTTGTGAATGGCCCTTGCAGAGAAACTAAATTTTTCTGCGGCTTTTTCCAAAAACTCCTGAGCCTTAGGTTCTAAGATACAGTATTTTTTGATTTCTTTAGATTTAAGCTTAGCGTTGGTTTTAAGTTGAGTTCCATAGCGTCTTTCTTGGATTTTTCTTGCAGCTAATACCCTTTCTTTTATTTCTGCTGAGCTAATCTGAGGTTTGTCTGCAGTTTTTAGTAGGGCCTTGTAGTCTACAGAGGGGACTTGTAGGTGGATGTCTATTCTATCAAGGATTGGGCCTGAGATTTTGTTTCTATACTTTTTAACCTCCTGAAAGGTGCACTGACAGGGTTTGGTAGGGTGTCCGTAATAACCACACTTACAGGGGTTCATCGCACAAACCAGCATAAACTTAGAAGGATAGGTTACGGTAAAGTTGGCTCTGGTTACGGTAACCTGTCCGTCTTCTAAAGGTTGTCTAAGGGCCTCTATTACGTCTTTTCGAAACTCTGGGAACTCGTCAAGAAAAAGCACTCCATTATGGGCTAAACTTATTTCTCCTGGTTTAGGATGGGTACCTCCTCCTATCATCCCAGCCTCAGAGATACCAAAATGGGGATTTCTAAAAGGACGATGGTTGATAAAAGGTCTTTCAGGGGTTAATAGGCCTGCTACCGAGTAGATCTTGGTGGTTTCAAGTGCTTCTTGATAGGTAATAGGGGGAAGTATGGTAGGGAGCCTTTGGGCAAGCATGGTTTTTCCTGCACCAGGTGGCCCTATCATCAACACGTTGTGCCCACCTGCCGCAGCTACCTCAAGGGCTCTTTTAGCCATCTCCTGACCAAATATTTCTGAGAAATCTTCTTCTAACCTTAGTACCTCAAGGTCAACCTCTTTTTTCGGATGTAAAGGCACAGTTCCTTCTCTTAGGTAATCAACCACCTCTCTTAGGTGGGTTACTCCTACCACCTTAAAATCACGCACCAGAGAAGCTTCTAAATAGTTATCCAGAGGCAACACAATCTCGCAAAACCCCAACTCTTTAGCCTTTAACACAGAGGGTAATATCCCTTTTGTAGCCTTAACCGTTCCGTCAAGGGAAAGCTCTCCTAAAAAGGCTTTGTTAGCTAAAGCCTCCTTAGGGATTATCTCCATACCAGCCAATATCCCCAAGGCCATCGCCAGATCAAATCCACTTCCTTCTTTTTTAAGGTCTGCAGGAGCTAAGTTTATGGTAACCTTTTTTTGAGGAAAACTAAACCCTGAGTTTTTTAAAGCAGACCTGATGCGTTCTCTACTTTCTTTGATAGAGCTGTCTGGAAGCCCTACGATGGTAATCCCTGGAAGGCCTCGCGAAAAATCTACCTCGATGTCTACAGGAAAGGCTTCGATACCTAAAACCGTAAAACTTAAAACCCTGACAAACATCTTAGCCTATCAAAACAAAAAAGAGGACCATAAGGTTTGGCCCTATGGTCCTCTTTTTTATCCTAAACTTATATAGCTGTTAGGCACCCAAACCAAGGATCTGGATGAGTTTGGGTAAAACAGGGTTGGCATAAAGAAGAATAAGAGCGATAACAAGAGCATAAATGGTAAGAGATTCGATAAGAGCGATACCAAGAATCATGGTAACGGTAAGTCTACCGGCAAGCTCAGGGTTTCTGGCGATACCTTCACAAGCACCGCGGGTGGCATGACCCATACCGATACCGCATCCAAGAGCAGCCAAACCAACGCCCACACCAGAGGCTAAAACGATGGCTGCAAAGAAACCAAAACCAGTAACCATCTTAGCAGCGCCAACTTCTTCTGCTAAAGCAGGGTTAGCAGAAAGTAAAGCCACCAAACCTAAAAGCCCTAAAACCATCCACTTTCTCATAAAACCTCCCTCCTTTTAAAAATTTTAATTTTTAAATAAAACACTTGCCAGAAGGCTCAAAAACCCCCTGACAAAGCTTCTTTTTAATGGTGTTCCTCAACAGCACCGGCAAAGTAGGCCAAGCTTAAAAGAACAAAAATCAAAGTCTGAATAAGACTTACCAGCACACCTAATATCATGATCGGAAGAGGAGCAAAAAACTTACCTGCAAGCATCGTAAGAATCCCAAGCAAAAGCTCTTTAGATACTAAGTTTCCAAAAAGTCGGACAGAAAGAGAAATAATCCTTCCCACATGGCTAAAAATTTCAGCAGGAAGCATAAGAGGAGCCAACCAAGGAATAGGACCTAAGAAGGTCTTAAAATAGGCAAGCCCTTTAAACCTTATTCCTAAGAAATGGTAATAAACGATGGTAATTAAGGTTAAACCAAGGGTTACGTTAAGATTAGCGGTGGGAGACATAAACCCAGGTATAAGCCCTAAAAAGTTGCAGAAGAGAATGTAAAGGGCATAAAAAACGATCAAAGGAAAAACCAAAGGCACCAGGTTAGGGCCATGCCCATCACCGTGAGGTACGTTTTCCTTGGTAAAGTTGTAGAGGGTTTCGATCACAAACTCCCAGAAATTCTGAACCCCTTTTGGTATAAACTCCATCTTTCTTGTGCCTATATAGGCTAACACGATAAGCAAAATACACACAAAAAAGCTGTGGACCATGTGAGGAGCAAGCAACTTGGCCAAAGGCCCATAATGGGCTGCCTCTTCATAGTAATGAAACCCAGAAGGAAGACCAAGCTTTTCTAAAATAAGACACAAAAACAGTATAGGATGTTCCATAACCTGACCCCCTAAGTTAATATTTCTTTTTTTTCTTTTTTCATAAACCAGAGGAACTTGATAAAACTATAAACCGTAAGGCTAAGATAAACCAAACCAAACGCAGAAATCAAAAAAACAGGATGAGCCCCAAGATGGGCTATCAAAAAATAAACCACTATGGCAGTTGCCAAAAGTTTAAGATAGATCTTTGCTATGTAGACGTGGCGCTCTTTGTTATAGAGATTTTTCTGGTCTGAAGAAAAGATTTCCTGAATTTTTTTTACAAAGGCAATTCCTTCTTTTTTGGTGGTCCTAAAGTTTAGAAAACCTAAAATCCCACCTGCCAAGAAGGAAAAAGTTTCCACCAGACCACCCCATACTAAATGGATGGAAATCGTCGCAACAACCACCAGCCCAAGGATTAACCTCTCTGCCTCACCAAAAAACCTTTCAGGACTTACTTCCTTTATCATTTTTACCTATATCCTTTGTCCTCTTCTTGGTATACCAGATAAGGTTCTTAATCCCCCCTATCGCCCCAAAAATGATAAAAATAGTCGTAATCCACGGAGAAGTCCTTCCATGTAAAAGCTTCTCCTCTATCAGCCAGCCTACCACCGCTCCTGCTATCACCGAAGAAACTACAGCAATCCCGATGGTAAAACTTTCGGCTAAAACCTCTAACAAAAATTTAAAAGCACTATCCTTCTTCTCTTTCAACTTACATACATTTAAAACATAATTTCTAAAAAATCAACCAGCAAAAAACTACAAAATCAGGCGTATTGTCAAAAATACAATTAATTTTATGTTTTTAATTTTATTTTTTATAAAATTTTTTAAGTTTACTGGGCTGTTCTTTTACTCGCAGAAAATTCCTTTACCTGTTCGGCAAAAGCCTCTATCCTCATCCTGGTGCCAAGGGACTTCTGTCCGTCGCAAGGAACGGTAAGCACAGGCAACCTTTTCCCTTCTCCTTCTTTAATCCTTTTTAACAGGGCAGAAACCACATTCCCTGGCATACAGGCAAAAGGAATAACGTTTACTATTCCCGAAACCCCGTTATGGGAATACTCTACCGCCTTTCCTACAGAAAGCAACACCTCTCCTCCTTCATACCTTATGTCCACATACCTTTGGGTAAGTTTCATCAGCTCCTCAACCGACAACTCTTCAGCCGTATCAAGGATGTCCTTAAAAACAGACACAAACTTTTCTTCTTCCCACCTCAGATATCTGCTTTCAAGCACGTACCTGAAGTAGGTCTTAAAAAGTCCAAGCCTTTTAGCCCAGTTTTTGGAGGTGTAGTTGATAAAATGGATCCACTCGGTGATAGGAGGAAGCCAGACCTCCAAACCTAAGTCCTCTAAAAACCTGTATAGGTCTTCGTTAGCAAACCGGTTGCTTCTAACATAGATCTCTCCTACCACCCCTACCTTGGGCTTTTTCTGGGTATCAACTTCTAAACCGGCAAACCGGTTTTTAAGGTCTAAGAGCACAGAAACCAGGTCTTCTCCTTTTTCTATAGCTTTTTCTATCTGATTAAGACCCTCTTGATATAGCCTTTCTACCTCTTGTTTGTCTTTCGCATATGGTCTTATTTCTCTAAGAAGTTTATTTAGCACGTCTACCGCTACTATCCCTTTCCAGGCAACCTTCATAAAGGTTTTGCCTAAAAGGTCTAAGTCCTGGTAAAAACTCATGTCCTGTTGCAAAGAATAGACAGGAAGTTTAACGTCTAAATCTCGTAAGATCTTCTGGTGAAGTTTGTTATACTGACCAAACCTGCAAGGCCCACCGCTGTTTGGCATAAAAAATACGCTTTTTTCAGGGTCAAACCCTGGTTGATTTATCAGCTTGATGAGGTCCCCTGTGGTAAGGATGGTAGGATAGCACTCCTTGCCTGAGGTATACCTTCTCCCAAGCTCAAGGCTTTGTTCGTCTGGTTCTGGAAGCACCTTGGCCTCAACCCCGCAGGCTCTGAAAGCCGCTGCCAGGGCTACCGCATGGTCGCACATGTAAGGAATGTAGATGGTCCTTTTTTCTTTGGGGGTTGCCTTAAGGAAAGTAAAACTTCTCTTTAGCTCGTAAGGTTTCACCTTATCCCTGATACTGTCTACAAAGGCCTCTAATCTTGTTACCACCCCAGCCTCAGCGCTGTGTTCATCTACCTCTATCTCTATGAAAGGTTTACCTCCCATCAGTTCCTCAAAAAAGTGCTGGATAAAAGAGTCTGGCCCACAAGAGAAGTTGGTAAAAAACACGGGAAAAAGGTTAGGGGTTTCCCTTATAAGATGGGCTGCCAGCAAAAACCTTTGCCCATATTCCCAGTACATCTCCGAAAGAGGTTCAAAGACCTTTGGATTGTCTAACTCTTCTAAAGGTAGCATGTCTACAGGCAGGCCGACTATACCTAATTTTTTAATTTTATAGTGTATGCCTAAGTTAGCACCTGGGTCAAAGGCATTGTAAGGCCTTCCTACGATGACAAGCACCACGTCCTCTTTAAACTGAGACAAAATCTCTTTTCCTCTCTGTTTTAGCCAGTGATGAAACTCTCTCTGGGCTTCCTCTCCTATCTTCCAGGCCCTTTTAGCCTCTTTTTCTGAGACCCCAAGCATCCTTGCCAGGTCTTTAACTTCCTGGTTTATCAAAAAAGCAGGACGCCCTAAGTGCAACACCGGATTTATTACCTTTACCCCAAGGTCTTCGAACCTGAAGGTTGCAGGACTTATCCAAGGAACGCTCTGTACATAGGGACATACCTTGCCTACCTCAAAAGCCGGATGCTCAGGAGGAAGGTCGGTTATCTGCGGAAGAAAAAGGGTTTTAACCCCTTTGTCTAAAAGCTCTTTGATATGCCCTATGGCTATCTTTATAGGAAAACAGGGCTCACCTGGGGTTATCTCACAGCCTACTTTGATGATTTTTTTAGAGGTCTGAGACGAAAGCACCACCTGATAACCTAACTCCTGAAAAAAGGTGGCAAAAAGAGGCAACCACTCATAAAACTGAAGGATAAGAGGAATACCGATGGTTTTGTCCTGGCTTTTTTCTTTTTCCACAGGTTTTACATAGGAGATAAGCTTTTCAAATCGCTCTAAGGTAAGGTTGGGGATGTTTTCCTGAGGTTTTCTCTGGTCAACCTCATACTTTTCGCACCTTCCTCCGTAGTAATAAGGGAGAGACCCATCTATCGTTACCCTGTGGATCTCACACTGGTTAGGACATTCTTTGCACTCAAAGGCCTGGATCTGATAGTTAACCTTGGTTAAGTCAAACCCTTTAAACCGGGTTTGTCCCCGGGTTTCTTCCTTAGCAAGAAGGGCTACTCCAATAGCTCCTGTGACCTCATGGTGAGGAGGCACTATCACCGGTTTGCCAAGCACTTTTTCAAAGGCAGCCACCACCCCCTGGTTAAAAGCCACCGCCCCCTGGAAAAACACCTTTTTCCCTATTCTTCTGTCCTCTACCACCTTATTCAGGTAGTTATGCACTATGGCATAACAAAGCCCTGCAATCAGGTCTTCCTTAGGGAGGCCTTGCTGCTGGTAGTGTAAAAGGTCTGACTGCATAAAAACAGTGCATCTTTCTCCCAGCTTAAGCGGGGCTGAGCTCTTTAAGGCGATTTCTCCAAACTTTTCTATCGGGACCCCAAGCTTTACCGCCTGTTCCTGAAGAAAAGACCCTGTGCCTGCTGCACAGGCTTTGTTCATCGTAAAGTCTGAGATGGTTCCATTTTCTAAGTATATATATTTAGAGTCTTGCCCTCCTATCTCAAAGATGGTGTCAACTTCTGGGTCTATGAAAAGGGCTCCGTAAGCCTGTGCGGTGATCTCATTTCTTACGACATCAGCCCCGATAAAGTCTCCTATCAGGTATCTTCCAGAACCTGTGGTCCCAACACCTTTTACCACCACGTTTTCCGGAAGCTGTTTTTTTAACTCTAAAAGGCCTTTTTTGATGCTTTCAAGAGGTTTTCCCTGATGAAGAAGATAAACCTTGGCTATAAGTTTTCCTTCCTGGTTTATGGCAACAAGCTTGGTGCTTACCGACCCCACATCCACTCCAAGCCATACCTCCTGGGGTTTTCCCGGTGAGGCGGTAGTTTCTATCAAAAACCTCTGTTTAAGCCTTTCTGAGATCTCAAGCGACTTAAAAGGTGTTAACACCTCATACCTTGGCGGAGAATAGGTTCTTTCTTTAAGATAGGCCTTTAAGAGGTCAGACCCTCGATATTCTGACGTAGCTTTACCTTCAAGCCCATAGAGGGCAGCCCCTATCGCCCCCATGATCCTGAAATGCTCGGGGATGATAAGCTCGTTATCTTTTAGCCTTAAGATTTCTTTTATCGCCCTTCTTACCCCTAAGTTTGCCGCAACCCCTCCTTGAAAAACCAAAGGAGGAAGGATCTCCCTTCCCTTGGCCAAGTTGCTTCTCAGGTTTCTGATGATGGCAAAACAAAGCCCTGCGATGATTTCCTGGTCAGGCACCGCTGCCTGCTGAAGGTGTATCATGTCAGACTTGGCAAAAACGGTGCATCTTCCTGCTATTCTTGGCACGTTTTGAGCCTCTACAGCAAGCCTTGAAAACTCCTCTATCGTATACCCAAGCCTTGCAGCCTGTTGCTCTAAAAAAGACCCTGTACCTGCGGCACACAGGGTGTTTAACGCAAAATCTTCTATCTCAGGCACACCCCTTTCATGGGTGATGAAAATAAGCTTTGAGTCTTCCCCTCCGATGTCTATGATCGTCTTTACCTCAGGATGAAAAAAGGTAGCTGCCTTGGCATGGGCCATCACCTCGTTTACAAAGGCACACCCAAGTATCTGAGAGATGGTTTTACCAGCCGTTCCGGTGCAGGTAATCCCAGAGAGACTCTCTTTCCCAAACTCCTTTTCCACCTCGGTTAAAAGCCTTTCTGCCGTTTCTATAGGCTGACCGTGGGTTTTTTCGTACCTCCAGAAAAGAAGGTTTTTATTCTCATCAAGGACTGCTACCTTGGCTGTTCCTGACCCTACGTCAAGCCCTACATATCGTGTCATCAAACACCCCCTTTAAGGGTTTTAAACCTTTTGATTTAAAAATTCTCCCAGTTTAAATTTTAAGTAAAATTTTTTAAGAGTAAAGTTTTAAAAAGTTTGGTCTTTGGGTGGCAAGTTTTTTGATTGTTTATAAGCCTTAGCGTGGTAAAATAAAGATTTTAATAATAAAGATTTAGGCCTTTCGGGGTGAAACCAGAGGGAATTGGGGTTTAAGGTGGAGGCTACAGTTAGGATAGAAAAGGTGGTTTTTGGGGGAGAGGGCTTAGGCAGGCTCTCTGACGGTAAGGTGCTTTTTGTGCCTTATTCCTTGCCTGGGGAACTGGTTAAGGTTCGGGTGGTTAAGGACTTAGGCGATTATGCCGAGGCTGAGATAGTGGATATCTTGGAGCCTTCCCCTGACAGAAGGTCTCCTCTTTGCCCATACTATGGGGTTTGCGGGGGTTGTCAGTTTCAGCATGCAACCTATCAAGCCCAGTTAAGCCTTAAACAGGCCATCCTTTTTGAAACCTTTTCCCGAGCCGGATGGAAGGAGGACATACCTTTAGAAGGAGTGATACCCTCTCCTAAGGAGTTTTTTTACCGCAACAGGCTTAGGCTTCATGTTGAGGCAGATGCCTTTAAGATGGGTTTTGTAAAAAGAAAGTCCCACGAGGTCCTTAAGATAGAAAGGTGCTTTCTTGCAGAAGAGGTGTTAAACAAGGTGCTTTTTGATCTGTATCAAAGTCCTGTCTGGATAAGGCTTTCTGCCTATAGCAAAAGGGTAAAGATAGAGTCTTCTCCTTTAGAAGGCAAGGCTACCCTGATTTTCTGGACGGCTTTAAAGCCAGGTAAAGAGGACCTAAAAGAGCTTGCCTCACTTTCTAGTCTTAAGGCCTGTTTTTACTGGAGGAAAGGGCGTCATCCAGAAGGCCCTTTCCCAGAAGGGGCCTCTTTTGGTGGAAGAAGGCTTTTTAAAGGGTTAGACCACCTGGTTTACTACGTTCAGCCAGGGGTTTTTGTGCAAACCAACTGGGAGATAAACTTAGCCATCATGGACACCATCAGGTCCTGGCGCCTTGATTACGAAACTGTCCTTGACCTACATTGCGGGATGGGAAACTTTATCTTAGCCCTGATATCTTCTGAGACCACCAAAGCCCTCGGGGTAGACACAGACCTGAGGGCCATAGAAGACGGGCTTTACACCGCCGAGAAAAACGGGATAGACGGAAGGCTTGACCTTCGTCAGATGAGCTCAACTGAAGCCCTATATCAGGCGATAAAACAGGGAGAAAGGTTTGACCTCGTTTTAGTTGACCCTCCTCGCGGAGGCTGTAAAGAGATCTTGAGGTTTTTACCTGAGGTAAATAAAAGGTATTTGGTTTATGTTTCTTGCGATGCTCCTACCTTGGTAAGGGACCTTAAGATCTTAAGAGACCTGGGATATCTTCTTAAGAAGGTTTATCTTTTTGACATGTTTCCTCAGACCTATCATTTTGAGGTGCTTTGTCTTCTTGAGAGGAAAGGGTAATCTCTTTTCCCAGCGCCCAGAGGAGTTGTCTGCAAAATCCCTGGATGATTTTTACCTCCTTTGAGGTAAGTTCAAGCCTTGAGAGGAACCTTCGGATGTTTGTGTGCCAGAGCACCTTGTTTTCATGAGGGATGTAGTCTATGGCTTCTAAGGTAGCCTCGATTATTTTATACATGATGGTAAGTTCTTGCTGGGTTGCAAGCTGAGGTTTTGGGAAGATAGGATTGCTTGCATGCTGAAAGATTTCGTAAAGGATGACTACCACAGCCTGGGCTACGTTTAAAGAGGCCTGCTCTGTGGTAGGGATGGTAACCACCTTATCACACAGCCCAAGGTGTTCGTTTGAAAGCCCAAACCTTTCGTTGCCAAAAAGAATGGCGACCCTGTTTTTAACCGAAAGCTCACAGAGATAAGGGGCTATTTCCTTAGGGGTGTGATAGACCATCCTTCTTCTGCCAAGCCTTGCGGTGGTCCCAACCACGTACTGAAAGTCCCTTAACGCTTCTTCAAGGTCCTGAAAGACCTTCATGTTTTCTACTATTGGGAGGCCACCTTTGGTAGCCATGGCTCTTATTTTTTCCTGGTCAAGACTTTCTGGGTTTACCACGATTAGGTTAGGCACCCCGAAGTTGGCACAGGCTCTCGCCGTAGCCCCGATGTTTTCAGGATACATCGGGTTTACCAGCACCACCGCCAAGTTTTCAAGGTTAGCCTTTTCAGGCTTGGCTACAGGACGTACTTGCATCAGGACCTGAGGAAGAAAGAGATTTGGAGGTGCCGGGGCCCGGAATCGAACCAGGGACACGCGGATTTTCAGTCCGCTGCTCTACCGACTGAGCTACCCCGGCGACCTGATATTAAACATACCCTAAAATTGGACTTTTGTCAACTTTTTATCCCCTAAAAACTTACCAAATTTTTGGCAAAAAGTTTTTTTTCTACCCTTGCTCGAGCCTTTCTGTGAAAAATTTTTCCAGATGCCAGCCATCCTATAGATTGAAAGGTTGAAAAACCCTTAGTTTTGCCCTCCCAAAAGTCTTGCTAAAATTTAGTTTAAGAGTATATTTGGCAAGGTTTATTCTGAGTAATTTTTCCAAACATATTTTTTTTAAAAAATATCTTGTAATAACTAAATTTTATATTAAAATAAGCTAAGTATATTTAAATAGATTAAAAACAAACTTAAAAGGGGTGATGGATTATGTTTAAGCTTTCAACCAAGGGCAGGTATGCGGTAAGGGCGATGTATGAGATAGCCAAGGCTTATCCTAACGGGGTGACGTTAGAGGAGATTTCTGCCAGTCAAAACATCTCCCGGGTTTATTTGGCCCAGATTTTAAACCGGTTGCGTCAGTCAAGGCTGATCAAGTCTTCTCGTGGTCCTGGGGGAGGTTATGTTTTAAGAAAGCATCCAGACGAGGTTTCTCTTTATGAGATCCTTGAGCCTCTTGAGGGGCCTGTTTGTATTGCCTCCTGCATCGACCCAGGAGAAGGGTGTGAGGATGTAGAGGAGTGTGTGGCTTATCCCATCTGGAAAAAGATCGGGCAGTACATCGAGTGTTTGCTTAAGCAGGTCAAGCTGGGAGACCTGTTGAGGGTTGAGACTGAGAAGGACAAGAAAAAGCTGGTGGAAACGATTACCGCCGGCTGTTGCTAAGGCCTTGGTTTGGCCCCTGGTTTGTTGAGGTTTTTGAGCCTTAAGTTTTTAAGGTTAGATGTTTTTTTAACCTAAGTAAGGTTGATAGGGGATGTTTTTGAGGGTGAGAGATGGGTAGGTGGTTTAATCAGGTTTTTTCCAGGGCTAAGAGGTTAAGTTTTCCGGTAGAGGATAGAAGGGTTTTGCAGAAACTTTTGCCAGGTGAGCCTGTGGTTATTTCTGGCTGGGTTCTCTGTGGGAGGGATGCTACCCATCGTAGGATTCTTCAGGCTTTACAGGAGGGAAGTTTTCAGTTTGATTTTACCAACCAGGCGATGTATTATGTGGGTCCAACCCCTGCACCAGAGGGAAGGGTGATCGGGGCTTGCGGGCCCACTACCTCAGGCAGGATGGATGCCTACATGGAAGATTTTCTCTCCCTTGGGGTTGCTGCAACCATCGGAAAGGGTAAAAGAAGTCCTCAGGTGGTTGAGCTTATGAAAAGGCATCAAGCGGTTTATCTTGCCACCTTTGGAGGGGCAGGGGCCTTCCTCTCTCAGTTTGTAGAAAAACTGGAGTTTATCGCCTGGGAAGACCTTGGGCCAGAGGCCTTTTTCAGGATAAAGGTAAGGGACTTTCCTGCGGTGGTGATAAACACCGTTTCTGGGGAAGACTTTTATTCTTTTTGAGGGTAAGGTATATTGCTTTGCGCCTTAAAAGAAGAGGTGTCTTTAAGAGGTTTGGAAAAGGTTTTATAAAAAGGTTTAAATCTTTTTGCGAGGTTTTTTTCCCGGGTTATGAGCCAAAGTCAGGAGGAAGAAAAGCAGGCTTCTTTAGACCCTTACGGTCAGGTTCCCTTTTATCGCACCTTAGTTGCCACAGACCTTTGTAAGTTCCGGGTGGTTTACAGGCAGACAGACCTTCTGGTTCTGGCAGAAAGGGACTTGAGCTTAGAGGTGGGAAGGATTGTGAGGGAGGTAAGGCTTCCTCTTGAGTCTTATGTCCTTACTCATCCTGAGTTTTTGGTGAGTCTGAGTCCTTTGCCTGTTGACCCTGAGGCACCTGAGGTGGTTAAGGAGATGTTTTTTGCAGGGAGGGTGGCAGGGGTTGGGCCGATGGCGGCGGTGGCTGGGGTGATTGCTGAGAAGGTGGGAAGGGCTGTCCTGGAGAGAGGGCTTAGCTCTCAGGTGGTGGTAGAAAACGGGGGAGATGTGTTTTTGTGGTTGAAAAAGGAGGCAAGGGTTTGTTTGTTTGCCGGCATTGATTCTCCCTTTTCTAACAAGGTATGTGTGGTTGTGCCTGCCAGGTTTATGCCCTGTGGGGTTTGTACCTCATCAGGCAAAATCGGGCATAGTTTAAGTTTGGGTAAGGCTGACGCTATAACGGTTATCCATAAAAAGGCCTCGATAGCCGATGCCCTGGCTACAGCTCTGGGAAATTTGTTAAGAAAAGAGCAGGATTTTGAAAAGGTTTTAAATCAGGCCAGGAAGGTAGAAGGGATTTTAGGGGTTATAGGGGTTTTGGGAGAAAAACTTTTTGTTTGGGGAAAAGGCATAAGGCTTGAACCCCTCAAAATTTATTAATCTAAAAATAGGTATGGCTAAAAATTTAAGAAAAAAGGTTAATTTTGGCAAAAAATGAAGGATGATAAGTGTAACGGCTTTTAAGATGGATTTTTTTGTTGTTATTTAAGGAAAACTCGCTAAAATGCTTCTTGACAAAATGTTTTGTGTGTAGTATAAAGCAACGTATGGAATGTGATCTGTTCTTTGGAAGGATGTAGGGTTAGGAAGAAGGTTTGGTTTTTACAGGGTTGACAAAAAGAGGTTTTGTGTTTAATTTTTAACGAGGTGTTTGTTTTTTAAGGGTTTGAAAGCTAGGGTTTAAAAAAAAGAAAAAATAAAGGAGGTGTGGCATGAAGGTAGCAAGATGGAAGGTTTTAGGTGTGGCAGGTGCTTTGGTTTTGGGCTATGCAGCCACCACCCAGGCTGCTCAGATCAAGGTGGATGAGGATACCTTTGCAGACTTTGGTTACAATATGAAGATCATGTATCAGAAGTTTGATGAAAGAGAAAAGGGAGATGCAGGTTGGAAAAAGAATGTTTTTGACATCAAGGATTCTCGTTTTTACATCTCCGGTCAGGTAAGCAAGATGGTTCAGTTCTACGGAGAGTGGAATGCCTCTGGTGCTTATAAAGAGCCAACTGCTGGATATGCTAAAGACAACAAGGTAGGTTTAGGAGAGGCTGGGGTTAACTTTGTGTTTATGCCTGAGCTTCAGGTAAGGGCTGGTAAGGTTAGGGTGCCTTTTACCAGGTATCAGATGACCTCAGGTTACAGCCTTATCATCCCTACTGACGCCTGGTATGATAAGGGTGGTGCAGGAGCTAACGGAGTCTTTAAGAATATTATAAAGGATATTGCAGAGGATAAGGATAGAGGTATTGAGTTTACCAATCCTTTAGATCTTATCGGTAAGGCAGACGGTGGTTTGGTTGTGCATGGAGACATCGCAAACGGAATGTTCAGGTATAACGTGGGTGTGTTTAACGAGGATAAGAGAAAAGATGAGGCTTTTAAAGGGTTGCAGTGGGTTGCCAGGGTTGAGTTTACTCCAACTATGCTTGGGTATGCCCCAGAGTCCACCACCTCTCCTCACGGAAAGGTTAAGGATACCTACCTTGGTAAAAAGGACGTCCTTACCATAGGTTTGGGATATTACAAAGAAAAATTGTATGATAAAGAATATACAAATTACAAATCTTTAGAGGTTGATGGTTGGACGGCAGACCTTTTCTTTGAAAAGAAGTTTGGCTGCTGGGTGCCTAACCTTCAGATCGGCTACATCAAGTTAAACGACAGCCATTTCTATAACGATATAAGTTCAAATGTATGGAAAAAAGGAGATACCAGTCTCTGGTATGCCCAGGGACAGCTTCTTTATGATGCGGTGGTTGGGTTTGGAAAGCCAGCCCTTGCCATCAGGTATGAAAACGTAGAGGCAGATGGCGTTTATACTACAAATTATACTACAAAGAAAGACTTTGCCTTTGACCGCTGGGGGGTTGCTTTTAACTACTATCTCAAAGGCCAGGCTGCAAAGGTGTCCCTTGGGTTTGACAAGGTAGAATACGACGACGCTGCCAAGGCTTTCTTGAAGTATTCTGAATACGAAGACTCCATTACTGACTACTACCTCTACATCCAGACGATGTTCTAAAGAGGAAGTTTAAAAGGCAGGCCCTGGCCTGCCTTACTCTTAAGATTTTAAAGGGGGCAACTTTGGTTGCCCCCTTTTTTGTTTTTAATCCTTTTTTTACCTCTTTCTTGATCCCTCTTTTAAACCTCTTCCAACATCTCCCTTACCTCGGTGGTGTAAGGGCCACCTTTTTCCTGGTAGATAAAAAGAGGAGGTAAGACCAGGGTTTCTTCTCCTGCCTGTTTTACCGCCTCAACGAGCAAAAACCGAGCCTGATCTCCTGGATAGGAATGGACAAACCTTAACACCTTGGGCTCAAGCCTTGCCTGTTTAAGTCCTGCTATAAGCTCAGCTGTCCTTAAGGCGGTAAAGATTAAATACAACCTCCCCCGGTTTTTCAAGACCCCTGCCACAGCCTTTAAAAACTCCTTTAGCCCTGCCCTGGTCTCCCTTTTGGCAAGGTTTTTAAGTTCATCTGGGCTTTGTCTTCCACATCCAGGTTTGAAATAAGGTGGGTTTGAAAAAACCACGTCAAAAACTTCATTTTTGAAGGGATTTTTTCCGATATCCCCTTTTACCGGAAAAATCGAGTTTTCTAAAAGATTTTTCTCTGCGTTAAGTCTTAAGCACCGCAAAAACAGAGGGTCAAGTTCAACGGCAAAGATCCTGGCCTTAGGTTGTTTTAGGGCTGCCATCAGGGAGATGATCCCAGACCCTGCCCCAACCTCAAGGGCCTTTTCTCCAGGCTTAACCTTGAGAAAATGTCCTAAGAGCACAGAGTCTATCCCAAACCTAAAGCCCTTTTCTGGCTGGTAGACCTTGAGTTTTCCCTTAAAAAACAGGGTAAGACTTAAGCCTTTTCCATCGTTTTCCATAGGAGTTTTACCACCTGGTTGTGAAAAAGCCTTCCTTGGGAGGTCAGGCTAACCCTGTTTCCCTTTCTTTCTATCAGTCCTTTTTCGATAAGGTTTTTTAAAACCCAAGGGTCTAAGTAGTAGCCAAACTTTGCACTCAGGGTCCTGAGGTCAATCCCTTTTTTCAGCCTTAGTCCCATAAAAACATACTCTTTGGCAAACTCAAGGGGGGTTAGGGTTTCTAAAGGGGTTAGGGGAAGTTTTTTTTGGTTAAGCAAGGTTTCTACATAGGCTTTTAGGTCTTGAGGGTTTTGCCATCTCAGGTTTGCTATCCTGGAAACCGCAGAAGGCCCAAGCCCAACATAGGGCTTTACCTCCCAGTAAAAGAGGTTGTGCTTGCACTCAAAACCTGGCCTTGCATAGTTTGAGATTTCGTATCTCACATATCCCTGGGATTCTAAGGTGTGTTCTATAAACCGGTAGAAAAGGTCTACCGGCTTGTTAGGAGAAAAGCCAGAAAAAGAGACGTCATGCTCAAGGGTTAGCTCGTAAAAGGAGAGATGGGTGGGAGAAAAGCTTAAGGCCTTTTTTATCTCCTCCTCTAAGGTCTTTAGTCCCTGGCCTTTCCATCCAAAGATAAAGTCTACAGAAAGGTTTGAGAAAAGGGAGGAGGCATTCTCAAGGGCCTTTAAGGCGGTTTTAAGATGATAGGTTCTTTTTAAGGTTTTTAGTCCCTTTTCTGAGAGGCTTTGCACCCCTAAGCTTAACCGGTTAAACCCGGTCTCAACAAAACCTTTTAGTTTTTCAGGGGTTATGGTGTCAGGGTTTGCCTCAAGAGTTAACTCAACCGGGGTGAACCTAAACTGAGAGGAAAGAAACTCAAAGAACTCCTGATAAAACCCTGGTGACAGAAGGGAAGGGGTGCCTCCTCCTGCATAGAAGGTGGTGATGTTAAGGGCCGTTCCTGAGAGTTTTTCCACAAAGTCTTTGAGGTATAAGACCTCGGTCTTTACAGCCTTAAGGTAGGTTTTTTCCTCTTCAGATGAAGGGACATGTGGAAGAGAATAAAAGTCGCAATAAGGACACTTTTTTACACAAAAGGGAACGTGCAGATAAAGGGCAACCCTGATAAAGGCCATGAGGTTTTTTACTTTTTATTATAGGCTACCCCTTTTAGTTTAGCAAGGTTTTCACAGGGGCTTTTTCTTAAATTTTTACCTTGCTATTTTAAAATCGGCAAAAAGGTTATAAAATAGAAAAGATGAAGACCTTTTTTCGGTATCACCTTAGAGAATATCTGTTTTATACTTCTGTTTTTTTCTTTCTTTTTAGTGTTATCATCACCCTGGTAAAGGGCATCTTTGGGCTTCAGAAGTTTTTTGAGTTAAACCCGAGTTTAAAAGAGATGTTTTTAAACTTTGGGCTCCTTTTTCTTCAGCTTACCTCTTTTATCTTGCCTCTTTCTGTTTTTTTGGGGGTGATGTTTGGGGTTCACAGGTTTAAGGAGGACCGGGAGCTTCTGGGGTTTTTTAGCCTGGGGTTCAGGTTTAGCGATTTTCTGAAACCTTTGTGTGCCTTTATGCTTTTAGGGTTTGTGCTGCTTTTTTTGGCCCATTTCTTGCTAGTACCTTATGCCAAAAAACTACAGAAAACGATGAGGTTTGAACTTACCAAAAGGCAGTTTGAAGAGCCTTTGCCAGAAAAACGGGCTATACCTCTGGGAGAAAACCATGTGATCTATGTGGAAAAGGCAAAAAAGCAGGATAAAGCACACGAGTTTGAGAGGGTGTTTCTTGTAGAAAAGGGGGCTGAAAAAAAGCAGGTTTTTCTGGCAGAAAAAGGAAGGTTAGACCCTAAGGAAGGGGTTTTTACCCTTTATCAGGGAGAAGGCTTTTCTCTGGGTAAGGACAAAACGGTTGAGGTTTTCAGGTTTGGGGAGTATCAGTTTTTTCTGATGGTAAAAGAAGGTGAGCAAATGGTTGAGTTTGGAAGGGGGGAGCTCAGTTTTCCAGAGCTTAAGGCAAGGTTAAAGGAGGTTGAGAAAAACAGGCGTCAGTGGTTTAGATATCTTACCGAATACTGGGACAGGTTTTTCTATCCGTTAAGTTTGTTTCTGGTGGTTTTTCAGGGGTTTTTGGCGGCAATTTTTATGAAAACCCACAACCGGTTTCTGGTGTTTTTCACCGCGGTAGCCCTTTATGTGGTGTTTTATGTGGGGTATCAGCTGTGCCATTCTCTGGCAGAAAATGGAAGGGTCTATCCGGTGGTAAGTTTTCTGGTGTTTTATCTGGTGTTTGGGGCTCTGGTGGGGTTGGAGGCCTGGTTTTTGTTTAAAAAGAAACGTCATCAGGTTTACCTATGAGGCTTAAGCCAAGGACTTATCAACTTTATGTATGGCAAGAGGTTTTCAGGGTTTCGCTGGTGTTACTGTCTATCTTTCTTGGTTTTTATCTGGTGATAGACTTTTTTGAGAGGTTAGGGGATTTTCTTAAGTTTGGCAAGCCTTTTTATCTGTTTGGAAGGTATGTCTTCTGGAAGAACCTGGTTAACCTTTATGAGGTTTTCCCGTTTGTGGTGGGGTTTTCTGGGGTTTTAACCCTTTTTATCTGGGCTAAGACCAACGAGCTTCTGGGTTTTCTTTCCTTAGGTGTGGCTAAGGGGGTGTTGCTAAGAGAGACAGGAAAGGCCCTTTTAGGCATAGGGATTTTGGGAGGGGTGTTTCTTAACCTTGTTTTGCCTTATGCCACGTTTAATGCTCTTTATACCTGGGAGTATAAGATCGTTGGCAAAAAGAAACAGCAGGTAGTTTTGGGAGACCAGATTTTTTTTACAGGGGATGACTGTTATCTTATAGCCAAGCCTCTTGAGCCCAAAGGGGAATACTTAGGTGAGGTTACGGTTGTGGTTTATGATAAGGATAAAAGGGTTTTAAGTCTGATCTGGGCAGAAAGCGGGTATTATAGCCAAGGAAGGTGGGTATTAAAAGAGGTGGTGCAACAGAGGAGGGAAAAGGGGTTTTCTCCTGAGTTTTTGCCTCAGGCTTTTTACCGGTTTTCCTTTGAGCCAGACACCTTAACCACGGTGAAAAAGCCTGTCTATTTTCTTTCTATCCCGGAGCTTATAGAAAGGGCAAGGTTTTTAGCCAAGATAGACAGTCCTTATCAGGAGGTGGTGGCAGAACTATTTCTTAAAGGGTTCTATTTGTTTGTGCCTTTTTTACTTGCGGTGTTTTCTGTTTTTGCCTTTTTAAAGTTTTTTGTGCCAAACGACTGGAAAAAGGGGGCCTTTTTAAGTATAGGGCTTTTCTTTTTGAATTTGGTGTATTTTCTGTTTTTTCAGACCTTGCTTAGAAAGGGGTTTATGGTAGGGATTCCGGCTCTTGTTGTCTGGGGTTTAGCTGGTCTTTTCTGGTATTTTTGGCAGGCTTATCTTGTTTTTTTGAAAAAATCTGGTAAAAATTAGAGAAAATCTTGCAACAGGAGGGCTTTTTATGTCTATAGAAGAAAAGGTGATTGACATCATCGCTCAAAAACTTAATCTTTCTAAAGATCAGGTCAAACCAGAGGCTTCTTTTATCGAGGACTTAGGGGCTGATTCCCTTGATTTGGTAGAGCTTGTTATGGCTATGGAAGAGGCCTTTGGGATGGAGGTGCCTGACGAGGATGCCGAAAAGTTAAGAACCGTGCAGGATGTCATCGACTATGTAAAAGCCAAGGTAGGAAACTAAGGGGTTTAGGAGATTAAACGTGAGAAAGCGGGTAGTAGTCACCGGTGTTGGGACGGTTAACCCTCTTGGGATAGGGGTTGAAGAGACCTGGAAAAACATCAAGGCAGGTAAATCTGGTATCGGCAGGATTACCAAGTTTGACCCGTCTTCTCTTCCCAGCCAGATTGCTGGGGAGGTAAAGGGGTTTAAACCTGAAGAGTTTATGTCTTCAAAGCTGGTATCTCGTATAGATACCTTTATTCAATATGCTTTGGCCTCAGCCAGGATGGCTTTAGAGGATGCAGGTCTTCCTTTAGAGGACCTTGGGCCTGAGGTGGGCTCAGTCATCGGGGTAGGGATGGGTGGAATAGGTCAGGTAGAATACTACACCCGTATTTTTGACGAAAAGGGATACAAAAGGGTGAGTCCCTTTTTTATCCCTATGATCATCCCTAACATGGCAGCAGGTCAGGTGGCCATCAACTTTGGGGCCAAAGGGCCTAATCTTGCGGTATGTACCGCCTGTGCAGCAGGCAACCATGCGATAGGAGAGGCCTATCGGTTGATAAGAGAAGGGCAGGCAACCATCATGATCTGTGGGGGGACAGAGAGCATGATCACCCCCTTGACCATAGCAGGTTTTTCTGTGATCAAGGCCCTTTCTACCAGAAATGATGAGCCTGAAAGGGCTTCTCGGCCTTTTGATGCCAGCCGGGATGGTTTTGTGATTGCAGAAGGATGTGGAATTTTAGTCCTTGAGGAGCTTGAGCATGCCTTAAAAAGAGGGGCCAAGATATATGCAGAGCTGATAGGCTATGGGTTAAACGCAGATGCCTATCACATGACCGCACCTTCTCCTGACGGCGAAGGGGCGGCAAGATGCATGGAGCTTGCGTTAAAGGACGCAGGGATCTTGCCTCAACAGGTAGACTACATCAACGCCCATGGCACAAGCACACCTCTTAACGATGTGGCAGAGACCAAGGCCATAAAAAAGGTTTTTGGAGATCATGCCTACAAGCTTATGGTTTCTTCCACCAAGTCTATGACAGGACATCTTCTTGGGGGTGCCGGGGGGCTTGAGGCGGTTTTAACGGTTATGGCTGTTTATGAGGGGATAGCACCTCCTACGATCAACCTTGAAAACCCAGACCCTGAGTGTGACCTTGACTATGTGCCTAACCAGGCAAGAAAGGCAGATATCAGGATAGCCATGTCAAATGCCTTTGGTTTTGGAGGCACCAACGCCACGCTGGTTTTTAAAAAATGGGAGGGAAAATAAACCGATGAAGATTGCCATTGCTTCAGACCATGCCGGATATTTTTTAAAAGAAAAGATAAAAGATTTTTTAGCCAAAGAAGGGCATGAGGTGGTAGATGTAGGGTGTTATTCTCATGTGGCGGTGGATTATCCTGAGTATGGGGTTAAGGCAGTGGAGAAGGTGTTACAGGGTGAGGTGGAAAGGGGGATCCTTATCTGCGGGACAGGGATAGGGATGAGTATTGTGGCCAACCGGTTTTCTGGGATAAGGGCAGCCCTTTGTCATGAGCCCTTTTCTGCCAAGATGGCAAGGCTTCACAACGACGCCAACGTGCTTGTCCTTGGCGGAAGGATGATTGGGGACGGGATGGCGGTTGAGATCGTAAAAATCTTTTTAGAAACACCTTTTGAGGGAGGAAGACACGAGCGCAGGCTCGAACTTATAGAAAAACTTAAAAACCTTAGATGAACCTAATTGGCATAGGGGTAGACTTAGTATACTTACCAAGGATAGAGAAAATTTATTCTACCTATCCACAGCGGTTTTTAGAGAAGGTCTTTCATCCTAAAGAGGTATCCTTAGCGTTAAAACGCAAAGATATCTCGGTCTATTTAGCTTCATGCTTTGCGGCTAAAGAGGCCTTTTACAAGGCTTTAGGTGGGTATCAACCCTTTGTCTGGCAAGAGATAAGCCTTCTCAGAGACCCCCAAACAAGAAAGCCGTTCATAGAGTTAGAAGGCAGGGCTTTAGAGGTTTTTAAAGATAGAGGCGGGAAGGACTGTGTGGTTAGCCTTTCTCATGAAAAGGATTATGTGGTATGTATGGTAGTAATAACTGGAGGATAACTGGATAGGAGAGGGGTAGGGTTATGCAGGTGGTAAAGGCCTCTGAGATGAAGGAACTTGACGAATGGTTTATAAAGGAGGTAGGGGTTCCGGCTGAGGTGTTGATGGAAAGGGCGGGGCTTTCTGTGGCTGAGGCTATTTTTGAGACCTATCCGGTAGAAACCTACGGCAGTGTGCTTGTGGTGTGCGGGCCAGGAAATAACGGTGGAGACGGGATGGTATGTGCCAGGCACCTGGTAAACCTTGGCTATGAGGTCGAGGTGGTGCTTCTTGCAGAAAAGGAAACCTATCAGGGGGAGGCCTTGACCAATCTTAAGGTCCTTGAAAACTTAGGTTTTATGCCAGAAGAGGTGGGGTATATCGTTGAGTTTAGAAAGGTGCTTTATGATTTTTCTCCTGAGATAATAGTGGATGCCATCTTTGGGACAGGGCTTAAAAGGCCTATCGAGGGAAATCTGGCTGCCATCGTTGAGGAAATAAACCTTTATCGAGAAAACAGAGGTTGTAAGGTGGTTGCGGTAGACATGCCTTCTGGGGTGTGTGCTGATACAGGTGAGGTTCTTGGAACAGCTGTAAAGGCAGACCTTACCGTTACGTTTGAGCTTCCCAAGTTAGGACAGTTTTTTTATCCGGGAAAAGAGTATGTAGGAAGGCTTAAGGTTTGTCCTATTGGGTTTTTCAAACCTTTGGTGGAAAAGAAGGCGCCTAAGAGGTATTTGATAGATTTGGAGTGGGCCAAAAAGGTATTCAGGCCGCGTAAAGGTTATACCCATAAAGGGCTTTTTGGACATCTTCTTGTGTTAGCAGGAAGCAAGGGTAAGAGTGGGGCTGGGTTGCTTTCTGCTCTGGGTGGTTTAAGGGCAGGGGCTGGGCTTGTGACCTTGGCCTCAACCAGGAGTCTTCAGCCGGTATATGCATCTATGCTACCTGAGGCTCTGACTGCAGGGCTTGAAGAAGGCCCGAGAGGAGAGGTTAGTTATGCCAATCTTGAGTCCTTGCTTGACCTTTGCGAAAAGAAAACCGCCTTGGTGGTAGGCCCTGGACTTGGTTTAGGGGAAGAGGTAAAAAGGCTTTTCTGGGAGTTGTTAGAAAGGGTCAAGGTTCCGGTGTTGATCGATGCAGACGGGTTAACCATAGCCTCTGAAAAACCAGAAAGACTTAAAGAGCTTCCCTGTCCAAAGGTGCTTACTCCCCATCCTGGAGAGGCTGAAAGGTTACTTAAACTTTCTAAGAGAGAAATCCTCAGAGATCCTGTTACTGCGGCTAAAAAACTGGTTGAACTTACAGGTGCGGTGGTGGTGCTAAAGGGACCACATACGGTGATTTCTTCCCCTGACGGAAGAGAGGGGATTTCTGTCTGGGATGTGCCTGGGCTTTCTCAGGGAGGCACAGGGGATGTGCTTTCTGGGGTGATAGGAGCCTTGATGTCTCAAAGGTATGACCTTTTTGAGGCAGCTTGCTTGGGGGTGTTTTTACATGGATGGGCAGGAGAGAAGCTTGCCTCTGAAAAAGGGCCTTTCGGGTATCTGGCTTCAGAGGTAGCTAACAAAATCCCAGAAGTTTTAAAGGAGTTAAATAATGATAGACCTTAGAAGGTTTCCAAGATGCCCTACCAGGATTAAGGCTTATTTGCCGGGGTCTGAAGAGGCATACGAGGTGCTTAATGTTTCTTACAAGGGATGTTTTATCCGAACCGATAAGCTTATTCCTTTACGGAAGATGATTCTTTTTGAGATAGAAATCCCTGAGGTAGGGGTGATCCCTATTTATGGGCTGGTGGTCCATCATGGCACAGAAGAGCAGCCAGGGTTAGGGATAGAGATCCTGGACATCGAACGAGAGGTTTTACCGGTGTGGAACTATTATCTAAAAGCTCTTTTAAACATAGAGGAGGCCAAAAAGGTTTATCAAAGATATTTGAAAACCTCTCAAAAGGTTGAAAATCCTCAGTCTGAGTAAGGTTTGATGTTTAGTTTACTCGAGGTCTCTTTGATAGCGGTCTTGGGTTTAGCATTAGGTAGTTTTTTAAACGTGGTTATCTACCGGTGGTCAGAGGGTTTGTCTGTACTAAGGCCTGTCAGGTCTTTTTGTCCAAGGTGTAAAACTGAGCTTAAATGGTACCACAACATTCCTGTTTTGTCTTATGTCCTTCTTAAAGGACGGTGTGGCTTTTGTCAAAATCCAATACCTCTCACCTATCCTCTGGTAGAGGTCCTAACCGCGGTGGTTGGAGTAGCTGCTTATTTAAAGTTTAAACCCTGGTATGGCTGGGCTACCTTTTTGGTTTTCTGGGTTTGGTTGATAATCCTTCTGGTGATAAGTTTTATCGACCTGAGGGTTAAGGAAATACCAGATAAGCTCAGTTTTGGTTTGATGTTGGCAGGACTTACGGCAAGTTTGTTAGGACTAAACCCTCTGGTTGGTTTTGAAGAAAGTGTGGTTGGGATGTTAGCAGGGGCAGGCCTTCTTTTTCTGATAAACGAGGTATACTATCTTTTTGCTAAAAGAGATGGGCTTGGGATGGGAGATTTTAAGCTGATGGCTGGGATAGGGGCATTTTTGGGGTATAAAAGTTTTTACTGGGTGGTGTTGATAGCCTCTTTTTCAGGGATCTTAGCCTTTTTTTTGGCAGTTCTGTGGTATCGATTAAAAGGGAAGTCTAAAGACTTAAGCTTAAAGGCAGAAATTCCTTTTGGGCCTTTTTTAGCCCTTGGGGCTGGTGTCTACACCTTTTTTGCAGAATTTTTTAAGACTTTTCTATCTTAATTTGCCTTAACAAGGTTTTCTTGAGAAGGAATTTTGATCACGATCGAGGTTCCTCTATCTTTCTTTCTGTAGAAATTTATGGTTCCTTTATGAAGGTCTATGATGGAGTATACCATGATAAGGCCTGTCCCTAAGTCTTTCAGGCTTAAAAGGTCTCCTTGGTTTATCTTTTCCACGACCTCTTGAGGCACTCCTTCTCCTGTGTCCTCTATTTTTAAGATTACCCAGCCTTCTTCTCTGGCAAGGGAGATTGAGAGTTCTCCTTTTTCCTGCATAGCCTTGATGGAGTTGTCAAACAGGTTTACCCATACACGTTTTAACTGAAACTTATCAAACCAGCATTCTCCTTCGTCCTCTACCTTAAGCCTAAATTTTACCTCAGGATAGGCTATCTCATACAGAGAGATTACCTCTAACAGGCTTTCTAAGAGGGTGCCTTTTTCCAGATTTAGCTCAGGTTTTTTGGTAAAGTAATGAAAGTCTGTGGCAAGTTTGCGAAGTTCTTCGATGTATTTTTCGATGATGTTGGTGGTTCTAAGTAAGACCTCTTTTTTCTCTCCTTCTAAGGTTTTTTCAAGCTGTCTTTTCAACCTTTCTACAGAGAGTTTGATAGGGGTTAAAGGATTTTTTATCTCATGGGATACCCTTAAGGCTACCTCCTTCCAGAAAGAAAGTCTTTTTAGGCGTTCCTTTTCCTCTAAGTTTTCTACGATCAGAAGGTATTCGTAGGTTTTTAAAAATTCAAGCTTAAGAAGGGTAATCCCTAAGCTAAACTCTTTCTGTTCTGTAGACCAGGAAAGGGTGGTGTAAAAGGGGTTGATTAGGTCTATCTGGGATAAAAGGGCAGGAAGGTTGAGTTTGTCTATCAGGTCTTGCGGGGTGTTAACCTCATAGTTTTTTAAAAGATGGTTAAGACTCTGGTTAGAGAACTTTACGGTTAGGTCAGGGGTAAGGACCAAGATCCCTACAGGCAGATTGTTAAGTACAGAAAGAAGGTAGCGGTTGTAGTTTTGGACCTCCTCTTCGTATTCTTTGATCTTCTTTGTCATCTCGTTAAAAGCCTCTACCAGCCTTCCTACCTCGTCATCCAAAGGGGTAATACTTTTGAGTTCTTCCAAGTTGAAATCTTTTTTAGAAATCTTTTGGGCTGCGATCACCAGGTTTTGTAAAGGTTCAGTAAGGTTTCTACCAAGTTTACTTCCTACCCATACCCCTACAAAAACCACCAAAAGTAAAACCAGAGCCCCTGCAGTCATCAAAAACTGTTTAAAGGTTCTAAAGTATCTTTTTTCTACCAGTTCCTTTTCTCCTGAAAACTCTTCTAACCTTAGAAATTTACCGATGGCTAAGATAAGGGGTTGGCCTTTTGGGTCGTAAAAGGGGATAAACACCCTTAGATAAGGGCTTGAGTTAACCAGAGAGATTTCAGAAAGAGGGCTTTTAGAGGTTTTTAGTCTTTCAAGAAAAGAAGGGGCAATCCCGATCTTTTGAGAAATCTCAGAGGAATAGGTTCTCTTTTTTAGGTTGCCTTGCCAGTCAAAAACCTCTATAGAGTCTACCCTCATAAAATAACGATACCTTTCTCTCAGGACAGAGCTTTTAATTTCTTCGGTTTGGGAAAGATAATCGGTTATGATCTGTTGCCCTTTGCCAAGAAGGTCTCTTTCAAGGTCTTTTATGTAGTCCTCAGGTTTTAGAAGAACGGTTAACACCCTTTCTTCGAAAAATTCTTTAAGCCAGTAGTCTAAGGTTTTTTTAAAGAAAAGGAAACTTCCAAGCACAAGCACAACCGAAGGAAAAACGATAGAGATAAAGTAGATAAGAAAAAGCTTTACCTTAAGGCTTTTAGACACCTTTTTTATCTGGATTTCATAGAAAATCTTGATAACATACCTGAAGATAAAGTAAAGAAGAAGTAAGATAAGGATAAGGTTTATCTGAAACAGGAAAAACAGAAAAAGATTTTTTTGAGAGGTAGAAAACAAGGAAAAGTCAAAAAGGTTAAACTCAACCCATAGAGAAAGGGTGAGGACTACCAGAAGTCCTAAAAAAACTTTGTGTTTCTTACAAAAAGCCTTAATCCTTGCGGTAGATAACATCGAAAGGAAGGGTGTTTTCTGCCTTTAAACGGATTTTATGCTGTTTTTTGGTAAACCTTAAGTCTTTAGAAAGATGGGTTTGGTAGGTAATTTCTACGTTGGTTTTAAGATAAAGGTTTGAGAGGTCGTTTTTAACCTGAAACCTTAAGGGATAGGAGTCTAAAAACTGGATTTTTAACACCAGGTCTTCTGGATTTTCAAAGCTTTGTATTCCAAAGTTGTCTTCTAAAAAATAGAGGTTTTCTTCTGGGCTGTAATAGAGCTTTTGCACATATAACTCTTTATGGATGAGAACGTCAGGTAAAAGAAAACGTTTTTTAAACACATCAAAGGAAAACCTGAGGTAAACCGGATTTTTCTGTTCCTTTAGAGACAAAAGTATCTCCTGTGTGGGAAAATCCTGGTAGAAAAGACTCAGGATAAGCTGATTTTGAAAACGGTAAACCTTGATCTTAGCTATCTTAAACCCAAACGCAGGGCTGATAAAACAGAAAAAGAGGATGAGGGTTAAGAGAATTTTCTTCATAGGGTTAAGTCATACCTTGCGTGTTGTCTTACGATTTCCTTTTGGGTAAAAAGAACTTCATATTCTTTAAGTCCAAACTCCTCGGAAATCCCTTTTATAAGAGATAAAACCTCTTCTCTGGATTTGCCGTGGACCATCGTGTAAAGGTTATAAGGCCAGTCAGGATAGGTTTTTCTAAGGTAGCAATGGGAGATATAGGGTCTTTGAGCTAAGGCTTGGCCTACCTCTTCTGCCCTTTCTTCTTCTACCTTCCAGGCAACCATGGCGTTACCTTCTATACCTGCAAGGTTGTGCCTTAAAGTAATCCCAAGTCTGGTGATTACCTTTTTTTGGAAAAGACTTTTTATAGCCTCAAAAACCTCTTTCTGAGAAAGGTTGTGCTTTTTAGCTATCTCCAAAAAGGGCTTTTTACAAATCGGAAGCCCAGCAATCAACTCTTTTAAAACCAGTAACTCTGTCTGAGAAAGCTCGAGCTTCTTCAAAGGTACCACCTTTTTGTATTTTAAGATAGCATCTAACTAAGATTTTTCAACCAACAAAGACAAGGCTCTAAAATCTAAACTAATCTACAACCTCCTTTTTTATTTTCTTTAAACCAAGACAAAAGACTTTTGGTAGGCTATCCCATTTCTTTTTATCTATAACCCATAACCCTATAATCAGCTGATTTTGGTAGGTATGCTCAAGTTGGGTCATCCCTATTGACAAAAAACTGTTTCTGTATTAACCTCCTTTTAGTAATACTTTTTAACAATTTTTGTGTTTTAGTGTTAGGGGTTTTTCCGGGTTGGTCGAGAAATAAGCTTATTTGGAGGAGGCAGGATGGAGTATCTTAGTTGGTTGGTAGATTATGGGATCATCGGGTTTTTACTGGTGTTAAGTGTGATATCTATAGCGATAGGTATAGAGAGAGTGGGTTATTATAAAAGGGTTGACCTTGCTAATTATAAACATCCCAAGGAGCTTGAGGTGGACTTAACGAGAGGACTTTATGTGATCGCTACCGTAGGTGCCAACGCCCCTTATATCGGGCTTTTAGGGACAGTTTTAGGCATTATGTTTACCTTTTATACCATCGGTCAGGAAGGGATGGTTGACAGCAAAAGAATCATGGTAGGTCTGGCTTTAGCATTAAAGGCAACGGCTGTGGGGCTCCTGGTAGCCATCCCCTCTACGGCTTTTTACAACTATCTTTTAAGAAAGGTTAAAGAAAAGATAGCCTTATGGGAGATCCAGTCTAATCGATAACCAAAGGGTGTTTTGATGGAAGAAAAAGAGTTTGACTACATAAACGTGATTCCTTTGGTAGACATCATGCTGGTTCTTTTAACGATAGTTCTTGTTACCGCTACCTTTATCGTGCAGGGCAGTATTCCTGTAAACCTTCCTAAGGCCAAAAACGTTGAGACTTCTGAGATAAGAAGTTATCAGATAACCCTTACTAAAGAAGGAGAGGTATTTTTTGAAGGAAGAAAGGTAACCCTGAAAGAGCTTGAGGACCTGGTAGGAAGTTTAAAAGGAGAGGTTCAGATTTCTATCTTAGCGGATAGATCCTCTCAGGTGCAAGGGTTGGTTGACCTCCTTGACTTGTTTAAAAAACACGATATAAAAAGGGTTTCTATAAAAACCGAAGTAATAAGATAGATGGTTTCGATAAAACATTTTTCTACATCCTTTTTTTTGCATCTTTTTATTTTGCTAAGTTTTTTAACATTTTTCAGGCTAAGTGAAATAGGAAGGGCTAAATACATAGAAATAGACCTTGAAGCCTATTCAGGCTCTCAGCTTACCCAAGAAAAATCCAAGCAGGCGTTAACTACCGAAAAAACTGCAAAACCTTTTCAACCAACCCAAAACCAACAAGAAAAGTCTCTTTCTGTAAAAGAAGAAGTAACTCATTTTACTCCTAAAGAAGAAAATGCAGTTTCTGAGGTTGTCCCATCTAAAGAGAGTAGAATACCTAAGGAAACTTTTTCTCAAACGTCTTCTTCTCATGGATCAGGTAGTGGAGTTTCTCAGTTTGTTAGTTCAGCTAAAGAAAGGACTTCTAAACCGAGTGAGGGGCAGGAAGGTTTTTCTGGCTATTCAGAGAAAAAAGATCAAGAGAAGATAGCCCAGCATTTTCTTTCCCAAAAGTTTTCTATCATCTCTGACATCGTAAGAAAACATCTGCAATATCCCTATTTAGCAAGAAGGATGGGATGGGAGGGTAAGGTGGTAATTTCCTTTGTGCTAACCAGACAGGGAGAAGTAAAAGAGGTTAGGGTGGTTAACTCTTCTGGTTATAAGGTTTTAGACGAAAATACTCTTGCTACTTTGCAGGGGTGTGCTAAATATTTCCCGGTACCACCGGTAGACGTAAAAATTACCCTTCCTGTAGTCTATAGATTGAATTAAAATAAGTATTAGCTTTTTTAAAAAACCAGGGAAGAGTTGATGAGGTTGTCAGGGTTTAGGCTTTGTATAAAACAGATAATTCTTTTCTTCTGGGTTTTCTTTTTAGTCTGTGGGATAGGGCTTGCAGGATGTAAAAAAGATAAAGAGGAAAGGCTTTCAGAAAATACCGTAAAGGTAGTAAGGGCTTTAGACGGAGATACGGTTTTACTTCATAACGGAGAAAAACTCAGGTATGCAGGGGTTGATACCCCAGAGTTAAACCGTGGTAAAGGATTGCCCCCTCAACCTTTTGCTGAAGAGGCCTACAGTTTAAACCGGCAACTAACTGAAGGGAAGGTTTTTAGGGTTGAGTTTGCCCTTAAGGAAAGAGACCATTATGGCAGGCTTTTGGGGGACCTTTATTTTGAAAACGGAACCTCAGTTTCAGAAATACTGGTTAAAGAAGGATTGGCGCTGGTTTGTTATTTTTCAGGAAGTGCAGAGGCTTATCATAAACTGCTTCCTCTACAGACAGAGGTAGTAAAAAAGAGAAAGGGGTTTTTCTCGCTAATTGATAAACAACCCCAAGGGGTGGTCTATGTGGGAAATAAACAATCTAAAAGGTTTCACCACCCAGACTGCCCAGAGGTAAAGAAAATAAAAAAGAAGGTTTATTTTAAAAGTTTAGAAGAGGCCTTTTTAGAAGGATATTGCCCTTCCAGGGAGTGTTTTGATAGGATCTTCCCGGTCCGTTAGGCTTTCTTAGGGGTTATTTTTTCAAGCCCTCCCATGTAGGGTCTTAACACCTCAGGGATGAGGACAGAACCGTCTGCTTGCTGGTAGTTTTCAAGGATAGCCATTACCGTCCTTCCTATGGCTAATCCAGAACCGTTTAGGGTATGAACAAATCTTGGTTTTCCTCCGTCTTTAGGGCGATATCTGATGTTGGCCCTTCTTGCCTGAAAGTCTTCAAAGTTGGAGCAGGAAGAGATTTCTACATACCTTTTTTGTCCTGGTGCCCAGACCTCTATGTCATAGGTTTTGGCAGAGGCAAACCCTAAGTCTCCTGTACAAAGGGCTACCACCCGATAATGTAGTCCAAGGAGCTGTAAAACCTCTTCGGCATCCAAAAGAAGGCTTTCTAACTCTTCATAAGAAGTTTCTGGGACCACAAATTTTACCAGTTCTACCTTGTTAAACTGGTGTTGTCTTACGATACCTCGGGTATCTCTGCCATGGGACCCAGCCTCAGAGCGAAAACAAGGGGTGTAGGCGGTGTAATAAAGAGGAAGGTCTTCTTCACGTAAAATTTCATCTCTGTGAAGATTGGTTACAGGCACCTCGGCTGTGGGAATAAGGTAGTAGTTCCAGCCTTCAAGCTTAAAAAGGTCTTCTTTAAACTTGGGAAGCTGGGCTGTGCCTATAAGAGAGGTTTCGTTAACGATAAAAGGAGGCAATACCTCTTTATACCCGTGTTTTTTAACATGGAGGTCTAACATAAAGTTGATCAAAGCCCTTTCTAAAAGGGCTCCTTCGTTAAAATATACCACAAACCTTGACCCCGTAATTTTTGCAGCCCTTTCAAAATCAAGAATTCCTAAATTTTCTCCTATTTCCCAGTGAGGTTTGGGTTCAAACCCAAATTCTGGAGGTTCTCCCCATCTTTTTACCACCACGTTTTCCGAATCGTCTTTACCTATAGGCACGGTTTCATGAGGAATGTTCGGAAGATAGAGGAGTTTTTCCTGTAGGTTGTTTTCTACCTGAGAAAGTTCTGCTTCCAAGGTCTTAAGCTCTTCCCCTAATTTTTTTACCTCTTGAGCTAAAAGGTTGGCCTCCTCGTCTTTTCCCTGTTTTTTTAACCTACCGATTTGTTCAGACTTTTCCTTTCTCAGATGTCTTAAGGATTCCACTTTTTGCAAAAGCTCTCTTCTTTGCTGGTCTAAAGAAAGTATCTCTTCTACAGGGAAGTCTTGCCCCCGGGTGCTTAGCCTAGCTTTAACCCATTCAGGCTTTTCTCTTATCAGTTTTAAGTCAAGCATTTATCCTTCTCCCTAAATAAGTTTATTTTAAGCAGGAAATAAGGTGGCCAAGTTTTTCTTTTTTGGTTTTAAGGTAGTTGTAGTTTTCTGGTCTGGGAGGTATTTCTATAGGAACTCTTTCTACTATCTTCATTCCATACCCTTCAAGTCCTATGATTTTCCTTGGGTTGTTAGTCATGAGCCTTATTTGTTTTATACCAAGGTCTCTTAAGATCTGGGCTCCTATTCCGTAGTCTCTAAGGTCTGGTTTGAACCCTAACGCTAAGTTGGCTTCTACTGTATCTTTTCCTTCGTCTTGAAGTTTATAAGCCTTTAATTTGTTTAAAAGACCTATTCCTCTTCCCTCTTGTCTGAGATAAAGGATAACCCCTTTTCCTTCTTTGCCTATCATTTCCATAGCTTTTTTAAGTTGAGGCCCGCAATCGCATCTCAGTGAGCCAAAAACATCTCCGGTTAGACATTCAGAATGCACCCTTACCAAGATGGGATTTTCGTCTATCTCCCCCATGACCAAGGCTATGTGGGTGGCGTTATCTATAAAGTTTGAGTAGGCTATCAACTTAAAGGTACCAAAGGCAGTAGGCAATAAGGTCTCTACCTCTCTTTTAACCAAAGATTCGTTTTGGATACGGTAGGCTATAAGGTCTTTGATGGTGATTATTTTTAGCCCAAATTCTTCGGCAAATTTTTCTAAGTCAGGAAGTCTTGCCATGGTGCCGTCGTCTTTCATAACCTCGCAGATAACTCCAGCTGGTTTGAGACCAGCAAGTCTTGCCAGGTCTACGGCAGCTTCTGTATGTCCAGCCCTAACCAGAACCCCTCCTTTTCTGGCTATGATGGGAAAAACATGACCAGGGGTAATAAAGTCCTGAGGGGTACTTTTATCGTCGATAACCAGCTTTATGGTATAAGCCCTGTCATAGGCAGAAATCCCTGTGGTGATCCCATGCCTTGCGTCTATAGATACCGTAAAGGCAGTTCCAAAAGGGTCTATCCCTCTTCTTGGTTGTAAAGGAAGTTGAAGCCTTTCTGCGATTTCCTGGGTGATGGCTAAACAGATAAGACCTCTTCCATATTTAGCCATAAAATTGATGGCCTCAGGGGTTACCTTTTCAGCAGCCAAAATAAGGTCTCCTTCGTTCTCTCTGTCCTCATCATCTACCACGATGATAAGCTTACCCTGCTTTAAGTCTTCTAACGCTTCTTCCACAGTGCTTATAGGCATCTACTTTGCCTCCTTATTCTTTTAGAGGTTGTTTTAGGTTTTAATTTTGAAAAATCGTTTTAATATAATAAAACTCAATTAAATTTTAGCAACCATAAGCTTATGCAAAAAATGAAAAAGATAGAAAGTTTAACCAAGTCTGCAACCTCTGTAACCATAGCAGTCTTTATCAGTCGTATTTTAGGGCTGGTAAGGGAACAGGTTCTTGCCTATTTTTTTGGGGCAGGAAAAAGTATGGATGCCTATGTGGTAGGTTATCGCATCCCTAACCTTCTAAGAGACCTTTTTGCTGAGGGGGCACTTGGGTCAGCTTTTGTTAAGGTTTTCAGCTCTACCTTAGAAAAAGAAGGGCCTGAAAAAAGTTTTAAGATAGCTCAAGTCATTCTTTCTAACCTCCTTTTGATTTTAGGGGGGATAGTAATCCTTGGGATGTTTAGTGCTGACTGGATAGTAGGGCTTATTGCCCCTGAGTTTACCAAAGATCCGGCTAAGTTTGACCTAACGGTAAAACTTACTCAGGTTATGATGCCCTTTCTTCTTTTTATAAGCCTTTCCTCAGTTTTGGCAGGGATGCTTAATTCCTTAGGGGTGTTTTTTTTACCTGCCTTTTCGTCAAGTATCTTTAACATAACCTCAGTCTTAGTAGGGGTTTTAGGCTATTTTTTGTGTATAAGCCTTAACCTAAATCCTATCTATGCCATGGCAGTAGGGGTCACCTTGGGCGGGTTTTTACAGTTCTATTTTCAATATCCTGAGGTGAGAAAAAGAGGTTTTTCTTTCAGGTTTTCTCCTGATTTTAAGGACCCTTATTTTAAAGAAGTTTGCAGGTTGATCTTACCGGTAATACTTGGGCTTTCAGCCGTCCAGATAAACATCTTTATCAACACCTTTTTCGCCACCTCTTGCGGAGAAGGAGCGGTTTCTTGGTATAGTTATGCCTTCAGGATTATGTATGTGCCTTTAGGACTTTTTGGGGTAGGGCTCTCACAGGCCTTACTTCCTGAGCTTTCAAGGGCTGTTGCCAGGAAAGATTTTGCCTCTGCCAAAGACACCTTTTCTCGTGCGTTGGTGGTTTCTCTAAGCCTTTCTTTACCTTCAGCAGTGGGGCTTTACTTCTTGGCTCAGCCGGTGGTAGAGGTGCTCTTTGAAAGAGGAAAGTTTAGCAGTTTAGATACGATAAACACCGCAGAGATTTTAAAGATTTTAGCCCTGTCTTTGCCTTTTTACGGGCTCTCAAAAACTGCGGTCCCACTTTTTTATTCCTTAGGCAAAACGCTCATACCTTCTTTAGGAAGCATCCTTTCAGTGGTTGCAAATTTAATTGTAATACTTCTTACCATCAAAACCTTAGGGATAAAGGGAGTAGCTTTAGGAACCTCTCTTTCTATGGTTTTTCAGTGCATGTTTTTGCTTTTGGTTAGCTCCTTGCTTTTCAAACAAATTCCTTTAAAATTTTTATTAAGAAGTCTTTTTACCCTTGGGATAGCAGTTTTAGCCTTAAGTGGGATTTTAATTTTTTTAGCACATTTGGAATTTAACAGCTGGGTTTACCTTATTACAGCCATACCCTTAGGGGCCATCGTATTTTTAGGGACTTGTAAGATTTTAGGGCCTCAAGAGACCTACCTTTTTTGGGTTAAGCTGCTTAAAAGACGATAAATATAAAAAATAAGGAGGTCAAAATGAAAGTAAGTCCCTATATTTTTAGGGAATACGACATTCGCGGAAAGGTGGGGGAAGATTTTACCGAAGAGATAGTAAGAGAAATAGGAAGGGCCTATGGGACGATGGTTAGACGTAGTGGAGGAAAAAGGGTGGTTAGTGGAAGAGACGGAAGGCTTTCTTCAGAAGCCCTTCAAAGGTCTTTGATAGAAGGGATTTTATCTACCGGGGTAGAGGTTTTAAACATCGGGCTTACTCCTACTCCGGTGATGTATTATTCCCTTTTTCGTTTGTCAGAAGTTGACGGCGGTATACAGGTTACCGGTTCTCACAACCCACCAGAGTTTAACGGGTTAAAGATCTGCTTAGGTAAAGATACCCTTTTTGGCAAACAAATTCAAGCCTTAAGAGACCTGATAGAAAAGAAAGACTATGAAAAAGGTGAAGGGAAGGTGGAAACGATAGAGGTGCTTTCTGATTACGTAGAATATGTTAGTTCAAACGTTGAACTTAAGAGACCGGTAAAGGTATGTCTTGACCCTGGTAACGGGGTTTGTGCTCTGACAGCACCAGAGATTTTTAAACGTTTAAACTGCGAGGTTGAATGTCTTTTTTGTGAGATAGACGGAAACTTTCCTCACCATTTCCCAGACCCAGTCGTTCCAGAAAATCTGAAATGGCTAAAAGAAAAGGTAGTTTCTGAAGGGTATGAAGCTGGTTTTGGGTATGACGGAGATGGAGATAGGCTTGGGGTAATAGATGAAAAAGGTAACATCATCTGGGGAGACAGGCTTCTTTATGTGTTTGCCAAGTTTTTACTTAAAAAACATCCTGGAGCTAAGGTTATCGCTGAGGTTAAGTGCTCGAGAACTTTGTTTGAAGGGGTAAAAAAGTTGGGAGGCCATCCTATCATGTGGAAAACAGGGCATTCCTTGATAAAAAACAAGATGAAAGAGGAGGGGGCTCTTCTTGCAGGAGAGATGAGCGGACACATGTTTTTTGCAGACAAATGGTTTGGTTTTGACGATGGGGTTTATGCCTCTCTCAGGCTGGCAGAAATCCTTTCTCAAACAGAACAGCCTCTATCTGAAATCCTTAAAGAACTACCGGTTATGTATGCTACCCCAGAGATAAGGGTTGAATGCCCAGATGAGGTTAAGTTTAAGGTGGTGGAAAGGTTGGTGGCTAAGTTTAAACAAGAAGGACTTAACGTAATAGACATAGATGGTGCAAGGGTTGAATTTCCTGAAGGATGGGCCTTGGTTAGAGCCTCAAACACCCAACCGGTGTTGGTCCTAAGGTTTGAAGCTGAAACAGAAGGGTTTCTTGAAACTTTAAAACAGAAAGTTTATCAAGCCTTAGACGAAGTTTTAAAAGAAATAAACCCCTAAAAAGGAGTCTGATGGAATCCTTCGAGCATCTACTCCAAATTCTTCCTATTCCTTACAAAACCAAAAAGGCCATACAAGCCTTGAAACTGGCTAAGTCTTTGTGGTCTAAGGTTTTAGACAGCGAATTAGTCTTATGCTCAAATCCTATAAGGTATGAAGAAGGTACCTTGGTTGTAGAGACCTCTGACTATTACCATCTTCAACAGCTCCAACTAAAAGGTAGAGAAATTATCGAAGCTCTTGAAAAAGAAGTGCCTAAAAGAGAAAAACCTCTATTTGTTGATCTTAAGGTGGTGATAAATCCTTTGATCTTCGAAAGATTAGCTAAAAATAAACGGTTGGTAAATTCAAAAGATGGATTTTTAAAGATAAATCCCGAAGACATTAAAGAACTTGAAAAAACCTTACAAAACCTGAAAGACCCTGAACTTGCTAAGTTTTTTAAAGGATTATTAAAGACTTACTTCAAGGCTAAAAAGATTCAAAAAATTTAACAAAATCAAACTTTCCAACCCAAAAACTTATAGATTTGATAAAAACCCCTGGGGTAACCCCCAGGGGAAGATGTCTAAGAAAGCTTACTTCTTTTCAGGAGCGGCTGCAGGAGCAGCTTCTTTCTTTTCTTCGGCTTTCTTATCGGCTTTCTTAGCTTTCTTGGCTTTCTTTTCTACCTTCTTTTCAGCTGCAGGGGCAGCCTGTTCAGCTGCAAAAACAGGAGATACTAAAAGAGCTAAAGCTGCAACTAAACCTAATACCTTTTTCATAACCTACCTCCCTCCTTAAAGTTTTTTGTCTTGTATATTGGCAAAAAGGATGCCCAAATTTTTGAGGTTTGAAAATTAGGTTTTAAAAGGGGTTTTTACTGAGTAGAGGTTTGAAAAAAAGGGGTTTTGCAAAAATTGCACAGAGGTTTTTATGCAAAAATTACACAAGGTTAATTATTGCAAGGTTGGGTCTTCTTTTTGTCCGGTAAGGATGGCTATAAGGTCTTTTACACTGATGATCCCTTGTTTTTTAAGCAGATGTCCGTTTGCTCCGCTTATAAAGATACCTTCTTCGTAGTTTCCCATCCAGGCAGCACTCAGTTTCTCAGCTATACAAAAACCTACCTGAGAGGCCTTTTCTCCTTTTTTGCAAGGGGTTAAACAGTTAGAGACACAACCTTTAAAATCCCGGTATCCTGCAAGGAATTTTTCTATAAAGGGGGTTTTGACTACCCTTAAAGGATATCCTACAGGTGAGTTGATCAGGATTATGTCTTCTGGGTTAAGTTTAAGGAGTATTTCTTTATAAATCTGAGGGGCGTCACACTCATAGGTACAGATAAACCGGGTAGCAATCTGAACCCCTGAAGCTCCCAGTTCTCAATACTTCTTGATATCTTGATAGCTCCAAACCCCACCGGCTACGATAACCTTAAGGTCTCCCCAGTTTTTGGCTTCTTCAAGCACCTCTGGTAACAAACTTTCTAATTGATATTCCTTTTTAAAGCAATCTTCTTTATGAAATCCTTGATGTCCTCCTGAAAGAGGCCCTTCTAACACCACGGCATCTGGTAGTCTTTGGTAGCGTTTTTCCCAGGTTTGACAGATAAGCTTTAAAGCTCTGGCAGAAGAGACGATAGGTATCAGGGCTATGTCAAAACCTTTTACGTATTCTGGGAGTTTCAGAGGTAGCCCTGCTCCTGAGATGATAGCATCAGCCCCTGCCTCAGCAGCGTCTCTTACCACCCTTGGGTAATCTGTGATCGCACAAAGCACATTTACCCCGATAGCACCTCTACCTTGAGAAAGCTCTTTAGCCCTTTGAACAATCCTTTTTAGTGCCTCTCGGCTGTGGGTGTTTTCAGGTCCTATGGGTCTACCAAATTTGTCTTTTTTAACCAGCTCAGGAAAGCGATACCCTGTACCTACGGCTGAAACAACCCCCATCGCTCCTTCTTTAGCCACAGCTCCTGCTAAATTTTCCCAGGAGATCCCTACCCCCATCCCTCCTTGGATGATAGGCACATCTAAGGTGATTTTTCCTATGGTAAGTTTAGGTAAAGTCATAACCGTTTTTTCTCCTTACAAAACCATTTTATACTATTTCTAGCATCCTTTTTACCGCATTGTAAGCCTTTATCCTTATTTCTTCTTCTACCACTACCTCAAACTCAAGGTTTTCTAAAGAGGCCAAAAGGTTTTCTAAGCTGATTTTTTTCATCGAAGGGCAAATCATCTTTTCTGGGGCAGGATGATAAAATTTTTTGTCAGGGTTTTGTTGAGATAAAGGGTAGAGTAGACCTACCTCAGTTCCTATGATAAACTCCTTATTTGGGAGTTCTTTAGCTAATCTTAGCATTCCGCTGGTTGAGGCTACCCTGTCTGCCAAGTCTATAACCTCAGGTCTACACTCAGGATGGGCGATAAAAAGGGCCTGAGGATGAGTTTTTTTGGCCTCTAACACCTCTTCAGGGGTAAGAAGATGATGAAAAGGGCAAAAACCTTCAAAGTAAACGATCTGTTTGTCAGGGTAAAACCTCTGGGTATAACGGGCAAGGTTCATGTCTGGAAGCATGATAATCTGTTTTTCTTTAAACGTCCCTACTACTTTTATTGCATTAGCAGAGGTACAGCATACATCACTTAAAGCCTTCACCTCTGCGGTTGAGTTAACATAGGTGACAACCGGTGCATCTGGATAGGCCTCTTTTAGGCGTAACACATCCTCTGGGGTTATCATGTCAGCCATCTCACAACAGGCACTTCCTACAGGTAAGAGGACCTTCTTTTTGGGTGATACGATTTTAGCGGTTTCTGCCATAAAATAAACACCACAAAAAACGATAACCTCAGCGTCGGTTTTACTGGCTTTAAGACTTAACTCTAAGGAATCTCCTCTTAAGTCTGCAATGTCCTGTATCTCAGGAGGTTGATAGTTGTGAGCCAAAATGATAGCCTTTCTTTTTTCCTTTAACTCAAGGATTCGCTCTATGAGCCTCTGCCTTTCCATCAAGCCTCCTTAAAGACTTAAATTTATCATTTTAGTAAAAATATACGATTTTAATTTATTTTTTCAAGCAAGTTTTTAAGGTTTTGGTAGCAGGAAAAAGGAACAGAGAGGTTGTTAAGCCCTTTACCAAGCTTTATGTCAGGTTTGTTAGCTCCGTGAAAATCACTTCCTCCGGTAACGATAAGGTCAAGTTTTTGGGCTGTTTCCAGCAAAAATCGGGTAAAATCCTGGTTATGTTCGGTATAGTAGGCTTCAACCCCCATCAAACCTATATCTTTCAGCCAGGATAAGTATTTATAAAGGTCGGTATAAGAGAGTTTTAAGGTAAAAGGGTGGGCTAAAACAGGTATACCTTTGGCCTGTTTGATTTGGTTGATTGCTTCTTCAGGAGAAAGTAAAGCCTTGGGTACATAAGCTAAGGCCCCCTTTTTTAGATATTTTTGAAAGGCTTCTTCAAAGGTTTTCACCACTCCCTTTTTAACCAGAAGGTTGGCAATATGAGGTCTTCCTATCTCTCCTTGGGCGATTTCTTCTAACTCTTCTAAGGTAATCTCTATTCCTGCTTGTTGAAGTTTTTCTATCATTTTTTGGTTACGGGTCTCTCTGGCTTTTTGTAAGACCTCTAAGGTAGACTGTATTTCAGGGACATCTGGTTGTAAAAAATAACCTAACAGATGAAAATGTCCTGGGCCTTCAAACTTAACGCTTATCTCTACACCACAGAGAAAAGGAAGGTCTACTTCTTTAGCAGTAAGATAGGCCTCATGAAGCCCTTGTGTGGTGTCATGGTCTGTAAGGGCTAAGGCTTGTAATCCCTCTTTCTTGGCTAAAATTATCAATTCCTTAGGGGAAAAGGTTCCGTCAGAGGCGGTAGAATGGGTGTGAAGGTCAACCAAAATCTAACCCCCTTTTTTCTTGTTTTGATAAGAGGCTTTGATAAAGGCCTTAAAAAGAGGATGGGGGGCAATAGGTTTAGATTTAAACTCAGGATGAAACTGCACCCCTACAAACCAGGGATGGTCTGAGATTTCTACTATCTCTACCAGCTCTTCGTCAGGAGAAGTCCCTGTGATCTTAAGCCCGGCTTTTTCTAATTCCTCTCGATACCGATTGTTAAACTCATAACGATGTCTGTGTCTCTCAAAAATCTCATCTTGTTGATAAGCCTCCCAGGCTTTTGAACCTTTTAAGAGTCTGCAAGGATAAGCCCCAAGGCGCATCGTCCCACCAAAATCACAACCTTCTTCTCTTATTTCTATCTTGCCTGTGCGATAGTTATACCATTCTTTCATAAGATAGATTACCGGGTAAGGGGTTTGGGGGTCAAACTCCGTAGAGTTTGCTCCTTTCCACCCAAGGACATTTCTTGCAAAATCTATCACCGAAAGCTGCATCCCTAAACAGATCCCAAAAAAGGGAATTCCCTTTTCTCTGGCATACTTGATGGCTAAAAGTTTACCTTCAACCCCCCTTACTCCAAATCCTCCTGGGACAAGAATCCCGTCGGCATCTTTTAGGATAGAGGCTATGTTTCCCTCGGTAAGTTCATCTGAGTTTACAAACTTTAGGTTTACTCTTAGCTTGTTAGCGATGCCTCCATGCACTAAAGCCTCGTTAAGGGACTTATAAGAATCTTTCAGGTTTACGTATTTTCCCACGATGGCTATGGTTACTTCGTCCTCAGGGTTTTTATAGATTTTTACTATCTCTTCCCAAAGGGAAAGGTCAGGCTCTCTGGTCCACATGTTTAGATATTCTATGATCTTTTTATCTAACCCTTCTTGATAAAATACCAGGGGTATTTCGTAGATACATTCTACGTCTTTGGCAGTGATCACGGCATCGTCTTCTACGTTACAGAAAAGGGCTATCTTTTTCTTGATATCTGTAGGTAAAAACCTGTCAGTCCTGCATAGAAGGATGTCAGGTTGAATTCCGATGGCTCTTAGTTCTTTGACGCTGTGCTGGGTAGGTTTGGTTTTTAACTCCCCTGCGGTTTTGATGTAAGGTACATAGGTGAGATGGATAAAAAGGGCGTTATCTTTACCAAGCTCATAGCCTAACTGTCTTATAGCCTCAAGAAAAGGAAGGCTTTCGATGTCTCCTACCGTTCCTCCTATCTCTACGATAGCTACGTCTACGTTGTCTTCTGCTAAACTTAAAATAGCTTGTTTGATTTCGTCGGTAACATGGGGTATGATCTGGACGGTGCCACCCAAGTATTCCCCTTTTCTTTCTTTGGTGATGACTGAATAGTAGATTTTACCTGAGGTGTAGTTGTTTTTACTTCCCATCTGAGCCTGGGTAAATCGTTCGTAGTGGCCTAAGTCAAGGTCTGTTTCAGCTCCGTCTTCAGTAACATAAACCTCTCCGTGTTGAAAGGGGTTCATCGTCCCAGGGTCTACGTTGATATAAGGGTCAAGTTTTTGGAAGGTAACTCTTAAACCTCTTGCCTCAAGTAAAGCCCCTATAGCAGCCGCAGCAAGCCCTTTTCCTAAGGAGGAAAGTACTCCTCCTGTGATAAAAATAAACTTGGTATGGACTTTTATCCTGTTTCTTGGCTTTCTCATGGTTTCTACACCTCTTTAAGAATTTTCCATTTGGTTGAGGTGGTGTTTAAACTTTTCAACCCGTCCTTGGTTACTAAAAAGGTTTCTTCAACCCCTATCACCCCAACCTCAGGAATGTGAAATTTAGGTTCTAAGGCTATCACCATGTTTTCTCTTATGGTCATTTTTTGTTTTTTCCCAAGGACAGGAGGTTCATCTATCTGTAAACCTACCCCATGGCCTATAAAACCTAAGTCTCCGTCAGAATACATAAAATAACTGCCAAGACCGGTTTTTTCAGCTAACTCCTTAGCTTTAGTAAAGATCTCATCTCCGTTTAAACCTGGCTTTATGAAGTGCTTGAGTTCCTTTAAAATATAAAGACTTCCCTGATAAACCTCTTGGGCATAAGGCAGTTTTTTAAAACTAACCATCCTGGTCTGGTCTATGTAGTAGCCCTGGTAATAACCACTGAAGTCTATAAGAATAGGCTCATCTTCTTTTAAGATTTTCTTATAACTTGCCCCTCCCGGAAAACAAGGTACTCCCTCTCCTCCTTCTCCTGTATAAGAGGGAGTAGCTTTAAGACTTTCTTTACCCGAGATAAGGTATCCAAAGGTAAGTTCAAACCCGTTTAAAGACCTGGTAAAGCCTGGATGACCCAAAAGTCTCAGTTCTTTTTCCAAGATAGCACTTGCTTCTAATTCTTTAATTCCTGGTTTGAACTGAGGTAAAGCCCTTTTAAGAGCTTTATCAAGCATCTTGCCTGCTTTTCGGATACATTCGATCTCATAGGGGGTTTTAACCGCCCTTGTTTCTAAGATAAGTTGGTCTATGGCAATAAAAGAATAACCCTCAAGCAGTGCCTGATATCTTAAAAATTCTCTTGCAGGGATGTTTTCTTTTTCTATGCCTAACGAGCCCTTAGAACGAAGAGAAGAGATGATTAAAGGTAGTTCTTTTAAGCTTTTTATGGGTTCACAGGGAATTAACGTTTCCTTTCTGGCCCTCTCCCAAGGACGATTTACTAAAAGCTTAACTTCCTTAGGGCTTATCAAAAGAAATCCTTTGGCAAAGGTTCCGCTAAAATAAAAGATGTTGAGAGGGTTTATAATCAAGGCTAAATCGATTTGGTGCTGGTTAAGAAGTTGTTGAAACCTTTGGAGACGGAACTTTACTTCATCGGTTTGCAGGTTCATCTTTTTTTTCTTGTTCCTTTTGTTCTGTTTGTGAAGAGGCTTCTTGTTCTGTTTTTTTTAACCTTTCGGCGATGGCTAAAACGGTGTTAGCATAGGGTTCACTTATGTTGTATTTCATGATAACTGTCTTTTTTTGTTCGATCGTGCCGTTAAAGGTATAGCCTTCTTTTTTTAGATAGTTCGCTATGCTGGCTAAGGCGTCTTCCATATTAAAGAGGTCTACCCTGCCGTCCTGATCCCAATCATAACCATAGATTACATAACTTTTGGGTACAAACTGGGGATAACCAAAGGCTCCAAAAATAGACCCTTTGATAGAAAAAGGATCCCATTGGTTTTGATAGCAGATGGTAAGAAAGTATAAAAGCTCGTTATAAGCCCAGTTACTTCTTTTAGCGATGATGTTTGAGTTTCTTTCGTCATCCAAAGAAATGGTTTCGTCATACACAAAGTTTTTAAGCAAATCTTTGTTCCCTGAAAGGGTAAGGCTAAAAAACACGTTAAATACAGGAAATTTTCCGGTGTTTTGTCCAAGATTGGTTTCAACCAAAAAAATCGCCACTATTACCTCTTTATCAACCCCAAAGGTTTTTTCCAAGTTTTCGAGAAACTCTAAGTTCTCTTTTAAAAAGTTTTTAGCCCGCTCAACCCTCTGGTCTTCTAAAAACTGGTGGTAAGGTAATTTGACTTCTTTCCAGGTAAGTCTTTTTATCATCAGGTTTGGAAGATAGGTAAGCTCAGGAGAAGAAAAAACCTCTTCTATATATTCTTCAGGAACTTTACCTTTTAGGTCAATTTTTATGCGGTTTTTAAGGTCTTCTACATAAGGTTTAAGCAAAGGATCGTTAGCCAGAACTTTTACAGGTTTTACGGCAGGGTGAAAAAGGGTAGCTAACAGCCCTAATAATAACCCTAAAATTATTAGGGAAAAGCTCCAGACTACCCTGCTTTGGCTAAGTTGAGTAAAGAGCCCTTTAATATGCATTCTCTTTCCCTTTCTGTAAGTTCAGCTACTGCCCAAACCTCGCCTTTCCCTTTGATTATAATTTTAACCCTTTTTTCCCCTTTTTCTATCAAGTTTCGGATGTTTTCTATGATAAAACTATCTCCCTGAGAGATTTTTTCATAGTCTGCCGGGTTTTCAAAGGTAAGAGGGAGGATGCCAAAGTTAATCAGGTTGCTTCTGTGGATCCTGGCAAAGGTTTTGGCTAACTTTACCCTTACCCCTAAATACCTTGGGGCTAAGGCTGCATGTTCTCTTGAAGAACCTTGCCCATAGTTTTCTCCTCCCACAATCCCTACAGCCAATCCTTTTTCTTTGATTTCTAAAGATTTTTTAGCAAAATCTGGGTCTACGTTTTTGTAAACAAACTGGCTGATTGCCGGTAGGTTACTTCTTAAAGGTAAAATCTGGGCTCCAGCAGGCATGATATGGTCGGTGGTGATGTTATCTCCTACCTTTAACACAAAAACCCCTTCTAAGGTCTCAGGAATGGGATCAAACGGTGGAAGAGGAGCTATGTTAGGGCCTCTTATGATTTCTACCTTTTTGGCCTCATCTTCTGGTAGAGGAGGTATCAAAAGGGTGTCGTTTATAAGAAATTTTTCTGGAAGAACTACCTCTGGATATTCTCCTAATTCTCTTGGGTCGGTTATTACCCCTTTGATGGCAGAGGCTACCGCGGTTTCAGGAGAGACTAAATATACGAGATCAGGGCTTGTGCCAGAACGCCCTGGGAAGTTTCTGGTAAAAGTTCTGAGAGAGATGGAGTTGGTAGGAGGGGCTTGCCCCATACCGATACAACCTAAGCATCCACTTTGGTGAAGCCTTGTGCCTCCCTCTAACAGGGATTTTAATCCTGAAAGTACTACCAGGTTTTCAAGCACTTGAAGAGAACCAGGGTTTACCTCAAAGGAGACCTCAGGATGAACTTTATACTTCTCAAGTACCTTTGCCACAACTAGTAGGTCTTTTAACGAAGAATTGGCACAGGACCCTATGATAACCTGGGCCACAGGTTTACCTGCCTCTTCTGCAACTCTTTTTACGTTGTCAGGAGAAGAGGGACAGGCGCAAAGAGGTTCTAACTTGGAAAGGTCAACCTCTATGATTTCGTCATACTGAGCGTTTTCGTCAGGCAAAAGTTCTACAAAGTCCTGTTCTCTTCCCTGAGCTATCAGCCATTTACGGGTAATTTCATCAGATGGGAAAATACTGGTGGTTGCTCCCATTTCTGTACCTAAATTACAGATGGTAGCCCTTTCAGGTACGCTAAGATACTTTATCCCAGGGCCAAAATACTCTAAAATTTTCCCTAAACCACCTTTTACCGTAAGTTTAGAAAGAAGATAAAGGGCGATATCTCGTGCCGTTACCCAAGGCTGAAGCTTTCCTTCTAAGTAGATTCCTACTATTTTTGGAGTTCTAAGATAAAAGGGCTTTCCTGCCATAGCCATGGCCACGTCAAGGCCACCTGCACCTATGGCAATCATTCCACATCCGCCAGCAGTAGGGGTATGGCTGTCAGAACCTAACAAGGTTTTACCAGGCCTGGCAAACCTTTCCAAATGCACCTGATGACAGATCCCGTTCCCTGGCTTAGAAAACCAAATCCCATAACGTTTGGCTATACTTTGTAAAAATCTGTGGTCGTCTGCGTTTTTAAAATCACTTTGTAAAATGTTATGGTCTACATAAGATACCGAAAGTTCAGTTTTTATTCTGTCTATACCTATGGCTTCAAACTCAAGATAAGCCATCGTCCCGGTTGCATCTTGAGTAAGGGTTTGGTCTATCTTGATGGCGATTTCTTCTCCAGGCACTAAACGTCCAGACACTAAATGGTTTTCTAAAATTTTGTAAGCCAAAGGTTTCCCCATCTTTTCCTCCTTAGAAGATTTACTGAGGTTGTTTTACAACTCTCCAAAACACTCTGGGAAAAGGGCCTTAAATTTTTCTAAGGTCTTTTCTACTTCCGGTTGTATTGACTTGAATTTTTCAGTTTTTAGCGAAAAAAGAACAAATTCAGAGATAGAAAAAGAGGTGTAAAGACAAAACTCTTTAGGTTTAGGCTCAAAAACAAAGAAAAAGTTGGTAAGATAGGGGGTAATTTTTAGCAAGTCTTCGCTGTTACCATCTATCCTCAGGTTAAGGATTATATGTTTCGCCTTTAAAAAGGCAGGAAGCTCGGTTTTTCCTTCTGTGGTTAAAAGCTCTAAAAGGATATCTTGAGACACAACGATAGAATGTTTGGGAGAAACATCCATTAAAAACTCCGAAGGAAGATCTTTAGAAAGAAAGAGATAAAGATTTTTAACCAGTTTTAAGTCTATATGCTGAGAAATGATCTCCCTTAAGGCGTAAACAGAAAGGGTAAGTAAATACTCCCTTTTCCCGATTTCGTCAAACTTTATTCCGGTGGGGGTACGTTCTAAAAATTTATAAACCGGGCTATCACTTGAGGCCTTTATCCTTAATGTAAGATAGAAAAGCTTAAAGGCCTCTTCTAAAGGCAGTTTCAGCTGTTGCTTAACTACCGACAAAAACTCCTTTGGCTTTTCTGGCAAGCTACCTATCCAGTTAAACTTCATGATGCCATACAATCCTTAATAAAATAAGATTAAAATAATGTTTCTATTTTACAATCAATTAACTTTTCTGCAAGGATGAGGTCCTCTTTAAAGGTGATTTTAAAATTTAACCACGAACCTTCCACTACATAAACAGGATGGCCAAAATAGGTTAAAAGAGAGCTTTCGTCTGTGAACTCTAACCCCTTGGCTATGGCCTCATCAAGACAGGTTTTCAAAAGATTAGCCTTTATTCCCTGAGGGGTTTGGATATGAAATAGATTTTCTCTGGGGACGTTAGCTTTTACGAGTTTATCTTCCACTAAGTTTAGGGTATCCCTTACAGGGATAGCCGGAATAGAGGCCCCGTAAGAAAGAGTAGCTTCTATCACATTATTTATAACAGATTCTGGAACAAAAGGCCTTACGGCATCATGCACAAGGAGGACTTTTGTTTCTGGAGGGGCTGTTTTAACCGCCTGATAAACCGACCTCTGTCTGGTTGTGCCACCTTCTACGATTTTTAACACCTTTCTGAGGTTAAAGCTTTTGATCAGGTTTTTGGTATGTTCTAAATAAAGTGGGTGGGTAGCTATGATTATCCCGTCTACCTGAGGGGTCTTTTCAAAAGCTAAAAGGGTTCTTACTAAAAGAGGTATTCCCTTCAGGTCTAAGAACTGTTTGGGGAGGGATTCTCCCAGCCTTTCTCCTTTTCCTGCAGCAGGGAGTATAGCAACTACCATATGCCTTCTGATTTGTTTTTTTAGGTTTAGAATTATAATAAACAAAAACAGAAAATAAAGGGGAAAAGACATGTCAGGAAATAGTTTTGGGGTTTTATTTAGGGTTACCACCTTTGGAGAATCCCATGGTAAGGCCCTGGGGGCGGTGGTAGAGGGATGTCCACCTGGTTTAACTCTGTCAGAGGAGTATATCCAGAAAGAGGTGGATAAAAGGCGGTCTAAGGAGTTTATCGGGCAAACCCCCCGTAAAGAAAAGGATCGGGTGGAAATTCTTTCTGGAGTTTTTGAAGGATATACGACAGGAACTCCGATAGGAATTGTAGTATATAACACCGACGTTAAATCTTCTGCTTATCAAAATCTTAAAGAGGTATTTAGACCAGGCCATGCAGATTTTACCTATCATATGAAATACGGAGGTTTTAGAGACTACAGGGGGGGAGGAAGAAGTAGCGGAAGAGAAACGGTGGTGAGAGTAGCTGCCGGAGCTATAGCTAAAAGAGTGCTTGAAGAATATGGAATTTCTGTGGTAGCCTATACCATAGCTCTTGGTGGGGTAGTTGCTGAAAAAAGAGACCTTGAGTTTATTTATCAAAATCATCTTTATTGCCCTGATGAGGAGGCCTATTTAAGGATGTGCCAAAAGATTGAAGAAGCTGTTAAAGAGGGAGACTCTTTAGGCGGTGTGGTAGAGGTTTTAGCCAGGGGAGTCCCTGCAGGACTTGGAGAGCCAGTTTTTGATAAACTTGAGGCTGATTTAGCTAAGGGTTTGATGAGTATAGGGGCGGTAAAAGGGGTAGAGGTGGGAACTGGTTTTAAGGCTGCTCAACTGAAAGGCTCTGAAAATAACGACCCTATCTCTTCTAAGGGATTTTTAAAAAACGATGCCGGAGGGATCTTAGGAGGGATTTCTTCAGGGCAAGATATAGTTTTAAGGGTTGCGGTAAAACCTATTCCCAGTATAAGAAAATCTCAAAAGACGATAAATCTCCAAAAAGAAGAGGTAGACCTTATCATAGAAGGAAGACACGATGTTTCTGCCATACCAAGGATCGTTCCTGTGGTAGAGGCTATGGTGAGGATGGTTCTTGCAGACCATCTTTTAAGACAGTTAGCCTATCTTGCCTTTCAGCAAAGATTACGTTTCCCTAACTTTTGGGGTTAAAGGTTTTTTAGGTTGGTTTAGCCTAAAAATTTACGCAGGTAACCTGCTTCTACTATCAAGCTGGTGGCTTGAGAAGAAAGTCCTTTTTTAAGGTTTTTAAGCAGGGTAGAAGTTACTTCTTTATGTTCCTCGTTTGGCTCATAGTTAAGATTTAAGGTGTTTAGAAGGTTTAGGGTTTTGATAAGTTTGTTTTTGACCTCTTCCGGCATAAGGTCTAAACATTTGGGATTAAAATATTGTAGAGATTTAGAAAAGTCAAACTCTAAGTTATGGTAGTAGTTTTTAAGTTCATGTAACTCTTCTTTGGTTAAAGCGTTTAACCCAAAGATTTCAGGGGGAAGACCTATAGAATAACAGGCAGCACAAAAGCTTATGACCCTTGGGAGCACTATCCCATGGAGGCTTCTTGAGTAACCAAAAAGGCCGATGTGTAGTTTTCTCATCCTTCTTCTCGGCACAAATTTAGCTAATTCGTTTATCGCAGGAGCAATCGGGGCGATGGTAGCTTTATACTCTTCGGAAACTTTTTGGATTATTCCTTGACAAAATTCAAAGTCTACGTCTGAGATAGGATGTCTGATAAAAGTTTTTACTTTTTTGACCCCTGCAATCACATCCTCTACCGGAAAGTCATATTTAAAGGCAGACTGAACGGTAAAGGTTTCTACCGAAGAATACTCAGAAAGAACCTTTTCTACGGTGTAAGGGGAAAAGTTTCCTCTAAAAACAGGAGTTCCTACCCCTAAAATAGGATAAACCTCTATGTCATGCTTTAAGGCAAAATTTTCTAATTTTTTTAAAGCAACTTTAACCCCTAAAACAGCACTTATAAGCCCATAGTTTAACGCTGGGTCAGATCGAGCTAAAAACACCCGAAGATAAGGTAAATTTTTGTTTTGAACATACTCTTCTAAGATTTGATCTATGTTGAAAAAGGATTCGATGTTTTCAAAAAGTGGAATAACGTTGATACTTTCAGGTAAAAAATCACCTACCCATTCAGCTACCGTGATGTCTCCTGGGTAAATAGGTTGATGTTGGAGACCAGCGATAAAGTTTTTGTAGTAATAATAAACCCGGTTAAGTTCCTTGGCTGAGGTGGTCATCGGAAGGATTACCTCAAAAATCGGAGGAGGATGGTCCTTTAAAAAGATACGGGCTGCATCCATAGACCGAGGTATACTTTCTAAGGCCTCAACTAGGATTTTTGCCTCATCCTTTTCCACAGTAGGGTTAGGGATTCTAAGGGTGATAAAACAGTCTTTGCCTAAAAGATGCTTTTTAAAAAAATTAGGATATTTACTATAAAGCTTTTTGACCACAAAGTCGTCTACCTCTTTGCCTTCACTGTCCCACATCTGTTCGTCGCAACCTAAATGAGAAAAGGCATAATAGGCCTCTTGGATCTCGTCTTCACCTGACATGTCAGGATGCTCTGCAAAAAAAGGCATGGAAACGTTGTCTGGATGTTGAGTAGACATCACCCTTGGAATCCTCATAACCACCTCTATAATAAAAAGTTTTTTTGAGGTTTCCGTTTAGTTAAAACTAACAGATGTTTTTAGTATTTCAAGCTCAATTTTCTCTTTAAGATGTTCCAGTAAATCGTTTACAAAAACAAGGTTGTTAGGGTGAAAATAGATTTTAGTCAAACCAGATTTAGGATCTAAGATGGTTAGACTTGAGAGATGGTCGTAGCCTTCAAGGATGAACTTGAAAAAGGCAATCTGAGAAGGATTAACCTTAACCAGAAACCACGCACTACACATTTAGTAAAAAGAAGGGGGGGGAGACCCCCTTCTGTGATTTTAAAAGTCAGAACTATGATTTATTCGCTTTCAGGTGATCTTCCTGGATTGCCGCTGTTGACGACCTTTACCTTTGAAGCTTGCTCGCCTTTAGGACCTTGGACTACCTCAAACTCTACTACCTGTCCTTCTTTAAGGGTTTTAAATCCAGACATTTCTATGGCAGAGTAATGCACGAAAACATCTCCACCATCATCCTTGGAAATGAAACCATACCCCTTCTTCTCATCAAACCACTTAACCTTACCTCTAAACATGTTACTAAAACCTCCTTTAAGTTTTTCTATTAACCATACTTAACCTCAAAAAAAATATTTGTAAAGGGGTAAATTTTAAAATTTTAAAAATTTTTAAAAATAGTTTAAAACTGAGGGTTTGTGTGGGATTGAGAAAAAGGTTGTCGTTTGATGAGTCTGAGAGGTATTTTTTTAGATTTGTTTAAACAGATTGCTATTTAAAAAAATAAAGCTAAAATTTTAAAATAAATGGAAATTGGTATAAGGAACTTTTTGGCTTTTTTAGACTTTTCTGAAAATCCGATTAAGATTAAAAATTTCAGATATTTTATTTTAGGACACTTTATTTCTTTTACCGGTTCTTGGACTTATAACACTGCTATTGTTTGGCTGGTTTATGAGCTAACCCGGTCTTCTTTTTATTTAGGTATCTTTAGTTTGTTTAACTCTTTACCTACCTTTGTTTTTAGTTTTTTGGCAGGATTAATCATAGACCGATTTGACCGAAAAAAACTTTTAACCTGGGTGGTGTTTTTAGGGATTTTGCCTTCAGTTTTGTTGGGTTTCATTACTCAAGAGGGAAGGTTAAGTTTTTGGCTGGTAGTGTTGATAAACATGTTGGCTGTTAGTCTTGCTTCGGTGGATACCCCTTTGAGACAGGTGTTTATCAGCGAAATAGTTCCGTCAAACTACCTTACCAAAGCTATATCCTTCCAGGCTCTTTCTTTTAATACAGCTCGGATGGTTGGTCCTTTTTTAGCAGGTCTTATCATTACCTACGGACAGCTTTATCAATGTTTTTATTTTAATGCCCTTTCTTATCTACCTTTTTTGCTCTTTCTTTTATTTTTTATCAAATATCAAAAATTCTATCAGATAGACCTTGACAACAGAAAAAATTTTATAGAGGCGTCTAAAGAGGTTTTTGATTTATTTAGAAAACAACAAGCACTACCTGCTGTTATAGGCATGGTTTTTAGTTTTACCTTTTTTGGTGCCTCTATTCTTATTCTATTTCCAATAATCGTTGATAAATTCTTTGGAGGGGGTGGAAAAGAGTTTGGGCAACTTTCCTCTATGGTAGGTATAGGTGCAATCCTTGGGTCGGTTTATATAATTTTAGGAAAGGTAAAAAACAAGCTTTCTAAACTTTGGTCTTCTACCTGCATTTTTGCCTTAGGGGCTTTAGGGTTGGTGTGGTCTAAAATTTGGTGGTTGGCTCTTTTTTGTTGTCTACTTTTAGGTTTTTCTTTTACTAATTTTTATCCGATAGCTAACTCATACCTTCAAGAAAATACCCCTACAGAAATAAGAGGTAGGGTGATTAGTTTTTTTACCTTTTCCTTTTTAGGAGTGCATCCCTTAGGTAGTTTTTTAGCAGGGGTTCTTGCAGAAAAAGTAGGTTTAGGTTGGCTGGTAAGTTTTTATGTATTAAGTTTAGTTTTGGTAAATTTTTTTCTTTTAAATATTGCTAAACTAAAAAAATAGTTTATTAATTTATTACACTTAATTTTTTAGAGAGGGTTTTAAAATGGTAGATTTTGAGAAGATCATAAAAAACTTAAATTTTGCTGAGTGTGCTTTAGATTTAGGCTTGTATGTGATGGTTCTGGAACAGGATAAGGTGGTCTATTTAAATAAAGTGGCTGAAGAAAATTTAGGTTATCCTAAGGAAGAAATCGCAGGAAAAGGAATAGGGAGCTTGTTAGTTTCTTCTCCTAACTTTATGACAGAACTAAAAAAAGAACTTTTAAAAAAGCATAAACAAAAGACGATGGTTAAGTTTTTAACCAGACAGGGGAAGGTTGTTACTTTGGAGGCTTTATTTTACAAGGTAGAGTTGACCCCACAGGAAACCCTCATTTTGATGGTAGGGAAAGACACCGAAGAGTTGATAGAATTAAGAGCCAAGATAGAAGAGTTGGAAAAAAATCAACGGTTTTCCGAGTTTTTAAGAAGCTTAGTCCATGATTTTAACAACATTCTGCAAAATACCCTTAAGTACTTAAAAAACATAGAGGAAAACGTAGACAAACCAGAAGAGGTTAAAAGGTATAAGTTTTTGGCAGAAAAAACCTTAAAATCTTGGATTGACCTTAACCGTTTGCTTATAGATTATACCAAAGGAATAAGAGATGTCCTTTCTTCCCAGTTAGAAATAGTTTCTTTTTTAAAAAACAATTTAGATATTTTTCAGATCATTGCCGGACCTAAAATTCAGATACAGCTCTCTTTAGGGTCTTTAGTAAACGTTTTTGTCCCAGGAGAAGAAACCTTTTGGAGGTATATCTTTTTAAATTTTATAAGCAATGCTAAGGATGCCATCGAAGACGAAGGAGAGATAGAAATAGCACTATCTTTAAAAACCCTTGAAAAGAAATACTTGATAATCAAGATAAAAGATAACGGATGTGGTATACCTGAAGAAAACTTAGAAAAAATTTTTATGCCCTTTTTTACTACCAGAAAGGAAAGCAGTGGCTTAGGCCTATTTTTGGTAAAAAATCATATCACAAGTTTGGGGGGAAATTTAGAGGTAGAAAGCAAGGTTAACGTAGGCACAACCTTTAAGATTTGGGTCCCTGCGCTGGGTGTGACCTTATTAAGCCCGTTGAAAAAATCGGAGATCAAAAAACTTAAAATCATCCTTCTGGAAGACGAACCAGAAATTTTAACAAGTATGCAAGAAATATTGGAAGGAGAAGGTCATCAAGTTTGGGCTTTTTCTAACTATGAAGAATTAGAAAAAAACCTTGATAAAATTTCTTCTCCAGACCTTCTTATTACCGACTATCATATGCCAGGAATAAAAGGGTTTGAAGTCTACCAGAATTTAAAACAAAAATTTCCAGACCTAAAGGTTTTGTTTTTGACAGGAGATTTGTTGTCTCTGGCAGAACTTCCCAGTTTTAAACTGCTTTTAAAACCCTTTACTGTAGAACAACTCTTGGCTAAGATTGAAGAAGTTATGCTATGAACCGATGGTTAGAGGAGTTTTTAAAATATTTAGAAGTAGAGAAAAACTATTCACCTCAGACTTTAAAGGCCTATAAAAAGGATTTAGAAGATTTTTTAAATCATTACCAGGCTTTAAACATAAAAGATTTTAAACATTTACAGCCTTTTCATCTAAGGCTTTATCTTGCGCACCTTAAAAAAACTAAAAAAGAACCTACTACCATCGCAAGGAAGGTAAGTGCTTTGAGAAGCTTTTTTAGGTTTCTTTCCAAAAAAAAGGTCATACCTAAAAACTTAATCCATTATCTCTCAACCCCTCGGGTCTTAAAAAAATTCCCTCGTGTTCCTACCGAAGAAGAACTGAACCAGATGATAGAACAGGTAAAAGAGGATAACTTTCTTGGGCTTAGAAACAGAACGATTTTAGAACTTGGTTATGGCTGTGGTTTAAGGGTAGGGGAGCTTACCAATCTAACACTGAACCAGCTAAACCTGCAACTTAGGTTTTTAAGGGTCATAGGGAAGGGGAATAAAGAAAGGATGATCCCCTTTGGCAAGAAGGCACAACAGCTGTTAGAAAGATATCTGAGAGAAAGAGAAAAAGTACTTTTAAACTTAGGAAAAAATCATGAGTTTGTGTTTATCAACTCAAAGGGAGACAAGTTAACCGACCGAGGGGTTAGATACATACTTAAGACCTTAGGAAAAAGTTATGGAATAGAATACCTTCATCCTCATACTTTAAGACATTCTTTTGCTACCCATCTTTTAAACTCAGGGGCTGATCTTAGGGCTATTCAGGAACTTTTGGGACATGCTTCCCTTCTTACCACAGAAAGATACACCAAGGTTAGTTATGAACATCTACTCAAAGTCTATCTTAAGTCCCATCCCCGGGCTAAAAAGGAATAACCTGTAAAATCCATTTTCTTGATCTAAGTCAAAGAATTTTAAAAGATTTTTTATATTTAGAATTTTATAGGAAGATGCTTAAATCTTCTAAGGGGGCCTTATGAAAAATAAGGTAGCTATAGGGGTAGTTTTCTTAGGGGTGGTTTTGTTTGTGGGTTTGTTAGGTATGCCTAAGCTTGTTGCCTATACCAGTAAAAATTCCTATTGCGCAAGTTGTCATGTGATGGAAGACCAAAGTCTATCTTTAAGAAAATCCGGGTTGCATAATCAACTTAATTGCATAGACTGCCATCTTCCTCATGACAATAAACTCAGACATTATTTTTGGAAAGGTGTTGACGGAACTAAGGATTTGGTAAAGTTTCACCTAAATCTTATACCAGAGGAAATTACCCTATCTTCTCATGGTAAAGTTTTGGTTCAGGAAAATTGTATAAGGTGTCATCAAGATATGGTTTCTATGATAAACGTGAAAGACAGAAACTGCTGGGAATGTCATGTAAAGGTAAGACATAAATTGAGTAGCAGTTTAGAAGTTTTAGAAAAATAAAATATAAGGGGGGATAAGATGAAACGAAAGTCTTTGTGGTTAGGGTTAACCCTTATGGGGTTGGTTTCTTTGGTAGCAGGTTGTAAACCTCCTGAAAAAGCAAAAGATTTCCGTCAGGAAGCTTTTAAGATAGCTGAAAATGAGGTAGACCCAGAGGTATGGGGAAAAGCTTTCCCTCTTCACTATGAAATGTGGAAAAAAGAGTCTGAACCTACTCCTGCAGGCTTAAGCAAGTATAAGAGAGGTTGGGATACTGATAAAATAGTGTATGATAAACTTTCAGAGTTTCCTTTTTTGGCTGTGCTTTATAATGGCTGGGGTTTTGGTATAGAGTATAACGAACCAAGATCACATTATTACAGGATGATAGACATTCAAGAGATAGACCCTTCAAGGCCTAAACCTGGAGGAGTTTGTCTGACCTGTAAGACTCCCTATGCTGCTGACCTTGAAAAACAGTATGGGGCTAAATATTACCATACGCCTATTAAAGAAGTCGTGAGTTGGATACCAGAAAAACACAGAAAACTTGGTGGCTCTTGTTTAGATTGTCATGACCCTAAAACGATGAATCTCCATATAAGATGGGCATTTACTTTAGGGAAGGCTTTAAAGGATTTAGGAATAGATGAAAAATGGTTAACCCATCAACAGATGAGAAGTTTGGTGTGTGCTCAATGCCATGTTACCTACGTAATCCCAAGGGACCAGGATATGAAGCCTACAGGTATCTTTTTCCCCTGGCAAGGCAGTAAATGGGGAGATATCAGTATAGAAAACATCATCAAGGTTCTAAAGAGCAACCCAGCTTATGGAGAGTGGAAACAGGCGGTTACAGGGTTTAAGTTAGCTTTTATCAGACATCCTGAGTTTGAGCTTTATTCAAGAAACTCGGTGCACTGGAATGCAGGGGTTTCTTGTGCTGATTGTCATATGCCTTACAAAAGGATGGGAAGTTATAAGGTAAGTGAACACAGAGTAATGAGTCCTCTAAAAGATAACATGAGGTCTTGTAAACAATGCCATCCTCAAAGTGCTGATTGGTTAAAACAGCAAGTGATTGCCATTCAGGATAGGACGATTTCTGCCTACATAAGGGCAGGATATCAGACAGCAGTAGCAGCCAAACTTTTTGAGAAGGTGCATCTGGCTCAAACTCAAGGGAAGACCATAGACCAGACTTTATACAACAAAGCTAAGGACCTTTATTTAGAAGCTATCTATAGGGTAATCTTTGTAGGAGCAGAAAATTCAGTAGGGTTTCACAACCCCACAGAGGCTATGAGGATTTTAACCGATGCTTTAGGATTTGCCTCTAAGTCAGAAGCTATTTTGAGAACAGTTCTTGCTAAAGCAGGAGTAGAGGTTCCTGCAAAAATAGACCTTGAGATTTCTAAATATATTAACAACAGAGGTGAAAAGAAACTTAACTTTAGGCCAGAGCAGGAGTTCAAAGACCCCTTTGGAATACAACAACTTTTTGAAGGGATGCTTTAAGATAAACAAGGGGGGAGAAATCCCCCCTTTTATAATTATTTTATTAAGGTTCAATTTTTGTTCCTAAGAGTTCAAGAAATTTAGCCATCCACCAAGGATGAGCCGTCCAGGCGGGGGCAGTAACAATATTTCCGTCTACGCATACGTTAGTAAAGGTTTCGTTTACGTCACACCATATCCCACCAGCAAGCACTATTTCAGCTTTTACTGCTGGATAAGCCGTAAGTTTTTTACCTCTTATCACGTCTGCTGCGGTAAGTAGTTGAGGCCCATGACATATGGCTGCGATGGGTTTGTTTTTTTCGGCAAAGTGTTTGACTATCTGGATGATTTTGTCGTTCAACCTTAAATATTCAGGAGCTCTTCCTCCAGGTATTACAAGGCCATCATAATCTTCTGGGTTTATACTATCAAAATCTGCGGTGATCCTAAAGTTGTGACCCCTTCTTTCTAAATAGGTTTGGTCTCCCTCAAAATCGTGGACTGCTGTTTTTACCACATCTCCAGGTTTTTTCCCAGGACACACTGCATCGACCTGATGCCCCACCATCTGAAGCATCTGAAATGGAACCATAGCTTCATAATCTTCCACATAGTCTCCCACCAACATCAGTATCCTTTTGGCCCCCATAACCTTACCCCCTTGTCAGGTATTTTTTAAAAAAAGATAAAATTAGAAAAGATTCTTTCAAGGTTTTTAATCATAAAAAACCTCTTTAAGCCTTGACATATTTAAAACTTTTATTATATTATAAAGCACAGGTTGAAAGATCGCGGGGTGGAGCAGTCTGGTAGCTCGTCGGGCTCATAACCCGAAGGTCGTGGGTTCAAATCCCACCCCCGCAACCAATTTGTTTCTCTATCTGTAAACATTCTTACCAGGGGTTAAAAGCCTTACTTAGGTCTTCTTTTATACATAAAATATACATAAAAATTTTCGAAGAGGATTAGAAAGTGAAAAGTTTAGAGCGTATTAAAAAACAAGTGTTAAGGGCACTGGCTAAAGATAGGGCCTCTTTTTGGCAGCTGATAAACTATCAAGATGCTCATCTGGTAGATTTTTTGGAAGCTATCAAACAGCTTCTCCAGGAAGGTAAAATAAAATACGAAAAACCTTATTTTTATCTTGCTGACGAGAGTTTACCAATTTTTCCATATGAAAGTCCAGGATGTCTTTTCTGCTCTCCCTTTGAACAAAGTCCTTTTTGGAGGCAGGTTTTAAAAGATTTTATAGAGATTACTAAGGACCGTCCTTTACCAACCAGTGATTTTGACCAGGGGTTTATAAAACCAGAAGATACGGTCAAAAGGACTGCTTTTATCTATGAAAGAGGTGATCTTGAAGGGACAGAGGTTTTTATCTTAGGAGATGACGATTTAATCTCTCTCAGTATGGCTCTTACTAAACTACCAAAAAGGATAGTGGTGGTAGAAATAGACGAAAGGATTAACAGATTTATCAAAGAAAAAGCAAACCTGATTGGTTATCAAAACATAGAGGTCTATAATTACAACGTGATAGAAAAACTTCCTGCCGAGCTTTGTAAAAAGTTTGATATATTTGTCACAGACCCTGTAGAGACGCAGAAGGGGTTAAAACTTTTTGTAAACAGATGTATCCAGTCTTTAAAAGGTGAGGGATCGGTGGGTTATATAGGGTTTACCCATCGAGAAGCTTCGTTAAAAAAATGGTATGACTTCCAAAAGTTTATCTTGGACTCAGGTTTTGTTTTAACTGATATTCTAAGGGATTTTACCACCTATCCTGAGGAAGAAAATCAATGGGAGGATTTTTACCGGACTTACAGGATTATGAAAGAGTTTGAGTTGTCAATCCCGGAGGTAGATTGGTATAAGTCTTGTTTTGTTAGGTTTGAAGCTGTAGAAGATCCCAGGGTTTTAGACATAGAGGTTCCTGCTGATCTTGAAGAGCTTTATTTTGATGATGAATCCTGGGCAACTCCCTTACCTTCTTATTTAGAAAAAAATATAAAATAGGGGTAAAGTTATGGCTTATAGCACGTCAGATTTTAAGAGAGGTTTAAAAATAGAATGGGAAGGTAAACCCTATGAGATTTTAGAGTTTCAGCACGTTAAGGTGTCCAAAAACCAGCCTACGGTTAGAACCAGGTTAAAGGACTTGACTACCGGGAGGGTTTTTGAGGTAAACTTTCGTGCAGGAGAAAAGTTTGAAAAACCTGACTTACAAGAAAAGGAAATGCAGTTTTTATACAAAGAAAAAGGACAATATGTTTTCATGGATTTAGAGGATTATGACCAGGTTTATCTTAGAGAAGAAGATATAGGTCAGGCAGCAAAATTTCTCAAAGAAAACTTAAATGTTTATATCATCTATTATCGGGGGAAGGTGATAGGTATAGACCTCCCTAACATCGTAGAATTAGAGGTGGTAGAGACTGAGCCAGGGGTTAGAGGGGATACCGTTGGTTCTGCCACCAAGCCTGCTACCCTTGAAACCGGGGCTGTCATTCAAGTACCTCTTTTTATCAACAAAGGGGACAGGATTAAGGTAGACACCAGGACAGGAGAATATATCGAGAGGGCTGTATAAATGCTTACTCTTAAAAAACTTCAAGAATTTAAAGAATACTTAGAAAGTGGAGCCTTTATAGAAGATTTTGAGATGAGACCTAAGGATGGCCAAGAAGAGATGTTAGATATGATAGAGACCCTTTTTCAGATTTGTGAGATAGCAGACGAGGTGATATCTAAACATTTTTACAGAAAATGGGGCGAAGAGTTGTTGAAAGGGTCTTCTGATTAGAAATGGTTTATTTTATAAGAGCAAGAAGTTATCATAAATATGCCCAAGATCTATTTAAAGACCTTCATCTTTATAAACAAAAGCCAGAGGAGTTTAGAAAAAAGGCTCAAGAGATTTTTCAAACAGGGCTTAAAGCCCTCTGGTCTCTTTCTCAGATAACCCCTCCAGATAATCCTCCATCTTTCCAAGAAATCTGGCAAAAAGCTATAGAAGCCATCGACCCAGAAGACCAGGAAGCTCTTCTAAATATTAAAAGGATTACTTTTTCTGAAGAGCAAGATCTGGAAAAGGTCTATCAGTCTTTAAAGGATTTTTTAGCAATCCTTCAAAAAGCCCTCAAACCTATCCTTTAATCCATAGTTGCTGTTATTCTTGTGGTAAGAAAAATTTTTTTCTTGAATTTTTGTAATTCAATGTTATTGTGTGGGGAACTATGAAAGATTTTTTACGGTCTTATAAATCTTACATTCTAATTCTGATTTTAGTTTTATTTGGCTGGGCTTTAGGTATCTGGTTTATCTGTTATAACTTTCAGAAGCAAAAGTAAACTATTTTTTCAAACCACTTAGACCATAAGGTTGCGATGTATAATTCGACCCTTTATTCGATGAAAGAGTTACCCTCCCTTTATGCCCAAGGGATAGGAGCCTCTCAAACCATAAAGAACATCTTTAAAACCTATAAAGATGATGAAGAAATTTTAAGAAAAAAGCTCTATCAATTTCTTTTCCCTTTTATCCAAAACCTGGTCAGTTTACAAATAGATCTTCATTTTCATAATCAAAAAGGAAGGAGTCTTTTAAAATTTTATAATCCTTCTGTTTATGGAGAGGATCTTACTCAATATAGAGAAGATGTGGCCTATGTAATTAAATATAAAAAACCTGTGTTTGGGTTTTCTACAGGAAAAATGCTGAGTGGTTTTAGAAATACTTTTCCTTTACTTGATGAAAGAGGGGATTACCTGGGAGGTGTTGATTTTATCATTTCTTTAAAACATTTCGAAAAGTTGGTTTATCAGCTAAACCCAGGAGCTTGTTTCAGGCTGATTTTTAAGAAAAAAGAGACGGTAGACAAACTTGAAGAAAAGTATAGGTCTATGTTTGCTTCTCGTTTTTTCGGAGAAGACTTGGTAGAATACCAGAGGATTTTTAATAACGATGATTTATGTAGCAAGGCCTTAAACGTTTTACAACAGGACCTTAACTTTAGAAAGTCTATCTTTTCAGATAAACCTAAAATTTTAGAGTTTAATAGGCAAAATAAAGTTTATGAGATAGTATCTATGCCTATTAAGGATTTTAAAGAAATAACGGTAGGTTTTTTAGTAGTTACTCAGAGGGCAGAGACGGTAGAGGGGTTATATAAAGAGTTTTATAGGAATGTTTATATTTACACCCTCTTATTGCTGTTGATACTTTTTATTTCTTTTTACACCAACCGTAAAGCAAGGGAAAGCTTCTTGGAACGAAAAAAATTTAATACGGTTATTCAGTTCATGGAAAGTGCTGTTTATACGGTAAAAGATTTTAAGATTAACTTTGTAAACCCAAAGCTTTTAAAACTTTTAGGGTATTCAGAAGAAGAGTTGATCGGAAAGAGGGACCATGAGGGTTTTGTGGATCCGGTAGAGGACAGGTGTGCGATATGTGAGGCTATTTCAAAAGGAGAGGAATTTACAGGGGATATGGTTCTTAAAAAGAAAGATGGGTCTTATTTGATAGCTAATGTTAAGGTTTCTCATGTTAGAGATGAGTTAGGAAAGGTCGTTGAAACAGTCGTATGTTTTTGGGATATAACTTTAAGAAAAAAATTAGAAGATGCACTTTACTTAAACTCTATCACCGACCCACTTACCAGGCTTTTTAACAGAAGGTTTATAGCTACGGTTTTAGAAAATCTTAAAGAAAAAGCCAGTGAGAGCAAACAAACCTTTTCGGTAATTATGATAGATATAGACAACTTTAAAAGGATAAACGATGTTTATGGGCATGACGTAGGGGATGAGGTTTTGAAGGTTCTTGCTGAAACTTTAATAGGACAGCTTAGAGACCAGGATATAGTTGGGCGCTGGGGAGGGGAAGAGTTTATCGTAGTTTTACCAGAAACAGACCTTAAAAATGCAATTTTGGTAGCAGAAAAATTAAGAAAAGCAGTAGAAGATTTAGAAATAGGTATCCATCGACTTAAAATCACCATAAGCTTAGGGGTAAGTGAATACCGTTTAAAAGAAAAAGAAGAGATCGCAGACTTAATAAAACGAGCAGACTCAGCCCTTTATTTAGCAAAAAGGTCGGGGAAAAATTGCGTAAAATTTGAAACATGATATTATGTAGGTTATGGAACAAGAGAGGATTAGAGCTTATTTAGAGGTACTTGCTTGTCCTAAATGTAAAGGTGAGCTTGAGTTTTTGGTTTTTCAGGATAAAGAAGGATTTGTTTGCAAGACCTGTAAACTACTTTATCCGATAGTAGAAGATATCCCGGTGATGTTGGTAGAAGAGGCTTTAAAACTTGAAGATTTAAGTTCTTAAGATGAGTCATCCTAAAGAACCTGCTCCAGTGTGTTTTTTTATAGCTCTAACTACTCAGGACTTTACTATAGGGGAACAGGCTTTAACCTCGTTAGCCTCAGAACTTGGAAAGGTAATTTTTTCCTCTGAAGCTTTTGACTTTTCTTCTTTCACCCATTACTACGAGAAAGAAATGGGAAGAAATCTAAAAAAGAGGTTTTATTTTTTTGAAAACTTGAAAAGTCCTGATTTTTTGGTGGAGTTAAAACATATTTGTTACAAGATAGAGCTTTCTTATACCACAGAATCTGGGAAAAGAAAGGTTAACCTTGACCCAGGATATGTGGAACTTTCTAAGGTAGTTTTGTCCACCTTTAAAGATTATGCTCACAGGATTTATTTAGGCAGGGGAGTATTTGCTGAAGTTACCTTGATATACAAGGATAAAAGTTTTATCAATCTTCCCTGGACTTATCCAGACTATCAGGCTTTTATCCCGGTTTTTAACCAGGCAAGAGAGATTTACAAGAGATTGAAAAAGAGGTCTTTATGCTGATAGACCCCTTTGGAAGAAAAATAGAATATCTTAGGATCTCTGTAACCGATAAATGTAATTTTAGATGTATCTATTGTTTCACTCATAATAACTGGGAATGGTTGCCACACCATGAAATTCTTAGGCTTGAGGAGATAGAAGAGGTGGTCAGGGTAGGGGCTAAGCTTGGGGTTAAAAGGGTAAGGATTACCGGAGGAGAACCTCTGGTGAGAAAAAACATAGAAAGTCTGGTAGAAAGGATTGCAAGTATTTCAGGGATAGAAGATTTAAGTCTTACCACCAACGGCTATTTTCTTGAGGAGTTCGGGGAAAAACTTAAAAAGGCAGGTTTAAAAAGAATAAACCTCAGTTTAGATACCCTAAACCCAGAAAAATTTTATAAAATCACAGGGGTTGATGGTTTTTCTAAGGTAAAAAGAAGTTTAGAGTTAGCCTTAGATTTAGGTTTTTCCCCGGTAAAGGTTAACGTGGTAGTGATTAGGGGTTTTAACGACGAAGAGATTTTAGATTTGGCTAAACTTACCTTAGAAAAACCGATAGAGATAAGGTTTATCGAGTTTATGCCAATAGGAGGAAATTCTCTTTGGGATAAAAGTCATATAGTAGACACACAAGAAATTAAAAAAACATTGGAAACATACCAGCCTCTTTTACCTGCTGATTCGGTAGGTGGTGGTCCTGCCAAGGTTTTTAGGTGGGAAGGAGCTAAGGGTAAAATAGGGCTTATCTCTCCTATTTCTGAACATTTTTGCCATAGATGTAACCGTTTTAGGATTACCGCAGACGGAAGGTTAAGGCCTTGTCTTTTTTCAGACTATGAGATAAACTTAAAAACCGCTTTAAGGGAAAAGAAGGTTTCCTTAGAAGAGTTGTTTCTCCAGGCACTAAAAGTAAAGCCCGAGGGCCATAGATTAAACTCTACTTTAAAACCTATGAGGGCTATCGGAGGTTAGATGGAAAATAAAGAGGTTCAGGTTTGGTTGAGTGCTGGCACCTTAAAACAGGGATATCCTGACATGGCGTTAAAGCTTTTTAAGCCTCTTCCTAAAGGCACTTATGTGTTGGTAAAGATGCCTGATGAAAGAAAGGAAGTTTGTTTGCTCACCGAGGTTTCTTATAAAATCCCTTTTGATGTAGAGGGAATTCCTGTGGTTTTGCGAAAGGCTACCCTTAAGGAAATCAAAGAGTTTGAGAAAAAGTTAGAGCTGGAAGAGAAAGGCAAAGAGTTTTGTCTCCAGTTTGCTAAAGAGCTTGGGCTTGAGATGAATTTGGTAAGGGTCGATTGCTTTTTTGATAGGAGTAAGATCATCTTTTTTTACACCGCAGAGGGCAGGATTGATTTCAGGCAGCTGGTAAAGGAGTTAGCCAGGGCTTTGAGGATGAGAATAGAGATGAGGCAGATAGGGGTAAGAAACGAAACAGCTCTTTTAGGTGGTATAGGTTATTGCGGAAAAGAGTTTTGCTGTGCCAAGTTTTTAAAATCCTTTGCCCCTCTTTCTATTAAGTTTGCCAAAGAACAAGGGCTTATCCTTGACCCTAATAAAATTTCAGGTCCTTGTGGAAGGTTGCTTTGTTGTCTAAGTTATGAGATGGAGGTTTATAAAGAATTTTTAGAAAAGCTTCCCAAGCTGGGAAGTAAGATCAAGATTAACGAAGAATCCTATCGTGTGGTAAAATATCATCTTTTTCAGAAGTTAGTCTATCTGGAAACAAAAGACGGACAACTTATTAGCTTGCCTGTAGAGGAACTTAAGTCTTATATCTTAGAGCATATAGAGGATTTTTCTGTTGAAGACCAGTTGAAGAACCTTGAAGAGGAGGAGGATTGATGCGGATCTATCTTACTACACCGATTTACTACGTAAACGCTTATCCTCATTTAGGACATGCCTATACTACGCTGATAGTAGATGGGGTTGCCAGGTTTTACAGACTAAAAAACTGGAAGGTGTTTTTTCTTACAGGTACAGACGAACACGGAGATAAGATCCAGAAAACAGCTAAAGATAAAGGACTTTCTCCTCAAGCTTTAGTTGATGAGATAAGTGAATCTTTTAAAAGAACTTGGGATTACTTTGGGATTGGTTATAGTCGTTTTATCAGGACTACTGAAGAAACCCATAAAAAGATCGTACAAAGGGTTTTGCAACAACTTTACGAAAAAGGAGAAATCTATCAGGATGAATATGAGGGGCTTTACTGTGTTGGCTGTGAACGGTTTTTGACGACCAAAGAACTTGACGAACAAGGAAGATGTAAAGACCACCAAAAAACCCCTGAACTTATTAAAGAAAAAAACTATTTTTTTAATTTAGAAAAATACCGTTTCTGGTTAAAAGACTACATCCAAAAAAACGACCTGATTTATCCTGCTTTTTACAAAGAAGAAGTACTTAACATGTTAGAAGAAGAGCTTCCTCCACTTTGTATCTCTCGTCCTAAAAAAAGGCTTGAATGGGGTATTGAGCTTCCTTTTGATAAAGACTACGTAACCTATGTATGGTTTGACGCCCTTTTAAACTATCTTACAGGAATAGGCTATCCAGAGGACCCAAACTGGGAGGCCTGGTGGAAGGAGTCTCATCACTTTATCGCCAAAGACATCCTTAAACCCCATGCAGTTTATTGGCCTATCATGTTAAAAGCTTTGGGGTTACCTGTATACAAAAAACTTTTGGTGCATGGATATTGGTTGGTTGACCAGTTAAAAATGTCTAAATCGATAGGAAACATCGTAGATCCTGTAAGCTTGAGTAATACATATGGTAAAGACCAGCTAAGGTATTTCTTGTTTAGAGAGATGGCTTTTGGTTACGATGCAGAGTTTAGTTTTGAAGCTTTTATCACCAGGATAAACGCAGACCTTGCTAATGACTATGGTAACCTTGTTTATCGTACCTTAAACCTAACAGAAAAATACTTTAACTCTTGTGTTCCTCCTTTAAACGGGCTGACAGAAGAGGACCAGGCTTATTTAGACCTGGTGAAGACAGCTTTAGAAGATTACCATAAGTTGTTTTCTGAACTTCAGTTTCATAGAGCTTTAGAAAGACTTTGGGAAGCCATCAGAGAAGGTAATGTTTACATAGACAGACAAGCTCCCTGGAGTCTTATAAAAAAAGGAGAGTTAGGCAGGGCAGGAACGGTTCTTAGGGTTTTACTGGAAGTTATCAAGAGTTTTGCTATAGCCCTTTCTCCGGTGATGCCTGAAACCTCTCAGATTTTACTTGAAAATCTGTCTTATGAAAGGCCACTTTCTTGGGAAGAGGTTTTTAATTTTAAGGGATTAAAAGAAGGGGCTATTGCTAAGAAAGGAAAGCCTCTTTTTCCAAGAATAGAAGATAAACCAAAGGAGGAAGAAAAGGTGGTGGAAGAAAAGAAAGAAGAGACAGGTTTTATCTCTATAGATGAGTTTAGAAAAATAGATTTAAGGGTAGGGAAGATAGTCGCTGCAGAAAAGGTCCCAAACGCAGATAAACTTTTAAGGTTAGAAGTGTTATGCCCAGAAAAAAGACAGATTGTTTCAGGAATAGCCCAGTATTATCAACCTGAAGAATTAATAGGTAAAGAGGTAATTATTGTGGCTAACCTGAAACCTTCTAAAATCAGAGGGGTTCTTTCAGAGGGTATGCTTCTTGCAGCTAAGGATGAAAAGGGATTATGCTTGGTGACCCCTGAGAAAGAAATAGCCCCAGGGGCTAAAGTTAGCTAAAATAAAAAGTTTTAGCCTGGAGGCCAACCCATAGTCCTTCCAGCAAGCAAATGAAAATGTAGATGGAATACCGTCTGCCCTGCCTCCTCCTTACAGTTTACAACCACCCTGTATCCTCTTTCAGCAAACCCTAAATCTTGGGCTAATCTGTTGATAACAAGATAGATATGCCCGATTAAATCCTTGTCTTCTTCAGTTAGGTCAAGCAAGGTAGAAAGATGCTTTTTAGGAATTACCAAGATATGGTAAGGAGCTTGAGGGTTTATGTCATGAAAAGCTATTACCTTTTCGTCTTCATAAACGACTTTAGACGGTATTTCTTTTTTAGCGATTTTACAAAATATGCAATTCATAAGTCCCCCCTTTTTAAAAGGGTTTTTTTAAATTTATAAAACTTTTGGTTTAAAAAATCAAGGGTTAATGAGGTAATTTTTCTATGTTGGATTCTCCTGTGTTTTCTATATTAGCGTTGTTTTCTAAAGGTTTAAGCACAAAGAGCAGTTGGCCTTCTTCTACCATCTGGTTAAGCCTTACACAAATTTCTACGATTTGGGCATCAAATGGTGCTAAAACAGGGTTTTCCATCTTCATCGATTCTAAGTTGGCGATTTCCTCGCCTTTATGGACGATGTCTCCAACCTTAAGGGTACCTCTTTTAGGATTGCCTATCCTCCAAACTGTTCCGCTGATAGGTGCACCTATTTCATTAGGTCTTACTGCTTTTTTCACCTCTTCTTTTTTAGCTCTTGGTGTTTTCACCTCAAAAACCCTGGTCTTGTTGTTTACTTTTAAGACTACATGGATGATCCCGTCGTTTTCTACACCTATGGACACTAATTCTATACAATAAGGTTTACCTTCATAGATAAACTCTACCTTATCTCCTGGTTTTTTAAGTCCCTCTCTCCAGACTTTGGTGGGAAGGTATAAAGGGGCATCTCCATATTTTTCTCTAAATTTTATGAAATCTAAGGCATCCTTAGGATGCATAAGGTACAGGATAAACTCTTCTTCTGTGGCCTTTCTTCCGAGCTCATATTCCAGTTTTTTTCTTAAAGCGGTTAGATCTTCATCAGGAATAGCCTCTACAGGGGAGGATTCTTTTCTTTCTTTTATTTTATTTCCCCACTCGTCTCCAAAGGTGCTCTGATATACCCAGTCAGCAGGCCATCCTACAGGCATCCTCCCGTAATGACCGAGGATGAGATTTTTAAAATCTCCAGGTGCGTTTTTGAAAAGTTGTAAAAGCTCTTCCTGTTCCCAGGGTTCCATGGCAGAAAAATCCTGGTTTTTCTCTTCTACGAATTTCTTTAGAAGTTTGATGACATGTTTAACCCCTTCTTCTCCCTGTTCTTTGGCATATCTGTTGACTATACCACTACAGGTTACCCAGGTTATTTGGGAGCCAGGGGTTACGTCAAAGTATTTTACTATTTGGTTGTATAAAGACATCACTTGAAGGATGTAAGGCATGAGATGAAGAAACCCGCCTTTTTCTGCCTGTTCAAAAGAACTGGGAAAAGCTCCTCCTGGCATCTTATGTCTGGTTACCATATGGTCAAATCCTTTAAAAGGAGACTCAGCCCAGTCATAGTCCCTGATCCATTCTCTAACCTTTTCTACCGCCTGTTCTGCAGCTTTTCTGTTAAGATGTACTGGGATTCCTTCTTCTCTAAATATAGCTTCTACGGCCAAGATAGGGGAATGTCCATAAAACCTGACCAGGGTATCTTCTTCTACGTCTATGATCTTAGCTCCTGCTTTGGCAGCTGCTAACAGCACAGGGATGGCAAGTCCATCGGTGATGTGACGATGGTAGTTGATCACCAAATCAGGGTATTTTTGTTTGATACTATCTATCAACTCAGTAACCGAAGATACCGTTCCTACACCAGCCATATCTTTGATACAAAGAACTATTTCGTCTACCCCACCACAAAGATCTACTATTTCGTCAACCACTTTTAGGTAATATTTGGTGTCAAACCAAGGGGCAACGGTATAAGAAATGGCAGGTTCAAAAAGTCTTCCTCTTTTCATCACTACTTCAGCTACAGGGCGCATGTTTCTTACGTCGTTTAAAAAGGAAAAACATCTCCAGACGTCTATGTCTACTACCTCTACTACATATTCTATGATGTTTTTAGGATAGGGCCGATAACCCCACATGTTGGTTTCTCGTATAAGGGTTTGTAAAAGGACGTTAGGCATGAGTTCTCTTAAAATTGCTATCTCTTCAAAAGGGCTTTCTCTTCTATTCATGATACCTACATGCCATCTCGCCCCTCCATGACACTCAGAGGCAAAAAGTCCCATCTCGTTATAATAAGGTGCCAAGGTTTTTAGGTCGTAGATCCTTAACCTGTTTTTATAGTCAGACTGACCTGCGTCTCTCATACCAACAGAAACAAAACATACCCCAGGCAGTTCTCTTACTTTCTGTACTATTTCTTTAGGACTCATCCCTGGTTTTACAAATATATAATCCATTTTTCCCTCCTTATTTTGAGGTTATAAATCTTTACATCCAGTCTTGAGGTCCCAAGGCTGAAATTTCAGCTACATATTTAGCTATCTTTAAGACCTCATCATCTGCGGTTTTTTCTTTTACCATAGAAAGAAGCTCTTCGTGATGTTCCTCTATAAACCTGGTAGAAAACTTACCTTCTATAAAATCAGGATGCCTGATAATGCTTAAAAGCAAGGGAGCAATGGTTTTTATCCCTTCTACCCTTAACCCTCGGCTCAAGGCCCTGTCCATGACTCTAATAGCTTCTGACCTGTCAGCACCAGCTGACATAACCAGCATGATAAGTGAGTCGTAGTAGGAAGGTACCTCAGCCCCTTCATAAACCCCAGAGGCAACCCTTATCCCTGGACCTTGAGGGATTTCAAGTCTGGTTATAGTTCCAAAAGAAGGATTAAAGGTTTTTGGGTCTTCAGCGTTAATTCTTACTTCTATGGCATGTCTGTTGGGAAGTATGTCGTCTTGTTCAAAAGGAAGGGGATGGCCTTCTGCTATAGAAAACATAAGGCTTACCAGGTCAAGACCGGTTATAAGTTCTGTTACCCCATGTTCTACTTGGAGCCTGGTGTTAACCTCAAGGAAATAAAATTTGTTGGTTTTAGGATCTAAAAGAAATTCTACTGTTCCTACAGAATGGTATCCTATTTCTCTCATCAACCTTACGGCTGTAAAACATATCTCTTGTCTTAGGTCATCAGATATGCTTGGAGACGGGGCTTCTTCTAAAATTTTTTGGTTTCTTCTCTGTAGAGTACATTCTCTTTCATACAGATGGACTACATGTCCGTATTTGTCTGCACAGATTTGTACTTCTATGTGTCTACCGCTTCGAATGTATTTTTCTACTAACAAAGTATCGTCCCCAAAAGCTTTTTTGGCCTCAGACTTTGCTTTTTCAAGAGCTACAGGTAATTCTTCAGCTGTATATACTCTTACCATTCCCTTTCCACCACCACCTGAAGCAGCCTTAATCATGATAGGAAAATCTACTTCATCCTCCTGCATCCATTTTAAGATATCCTCTACCGTTTTTACGTTCAAAAGACCGGGGATGGTCGGAACATTAGCTCTTTGGGCTATTTTTTTAGCCCTGATTTTGTCTCCCATAAGCCTTATAACCTCCGGAGGAGGACCTACCCACACAAGCCCAGCTTGTTCCACCAACTCTGCAAAATCTGCATTTTCTGCCAAAAATCCCCATCCAGGATGGATGGCATCACACTTTTTTTCTAAAGCAACTTTAATGATTTTTTCCATGTTTAAGTAAGAATCGTGAGGAGGGGCTTCTCCGATATGGACTGCTTCATCAGCCAAAAAGACGTGATAGGCTAATCTGTCGGGTGTGCTGTAGATAGCCACAGTTTTAATTTTTTTATCTCTGCAGGTATTCATAACCCTGACTGCAGGGACTCCACGATTGGCTATCAAAACTTTACTGATCTTTTTCATAGGCCCTCCAGTTTCTTTGTAAGATTAAATGTTCGACTTTTTTAAAATAGTTTAACAAAATAGTTTAGTAAAATTGTAGAAATAAAGCAATTCTAATAACAGATAACCTATTTTACTTAAAAATCAACCTTTTGTTTGAAAATTTTTTTATAGAAACTGTAAGGTTCTAACAGACGGTCGATGATGATGGAGGCTGCTGAGCGGACAGAAAGATGGTTGTATGGGTCAAGCCTTCCCCAAATTGGTTCTAAGAAATGATCACATTTTACTAAAAACTCTTCGGTAAGTCCCCAGGCAGTTCCTAAAACAATGACTATAGGTTTTTCCCACAAAAACTTCTGTAGAGTTTCTATAGGAATAGGGGGTTTTTTAGGAGAAGCATCTGTCCCGACCAACAAAGGTTTTTCTCCTTCCTGATGGTGGACTGCATCTAAGGCTTTTTCAAAGGTAGAAAAAACTTTTACCAATTTGAGTGCTTCTTTACGTAATGGGTTGTATTTAGCACCGCCACCTTTCAGCCAGAAGTCTAAAAGCTCTTGGGCTAACTCTCTTTGATCCTTAAGGGGTTGAACTATGTAAATACCTTTTAATCCATAGGTCCTTCCAAGACGTCCCAAATCGTGCAAATCGATGTTGGCAATGGCTGAAGCAATTACCTCTTTTCTCTTGTTGTATACCGGATAATGAAGTAAAAAGAGATAGACCCTTTGTTTTTTTAAAAGATTAGCCAGAAACTTTAAATCCTCTTGAGAAAGCTGGGTTTGTCTTAAAAGGTGAGGACGTTTTTTTAGGGTTAATTCTAAGGATTTTTGTCTTCTATAGACCTCTATGGCAGCATGGTTTCCGCTTAAAAGAACTTCTGGGACTTTTAACCCCATAAAATCCCTGGGTCTGGTATAGCAAGGATATTTTAAAAGGCCTGAAGAAAAAGATTCTCTCTCTACAGAGTCTTTTTTCCCCACTACCCCAGGAATTAGTCTTGCTATAGACTCGATAAGGACTAAACTTGCTACCTCTCCCCCAAAAACCACGTAATCTCCTATAGAGACTTCTTGGTCTACCAAGGTTTCTCTTATTCTTTCATCTATTCCCTCATACCTTCCGCAAATAAGGATAAGATGGTTTTTTTGAGAAAGCTCTTCTGCTATTTTTTGATTTAACACCTCTCCTTGAGGGGAGAGATAGACCACCCAAGGACTTTTACTTTTTTGTTTAAGAAATGTTATCGCTCGGTAGAGGGGTTCAGGTTTAAAAACCATCCCCTCTCCACCTCCAAAGGGTTCATCATCAACCACACGGTGTTTATCCTGACAAAAATCTCTTAAATTGACAAGATTAATCTCTAAAAGACCTTTTTGTAAAGCCTTTCCTAAAAGCCCTACTTTTAATGGACTTTCAAAATATTCTGGAAAAATGGTGATGATATCTATCTGCATAGATTTAAATCTTAGGGTTTTTGAACTTCTATAAGGCCTTCTAAGTTTTGGACTATGATGGTTCGAGAGGAAAAATCCATCTCCACAACGTATTCTTCTACCATAGGGACATAAAACTCAAATCCTTCTGGAGTCTTTACCAGTAGAAGATCATACTCCCCCATCGGCATAACCTCTTTAACCTTACCCCAAGTTTTACCAGAAGGGTCTTTAACACAGAAACCCTCTATTTGGTGATAATAAAATTCATCTTCTAAAGGTTCGGGAAGTTCTTCTAAACTTAAGTAAAGTTTTTGGTTGACAAGACTTTGAGCTTTTTCATAGTCTAAGTCTTTAAATTTAAAGATGAGAACGTTAAACCCAGGCCCTTTTTTAACAGACTCAACCATCAATTCTTCCGAAGAGTTAGGAGAAAGATAGAACTTTTTTGTTTGAAAAAGCAGCTCAAAAGAGGAAACTAAGGGAGAGACTTTAATCTCTCCCTTAAGTCCGTGGGTGCTCAAAATTTTGGCAACAGGAACTTTCACTATTCTATGATTTCTAACACAACTCTCTTGCGAAGTTTACTACCTGCAGCCCCTAAGATGGTTCTAATAGCTTTAGCAGTACGCCCTTCTTTACCTATGATTTTGCCAAGGTCTTCCTTGGCAACTCTAAGTTCGATTACAGAGGTTTGTTCTCCTTCGATCTCGTTGATCTGGACTGCTTCTGGTTTGTCTACCAGGACCTTAGCGATGCTCTCCACCAAATCTTTGAGTTTGCTCATCTTCTACCCTCCTCTCTACTGGCAGTTTGAATTTACGCTTTTTGGTCTACTTTAATCCCTATCCTTTTCAGAAGGGCTCTTACCGTTTCTGTAGGTTCAGCGCCTTTTTCAAGCCAAGCCTTAACTTTTTCTTCGTTTACCTTAAACTCAAAAGGTTGTTTTAAAGGATCATAATACCCTAAGATATCTAAAAATTTTCCATCTCTGGGAGCACGAGAATCCGCTGCCACCACTCTGTAAAAAGGTCTTTTCCTTCTACCAAATCTCATAAGTCTAATCCTGACCGGCACTTTTCCTCTACCTCCTTAAAAAATTTTAGCCTTAATATTTTACCACCTAATTTATTTTTTACAATCATTTTTTAAGTGCCAAACATTCTCCGAAAAACTTGTTGAAGTCTTCCTGGAGTTTTCATTTGTTTCAATAGTTTAAGCATTTCCTCATAGCTTCTTAAAAGCTTGTTTACATCTTGGACTGTGGTCCCGCTACCTTTAGCTATACGTCTTTTTCTGCTTGCGTTGATTATTTTCGGATTTTTCCTTTCCTGTTTGGTCATCGAGTTGATGATGGCTTCCATCCTTAAAATCTCTTTTTCGTCAAACTCAAACTGACTCAATTTTTTCCCTACCCCAGGTAAAAATCCCAGTATATCCCTCACAGAACCTAATTTTTTCATCTGTTTTAACTGTTCTCTCAGGTCTTCTAAATCAAACTCAAGTTTTTTAAGTTTTTTTTCGAGCTCTTTGGCTTTTTTGAGGTCAAAGGTTTCTTGAGCTTTTTCTATCAAGGTTAAAACGTCTCCCATCCCGAGAATTCTTCCTGCAAGTCTTTCGGGATAAAAAACCTCTAAAGCATCTACTTTTTCTCCTACTCCCAAAAACTTAATGGGACATCCGGTGACTTCTTTTATAGAAAGGGCTGCACCTCCTCTGGCATCTCCTTCCATTTTCGTAAGAATGATACCTGTTAACCCTACTTTTTCTTGAAAGGTTTTAGCTACATTCACCGCATCCTGTCCCATCATGGCATCAGCCACAAGCAGTACCTCCGAAGGACTAAAGGCATTTTTTAACTCTATTAATTCTTCCATAAGGGCTTCGTCTATATGTAGTCTACCCGCTGTATCTATGATCACCACATCTCTTCCTTCTTTTTTCGCCATTTCTATGGCATGCTGGACGATTTCTAACGGTTTTTCTCCAGGTTGGGCTTCATAAAAGGGTACATCTATCTTTTGTGCAAGTACTTTAAGCTGTTCTATGGCTGCAGGACGGTAGATGTCTGCTGAGACCAAAAGGGGATGATGCCCTTTCTTCTTTAGATGTCTCGCAAGTTTGGCTGCGGTAGTGGTTTTTCCTGACCCTTGAAGTCCTGCAAGCAGAATTCTGGAAGGTTTATGCCCTCCTAAATCAAGGCCTTTGGCCTCTCCTCCAAGGGTCTTTACCAGCTCTTCATATACAATCTTTACTACCTGCTGAAAAGGGGTTAAACTCTCGGTAACTTCAGAAGAAAGACATCTCCCCTCTACCCTTCCGATAAAATCTTTTACTACTTTGTAGTTTACGTCTGCCTCAAGTAAGGCAAGACGAATTTCCCTTAAACCTTTTTTTATTTCATCTGGACTGAGTTTTCCTTTATCCTTAAACTTGTTTAAAGCCTCCTCTAACCTTTGACTTAACCCTTCAAGCATTTTTGACTCCCTCTTCAGTTTTTTCGTTTGAGTAAAGTTTAATCATTATTTTCTTTTAGGCAACTGTTTTTATCCTGTCCAAAATCTTGGCCTCCCTACGTCAAGATGAATAAACCTCCCAGGATAGTATCCAACCCCTCCGAGACCTAAGTTTAATCCAGCTTTTAACAAATCCTCTAAAGGTGTGTCTTCCAAAAAGAAGTCTACCGCCTTTCCTTCTGTATGCAAACTTTTACTCGCAACCCCAGAAGTAGCTTTTCTTAAAAATTCGTTGGTCTCAGGAGATCTGTAGCCAGAGACTAAACATATAGGAGTTTTTGAGTTAACCATTTGACTTACCAAAAATAAAAGGTCAAAAAGTTTAACGTCTATAGGGTAAACTTCACCTTTTCTATAGTCTCTAAAGATATAGAAAAGTAAAGAAATTCCTTCTCCTAAATATTCTCCGTTAGCCCAGTAAGTTGCTTCTACTTTTTCTTCTGTATGTAGGTTGTAGATTTTAAGGGTCCTCTCAGGAAAACTCAATAAACTTCCAAAAGACAATACAGGTTTGGCTAAAACCAACCCTAAAGTCTTAAGAAAGAACCTTCGGGTAAACATTTTTAGGTTTATTTTGAGTTAAATAGCTTTGCTATCTTTTGGTCGTAACCGTAGAGGTCTTCAAGATAGTAGATATAAGGTGTTTTAACTACTGCGGTAAAATAGACAAGATAAACAGGAATAGGGGGGTTAAGGGAGATATAGATGGTTTTATCTAACTGTAAAGCCTTTATTAGTCTTTTTTCATCCCAACCGTTAGTATAACCATTGGATACCAAAAACCTGGCTAATTCAACCGCATTTTTAACCCTTACGCATCCTGAACTAAAGTCTCTCTTAGCATATCTAAAAAGATGTTTTTTAGGGGTGTCATGTAGGTAAACGTCAAAAGGGTTGGGGAACTGAAATTTTACCTTCCCTAAGGCATTTCCGTTTCCCGGAGGTTGGACCAGTCTAAAGGGTAAATCCAGACGGTTGTAGTTTTCCCAATTTATACTAAATGGATTTATTTCTGTGTTGTTGGCATAGACCTTTACACCTTGCTTTAAAAGATATCCAGGGTCTTTAGTAATTTTAGGAAAAAAATCTTTTAGATAAACATTAGGGGGGATGTTCCAGGGAGGATTTATTACTAAATGGGTCATTTTACTGTAAAGTAGAGGGGTGGGCCTAAAATCCTTAGGATTACTTTTCCCAACGATAACAGGGCTATAAAAAATCACATTACCCTCTCTTATGACAGAAAGCTCAAAAGAAGGTATGTTTACCCAAACGTATAGGGCTTCTGGTTTTTTCTGGGGTAACCATCTAAACTTTTCTAAGTTGACGCTGATTTGAATCACCCGTTTTTTTGGTAGAAGTTCTAACAACCTTACTGTTTGCTGATCTATGATCCCGGTTGGTTTTAGGTTTTGTCCTTTTTGAAATTTCTGGATAGCTACCTTAAGCTCTTGGTCATAGGTTTGACTTTCTGTAAAAGTTTCAAGATACCCAAGGAGATAAAGTCTTTTCCTAATTTTAGGTATTAGATGGTTCTGGTCTCCTGGTTTTAATTTTTTATCAAGTTCTATAGGGTCATCCTTGGTTACTTCTATGATTTCTTTATAACGCCTTAAATAATCTTTCAAAACGCGATATTCTTCAAACTCTGGGGCTAAGGCTGTAAACAGGTCTTCTAACCTGTCTTCTTCTAAAAGCTTGGCTAAAGTGGTTACTACCGTATCCTTTTTAGGGGGAAAGTTCACCATAGAAAAGACTTTGTTAGGATTAACCCTTCCATAATAGGTATGATAGGCAAGTTTTAACAGCGTATCTGTTAGCTTTACCTCTTTTATCCAAACCTCTTCATTATCTTCATTAAAGTCTACCTGATAGTCTGCAGGGTTTAAACCCTCCCAGGCTGAATTTTCTATTAGTTTTTTAAGCTTTTCTATGTTTTTTTCATTCCAGATGGGTTTACATTCTAACAGCTGGTAAAGGCTGGTTATCTGAGAGGGATAATTAAGAGAACTTTGGTATTCTGAGAGGGCTCCTGAGGGACATTCTTCAGCACCTTGTATGCTTTTACAGGCATATATAAAAAACAGAAAAAAAAACAGGGAAAAAAACAGAATCTTTTTCATACAGAATTTAGAGGTTTTAATTAAAATTTTTTAGAATTTGGAATATAACACAAAAAGGTTTGTTAGCAAGCAACGTTAAATCTTTTTTAAAAAGTTCTTAAGGTTGGTTTTTGTTTAAGTTTTGGTAAAATGAAATTTTACGGAGATTGCAAGGAGGGAAAAAAGAGGATGGGATATTATCTTGTTACAGGGGCAGCTGGGTTTATAGGATGGAGGGTAAGTGAGTTTTTGTTAAGGGAAGGGGAAAAGGTATTAGGGGTGGATAACCTAAATGCGGCCTATGATGTTAAGCTAAAGGAATGGAGGCTTTTTCAGTTAAAACGTTTTGATACCTTTAAATTTCACAAGCTTGATCTGGCTAACTTTGAGGCAGTCCGGTTGTTGTTTGAAAACTATCAGATCAAGGCAGTTATTCATCTTGCGGCAAGAGCAGGGGTGAGAGCAAGCTTAGTTGACCCCTGGGCTTATGTAGAAAGTAACGTAAAAGCTACTTTAAACCTTCTTGAGGCTATGAAGGATTTTCAAGTCAACAAGATGGTTTTAGCCTCTACCTCCTCTCTTTATGCAGGTCTTAATCCCCCTTTTGAAGAAGAACTAAAGGTAAATAAACCTTTATCTCCTTATGCCGCTACCAAGGGTTCTGCGGAACTTTTGGCTTATACCTACCATCATCTTTATGGGCTTGATATAACGGTTACCAGATATTTTACGGTTTATGGACCTGCAGGAAGGCCAGACATGAGTATTTTTAGGTTTATAAAGTGGATCTACGAGGGAAAGCCTATAGTGGTTTATGGAGATGGCACCCAGGCAAGAGATTTTACCTATATAGATGATATCGCTAAGGGAACGCTTCTTGCTTTAAAACCCTTAGGTTATGAAATCATCAATCTTGGTGGAGGAAGGAACCCAATTTCTATCAACCAAATCATAAGTCTTCTTGAATGTTTGCTTGGGAAAAAAGCCAAGGTGGAATATCGACCTTTTCATAAGGCAGACATGAAGGTTACCTGGGCTGAGATAGGTAAGGCCAAAAGACTTTTAGGCTGGGAACCTGAAGTTTCTATAGAAGAGGGGCTTAAAAAAACAGTTGATTGGAGCCTTGAAAACATAGAACTTGTAAAGGCGGTAAACCTTGATACAGAATAACCTAAAAACCCTTGTTTTTTTTGCCCGGACTTTGTCAGAAAAAGGTTTGGTAGCAGGGTCTGAAGGTAATTTTTCTGTAAGAACTAAGTATGGTTTTTGGATCACCCCTTCTGGAAGATTAAAACAAGGATTAAGTGAAAGGGATTTTGTTTTTGTAGGTTGGGACAAGAGCTTTATCAACGGAAGGCCTTCTTCTGAATGGGGGATGCATTTTTTGATCTACGAAAAAAATCCTCAGGCTAACTCGGTGATACATACCCACCCCCTCTATACTTTAGGTTTGTTTTCAACGGATTTTGATTTTAATGAGTTTAGCCTTAAAGAGGCAGAAATTTTGTTAAAAAACATAGCAAAAGTTCCTTTTTTACCTCCTGGATCTCAGGAACTCTGGGAGAGGGTTGGAGAGGCTTCGTTGACAAGTAAGGTGATTTTTTTGCAAGGTCATGGATTGGTTACCTGGGGAGAAACGATAGAAGAGGCGGTAAGCTTAACTGAAATCTTAGAGAAACTTTCTAAGTTTGAGTTGCTAAAAAATACGAGATAAAGGGGGAAGGTTGTGGAAAGGATAAGGTCACAACTTTTTTATAAAAAAGCTTTAGAGGTTATACCCGGAGGGGTAAACAGTCCTGTTAGGGCTTGTAAAGCGGTAAAGTCAGACCCTGTGTTTTTTGAAAGAGGAGAGGGTGCTTATTTAATAGACGTAGATGGCAATAGATATATAGATTATGTATGTTCCTGGGGGCCTCTTATCTTAGGTCATGCCCATCCAGAGGTAATCGCCGGGGTTTATTTTGCTTCTAAAAGAGGCACAAGCTTTGGTGCACCTACCTGGCAAGAGGTTGAACTTGCGGAGCTTATAAAAAATGCAGTTCCTTCTATCGAAAAAATTCGTCTGGTTAACTCAGGAACCGAAGCCACGATGAGTGCCATAAGGCTTGCCAGAGCCTATACCAACCGTAAAAAAATCATCAAGTTTGAGGGATGTTACCATGGGCATGTAGACGCTTTACTGGTAAAAGCTGGTTCAGGTTTGGCTACCTTTGGGATACCTGCAAGCCCAGGGGTTCCTGAAGAACTTACGGCTCATACCTTAAACCTTCCGTTTAACGATTTCGAAAAGGTAAAAGAGGCCTTTGAAAAGTTTGGAGAAGAGATAGCCGCGGTGATAGTAGAACCAGTCCCAGCTAACATGGGAGTTATTCCTCCTAAGGAGGGTTTTCTTAAGTTTTTAAGAGAAATAACCCAGCAGTATGGATCTCTTCTTATTTTTGATGAGGTAATTACAGGTTTCAGGTTAGGGGTGGGAGGAGCCCAAGAAGCCTTTGGGGTAATTCCAGACCTTACCTGTTTAGGAAAGATAATAGGAGGAGGGCTTCCGGTAGGTGCTTATGGAGGTAAAGCTGAAATAATGAATTTAGTTGCTCCTGAGGGACCTGTGTATCAGGCAGGTACCCTTTCTGGAAATCCTATAGCTGTAGCCGCAGGCCTTGCCACCTTAAAGGAATTACTAAAACCAGGGACTTATGAAAGACTTAATCTGATGGCAGAACTTTTAGAAAAGGGAATAAGAGAGGTTTTAGAAGACCTTGATCTTAACTATCGTTTACATCGAGTTGGGTCTATGCTTACCCTCTTTTTTACCGAGAAAGAGGTTATTGATTTTGAAACAGCGTTGAGTTGTGACACCCATCTTTTTGCAGAGTTCTGGCAAAGGATGTTAGAAAAGGGTGTTTACCTTCCTCCTTCCCAGTTTGAGGCTTGGTTTGTGTCTTTAGCCCATAAAGAAAAAGAGATAGAAAAAACCGTTGAGGCGGTGTATAAGGTACTAAAAAAGCTTAAAAAGACTAAAGGATAAGGGTAGCATCTCCATAAGAATAGAAGCGATATTTTTGAGCTATGGCCTCTTGATAGGCTTTTAAAATAAGGTCCCTTCCGGCAAAGGCGCAAACTAAAAGAAGTAAAGAAGACTTAGGAAGGTGAAAATTGGTAATTATCGCAGAAACCACCTGAAAGGTAAAACCAGGATAGATGTAAAGGTCGCAAAGCCCTTTATAAGGTATAAAACCTTTTTGGGCGATAAATTCTAAAGTCCTGACTGTGGTTGTGCCTACCGCAAAAATCCTTCTTTTTTCTTTCAAAGCTTTTTTTATTTCTTCTACCACCTCAGGCTCTACCTCTATGTATTCTGGCTCCACCCGGTGTTTTCTTATGTCTTGCACTTTTATCGGAGCAAAGGTACCATAACCTACATGAAGGGTAATAAAGTTAAGGATAACTCCTTTCTGTTTAAGGAGTTCAAGTAGATAAGAGTCAAAATGAAACCCTGCGGTAGGAGCTGCGATAGACCCTTCTTTTTGTGCATAAACCGTTTGATAGCGTAATAAGTCTAATTCTTCTGGTTCTCTTTTGATGTAAGGAGGAAGAGGAGCTTTACCGTGTTTATAAATCAGGGTTTCTAAAGGTTGGTTGGCTTTAATTTCGACTAAAAACCTTCCTCCTTCTAACGATTCTAACACTTTTATGGTGATTTCATTAGCTATGATTTCTGTGCCTTTTTTTATTCTCTTACCTTTGATAAGGGCTAAAGTTTGAAAAGACAACCCTTGAGGTTTTTGAAAAAGAAGGAGTTCTACCTCCCCTCCAGTAGGTTTAATACCTTTAAGTCTTGCAGGAAAAACTTTGGTATTATTAAGGACTAAAAGGTCTCCTTTTTGAAAATATTTTTCTATTTCAGCAAAGGTTTGGTGAAAAAAAAGTTTTTGGGTTTTTCTGTCTATAACTAAGAGGCGAGAGCTTTTTCGGTCTTCTACAGGAAAATAGGCTATTAACTCTTCAGAAAGAGGATAATCGTAATAGTCTAACCTAAATTCTTTAGGAATGACACTCATTTAAAGATAGAGAGCAGGAACCATTTCAAGGGCTAAAAGGTCTTCTATAGTTTCTCTCCTTCTCGTCACAAAGAAACGGTCTCCGTCTACCAAAACTTCTGGGACTCTTAGCCTTGAGTTATAGTTAGAACTCATCACAAAACCATAGGCTCCAGCACTCATGATAGCAAGTAAGTCCCCTCTTTTAACCCTTGGTATTTTTCGATCTTTAGCAAAGAAGTCACTACTTTCACAGATTGGACCTACGATGTCTACCACCACTTTTTCCTCGTTTTTTTCTTCTACTGTGATGATTTTATGGTAGGCTTGATAAAAAGCAGGCCTTATCAAGTCGTTCATTCCCGCATCTACGATAACAAATCTTTTCTCAAGGTTTTCTTTGTTGTAAAGCACTTTGGTCACCAGTATCCCTGCGTTACCTACGATCACCCTTCCAGGTTCTAAAATAAGGGTGGCTTTAAGGTCTTGAGCTTCTTTTATGATGGCTTCAGCATATTCTTCTGGTAAAGGTGGCTCTTCGTTGTTATAGATAATCCCAAGACCACCACCTAAGTCTAAATATTTAAGCTCTATGCCTAAGGAGGTAATTTCCTCCCAGATTTTTTTTAGTCGGTAGAGAGCATCTTTAAAAGGCGAAATAGAGGTTATCTGGGAGCCGATATGGGCGTCAAGTCCTACAGGGTTTAAATAGGGATGGTCTTTGGCCTTTTTATAGGCTTCAACCACCAATTCTTCAGGAATACCAAACTTGTTTTTCTTAAGACCTGTTGAGATGTAGGGATGGGTCTGTGGGTCCACATCTGGATTGACCCTTAAGGCAAAAGGAGCCGGTTTCCCTAATTTTTGGGCAACCTCACCCAAAACCTCAAGCTCCTCTAAGCTTTCAACGTTAAACATGAGAATCCCTGCTGAAAGAGCCATCTCCATTTCTTTTTCAGTCTTTCCTACCCCAGAAAAAACAATTTTCTGAGGATTGATACCTGCTTTTAAGGCTCTTTGAAGCTCTCCTCCTGAGACTATATCAGCTCCAGAGCCTAAACTTCTTAACAGAGAAAGTATGGCTATGTTAGAGTTGGCCTTAACTGAATAGCAGATAATATGGTCTACAGGAAGAAATGAATTCTCAAACACCTTAAAGTGCCTTTTGATCGTACTGGCAGAATAGATGTAAACCGGAGTCCCTACCTCCTCTACAATTCTTTTTACAGGAACTTCTTCACAAAAAAGCTCCCCATTTTTATATCCGAAATAATGCATGTCTACTCCCCTCGTTATTTTAGAATTTTTTTAAATATACATAAAACCATGCTTTTGTCAATGCTTAGAGGACTTGACAAAGTCCCCCTCATAACTATACTGTATCAGTAATTACAAAAAATCTTTGAGATGTATGACGTTGGTTTTATTTTTTTAGCAAAAAACAACATAAAAATTGTAGGAGGGAAACGATGTCAGACATGATGGAAGATGAAAGGATGCGATGGCACCAGAAACTAACTGAGATAATCTATGTATTGTATGCATTATCACTGTTAGTAGGTATTACAGGTATAGTAGCAATCGTGATGAACTACATCAAAAGACAAGATGTTAAAGGTACTTACTTGGAGAGCCATTTTCGTTGGCAAATTCGCACATTTTGGTTTACCTTGAGACACTTGTCAAGAGAATTGTGTCTCCTTATAAAATCTCTTCACAAACATTTGCCTCAATTCGTATAAAGCAGACTTAATTAAAGGAAGTGGTTTTTGCCATCTCGTTTTCTGAATCCGACTTACTGTTATGTATATCGCAACCTCTGCTGTCTTGATTGATTGAAAATATCCCCCTGTATTTACCCTTATCAGCTCTATCCTGCTATTTATATTCTCAACCACATTCGTCGTGTATATATACCTCCTCACCCCCTCAGGATATTTCTTATAAACAAAATAATGTTCCTTCTTTTTCAAAAGTCC